>NZ_JAGEMF010000003.1:0-573785 GCF_040148805.1 Thalassospira sp. NFXS8 | reverse complement strand
ATGCGGCGTTATCTATTTATCCTTAAATAGATACAATATACCCACAATCGCGGGGTGGAGCAGCCCGGTAGCTCGTCAGGCTCATAACCTGAAGGTCGTCAGTTCAAATCTGGCCCCCGCAACCACTCTTTCCGATCCGTTGATTTTTGAGATATAGACTCGACGGATTCGCGAAACAAGAGAAAAAGTTCGGGTGCATGCCTCTAACAGAGGAGGCGGCACTTCCGAGGCTATTTATTTCCTGACTTTTCAATAGCTTATAAATGCAAAAAACCCGTCGGCGGCAACCAACGGGTCTTTGAAAAGGCTTAAACTGCCCTGTGTAATGATGGGATCAGTTTAGGCGACGGGATTGCTTTGTCAAGAACAAAAGCAAATAACCGGCCTGTGCCGACAAAAATATGAATCTGGACGACTCTGTTGTCTGCCCTTCGGGGCCCAAATCCGTCCCGGGCCTTGCCCGACGGACGGAAAGTTATGGCGATTTGCTCGCCTTATGTGACGGCTTTACCGGCTGCAATGATGTGACCTCGGCTTCGGTCGTCGGGCTCGTGAGCCGAGGCATTTCCTGTCTATCCCCCTGTCTGACCGATTTATCGGTGCGTGTGCTCATTCTCCTGATCGAGCATATTTATGATGTGCGTGCCTGGCGCAGTGGTCGCCTGACCGTCTGGCCGGGCAATCGGCGTTTGGCCGAACTGACCGGCAAAAACGAACGGTCAATAAGACGGGCATTGTCTTTATTGGAAGCCAATCACTGGATTGTCCGGCGTTATTCGGCGACCAACCGGCGCTCGGATGGCAATGCGGGCATTGATTTGCGTCCGCTGGCTGCCCGATTGCATGACTTGCGGCAAGCAGCTGCGTTCCTCGAACAGAAGATCGTTGCTGCGCGAGAAGAAGCCAAAGCTGAACGCGACGATCTGGCGCGCCTGGAAACAGCCAAACAGACTTTGCTGGACGAAACCTCAGAACACAAAGAGTCCGGGGTGGGGGACACTTCTGTCCGCCTTAAATCCTACAAGTTAAATCCCGGTTCTACGAACCTTGTACAAGACAGGGCTTCGCAGGCAACGCCTGGGCAAAGATCGAAGCCTGCAATTTCTGATATTGATGTGGACAGTGAGATCCTGTTCTTGATGGTTCAGGCGTCGCCAACCTTGCAAAAGCAGCTTACGGCGGCAGAACTGTGCGACCTGGTCGGGCCAGCTCCGGCTGCGGCGTCGATACAGGCGGTTGTGTCGTCGGTGCGCTGGACTTTGTCCAACCAGATCAAGCTCAGACCATCCGCCTGGCAATTCGCTTTGGCCAAACATGGCTGGGCGGCGCTGGCCGCTGTGATGGTGGCGGTCGACCGGCAAGGCGTGCGTGACCCGGCGAGTTATCTGTATGCCATGCTCAAATCGGCCCGTTTGCGCGATACTGTCCGCCATAATCTGCGCGCGGTCGAGCAGCAGGAGAGCGGTCATGCGTGATTATTCTCTTGCCGTCAAACAATCTTCAGACTGTCAGCTTTTATTCGCCCGCAAGGCCCGGGGACTGGCGCATTTGCGGCGCTGGAACGGGGCCTGCGAGGTTACGGTGGCCCAGCATTCTGTGATGGCGTGTGACCACGTCTCACGTCGGGCCGCGCCCTATGCCTTGATCCATGACATCGAGGAAGACGAAACCGGCGATTTGCTCACCCCCGTCAAGCAGCGAATGCGCGAACTGGGGATTTGGGAGCGGTTTGAAACCAGCATCGTGCTGCCGATCCGCAGATCTTATACGGAACTGGCCGGGCTGTGCTGGCCGTGGCCCGCCGACGTGGTGGCAGAAGTTGCCGACATCGACCAGTGTTTGCAGGTGACGGAATATCGCGATGCAGTTGACCGGGGCCTGGTGCGCGGTTTTATGCCGCACGATGTGGCTCCTTTGCCGGATTATCTGTTGCCCTGGAGCCCGCAAAAGGCCGAGGCGCAGTTCCTGGATCGGGCGAAACGGTTGTTTCCGGCATGGGAGGGTTGAAAAATGGATTGTGCAATCCACAAACTGGCCGAAGCCTTCCCCAGTGTCGAATTTTATGGCGAGTTACAAAAGGCTTTCAGCCATCTCAATCAAGGCCTGCTCACCTTGCAGCGTCAGAAGAATATCTACGGTTATTTTTCGTCCGAGCGGTTTGTCAGCAGTGAAACGGGCGAGTGTATAGATGTTTGCGCAGCTGAACGAGCGAAGCGAGGACAAATTGCCTTGAACCCGTCCTGGTTCGTGGTGCGAACCGTTCCGCAAACGCTCTCTACGCTGGTTCATGAGATGGTGCATCTCTGGCAGTATCACTTCGGTGATCCCGGCAGGCGTGCCTATCACAACCGGGAATGGGCCGACCGTATGGAAGTGATTGGCCTGATGCCAAGCAACACAGGAAAGCCGGGCGGGCGGCGCGTGGGCGAGAAAATGACCCATTACATCCTGGAGGACGGGCCGTTTGACCGCGCATGTCGGGACCTGATGACCCGGGAATTTACTCTGTCCTGGCTGGATCGTTTTCCGCCGCAGGAACCGGGCCACGCGCTGGCGGCAGCCTTGACAGGAGGTTCGACCAGTGCGGCGGCATTGGCACGGGTGACGCCGGTTCAGGCGGAAAACCGTTCCCATCGTGTCAAATATCGCTGCCCGTCCTGTGCGGCACAGGTTTGGGGAAAGCCCGGAATGAAGCTGTTATGTGGCGAAAACGCCTGCAAAGCGGCAGTGATGCAGCCCGTTGGTATTTGAAACAGAAACCGGGCTGCATTGGAGGATGACCCCTGTACCCCGGTTTCTGGTTGAACTTCCTCGTTATGTCGTTTTGAAATGATACAGTTGACGCATCGACTCACGTACTAAAAGCGTTAGGACAAAGACATGTTGCTTTCTTTCGGCGTAATCTTAAACCAAACTGCATATAACGCAGGTAAAAAGAGAAGAATCAAAACAGTTCCTGCGGCGGTGCCCCCAATCAATGTGTAAGCCATAGAACCCCAAAACACAGAATGGGTGAGAGGGATAAAGGCTAGAATAGCAGCCAGGGCCGTCAGAATGACCGGTCTCGCCCGTTGGACGGTGGCCTCGACTACAGCATGATAGTCATCAAGGCCGGCAGCACGGTTATCCTTGATTTGTTCTGTCAGGATCAAGGTGTTGCGCATTAAAATTCCCGCCAATCCTATCAGGCCCAAAATGGCGTTGAAGCCAAAGGGCTGATTGAATGCAATCAGCGTCGGGACTACTCCGACAAGCCCAAGCGGTGCCGTTAACATGACCATGGTCATGGTCGACAAACTGCGAACTTGCAAGATGATAACAATCAAGGTTGCTGCGATCATTACCGGGAAAATTTTAGCAAGGGCCGTGTTCGCCTTGACTGATTCCTCAATACTCCCGCCCATTTCAATACGATATCCAGCAGGAAGAGAAGCAATCAAAGGCTGAAGAGCCTTCATAATCTGCTTTGAAACTTCTGGCGGCTGAGTCGCTTCGTTGATATCCGAACGGATCGTTATCACCGGTATACGATCACGGCGTTTCAGGATCGGCTCTTCCATCTGTATTTCGGTTTTTCCGATCTGATCGAGTGGAATTTGCTGACCGTTGCGGCTCAAGAGAGTAAAATCGGCAAGTCGAGACGGATCAAGGCGCGTCTCGCCAGCGCTGCGAGCCACGACCGGCACGTTACGAATGTTTTCGCGAACTTGTGTTACCGGAATGCCGCTTAGCAGGAATTGCATCTGTTGCGCGGCTTCGGCTGAGGACAGACTGATGAGGTTAAGGCGGTCCTGATCAGGAACAAAGCGAAGTACGGGGGAGCGATTTCCCCAGTCGCGATTTGCCTGCCGTACGTCAGGAACCTTGCGCATAATGTCCAACGCTTGCCCGGAAATTTCGTATAGCTTCTCGGGGTCTGGTCCCATGATCCGGAACTCTACCGGGAAGGGGGTATAGGGTCCGAATACCAATTGCGTGACACGTACATAGGCTTCCTGTGCCAGCCCCTCCGATACTGCTTTTCGGATACGGTGCTTCAATGCCTCCCGCCCCTCTGCATCCGGTGTTAATACGACGATCTTGGCGAAGGAAGGGTCGGGGAGTTCCGGTGACATGGCAAAAAAGAAGCGTGGCGCACCTTGACCGATATAACTGGTAACAATCTTCGCCTCGGGTTGTTGTTGCAACCAGTTTTCAATCTTCTCGACGGCTGCAGTTGTGGTTTCAATGCTTGTACCTTCGGGGAGACGGACTTCAACCAATACTTCAGGACGATCCGAGGTCGGGAAGAATTGCTGCTTGATAAGCCCCATTCCAGCGCCAGAGAGAACGAATGCAAGGATAACTACAGCACATGTCAGGAATTTATGGCGTACTGCGTAATGGATTACTCCCCGAAGACGCCGATAATTCGGTGTATCATAAATCGCATGATGTCCACCCTCGACCGGCTTGATTGCAGGCAACATCTTGACGCCAAGATAGGGTGTGAAAATAACAGCGACGAGCCAGGAGACAATGAGTGCAAAACCGACAATCCAGAAGATATTGCCCGCATATTCGCCAGCACTGGACCGGGCGAAACCGACCGGCATCAAACCAATGATCGTCACCAGTGTACCGGAAAGCATTGGGGCTGCAGTATGGCTCCAGGCATAGGCGGCTGCCTTAATGCGGTCCATGCCCTCTTCCATTTTGACCACCATGACCTCAATGGCAATGATGGCATCATCGACAAGCAGGCCAAGTGCGAGAATAAGCGCGCCGAGTGTAATGCGATCAAAAAAACGGCCGGTTTCCAGCATAATTAAAAAGACAGCGGCAAGGGTCAAGGGGACTGCGGCGGCAACAACGATGCCTACTCGCCAGCCAAGACTGATCAGGCTCACCAGCAGTACAACCCCAAGCGCCATGGCGAATTTCATCATGAATTCGCCCACGGCTGCGGTGATGTTCACAGCCTGGTCACTGACCTTATCGAAGCTGATGCCAAGCGGCAATGTCTTTGCGATGGCAGCAGACCTGTCTTCCAGTGCTTCGCCCAGATCCAGCCCGTTCCAACCCTGTTGCATTACAACAGACAACAGAAGTGCCGGTTCCCCATCGTGACGGATAATGTAGGTCGGTGGATCTTCATATCCGCGGCGAATCTCGGCGACATCCGAGAGCTTCAACGAGCGTCCACCTGCAACAATCGGGGTATCCGCGATGGCCTGAATGCTGTTATAGGCACCGGCAAACCGAAGGAAGACCTGGGGGCCACGTGTATCGATAGAGCCAGCCGGTGTAACCGTATTTTGTCGCTGCAAAGCTGCTGCAATATCTTGCATGGATACGCCGAGCGTTGCCAGTTTCGCATACGAGAATTCAACAAAAATTTGCTCCGGACGTTCGCCAAGAATATTGATTTTCTTGACTCCGGGAACATGCAACAGGTCCTGGCGAATAACTTCGGCGTGGCGAACCAGATCGCGCATTGGCATGCCCTGGGCCTGCAAGGCATAGAGGGCAAAACTTACATCCGAGTATTCATCGTTAACGAATGGACCAACAACACCAGGAGGGAGATTTCGCGCCTCGTCTCCCAGTTTCTTTCGCGCTTGATAAAACTCATCTTCAACGGCGGAGGGCGGGGTGCTGTCTTTCAATGTGACAGTAAGATAGGCATATCCAGGGCGGGTTGTCGTCTCCACCCGATCGTACCATGCAAGTTCTTGAACACGTTTTTCCAGCGGTTCAGCGACAAGGTCCTGCATTTCACGTGCCGTTGCACCGGGCCACGCGGCTGTTACCGTCAGTGTCTTGATGGTAAAGGATGGATCTTCCGCCCGACCCAGCTTTAGAAAGGCGTAGACACCGGCAGCGGCAAGCAGAATGATGAAGAATAATGTAACGGCTCTCTCGCGAACGGCGAGCGCGGAAAGATTGAAACGCATCAGTTCGCTGCCTTTGTTTGAACGACCGTTCGGATTGCGGTGCCTTCTGTAAGAAGATGAGCTCCAAGGGCAACAATCGTCTCTCCTTCACCGATCCCCGAGACAATTGCGGTTTCTTCGCCGAGCTTCTGGATCTGTACCGGAGCAAACTGTACAGATGCAGAATCTTTTGCGACCGTCCAGACACCCGTTCGACGACCATCATCGAGAATCGCACCAATCGGTACAACGACACCTGATTGTTGGTTATGGTTCGGAAACGTGACTGTTACTGTTGCTCCAAGCGGTGCCGAGGCGGCTTCGCCTTCCAATACGTAACGCGCCTCATAAGTACGTGTCAGTGGATCGGCAGCATCTGATATCTGTCGTAGGCGTGCAGCCCATTGTTTTTCGTTCTGTCCATAGATACTGGCCCCGGCCATTGATCCGATTTCCGGATGGATCGTTTCGGGAAGGGCAATAACAGCTTCGCGCGGCCCTGCGTGCGCCAGTTGAACAACAGTTTGCCCTGCAACGACAACCTGCCCTGGTTCGCCAAGTGTCGCGACCACTGTACCATCAGCATCCGCCAGCAATGTGGAATAGGTTGCTTCGTTCTCGGCAACTTCCGCATCCGCCTGTGCTGCGGCCAGTTGGGCCTTTGCCGTATCACGTGCAGCCCTGACCTGTTCGTAACGTTGTCGACTTGCTGCGATTCCACTTTTGACCAACGCAGCATATCTTTTCTCGTCAGCTTGCGTTTGAATAAAAGCGGCTCGGGCGGCAGCAACGCCATTGCGCTTGGCTGTCAGAGCAAGACGCAAATCCGTCTCGTCGAGCTGCATCAAAGGCTGCCCGGATTCAACCTGCTGTCCGACATCGACAAAACGTTTGATAATCTTGCCCGGTACACGGAATCCCAAATCGCTCTGAACCCGCGCAGCAATGCTACCGGTAAAAGAACGATTGGCATCATGAACACCAGTTGCTCTCGCAATCTTCACGAGAATTGGTGCCCCGCGCGGGTCTGTCGCCGCAGAAGCTTCTCCCGGTACTGATTGTGAGCGAATAACAATTCCGATGCCGCCAACAGTTGCTAGTGCAACCGCTCCAAAGAGAAAAAGCCGTTTGCGCCTCATATTCGAGCCCTTCATTGGAAAACAAATTAGATTTCATTCGACATCATTAATTCAATTAGATGGTAATCGCAATCTATTTATGCGCGCTGTGAACTCGAAAGCAAAACAAAGGATGGTTCGAACGCTTGCTCTGAGAGGAAAAAGCAGATATAGATGTTAATTGAAATCTAAAAAAGGATGTCAAGCAATGCGTGTCACTCGCGAACAAGCCACCCGAAACCGCCAGAATGTGATCGACGTGGCCAGCCGTTTGTTCAGGGAGCATGGTTTTGATGGGATTGGCCTCAAGGATCTGATGAAAAATGCCGGATTGACCCAGGGCGCGTTCTACAAACAGTTCTCCTCAAAAGAAGATCTTGTTGTGCAGGCATCACAACGCGCGCTGGAAGGGTCAACAGAACGATGGACCGGAGCTTATGAGAGAGAGCCGGATGATCCGCTTGAGGCTGCGCTTTCTTTCTATCTTAGCAAAGAACATCTCGACGCAAGAATGGACGGCTGTCCGATCGTGGCGCTTAGTGCAGATGCGGCGCGTCAAGGTCCTGACGTGAAAGCTTCATTTGAATCCGGGGTGAAGGCGCATATTGAATTGCTTGGCCGAATGCTTTCTGCAACCAGCGAGGCTGAGCGGGAGGAAAAATCGATTGCAATTCTGGCGCTAATGGTTGGGGCACTTACATTAGCCCGTGTTGTTAACGATCCGGAAATGGCAGAATCATTCCTGGATGTTGCCACGCAAAAGGTACGGGAAATTGCCTAAGATCTTGAAGACCATGCATATGAATAAAAAGAATGTTTCGGACCATAAAGGCCTCTTGAAAGCCAGATAGTCCCAGACGTCGTGAAAGTTCCTGATTATTGAGCTTCTGGGGCCAATGCAAAGTGTGACAATTCCCTATCTCACACTGTTCCACCATCTGAAGTGTAAAAGGCGCGTGACCACGGCTACTCCTGTCGCGCCTGCGGCATGGCCCGGTGCGAGTGCACTTGTTGCTGCGTTCATAATCTATTTGAATAATCCTAATTTCTTCATGGCGGGTAGCGGCAAGCTGCAAATGCGTCATTGATCTTTATATATTCCAGATTTGATAGAATCTAATCCGACAGATCATAGGGGTCCGTTTAGATTCTGATTGAAATCTATGTATTTTATAAAGTATGATCGAAATCTATCGTGGCGACCTGATATTGACCGGGATGTCATCGCACATCTCAATTCCTTGTAAATTGCCTGACATCACGGTTCAGGTCGCATAACGGACAAACTCGGGCGGATTAATCCCCTGAGCATATCTGACTCGTAAGCAAAACTTTGAGATTGCGGGACGCTTGCTCTCCCGAGAGCTTCCTGACGGAGACTTCGCCGGAAACATGCCCAAGGTTTGATCTTTCTGCTTTTCGCTAACAGATCCATTTGCCATTTCATTTTCCCAAGACAGGAAAGAACAGCCATGTCGAAATCTAAAGTTGTGGTCATAACCGGCGTATCGTCGGGGATTGGACGTGTAACCGCCATCAAATTTGCCCGGAAGGACTACAAGGTATTTGGGACTGTGCGAAATATTGAAAAGGCACAACCCATACAAGGTGTTGAACTGATCGAAATGGACATCCGTGATGAAACATCAGTTCAAAATGGTGTGCGAACCATTATTGCGCAGGCAAATCGCATTGATGTACTTGTCAATAGCGCCGGGACGACCCTGATCGGTGCTATAGAAGAAACCTCAATCGACGAGGCACAGTTGTTGTTCGATACAAACGTTTTTGGTGTCTTGCGTATTGTAAATGCTGTGCTTCCGCATATGCGTGAACAACATTCTGGCCGTATCGTTAATATTAGTTCAGTATTGGGTTTTCTTCCTGCACCATATATGGGTCTCTATTCGGCTTCGAAACATGCCGTTGAAGGTCTTTCGGAGACGTTGGATCATGAAGTGCGCAAATTTGGAATTCGGGTGTCGCTCGTCGAACCGTCTTTCACTAAAACCAATTTGGACATTAACGCACCTCAAACAATTTCCAAAATCCCGGACTATGACAGTGAGCGCAGCATCGTCTCTCTGGCCATTCAAAAGAATGTTCGTAAAGCCCCAGAGCCTGATGAAGTCGCCAATACGATTGTTAACGCAGCTTTTGGTACCTGGAAAATGCGATGGACCCCAAAAGGAGAAGCCTCCCTGCTACGCAGATTACGACGGTTCATGCCTTTCGGTCCCGTAGATTCTGGTATTAGGAAGACTTTTGGGCTTTCTTGAGGCATATTATGTAGCTTAAATTTTTTTGATTTACAAAATGCTGGGCTGTTAAGTGACATTAACGTGATTTATGTTGCTCACAAAAGATCATGAACACGAGAGAGGTAAGTTTTAAGTGAAAACACTGCCTATTTTCGTAGTTCGCCAGATCCCAAAATTTGCAGATTACCAATAAAGTAAACCGGCAAAATTTTGCCGGTTTACTTCTTCTGGCCGAGAATGCGGACCATCGCCGGAACGTCATATTCAATCTCGCAGGTTCGATACCAGCGTTTGCCATCCGGGGCCCAGTGCGCGGTGATGGTGTAGCTTTTCATTGTGTTGCGTAACTGGGTAACAGCCTTTGGATCGCGGCTCCAAACCCGAAGTTTTTCTATGTTTTTGGCGAAACGCGAATGGATTTCCCGAATATTAGCGGGGGGTGACAGATCCTACAGCTCCCGTTTTTTCCGGTCAATCTCGAGACGGGTTAACCGCATTTGTTCGGTATTGTCCTCGAACCAGGCTTTTAGCTCGTTGGTGTCACTGCCCAGGCCAAAGGTGTTGAGCGCATGTTCTGCCCGATGGCGCAGCTCTTCAAGTTTCTGTTGCGCCTTTTTGATCCGGCTTGAAATGCGCTGGCGTTTGCGATGCATTTTTTCGTTTTCATATTAATCAGCAATGTCGCCGGGTTTAAGCCGCAAGGTTGCCGCCAGCACAGCCTCCATCAGAATTAGCAGTTATTATTTGCCCAGTGCTCCGCAAGTGCCTTGGCGTTGTATCCAAGCCGTGGTCGGGCATCCAAAGCATCAGGTGGCGATTGTTAATCTGAATATTCCTCAGTGAGTTCATTGAGCCAGAAGGCAATCAGGGACCGGGCTGTCTGCCCGGAAAACGCGGATTCATGGGTAAATTCGAGATCTTCGTCCGTTTTGATATCCCGATTGACGCTTTCTACTACCGGCGGAACATATTTTCCCGATCCGGCATGAACCGTTCCGTCCCCCGGTGCCGCAGGCGATGCAATATATGCAAACTCGTAATCAGTCGTTACCAAACCCTGATCAAAGTTGGTATTTAAGGCCGTGATTTCCACCCGGTCCCAGCTATCATGATCATCTGACCAGAACATCCTGGTATTGGGATGAAAATATTCACCAAGTTCAGTGTGAAATTTTTGTGCTTTTCTTAGCTCTTTCCTGAATAATTCATAACCACCTGGCTTGCCGGGATTGACCCAGTCGGTATTGAGCAATCGCCACCAATTGTCCGTATTGCGATAGATTTCCCCATAGGGATCGGATTTGGGCAGGGCAAGAGAATTTGCGGCTTGGCCATAGCCGGAAGGCGGATCCTCGGCAAACAACCACTGCCGCTTGTCGTCGGCTGTTTTGTGAAACTGGTTCGGCAGCAGTTGCAGCCCGCCGGGCGCGTTGGCGAGGACGGCTGTAACTTCCTCTCCGTTCCAACCCAGAACCACCGAGGCCAACCCTTCAAATCCCGCGCGCATCCGTTTGTAGGCAGCAGGAGCACCATGGGTCGGCATTGCTCCATGGATGATGGCCTGACAGGTACTCTCACCGCCGAAATGTTTTGCATAGGCCCGCCCGACCAGACCGCCCATCGAATGGGTAATCACCACCGGTTTGCGAACCGGATAGTCGGGTTTGGCAGCATATTTTTTCTGCGCCTCGCTATAGGCTTTGTCTACCGTTCTGGCCAGATCGTGCGCGGCGTTTTTATTGTCATCCGTCCAGTTATAGGGATGCGCCCAGACCTCCAGCTTCACATTTCCGCCGGGGCAGATTGCGGCGCTGCCATTGTAATGCAGCCAGCGTAGAAATCCGCCGTAATACTCCCAGACACAACCGCCCCAGCCCCGTTCCAGCGCCATGTCCAAAATGTCAGGGCCAAGACGGTTGGCAAAATTTTCCTTTTGTCCGTAATCGACGGTTAGATAGGTTTCGCTAAAAGCGGTGCCGCGAGGACCGATCAATCTCTCTCTTCTCTCCAAACCACCCATTCTGCCCCACTCCCACGCCCCGGCACCAGGGTTCTGAACCTCGTCATTGGCATTGTGAGCAAATTGATCACGGGTATAGGCTTCGTTTGGGCCGCCCATCGGCATACCGCTGAGGACATCGCGGGGACGTTGCCATTCATCTTTAGGAATAACCGGGTCAGTTGCCCTTGTTGCGTCGCGTGGCAGGCTTCCGCCGCGCGGCGGATCCCATACTATGGCTTTATCATCTGTCGTGCCGGAAATACGCAACCTGCTTCCCATAATGCCGGGAACAAAAACAATGGGCAAAACAGCTTGCGGCGGACAATAGGCGATGGAAGGATGTTTCATGAGTGCTCCTTATCTCACCTGCATACTGTTTGTGACCAGATTCCAGAACTCGCGTCCTGCCTCGAATGAAAATGGAGGTTGATCAGGTCGGGGGCCGCGCCGTGACAACTCTGTCCTGATAGACAGGCCGCGCTTTTCCTGTTCGGGAGAACGGAAACCATAGAACTCAAACCGATAACCATCGGTTTGAGGATCGCCGTTGTCGTTGAGGCCATACGCCTCGATACCAGAAAGGCCCACGATACTCCGTTTGGTTGCCTGCGGAGGCCATCTGTATGTTGCCTCCTGTACCGACATAGCTTTCCAAATATCAATGGAAAACCCGAAATTCTGGTCTATGTCCACATTTGTAAGACGAAATGTTGTTCCGAAGTCAAACTCCGGCGGCAAGGCAACAAAACCATCTTTAATGCAATATCCTGCCTCTTTGGGAACCGCTGCCATATCCCGTGGACGGGTGGCATGGGCAATGCGGAACAGGCGGGTCAAACGGGATTCGCGCTCATTCTTTTTAATCTTGCCCGTGATTTCGAAAAGATGCCCATCTGCTAGGAAATAGGTTTCGGAATCATCCGACGGGGGGATGTATTTTGGATCAAACTCATCGAAGAAATCGTACAAAATTATTGTAACGTCTTCATCCGTCTCTACTCCCCGAAAACGGACAAAAGAAGAATCCTCTATTGGTCCTCCTTTCTCCATCAGGACTTGGCGTTCAGCAATATTTTTTTCCAGATCGCGTTGGGTTGCCGGACCAAGATTGGTGATGGTAAAATCATCAATCGTCGTATTTAGCATGTTTGGCTGCAAAACCTTTGGAACATCGGCGACATACCGCCCGAAGCAGACCGGACGTGTTTCGAACCATTTCTCTTTCATTGTCAGGTTTTCCTTCTGCGCATGTGCTGTGCCGCCCATCCATAAAACTGCCAACAGAATGACAAACGGGTATCTCATGAGGCTGCTATCCTTCCGATTAGACGTGCTTTGGCATTATCGTTGAGGGAACGCTCTGTCAGGATGTCGGCAATTCTGTGATCGGCTTCCATCTCTTCAGGCGATATTGCCGCAAGGTTGGACGCAGCCTGCCTGATCGCGTCGCAATCCCGCATGCCATTTTCCTTTAACCATATCCAGAGTTGATCAATCCGTGCTTGCGCTTGTGCAAGATCAAGCCCGTTTGGTCCGGTCGCGGCAATATCGGTGGCAAGGCTGGTGCGGATGTTTTCTTCTCTCACATCGTCCAAAGCGGCCAGAAGAGATGCATCCAGATGCCGGAATTCCGGCATCTGGGGTGCCGTGTGCGGGGCCAGTGATAATTTTCTGAACACAGGACGGCCGTGCTGTCTGGCAAGTATAGCTGATACCGGGGAGCGCAGCAGACCACCAAGCACAGCCTTGCCTCCGTCGCGCGTGGCAAGGCCGCTAAGGTTTCCGCTTTCCCAAAACCTGAAATAGTACCATTTGTCGGTTGCGTCGCGGATACGGGTGAATTTGCGAAAATGGCGACGAATATCGTCGAACGGCGCACGTGAACGGATATAGATGCCGGGATCCTTGTCCCATAATCCACAAATCCCATTTGGGCCGGTAAACAGGGTCCTGGTCAGACGGCTGTCTTCTTTGAGTTCGACCAGATAGGGGGCCTGTTCGGTCAGTTCCTTTTGCGCGGCCCCCTGAAATAGGGATTGATAGCGAAGCCCGGAATTTTCGAGATGACCGGTTAGCAAATACGGCATTTTGGCCGCGTCAAGAATGGCATAGGTCCGCATAGGTGGCACACGGGCGATGTCGCCGTCCGCTGCCCTGGTTTCGACCGCCGAGGGCGTGGGTTGACCGAATAATGGGTTTTCAAGTTTGCCAGGCACATTCATCGGCGAACGGGTCCCCATTTGCATACCAAGCGGTTCGATATTGTCGATGTCTTCGATTTTAAGCCAATCGACCGGTTCCGGTACTGCAAGGGGGACCGCAGCAAGCGGACCGATCTCTACCGGATGTCCGTCATGGACCTGCCGGGCCAGATCAATGGCTTCTTTGGCGCCGGGATTGCGGGCCATCCATCCGGTGGCAGGCATCACATCTTCGGACCACAGCAGGTTAAGTCGGCCACCCACTTGCTCTTCGGCAAGATGTGCGCCCAAAGCCGCATCAAATCCTTCCCGGTTGTCAGTCCAGACTGCTACATATCCGTGTTTGCCTGATTTTGCGATTTCTTCACCAGTATCGTTTCCAGTTTCCGACACTGGATCTAAAAACTGGCAATGCCCCAGCCAGGGAACGGCGTTCTTGTTTAAAGGACTCATTATTTGTTTCCTTGCTGACAAAAAGTTCCCTGAAGACCAGCCTGCACCGGCTCCCGAAATCAGTTCTTCAAAACTGGCAAGATTTTTACCATGTAGGGTTGAGTATATCCTTTAGAAAAACACTTTTTTTGTCAAATTTTTTAGAATTATCGATAAATGATTGATATAAAGTCATAAAACAAAACATCAGAAAAATATGATTTATAAAAATCTACCTGACACTCACTTATAGGAGGAACATGCCGGGGCCGAAGTGAGGACAAATATCGGAATGGAATATCGGCAGAGGCGGGTGGCCTCAGTACCTGATTTTGTGCAAGCGTCCGGCACCACATTTCCGGGTGTACTCGCAGAGACAAACGATAAAGGTCAAATCGGGTTTCAATTGTGATTGGCAGTGTCTTAAGCGGCCATGTTATTGATATGGAAACCGGCAAAATTTTGCCGGTTTACTTCTTCTGGCCGAGGATGCGGACTATCGCCGGGAAGTCATATTCAATCTCGCAAGTCCGATACCAGCGTTTGCCGTCTGGGTCCCTATGGGTGGTGATGGTGTAGCTTTTCATGGTATTGTGCAATTGAGTAACAGCCTTTGGATCACGGCTCCGGACCCGCAGTTTTTCAATGTTTTTGACAAAACATGCATGAATTTCGCGGATATTGGCGGGCGGTTACAGATCCGACAGAGTGTGTTTTTCCCGGTCAATCTCCAGCCGGGTTAAGCGTATTTGTTCGGTATTGTCCTCGCATCAGGCTTTTAGCTCGTTGGTGTCACAGCTCAAGTCGAAGGTACTCAGGGCATGTTCGACGTTTGGACGCAAGTCTGCGAGCTTCTGGGGGCAACCGCAGTTCCTGACATACCTGAAAAGATCAAACTGGCAACATTTTATTGAGCTACGGAAACGCGCTGTTATGTTTTTCGAGCAAAGGAGTATATGCACACCGAAACAGCCGGACGGCTTTGAGTTTAGATCAAATTCGTCAACAATATGGAGCGGCTCAGGCGGGAGACAGGTGTGCTGGTACCACCGCGGCAAGGCAATTCCGGGTATGGCAAGCTTACTGCCGTCAAAAATTGGCCTTCATCGACAAAACCTCGGGCAGGAGCACGGGTTGGGCACGCCGTGCGGGTAAAGGCTGGTCGATCCCCCTTTGGGCGCTTGCACGCTCAAACCTTTATTGGTGCTCTGATGCATGGTAGGTTTCTATATTTGTGACCCAGTTGGTCCCGAAATTTTGCAAAGGCGCTCGATAACCTGTCCGGCCACAAGAACTCTGGTGTGGCTTGAGATCAGTGCCTGCTTCCTTTTTCATCCTGCTTTGCACTCCCGATCTCATTTGCTTTGAAATGGTTTTTTCGAAGCTGAAGACGCTGATCAGAAAAGCGGCGGCGCAGACATATCAAGAGCTTTGGCAGGGTGTTGGCTAAGTTTGTAACCAATTACTTTTAAATTGTTATCGCGTGGTGTATCTACGTTACTTATACCTTTGTTTTTTTTTGATTAATACGTTTTAAAGTGAATAATAACATTTAAGGAATGAGAGAGTCGTTTAGATGAAGGAAAATCCCACTAAACGGGCAAGCTACCCTCGAGAGAGTCTCCGTCTCATTCGAGAACATATGGCGAACAATAGCTGTTTACAGCCTGCTTACGCAGCGGTGAACCATATTTGTCATATTTTTGCGCGCCCAGCCTTCTATGAGATGTCCGACTCCTGTAATTTGAAATGCGAAGGATGTTACTTTTTTGACCCAGGCACTCTTCACGCCCAAAAATTAGATAGTTCTGAATTTGACGAGAAATGGAATGCGCTTTTGGCGCAAGAGAAATTACGTGGCGTGACTATGCCCTATTTTTTAGGGGCGGAACCAGCTCTCGAACAAAAACGTCTGCTCGTTGCCAAGCGTTATTTCCGTAGGGGAAATCTTGGAACCAACGGAACAATACGTTTAGATCCAGAAATTCCTTTTCGAATTAGTATTTCGGCTTGGGCCGCTGACGAGAAAAGCGACAGCTGGCTGCGCGGTGCGAGTGCGTTGCGTAAAGCTCTTCGCCTTTACCAAGGAGATAAGCGTGCAATCCTACTCTATACTGTAAATCCGACAAATATTGATCAAGTTTCAATAATGGCTCGTATTGCTCGCGATCATGGCTTGCCGCTTACTTTTAACCTATGGTCTCCAACAGAAAGTATATTGTCACGTCTATCGTCATTCAATGGAAACGATAATGAGTTTTTCCGAATAAGCACTCCTGAAAATTCTTTGTTGTTTGATGACTATGATCTTCAACGGACGCGCGACACTTTAGACCAAGTGATCTATGACTTTCCAGATACAGTTATTTATTCTCAATCCTATAACCATTGGTCTACCCGGAAAGGCCGTCTGTATACATTAAATCCTGAAACTAATATTGCTGAAGATTGCGGCTCTCGAATCATTGGTAATTTTCGTTACTATGGAATGAATCTTCAAACACAACCTGTTAAATGCTGCACCGCAGCAGTGGATTGTGAGAACTGTCGTTTGTACTCAGGGGGATGGTCAAGTCATTTTTCTCCAGCACCCAAACAGATTGAAAGTTTGGCGGGTTTTGTGGATTGGCTCGAAACAGTACTTACGATTGGTAAGATCTTTCTCTTACAGGAAACGGACCCCGAAGCATTTGTAAGCGGCTCTAATCGTCCGAAAATGGCCATGGAAACAATGAATTAAGAGATGGCAAGATGTCCATTGTACCAGCGCTAAAGCTTAAACAGCAGTCCGAAATTCGCCGTGTGTCAGCTTTGCGTTCTATGTTGGATGCAGAATCTTTTTGGCCAAGTGAAATTCTTGAGCAGCCGTATGTCAAATTGGAAACAACAACCGGTCCGTTATTATTTTTGACTGGGCCAGATTTAGTCCAAGCGGCTATAATGGAACCGTCAAGTAGATTGCCCCGCTCGCGTCTGCAGCAACGGTTTGCAGGTAATGGTACGGGGCGTGAAAACGTAATTACGGATACGGGAAATCGTAGCCAAGTGCATCGCCGAAGTTTGGCGCCTCTTTTTAAGGCACAAATGCTCCCCGGATATTTTTCCTTTGTTCAACAAACCATAAAGCAGGCTATTGATCCTTGGTTCCAAGCTGCTGATACTGATATCTCTGTTGATGTTATCCGAGGATCGGTTCACGCTACATTCGGAGTAATTTGGCAGATCATGTTTGGTGAGGCAGGTAAATTGACTCCCCCAAACATTGTGTTCTCCTTGGCCGAATCCTTGTTTAACGCTGGTGCCACCAATCGACTCCGTGCAACATCGGAGGCGATTGAATACGCAACTAAAACAAGCTTACAGTTTTTACCCGATTACCCTTTAGCACCCGGGACACCTTTCAGCCGTGTGCCGCCGGAGGGATTGCAACTAACAGAACAAGAAAAAGTCGATAATGTTCGATTTCTGATAACGGCAGGACATGAAAGCACCGCATTAACTATTTCTTGGGCAATGCTGATGTTAGCCCTGCATCCTGAACTTCAAGAAAGTATTGCAACTGAAGTTCGCAACAAAGCAGGCTTTGGGCCTATTACTTTACAATCGTTGCGTCAGATGCATCAGTTGGGCCGTGTCTTAGATGAAACAATGCGGTTGTATCCGGCCGCTATTGTCGTCAACAGGGAAGCTGCAATCGATCTTTTCTTGGGTGATCTATCAGTTAGTGCTGGAACCCAAGTTGCGATCTGTTTTTATGGTATGCATCGGCATCGTAGTTGGTGGGATAATCCTGATGATTTTGATCCTGGGCGTTTTGACCCAGTTAACAAAAGAATTTACCACCCCTCAGCATTTATGCCTTTTTCTGCAGGTGCGCACAGTTGCCTTGGTGGACATTTGGCGTGGACTGAGGCCATGCTTGTCTTGGCAAACACGTTGCGTGATATGAAATTTACTTTGAAGGGTGATGTTGCCAAGCCTCTTGCACGATATACCTTGCGCCCTGACCGGCCTATCTTGTTGAACTTCATGCGCCGCTATTAGGGTCATTTGCGGCCGGGAATATTTTCAAAATCATTTAAATGTTTGCCGAGACAGAGTAAAAATAGAATTATATTCTATAAGAAATATATATAAATCAAGAGATCGGTGTGAGGTGTGATATTTTTCATTAAATAGCAATAATAATGATGGGGTGTGTTTTTTAGTATAAATTAAATTTCTGTATTTTATTATTTTGCAATAATTATTAATATTATTAATCGAATTTCATAGAAGAAAGAGCATCTTATGAAAGACGGGTATTTTCTTTCAATTTACGCCCATATTTGCTCTATTGCAGCGATGTACTCCATTCCTCGGCGGCACGATCAAGCAATGGCTCTGTGGTGTCGCTCTGGAGAAAGTCTTGTGCTTTGTCGATATTGGGAGTTTGAACGGTTAACCGGAATTAAGGGGCACGCATTGTCTTTTCCGGATGAAAACTCAGCCTATGAATTTATAGCAGAGGCGCTGCTCTCCGAGAACTTAACATTGAACGATCTAAATGAAATTATTGGAACACCGGGACTTTCTGCGCCAACCCAAATAAACAATACAGACTACAATCTTGATTTACCTGTTGCTTATCATAGCCTTTGTCACATTTATAGCGGGCTCCTAACGGACTCTGATGTTTTCTATGAACAAAATATCCTTTGTTTATCTATGGATGCGGGCCCTGATCACGTCATAGACTATGATTCGTGGGCGAAACCACATTATGTTGGTGCGCTTGCTTGCCAAGGGTCGGTCACATTATTTTCTGTGCAATCTCCCGCTCTTTTTTGGGCCATTATGCGTGAAAAAAGCGGGCTCGCGGAAGGTTCCTTAATGGCATTGGGAGGGGCAAGTTTAGTCAGAATCGATCTACCATTTCCACCGGCTCCGGCTATTCGATCAGTTGAAGACCGCTTTGCGGCGTCAGACTGGATCGACGAAATTATGAGTATAATTGAACAAGCTGCTGAATATGATCCTGAAAAATTTTACTGTCCGCAAGGAAAGTTCAGTTTGGCTGAAAACAAAATTGCATTGTTGGTTAAAGTTATACAAGAAACGTCTTTTAATATGGTTGCCAACGAAGTTGAGCTAGCGCTGAAGAAGTTTAATATTGCAGCTGATAACATGTATTTATCGATGGTTGGAGGTTTTGCTCTAAATTGCCCGATAAATGCTAAATTACTAAAAAAATTTGGGTTTAAAGGACTTGTTGCGCCCCCAGTGGTGAATGACTCAGGTATAGCGCTGGGTATGGGGCTCTATCATGTGGCAAAAAGTTCTGATTTTTTTCGATTTAAAATTGAAACCGCTTTTCATGGTAGGAAACATGAGATTTCGGAACAAAGAATAAAAAGCTCAATGTTTGCAGACTGGGTATTAAAAGTTGAAGATTTAGTGATCAGTCAAGTAGTAGATGACATTATATGTGGCCCGATCATATGGTTCGATGGTGCGGCTGAAATAGGACCAAGGGCATTAGGGCATCGTAGTTTGCTTGCTGATCCAAGGAATAGGGTTCATAAAGAGCGCCTTAACTTAATTAAACAACGAGAATGGTGGCGTCCGGTTGCGCCAATTGTATTGGCCGAAAGCGCAAAGGACTGGTTTGAATTAATCGGGGGGTCTCCCTTTATGCTTCAGGCCGTAGCGATTCATAAAGAATTTGCAGATCGGATATCCGCTGTTTCTCATCTCGATGGTTCAGCACGTGTGCAAACATTAGAAGTTTTTGATGATTTGTTGCTTTCTAGCATTATCAGAGAGTTCTCCAATAAAACTGGTGTGCCGATATTATGTAATACTTCCTTAAACGATAAGAATGAGCCGATTATTGATGATCCTCTACGAGCTATTGAATTTGCATTGGAAAAAGGTGTTGAAGTTGTTTACTTGAATGGGAAGCGTATCCAACTTGCCAAGCTCGAAGCAAAAAATGTGTTTCGTCGCGTGCACGTTCGGTTAGCTAGAAAGTATTTTACACCTCCACCTATGACGGAGGATTGGATGGAAAAATACAATCCGCACCGAATTTCTCAAAAAGAGTTAACATTTTATTTCTCTAATCCGCGTTTTTTTAAATTTGATTTAACTGAAATGAAAGACGTCGAACATTTTCGGCGCCTTGTTCGTGTTAGTAGAAGCCGTCGTGGAGATGACTTGGATACCATGATGGCACCGAGTGGAATGCGTGACGGTGGACTTGTTGTTGATTAGTTTTTGATTGATTAAACACTTAATAATATTTTAAATTTTCAAGATTGCTCGTACATGGAATTCCACAGCCTCCAATATCTTGTTTTTTTACCATCTGTTGTAATATTGCATTTTTTATTGCCGTTTCGGTTTCGTTGGGCCTTATTGTTGGCGGCGAGTTATTTTTTTTACGCATCTTGGCGTGTTGATTTTATTGTGTTACTCGTTGCGTCGACCTTAACAGACTATATTGCTGGTTTATGCTTGGACACAATAGAAGATAAAATTATAAGAAAGTTTGTTCTTGGTGTCAGTCTTTTTGTTAATTTAGGTCTCTTGTTCATATTCAAGTATGTTGATTCTATTTGGGTCGCAATATCAGGTGTTCTTTCTTTTTTGTTTCGTGTAGATCCATCAAGTTTACCGGAATTTGATATAATTCTTCCGCTTGGGATCTCTTTTTATACTTTTCAGACAATCAGTTATACTATTGATGTTTATCGTAAACGTATAAAAGCGGAAAGGCATTTGGGATACTTTGCATTATATGTTGCGTTCTTTCCTCAATTGTTGGCTGGACCTATCGAGCGCGCCGCGCATTTGTTAAGTGAAATACGTGCTAACAGATCATTTGACGTGAGGTGGATTACACCGGCATACTTCATGATTGTTATGGGGCTAGCTAAAAAACTAGTAATTGCAAATCGGATTGGGCGTTATTTAGCGCCAATTATTGCAGATCCCCTGCATTATAGCCCACTAGAAGTACTGCTGACGCCAGCAGCTACAGTGTACCAATATTATTGTGATTTGTCAGGGTATGCGGACATAGCATTGGGGTCTGCTATGTTGCTTGGAATTCAGCTCAATCGTAATTTTGATCGTCCGTTTGCTGCTAGTTCAACTATGCGATTTTGGTATTGCTGGCATATCACCGTCACTGCCTGGTTCCGTGACTACCTACTGCGCCCACTTGTAAAAGGAGGGTCGGTTGCGGCAAGTAGACCTTTGGCCTTAATGATTACGGGCCTTGTTATAGGCTTATGGCATGGTCCTTCTTTGGGTTGGATAGTTGCTGGTTGTTCCGTTGGGCTACTTGCAATACCGGAAGGAAAATGGCTGCGTTGGCGCGTTCGGCACGATTTTAAGCCGCGTAATAGTATTCATAGATTTTTATGGTCGTGGATGGGGCGTCTATATGTTTGGATTGTAGTTTTTTTTCTTATTGGTCTGCCTTTAACTTGGAACGATATTTCGATCTTAAAGCAGGTTATAGTGCATATTATTAATTTACAAGATAATGAACTGGAATTTGTTTCCATAAATTTTGAGACAAACTCGCAAACTCTAGTGTTGTTGATAATATCCATTATCGCTCTTGAGACGTGGCAGTGGCTAAGTGCCAGGAGAGTTACGGAGAGAATTTCCGCCTCGATGTTTCTCGAGGTGCGTTGGTTGCTAGCGACATTATTTGGAGTTTTTGTTGTCATTTTTTCTGATTTAAGTCAACCTGGATTCCTTTATTTTAAGTTTTAAAGATATGAATGTTTTCAAAAATAAATACCCGCTTTGGCGTTATTTCGTGTCGATTATTATTTCGATTGGTGTTATTTTTGGGTTGAATTTTTTGAGTTTAAATGTGGCTTCAGAAGATTATTTGGAAGCAAAATTCTTAAAATCAGGTTTTTCTGTTCTGGAAAAAGAAAATATTGATGCTGTCAATATAGGAGGATCAGTTGGAAAGGCATTGCTTTTCAATGATATTGGCGTTAACGGATTAAATTTAGCATATGATGGTCGAGATATATTCGAAAATGAAGCCCTTTTGAAGATAATATTAAAAAAATCTCATAATTTGAAGACAGTTTTTCTTGCTTCTGGGCCTCTCAGTATGATGATGGATAATTCAGATATTTTTTATCTTATACGTCGAAGTTATTATCGCATCTTGGCACCTTATAGAGGGTGGCATCCTATAGAAGATGATTGGTCAAACTTGATCTTGGGTCGATTACTTCCTTTAGCTCGGAAGGATCGGTGGCGGGGTGTATTTGAGACTATAAGTAACAAAAAAAAAGATGTTTCCGTTGTTGGATGGAATCGTAAATATAATAGCCCGGCGCCCCCGGCGCCTCCATCTGTTGCAGATAGTCAAGAACGATTGAGGGCCAGTAACAATAGCCTTACTGTTTTGTTGTCGAGTTTGGAAGAAAATCTCTATTATGATCATGATTTACCCGAAAGGGCTGAGGCAGCGTTAATTCGAATTTGCCAGGCGGTGACATCTGTAAACATTAAACTCGTAATTTATACAACGCCTATTGCCGATATTCATTACGAACAAAGAGCTCCATTTTTGCCAGATGCTTTAGTATATTGGAATGGTGCTATTCGGAAATGCTCAGAGATGGGGGTGGAAGTTTTTCGTTTTGATAATGATCCAGGTTTTCATAAGGCTTACCGTCTTTTTGAGGACCCTGTGCATCTTAATGTTCTGGGAGCACATGTTTTTTCTCAATTGTTATCTCAGCGACTTGGTAACAGAGAAAAGAATTTTGCAAAATAATTGGTTTATTTTTTTCTTAGCGCTTGAATGCCGCAGGGGCTGGCCCTGCGGCATTATCTGAAAACCGCTTTAGCTAAGCGAAATGTTCTATGGCTTGAAGTCGGTCACGCCAAGATGGGTATCGAGATCAATCGGAACCGAGACATGGTCATGGATGATCCGCCAACTTCCTTCAAACTTCCGATAGCCGAGCGTTTCGCGCGACCACATGTCGAACCCTTTTCCTGCGATCGAACCGGCGAAACGAGTGAGCCCTGTGGAGAAGGCCACGTCGCCGGAGCAATGAATTTTTGTTACACCCCGTTCGAAAATCGGGTCAGCATCAAACATTTCGAAAAATCTTTTCCAGTGCGCACGGAACGTCTCCCAACCTTCGAAAATAAAGGGCGGCATCACGTCGTAGGCGAGGTAATCAGGCCCCGGATAGTAGGTTGCCATGATGCGATCAAGATCACGCGATTGGGCTGCTTCAAGCCATTCGGCTCTGAGTGCATGGATCTGTTCTTCGTCATTTTTCATGCTTATTTCCTTTCCTTGATTTATGCGGTTTGAAATAATGTCGCGGGTTTGATCTTGCGAAACGCGAGCGTTCCACCCCCTTCAATGCTGCCAATGTACTGCCAGCGACCCGACTGCTCGAACTCGGCGGTGATCGCCCGATGTTCGGTGCGATCAGCGTGGGCGAGGTTACCGCAGACCAAAATGCCCTTTGGCCGCAAAAGGTTTCCAAGCCTTTCGATGAGACGAAGCGTAGGTCCGAGCCCATCGAAAAATGCCAGGTCATAAACCCCGTCCAGTTCGGCCATAACCTTGAAGAAGTCTCCCGAATGAACCTTCACGCGTTCGTCGAGGCCAAGATTACGGATGTATTCGCGGGCCAGCGCAACATGCGCAGCATCGCCTTCGATGGTGTCGACACGGGTGTGTTCGGTCGCAGTCGCCAGAACACATGCTGTGTAACCGATTGCCGTTCCCAGCTCGAGTATCCGAATGGCGGGGTCAGTTCGCGCGATCGCCAACAGGCCGGGACCATCCTCGAATGTGTAGGCGTGGCATCCGTGCTGGCGCCGATGGCTGCGTGTGGCGGCCTGCAACGCGTCGAAGCGGGCAAGCTCGTTTGCGTTTGTTGTAAGCGTGATCATGCCATGTACTCGTTCAGCCAGGCGAGCATCGGCTCGGGGCGGCGTTGGAACTCCAGATATCCGTCCCATCGCAGAGACGTGCCTTCGATCCAGTGCAGCTTTTTTTGCGAGATCGGAATGGCATCGAACGTTGCCTGAACATCAGCCGGAGTGGTCAGAACATCGTCGTGCACCTGATATAAAAAGGTCGGTGTGTTCACACTGCGTGCCCACGAGTTGGGTGACATCTGGTCGAAGGTGAGGCTTGCTGCGAGCCGGATTTCGCGGTCAAGCTGATCCACACGATCCTCCAGTCCCATAGCCGCCAATTCGCGGGTCATCACCGAGCGGATAGACAAGGGTTGGCAAAGCAGCAAGCAGCGGACCTCCCGGAAGTAATCCGGTTGCGTGTGAATGGCATAGAGGGTGGCGTTCGCGCCGTTGCATCTTGAGAACAGGCCGATAGCCATATCTTTGAGGTCCTGTCGGCCTCGGGCATAGAGCAGGGAGCCGATCACGTCCCGTGCCTCGTAGCGACCGCCGCTATTCAGGCCGCCATTGCCGGATCCGCTCAGGCCAAAATTGCGCTCGTCATAAGTGAGGACATTGTACCCTGCCTCGTGCAGGAGGCGGTAGTCGGCGACGTAATCAACCTCGAATGTGTTGCCGGTAGCCGCACCGAAAGACCGCCATGGCTCTAAATGTGTTGGGCATCCATAGCGATTGAACATCATGGGATGATTGGCGATGACGAGACGATTTGAGCCGGAGCAGGGGATAAACCATGCTTCCAATCCTACACCGTCCTGTGATGGAAAGGTGATGTCTTCGTAATCGAGGCCCTCGTCTGCTGGCGTACGCAGGATAGGAGAACGGAGCGGATGGCTCCATCCCTGCGCGATAGCTTTAAGACGTTCTGCGATCTTATCGTTGGAAAGGGATTGTGGGTGGCTTGGGGCATCGGCCATGGGGTAACTCCATCTTTCGAAAGAACGTTTTTCGAAATTCAAGATACGAGTGGCTTTTCATTCGAGGAATGACGAAGTATGGTTGGTTATCATGCAAAAAACGAATGAGCCTGGTTTTGGCCATATCGATATTCGCGCTCTGCGCTTTCTTGCGGAAGTTCTGATGCGTCGCAGCGTCACGCAGGCTGGGGAGGCCTTTGGCTTAAGTCAGCCGGCCGCTAGCCGGTTGCTCGCGCAGCTAAGGCATGCGCTTGGGAGTGATCCCTTGCTCGTTCGTGCGAGCACTGGCGGTTATGTTCCGACCACTCGGGCAATAGAGCTACTCCCTCGACTGCACGAGGCGATTGCGGCGACGAACAGGGTGTTTGCGCAACCTGGGTTCGACCCGGGAAAGTCGGCACGGACGTTCCGTATCGCCACGACCGATTATGGTGCCGCAGTTGTCGTTCCGGCACTGGTGCGCGCTTTGCGTGCTGAAGCGCCTGGCATATCACTTGAGTTGTGCGCCTGGAGCGTTGAGACGCTGGGCGATCTTGAGGAGGGGCGGACAGATTTTGCTTTATATACCGACGAGATCCTTCCTCAAGGCTTTCACTACGCGCCGCTGTTCGACGAGAGTTTTGCGCTTCTGCTGCGCAGTGACCACCCCATCCTCGATTCAAGAGATCATTCCGGCCATATCGCGCCCTCGGAACTCGCAACGCTTCCTCGCGTGGTCTTGTTATATCCGGACGGCAGTAAAATGGGAGTGGACGATCCGCTGGCGGAATATGGCCGTCAATTCGGCCCGGGTGATCTGCGGACACCACATTTCCTGTCGGCTCCCTTGTCGGTAATCGGGTCCGATTTTGTCCTGTGTGTGCCCCGCCGTATGGCCCACCTGATGGCCACCGCGAATGATTTGGCCGTTGTAGACTTTCCAGAAGCGGATCCAATCACCTACTGTATGATCTGGCACGATCGAGCCGAAATGGATGCCGGTATGGCCTGGGTGAGGGACCGGTTAAAATCAGCCATTGGCCCTGTATCTGAGGATAAACTCTAGTCTGTAATTTTAAGCAGAAGGTGGCATGATAAAATGGCACTTGGCTACTGCTTCACAGTTTATCCGGTCCATGTTTAATACAAGAAAGCTGCGAACCTGTTTTGCTGCGTCTTTCTTTATCTTGCTTTCGGCTGGGTGGGGCGCTTGGGTGATGTACTACCGGTTAGCGGGACGACACGTACTGGATGAAGAACGGCACAATCTACGTATGCTTGAAAAGTTATACCTTTACTATTGATGACCTACCGGCGCAGAAATCTGTTGCAGGCGAGCCGGGCCTTTGACATTCCTGCCATGCCATTATGTTCTGTACGATCAGATTGCACATTCGGTGTGTGTAACCGCGTTAAATTGTACCAAATCCGTGGTTTGATGATGTTGAGAAGTAGGTTGTTCTTGCCGTGCCGCAGATCACATAATGATCTATAATATATCTTATGACAAATAATACGGCATTCTGAAACATTGCATTTCCACGGCTTATGGGCAAAGCGGGTAGCTCAGAAACAAATGCCTATCATATCTCGGGTTGACCGGGTGTTAAAAGCGCACAATGCAATTGCTACGCGGTTGCATTGTGCGCTGGTAATTGATAGGCATTCTCATGTGGCGGGTGCTTTGGCAGCGAGCATTAACACGGCATATCGTTCAGGCTGGGAAACGTCATCTCCAGGCATTGATTGCCAAATTACGCGACATTAAGGTGTCGTATAGGAATAACATTATGAAAAAACATTGGTTTAGCCGGGTGGCGCTGGGATGTATTGTTACATTTGCGCCGTTTGCGGCCCTGCCCGCAACTGCCAATACTGTTACCCACGAACTTGGCCAGGCAGAGTTTGATAAACCACCAACCCGCTTCGCCGTTTCAAATTGGGCCCTAACGGAAAGTTTGCTGGCGTTGGGTGTTGATCCTGTCGCTATTCCCGAGGTGGATGCATATCGCGAATGGGTGGTTGCCCCCCCATTGCCTGAAAAGTTTATTGACCTTGGAACACGTATGGAGCCGAATTTTGAAGCCCTGCGTCAAAGCAATCCTGATGCAATTCTGATCAGTTCCGATTCAGTGATGGCATATGACAAGTTTTCAACCGTAGCGCCAACGCTGGTGTACTCGATATACAATTCAAATGACGCGGCAATGGACCGGGCAGAGACTTTGTTGCGCAATCTGGGTAAATTAACCGGCAAATCAGCCAAAGCCGAAGATGTGATCAAGCAGGTTAATGCCCGTATCGCCGCCGCCGCCGAGCGCATTCGTGCGGTGAGCAGCACAGACAGGAAATTTGCCATTGTTCGTATTATTGATGAAACAAATTTTCGCATTCATGGCAAGACATCCTTGTTCGGGTCGGTACTGGCCCGCATGGGATTTGACAATGCCTGGCAAGGAAGTGTGAATAGCTGGTCCTTTCATAATGGAACTGTGGCCGACCTTGCCAGTATGGGGGATATCGAGCTTGCTTATATCGAACCGGTTGCGCCGACTATCAAAGCCAAACTTTTTCAGTCCCCTTTATGGAAAACGTTGCCCTTTGTACGCCATAACCAGGTTTATGCCATTCCATCAAGCTGGACCTTCGGTAGTGTTTTATCTGGTGCGCGTTTTGCTGAACAATTTGCGGATGCCATTGTTCGTAATTCCAAACCCTGAATACACGGCATTTGGCCCCCGCCCCAACCTGCCTATACAAACAGGAAAGCCCGTCATTTGTGTGACGGGCTTTCCTGTTGTTGAATGGGGATGTGTTGGATAGACGGACCTACCAGCTGTATTTCAACGTTGCCAGCACCGTTCTGCCTTCACCATAAAACCGGCTGCCAAATGTGTTCGACGATACATATTCCCGGTCCAGTAAGTTGGTTGCATTCACCGCGAGATTGACGTTATCGGTTACCTTGTAGTTCACCAGTGCATCGACCACGGCATGCGATCCCAATAGTTCGCCATTGGCATTGTTATTGTAACGCGACCCGACAAAGCGGAGCCCGGTGCCAAAAGTTAAGTCTCCGCGCGCGCCATTTTCGGGAATTGTGTAATCAATCCAGGCGGCTGCAGCATGTTCCGGCACCATTTCCGGGCGGTTACCAATGTTGCTGGTAACGACATCGTCTTTGATTTCGGCATCAAGATATGTATAGGCCAGAGTCAGATTGGTGCGGGCATCAAGCGATATTTTGCCTTCAACTTCCATCCCGCGCGAGTTGATTTCGCCAATCTGGGTATGTTTGGAATAATCTTCATTCCACTGCGAAACGTTTTCCTGTGTTAAGTCAAACAGCGCCACAGTAAATAATGCGTCCATTTCGGCGGGTTGATATTTCATGCCAATTTCGTATTGCGTACCCAACTGCGGTTTGGCTCCACCTGGAAGCGACGAGGTACTGCTGTAAACCGGTTCGAACGATTCAGAATAGTTACCGTAAACCGAAACCTCGTCTGTTGCCTTATAGGTCAGGCCAAGGCGCGACGTGAATTTGTGGTCGTCTCTTTCTTCGGTTGTCCCGCTGCTAAGTGTATCGACATCGCTTTGAACATAGTCGAAACGTCCACCCACGGTTGCGATCCAGTTTTTTGCAATCGTTAGCTGTTCCTGTGCATAAACCCCATAGGCTGCCTGGGTAATTTCCGTATCCGAGGTAAAGTTGATGTTGATGCAGGACAGGCCACAATAGGCCGGATTATAGGGATCAATCGGTGATGCCGTCCCGTCATATCGTTTTTCACGGTTTACATCACGATTGAAATCAAATCCTATCAGCGTCTTACTGCCAAGATCCTGGTTGATCGCGGTGTCATACTGCATCTGGTTGTCGATGGCAAAACGGTCCAGCTTGCCATAAATCGCAAAAGCGTTCCGGTTGCCAAGTGGGGCCGTATCGTTCAGATAAACCGTTTCGTAATCCAGATCGACATGAGTATAGCGCGCATTTTGCCGAAATTGCAGTTTGTCGGTAATCTGGTGGGAAAATTCATAGCCAAGATTGGTTTCTTCGGTATCGAAATTATTAAAATCCGGTTCTCCGAAAAAAGCGTCCCGGCTGGTTTCGATCCCGACCGGAAAGCCGTAACCCAAATTGCTTTTGCGCTTGTTGTAACTGGTCAGAATGGTTAATTCCGTGCCTGCTTTTGGCTTATAGGTAAAGGCAGGCGCAATATAGATGCGATCATCTTGCGAATAGTCCTGGTTGCGCTCCGCATTCTGCCACATCCCCGTCAGGCGATAGGTCCATTTGCTATCTTCCGCAACTGGTCCGGTTATGTCTCCACCTGTCCGTAAATGATTTTTACCAAATGTGGTAAAAACTTCACCCCCGGCTTCATCTTGCGGGTGTTTGGTTACCAAATTCACCAGTCCCCCCGGCCCGTTCATTCCAAACAGGCTGGATGTTGACCCTTTCAGGACATCAACCTGCTGAAGTCCATAGGGTTCCTGGCGGGCTGTCGTGAAGTTATAGGTGCGTGATGATAATCCGTCGCGATAGGTTGATAACGAAGAATAAAACCCGCGAAGACGCACATAATCATAACGCACATCCGATCCGTATTCACCCGATTGCACGCCCGCGCTATAAGCCACGACTTGCTGCACATCCTGTACGTTACGCGTTTCCATTTCTTTTTGCGTAATCACAGAAACGGCTGCCGGATCGTCGAGAACCGGCGTGTCGGTCTTGGAACCTGTCAGGCTGCGCGGGGCCACGAAACTATCGGTAATTGCATTTTTGGGGCCGGTATCCTGGTCGCTATTGGCAACAATCCGTACCGGATCCAGTACCATGCCGTCGCCATTGGTGGCCCCTGATACCGCAACCACCACAACCGTACCATCACTGGTGATGTCGTAACTTAACCCACTTCCCGAAAGCAATGTTTCAAGGGCTTGTTCTGCTGTCATGGTGCCAGCGGCGGCCCGGGCATTAATATTGCGTGCCAGCGCCCCGTCTACCGTTACCTGCACACCGGACTGTACCCCGAACTGTGTCAGTGCACTGGTCATTGGCTGGGCTTTGATAGCAAATACATGTGTGGCTGAAAGGTTCGTTTTTTGTGGCCCGACCGGTACCTGGGCCAATGCCGGGCCAATGCCCATTACCGGTACCAAAGCAGTCGTCATTAAAAGTGTACTGGCGATCATTGCCACGCAGCCACGACGATAGGTCATGACGGCTCCCCCAATATTCATTTCCGGTCTCCGTTTGTGGTCTTTTGTCAAATGGCAACGCGACTGCGAATGAAAATGCGTCGCATTGCTGTATAAAATACAAAACGGAACCCACCCGGCTTTTTTCAAAAAAAGTTTCAGATTTTCAAAATTTACGAATTCAGGGAGTTTCAGGACGGCGAAACGACCAATAACCACGGAGTAATTTCGCGTACAATCGCATTTTGCGCCCGTGCGATACCCCGAAGGGCCGCGACCGGGTTGTGCAGGTTATAAACCCCGGTTACAGGATGCATCGAAAGCTCATTACTGGTGACAACTATTTTGCCGCTATAATAACGTCTTAACTGATCAACGACTTCACCCAGTGGCTGATCCTGCGCGATAAGCTGATTACGACGCCAGGGTGCAATATCTCCCTTGCTGACATCGTGGCGCTTTACGCCCCCTGCCCAGCCAACCCGCGCACTTTGGCCTGATTTTAGTAATTCCGATATGGCTGGTTGCGCACGCATATTATCAACCTGCACCAAGCCATGAGCAACGGAAACGGTGGTACTGCCAATATTATCGCTGACATCAAAACCGGTGCCAAGCACGGTCACATTTACCGCATCGGATCGAACCTGAAACGGGCGGTCAGGGTTGTGGGTTACTTCAAAAAATGCTTCACCATTTAACAGTGTTACATGCCGTTTCCCGGCCTCAAATTTCACGCGAATGGCTGTTTCAGGTGCCAGTACAACCTGGCTGCCATCTGCCAGCGAAACAGTTTCAATTTCACCGCTGCCGGTTCTGTAATCTGCCTGTATTCGGGTTATAAGGTCGGGTGCCATAACAGCGGTAACCAGGGTTGCCGCGATTGCCGCACCGACAAGCACGTATTTGCGCAAGCGGGATTCTTTTTTCCGGGTAAAACGGCTGCTTGCATCGACGATTGCATTTTGTTGTTCTGGTGCGTTCTCCGTGCGAGATGCGCGCGATTGGTCCAGATATTTTTGCCAGTCACTATCTGGTTGCGGCGGGATGCAGGCCATTAACCCTGCCGTTTTTTGAATGGATTGCCAAGCCTGACCATGAAGCGGGTTTTGGTTTAGCCATTCATCAAATTGGGCATGCAGCGCGTGATCTTGCGGGTCTTCCTGCAACAAAATCAGCCAGTCGGTCGCTTCTTTCAAGATCCGTTTTTGCACATGATCCTGGATAACTGCATCATCTTTGCCTGTCATCTCTTTACCCTAATTCCACCGATAGCCAGGCTGCATTACTTTGATGATTTAAAATGCCCCACACTTTATAGACGTTTGGCGTTGATGTTTTTCTACAATATTGTTTCGGGTTACGGCGAAAATTTTTTAACCGGGGCGCCTGTTTTACGGCCATTCCAGCCGTTCCCTGCAATGTGCAACCCCTTCGGCGATCAGTTTGTGCGCCAATGGCACCGAGATATTAAGATATGTCGCAATTTCGCGCAGTTTGGCGCCGCCAAAACGATGCATTTCACAGGCGATGCGTGTGCGTTCGGGAAGTTCGGCCAATGCCGCTTTCATACGGGTAAATTCATCATTATAAAGGGCGATGGTTTCCGGATCGGGGGCATCGGCGGGTAAATATCGAATAGCATCGTCATAATCGCCTGCTTTGGTCATACGACATTCGCGGGCATGGCTGCGTTTGCTATCAAGCGCCAAATTACGAACAATCCTGTAAAGATATCCGGTCGCATCCTCTAGCAGGCGGTTGTTTGATGCCTCGTCAAAACGAAGCCATGCTTCCTGCACCAGGTCTTCGGCATGTATCGCGTTGCCAATAATTGTGCGGGCATAATTGATCAACGCCGGGCGCTGGCGCATAAAAAGCATCAAGGATGTTGATTTACCAGTCAAACTGCGCCTGCCCTGCACGAAGGTAACGGGGCCAGTCCCCGGGACTTTTCCTTCTGACAGGAGGCTTATCGCAAATGATATTGATTATCAATATCCTTATTGCTGTTTACGGGCAGCTTTTCAATATGGATGCAGTAAGGTTTTGTAAAATCGAAAAAATGCCCGATCCGGTTTATGCCAACATAGATTTAAGGTTTTGCGACAAACCGGATCGGGCATAGAGTTATGGTTATGTTTTGTTCCTGGATGACCTTTGAACCCGGTTTCTGAGGATACCTATTCCTTCGACTTCGAGTTCGACGACATCGCCATCTTCAAGAAATTCGAAACGCTCCAGGCCACAGCCGTCATTAACCGTCCCTGAACCAATGATCTCGCCAGGATGTAGTGTTTCGTCCTGTGAAATAAACGCGATCATTTCATCAAAACCGTGCAAGATGGGTGCCGTTGATGTATCGGTCACAACTTTGCCGTTGATACGCGCGACGGTGCGCAGATTATGCGGATCGGGAATTTCATCACGTGTGACGATCACCGGACCAAACACATTCCCGCCATCAAAACTTTTGCCCTTTGCCGGGCCGAGCCACCCGGCCATTTCGCGTAATTGTGTGTCCCGGGCTGAGAAATCGTTGAATATTGTATAGCCAAATACGTGGTTAAGGGCCTCCGCGCGATCAATGTTACGTCCCCGTTTGCCAATCACTGCGGCAACTTCAAGTTCGTAATCCATATAGTCGCTATAACCGGGCCAGATCACATCGGCATCATGGCCAAGAACAGAAAATCGGTTGGTAATATAAAAGATCGGGTGCCGGCGATAGACCTCTGTAACTTCGCCTTCTGCAAAGCCGGGATCAGGTTCGCCTGCCAATACAGCACCAAGGCGGTGCATTCCGTTAGGTGCATTGGCAATGTGGCGCGGAAAGCTGGAAGCATCGCGAATTTGGCGGGGCTCTGGCAATGGCGCAAGCAGTCTAACGTCGGAAACAGTATACTGTGGTGCTGTCTTTGCGGCGTGTTGTGCACGATCCAGACCAGCTTCTCCGGCATCAATCAATGCAAGCATCGACATCAATTCAGGCGCACCTGACGCAGTCAGATCCAGCAGTTTGTCATTCGTTACCAATCCAAGCCGGGCGCCATTTCCGGCATCAAATGTTGCCAGTTTCATAACTTTCTCCTTTAATCTCGAATAATTGCAACGGGGCGACACCAACCGGCACTTGCCCCGGTAATTTTTACGGGAAAACTGATTACCTCGAACCCGGTGTCAGGCAGGGTTTCAAGATTGGCCAACTTCTCGATCTGACAATAGGCGCGTTCCATGCCAGCGCGGTGCCCTTCCCAAATCAGGTCGGCATTGCCGGTTTTTGCAACACGCTGTGCAGTATGAACAAACGGGGCGTCCCAGCTCCAGGCGTCGGTTCCGCAAATACGAACACCCTGTTCCGTAAGATAAAGGGTGGCTTCCCGGCCCATACCGCACCCCGAAGGAACATATTGCGGCGTCCCCCAGGCAGCAGCGGCCGCGGTATTTACCAAAACAATATCTCCGGGGGATAACGTATGACCAATCCGCCTGAGTTCTTCTTTAATCTCGTTGGCTGTCACAACATGGCCATCCGGCTTGGTCCGAAAATCAAGTTTGACGCCCGCCCCCATGAACCATTCAAGTGGCACTTCATCGATTGTGATTGCCCGTGCGCCGCCATCCATTGTCGAATGATAATGGTAGGGTGCGTCGACATGAGTGCCATTGTGGGTGGAGATATGGGCCATTTCAACGGCCCAGCCTTCGCCTCCCGGAAGCTGGTCCTGGCTTACGCCGGGGAAAAACTCCAGCAGATCCTTTGCCGTTTCATCGTGGCGAGAATATTCAATTTGTGGTGCCAGGCCCGGCGGGTCTGCATAGGTAGTGTTTTCAAGTGGACGGGCAAGATCAATAATACGCATGACGTGGTCTTTCAAAATTTAAGCAGGGCAAGTGTTATTGACGGGAACAGGATGACCAGCACCAGCACCAGGGCCATAATGGCGGCAAAGGGTGCAGCACCACGAAATACATGGCCAAGATTGATCCCCTTGTCGCGCAGGGTTGCCTGTACGACAAAAACCGACAAACCAAGCGGTGGTGTTAATAGGCCAATTTCCACAGCCAGGACCGTGACCAGACCAAAATGAACCGGCTGAATGCCCAATTGCTGGGTAATGGGAAATGCAAGTGGCACTGTCACCAGCATGATGGAGGAAGAATCAAGTACAGTGCCCATGAACATGAGCAACAGACTGTAAAGAAACAGAAATCCAAGCGGCCCGATCCCTGCTCCAATCGCCCATTGGGTGATGGATTGCGGCACGCCGGAAAATCCCAACATGCGTCCATAAATTGATGCCCCGACAATAAGGAAACACACTGCCGCCGTAACGTGGCCGGTTTGCTGGGCGATTTTCCATCCCGCACGCAACCCGATCCGGCGCATTGCAATACCAATTCCCAGCGCCATAAAGGCACCGATGGCACCGGCTTCTGTCGGGGTAAAGAAGCCAAGGTAAATTCCGGCAAGGACGATCCCCGCGAGAAGAAGAACCGGTAAAATCAACCACCCCGACGTTTCTGTTTCAGTTTGGTCCTGGGCAAAGGCATCATCGTCAGAAACAATTTGCGTGAATTTTTCCGGGCGGAATTTCCCTAGCAAATTGAGGTAAATAATATAGGCCAGTGTCAGCAGTAGCCCCGGTCCGACGCCACCGACAAACAGATCGCCAACTGAGCTGTCCGTCAGGATTGCAAAAAGAATAAGCAATAATGAAGGGGGAATAAGCATTCCAAGGACAGACGAGCCTGCAACAAGACCAACTGCAAGTGAACGATCTGTTCCGGCACGAACCATTTCCGGAACAGCAACACGGGCAAAGACCGCTGCCGAAGCAATGGAAATACCTGTGATTGCGGCAAAAATTGCGTTCGACAATACAGTTGCGATGCTTAACCCGGCACGCCAGCGCCGCAATGTACGGGCGATAATGGCAAATGTATCCCTTCCCAGCCCGGATTCCGCAACCGTAAGCCCCATAAGAACAAATAGCGGGACAACACCGAACGTATATTCGGCGATACTGTCACTTGCAGAAAGGGCGACAAAGTTAAGCGCCAGCTTTAATTGTCCGGTAAGGGCCCACATCCCAAGAAGGGAAATGCCCGCCAATGCAATCGCAACGTAAATACCTGCATAAATCGCAATGCCGATCCCGATCAGGGATAAATAGCCGATCATAAGATGGTCCATCAGCGACCTCCCGGCAAACGGCGAGCGGCAATGACGGCAGCCAGCGCAAATGACAGCGCCAACAGCATGGCACCTAGTGCTATGATCAGCAGAAAAGGCCAGACCGGCATCTGAAAATGACCGGAAATTCCTTCGGTCTCGCCACTTTTCCAGACAAGCAGAACTCTCGGCCAAATCGCCCAGGCAAGGGTTATGCTAAATGCCATGCCGCATAGCTGTGCAAGCATATCCATCAGAATGGATATGCGCGGGAAGCTCTCGGCAACCATCAGCATGATGCCGTTGGACCGGATCATTTCTCCGCACCGGTGTGTGTGCGCAATCTGCAGAAATACGATCCCGACAATGGAATATTTGACCATTTCCGGAACCCCCGAAATCGGCGCCAGAAACAGGTTGCGACCGACAACATCGGCAAGAATCAGAACCACCAATAACAGGATCCATGCCGTTGCCATGATATTTGTAACAATCATTAAACTGTCGGCAAAACGAACCAGGAGGGACGGAGACAAGTCACCGTCCCTATCCCCGTTTGCCTTGTTATGGGCAACGGATGTCATTTTACCAACCAGTCCCGTGGCAGTTTTACACCTGCATCCTTCAGGTGCTGGATATAGGTGTTGATAACTTCTGTTCCCGGAAGGCCCAGCTCATCCTGTTCATGGGCCCAGTTTTGGGCAATAGGGGGTAAGGCGTTGGCCCATGCTTCGCGCTCGGACGCAGGAAGTTCGGTAATTGTCGCCCCCCCTTTTTCCATCGTGGCAAAAGCGTTTTTAACGCGTTCCTCCAACCCGGTCCGATAGGCCGCGGCGAAAGCCTTGACCCCTGTGCGAAAGGCAGCCTGTACAGGCTCTGGCTGGCTTTCAAACCAGCTTTTGCTAACGGCAATACCACCGGCATATTGGGCGCCGAAATGGGTGCGCGTGACATAAGGGGCCACTTCGTAAAGTTTGGCAGCAGAGGCGGCAGTGGGAAACACAATGACGCCATCGGCAACGCCGGTTTGAATATCGTTATAATAGGTGGTCAGGTTGCCCGAAACTCCGACTGCACCGGTATTTTCCAACCAGGTAACGGCAGAACCGGGAGCATTGATTTTCTTGCCTTCCATATCTTTCAACGACGTGACGGGAAATTTCGTCATTAAAAGGTAATCTTCAAGGCCAAAGGCACCACCAAGATATTCCAGATCATGGTTTTCCCAAAGGGTACGCATTCCCGGAATTTCATCATGCATCTGGTCGACGGTTTTTAAGACAAGGTCAACGTCATCTGAGCCGAACGGGGTAACATAGGTTACGTTTTGTAGCGAAAGGTTGGATGGTTCAAACAGAGTTGAAACAATGCCAACCTGGGCCAGGCCAAATTCAATTGTTTCAAGTGCACCCCCTGGTTTGGCGAGGGTGCCGCCATAGGCCTCGTTCCAGTTGATTGTATAATCGGTGCCTTCCAAGGCGGCATTGACCGAGGGAATAAATGTTTCCGACAGAGTCTTGACCCATAGGAAAACCGGAGGATGACCGGCAACCGTTGTGACATTAATTTCTTCGGCGTAGGAAATTGTCGGCATCAAGGTGAAAGCAAGTGCCGCAATTGCGGCACGTATTGGTGTTCGTTGCATTATTTTTTCCTCCCATTGCGTCAGCAAGAAACTTTGGGCAAACTTGTTCTGACAACAAAACTATCTGGACGTATGTATAAAATGTCAAGAGAAACAAAAGAACCTGCCGCAACATCGCAAAAACCGGTCCCTACCGTGGATGGCAGATTGCTGCGGGGAGAAGCCACACGGGATCGCGTTCTGGATGCGGCGGAGCGATGTTTCGCCCAGGACGGCTTTGACGGTATTTCGATCCGTCAGGTCGCAACAGAAGCAGGCGTGACATTGGGTGTGGTCGGATTCCATGGGGGTTCGAAGAATGAATTGTTTCGCACTGTACTGGCAAGACGGGTTGAAACCCTGAATGCTGCACGACAGAGCCGGTTACAAAAATTGAAAGAAACGTCTGACAGCATGACGATCGAGGCGATTGTTGATGCTTATGTGGCGCCCTATCTGGAATATGCGTCTGGCGGCGATGCGCAATGGCGGGCATATGCTAAATTAATCGCCCGGATTGCATCGGACGACCGGTACTATCCTCACATTCGGGAACTTTACGATCCGGTTGCGATTGAATTTCTGGATGCATTGTTGCCGCTAAGCCCTGGTCTTAGCCGGGAAACACTCGCCACATTGCTAACGCTTAGCGTGGCAAGTCTATTGTCCATCGTTGCCAGTCGGTCACGCATTGCCGGTTTGGCAGGAACAGATGTAATTCCACCATTACCGATTGCGTACCGTGAGACGATTGTCAGTTTTTGTGCGGGTGGTATTCGGGCAGTGGATCAAATGAAAAATGATAACAATGGGTAAGGACGGGGTGCTTGACTGCCGGTCTTGCCGGGTAATTTTAAAGCTGCAATTGTTCCATTTGGGTTTATGGTTTTAAAGTTCGACCAGTTGCCTTGTTAACCGTGCCAAAGATACATCCATGCAGCATGAATGCAAAAAGGCGTCGTCCAACGGTATTGCATGAATTTTCCATGGATTTATACCGGGGCCGGACACAGGAATTATTATGCCATAAATTGAGGCCCTGAACCCTCGAAAAAGCCTTGAAAACCCCCGGTTTACAGCTCTTGCGTAACGTCGTCGCATTTCTACTGCCTATTTGACTTAACATTTCTGCCAAATGCAGTTCAATCCGCAATAGATTTTCCAATCGCCGGTTTTCATACAAGGCGCACCAAGAGCAGACAATCTGCCAACGATTTACAGAGGGAGACTTCGGGTGCAATTGACAGCCCATAATACAGCCCGTGCTGTGTGCGGGACTGATCATATATATTTGGGTAATGGCCTGAATATCAGCCGGTCTTATTGCCTTGCTGGCAAAGGAAATGGCAAATTGCGCGCGGGTCCCCGACCAGAAACAGATTTCGCTATCGACCGGGTGCGTATATCGCATCAACCCCATCCTGAACATTTACGCCGGGTTTGTTTCCGCATTGGAAATCAGACATTGGCTACACCTCGCATCAGGCGTGGTAACGGGGGTTCGCCTCTGACAATGACCCGCCTGCAAACCACTGCAAATGTCCCGTTATTTTCAGGTTTTGTTATTGGTAATGCAATACGAACCGGATCGAACAAGGGTCTATGCGCCAGGCACCCCGTAGAAGCCGAGGTATCCGAACATGCGTTCTTCTTCTGATCTTCAAAAACTTGTCAATCGCCGCGAAAAAGACAAAAGCCTGGAAGCGCCATTTTATCATTCTTCGGAAATACTTGAGCTTGATATAAGCGCGATATTTGGTCAGCACTGGATTTTTGTTGCTGTCGAACCGGAATTGCCCGAGCCTGGCGACTGTGTGACGGTTGAGGTGGGGCGTGCCTCTATTCTTATCCTGCGTGGGGACGATATGGAGGTGCGCGCGTTCCATAACGTATGTCGCCATCGTGGGGCACGTTTGATTGATGAACGTACAACCACCATTGGCAATATCGTTTGTCGCTATCACGGTTGGACATATAACGAAGATGGCGATCTTATCCTGGCTGAACATATGGGGGCTGGCTTTGACAAAAGCTGTCATGGCCTTAAACCTGTCCATGTGCGTTCAATTGCAGGGTTGATTTTTATCTGTCTGGCTGAAAATGCACCTGCCGACATTGAAGAAATGGCGCGGGTGATGGAGCCATATCTGGCACCGCATGATCTGGCAAATTGCAAAATCGCCCATAGCTCGGAACTGATCGAGGAAGGCAACTGGAAGCTGACGATGGAAAACAATCGCGAGTGTTATCACTGCGAGGGAAACCATCCGCAATTAACGGTTCCGTTGTCTGAATTTGGCTTTGGGTTCTCGCCTGACGAGTTGGACGAACGGCGCTCGGCTGATGTTAAAAAATACACCGATTCAATCGAACGTGACCATAAACATTGGGAATCGTGTGGTTTGCCCTCAGCCGAGGCAGAACACCTTTCGAATGTAACGGGATTCCGTACCATGCGCCTGCCCCTGATGTGGGCCGGTGAATCCCATACACTTGATACCAAGGTTGCATCGAAGAAATTATTGGGCAATTTCACTGACCCAAAACTGGGCGGGTTAAGTTTCTGGACACATCCCAATTCCTGGCATCATTTCATGAGTGACCACATTGTCACTTTTTCTGTTCTGCCAATTTCACCCGACCGCACATTGGTGCGAACAACCTGGCTGGTTCATAAAGATGCGATCGAGGGCGAGGATTACTCGCTGGATAACCTGACCCAGGTATGGACCATGACCAACTTGCAAGACGCTATGCTTGTGCGCCTTGCCCAGCTTGGCAGTGAACAGCCCGCGTACGAGCCCGGCCCCTACTCTACCTTTACGGAACCGCATGTTGAAGCGTTCTGCGACTGGTATATTAACCGGCTAAAAGATCATTTCGCTGCCAGTAAGACGGGAACCGAAGCCGTATGAGCCGTAACACCCCAGCCGAGGCCGAGCAAAACCGTGCCTTGCAAGCCGAAGACAAATATACCGAAATAACGCGAGTGCCGACATGGGACCCCGAGCAGGACGACGTGCTTGTTTGTCGGCAGGTACGCCAGGAAACGCACGATGTAAAAACATTTGTCTTTTCCGGGCGGGAGCCACGCGCATTTCGGTTTTATCCCGGGCAATATATGACCTTTGAACTTCCGGTCGAAGGGATGGTCACGCGCAGTTATACGATCTCGGCATCGGCGGCCCGCCCCTACCGTATTGAAATCACGGTTAAGCGTGTGCCTGGGGGGCCGGGGTCCAACTGGCTTCATGATTATATGGTTCCGGGCAAGGAAGTTACGGTTTCCGGCCCGTCTGGCGAATTTACAACAGACGCCACCTCGGAAGAAAAACTTCTGTTCCTGTCCGCAGGCAGCGGCATTACCCCTATGATGTCAATGACACGCACGGCCTGCGATTTGTCAGAACCGTCCGATCTGCATTTCATTCATGGAGCGCGGACGCCCTCTGACATTATTTTCCGCGACGAACTGGCCCTGCTTGCTGCACAAAACCCTTCGCTGAAACTTGCCTTTACCTGTGAAACCTCGTCAGCCAGCCATAGCTGGAGCGGCTATACAGGGCGCCTTAGCCTCCCTATGCTTTCCCTGATGTCTCCGGATTTCATGGAACGCAAAATTTTTTGCTGTGGCCCGGCCATGTTTATGGAAGGGGTGCGCAACATGTTGAAACAGGCCGGTTTCAACATGGAGAAGTATTACGAGGAAAGTTTTGATTTTGGGGCGGAAACAGCTGGAACACTTGAAGAACCAGCCTCGGTCGCGCCGGAAATCAGTGATCAGCTTTTCCGCGTTACCTTCTCGAAAACGGGCCATGTGGTTGAATGTGGCCCTGGCATGACGATCCTGTCCGCTGCGCGTGAGGCTGGGCTTATGCCGATGTCTTCGTGCCAGCGTGGTATTTGCGGCACTTGTAAATCAAAGCTGATTACAGGTGAAGTCGACATGCAACACGGTGGCGGTATTCGGCAGCGCGAAATTGATCAGGGCAAAATTCTGATCTGCTGCTCAACGCCGCTATCCGATATTGAAGTCGAAATCTGAAAAAAAACAATGGGAGACGCCCCTTTTAGGGCCACTGGTGCGAGGAGATGCGGTGCCCTCGCCCGGTAACGGTCAGCCGTGTAAAACAGGGAAATAAAATGAAAAAACTACTTGTATCAGGATGCCTGTCGTTAAGTTTTTTCGGAGGAACCATTGCGGCTCAAGCCGCAGATTGCGGCAGCGTTACGATTGCCAGCATGAACTGGCAAAGTGCCGAGGTTCTCTCCAACCTTGATAAAATCATTCTTAGTGAAGGATATGGGTGTGACGCCGAGGTCACCATCGGTGACACGGTACCCACCATTACCTCTATGACTGAAACAGGCGAACCGGACATCGCGCCGGAAGCCTGGATTGACCTGTTGCCGGAAGTTGTAAAAAAGGGCACCGAAGAAGGCCGTATCGTTAAAGTCGGGTCTCCCCTGCCTGACGGCGGGCAGCAAGGCTGGTGGATCCCGAAATATTTTGCTGATGCCCATCCCGATATCAAAACCATTCCGGATGCATTAAAACACCCGGAACTTTTCCCCTATGATGAAGACCCCAGCAAGGGGGCGATTTTTAACGGTCCTCAGGGATGGGGTGGCACCGTTGTAACCTCGCAACTTTACTGGGCTTATAAAGCGCAGGATGCAGGTTTCAAGCTGGTTGATACCGGTTCATCGGCAGGGCTGGACGGGTCGATTGCCAAGGCATATGAAAAAAAAGAGGCCTGGATGGGATACTACTGGGCGCCGACAGCGTTGCTTGGCAAATATCCGATGGTCAAGCTTGGCTTCGGTGTCCCGCATGATGCCGCAGAATGGAAACGCTGCAATACAGTAGAAGATTGCCCGGACCCCAAACCAAATGAATGGCCGGTTGATACGATTGCAACGCTCGTTGCCAAACCGTTCCACGAAAAAGCAGGGCCAGAGGTATTGGAATACCTTGAGAAACGGTCCTGGAGCAACGAAACCGTTGGTAAATTAATGGCCTGGATGACCGATAACCAGGCCAGCGGTGAAGACGGAGCCAAACATTTCCTGAGAGAGAATAAAGACATCTGGACCAAGTGGGTGACACCCGAAGCAGCGGAAAAAATCGAAGCTGCCTTGTAAGCAAATGTATCAAGTCGGGCGGTGCGCTTTTGACGCACCGCCTTCCATGCGCCGATAAAATCAAAAAGACGTGTCGCACCCCTTGAAAAGGTGGAATTTAATGGAATGGTTTTATAAATTCCCGCATATGGACGACACTGTCCTGCGTAACCTGAAAAAGGCAATCGACGAAAGTTTCAGGAATTTCACCCGCACCTTTGGCGGGACAATTGAAAGCCTTTTTTATCCGGTAAAGCAATTTCTGATCGCTGCCGATCACTTTATGACCCATACCCCGTGGCCGATTATTACCGCGATCATCCTGATTATTGCGTGGTTTGCCAGCCGCAGCGTGAAAACTGTTTTGGGTTGTCTGGTGACGTTGCTTCTCATCGGTTATTTCGACATGTGGGAAGACACGATGCGGACGGTCGCCATCATTTTTGTCTGTACCGTGCTTTCCATCGCCATTGGTATCCCCATTGGTATTTTGATGGCGCGTTCGGATCGTATTCAGAAAATCGTCAATCCGATCCTCGACGTCATGCAAACGATGCCAAGTTTTGTCTATCTTATCCCGGTTGTGATGCTGCTTGGGATTGGCAAGGTGCCCGGTCTGATCGCTGTTGTTATTTATGCTATTCCGCCAATGATCCGTCTAACCAACCTTGGTATTCGACTGGTCGACAAGGATGTGCTTGAAGCGGCAGATGCCTTTGGAACATCGGGTTGGCAAAAGCTGTTCAAGGTCCAGCTTCCGCTGGCCCTGCCGACAATCATGGCCGGTATAAACCAAACCATCATGATGGCGCTTGCCATGGTCGTTGTGGCCGCAATGATTGGTGTTCAGGGGCTTGGTCAGCCGGTTCTTAAAGCGATTGCCAATCAGTATTTCACATTGGGCATGTTCAATGGCCTGGCCATTGTCGGTATCGCGATTATTTTTGACCGGGTAAGCCAGGCCTATGGCAAAAAGCTCCAGAAGCATCGGGAGATATTCCATGGCTGATCATCAGTTTGGCGGTATTCAAGTCCGTCATCTCTACAAGATTTTCGGTCATAATCCGAAACTTCATGTTGATGCCGTTCAAAAGGGTATGACCAAGACCGAACTGAACGAAAAATTTGGTCATATCCTTGGATTGCGCGACATTAATATTGAAATCCCGTCGGGCCGTATCCAGGTGATTATGGGCCTTTCAGGATCGGGAAAATCAACCCTTATCCGTCACATTAACCGTCTCGTCGATCCAACCGTCGGCGAGGTTCTGGTTGATGGTGTTGATGTTGTCAAAATGAACCGGGATGAGTTACGGGCATTTCGTCGGCATCAGACCGCAATGGTGTTTCAGAAATTTGCCCTCCTCCCTCATCGCAGTGTGCTTGACAACACCGTTTTCGGGCTTGAGGTGCAAGGTTTGGACCGCGCCAAAGCAGTTGATGTTGCCATGCGCTGGCTTGAGCGTGTTGGCTTGAAAGGGTTCGAGGAAAAATATCCCAATCAGCTTTCCGGCGGGATGCAACAGCGTGTCGGTTTGGCGCGGGCACTTGCCAATGATGCACCTGTTCTATTAATGGACGAAGCCTTTTCGGCGCTCGATCCGTTGATCCGCATGGATATGCAGACTGTTCTTCTTGATATTCAGAAAGAAATCAAAAAGACGATCATTTTCATCACCCACGATCTTGACGAAGCTCTGCGCCTGGGTGATCAGATCGCGATCTTGCGTGACGGCGAGATCATCCAGCAAGGTACCAGCCAGGATATTGTTCTACGGCCCGCAGATGAGTATGTCGCCAACTTCGTCAAGGAGGTTAACCGCGGTCGCGTTGTGCATGTCGAAGCCGTCATGATGCCCCTTGCACCCGAAACAAGCCCTGCCCGCCCGGCAATTGTCGCGGGTACGACAATCGAGGATGCCATGCGCGTGCTGGCAAACACGGCAGATGGTGCGGGGACTGTGGTGTCGTCCGCGGGTCAACGATTGGGCAGCGTTGACTTCCGTCAGCTTGCAGGGGCTATGATTGATATGCAGGAAATGCCACCACAGAAAAATGATCCTGTCGCGGTGGTGTCATAACATAACGCCGGGCTTGTGACCGTCTTTTGCAGGTCTTGACCCATACCGGATACAGCATACTGCTAAAACATCGCCCGGCATTATCGTGTCGGGCGATGTAAATTTTTGTTCTGTCTGTTTCTGTCGCTGCTTCGTTTGCTTTGAACTAACCGTTATTCTTCCGGGATCGTGGTGGTATGGCGCAAGGCTTGTGGGGTGCCGCCATAGCGGCGGCGAAACATGCGGCTAAGATGAGATGAGTCACAAAAACCGCAATCAACGGCAATTTGTGCAACCGATTTCTGGCTTTTTTCAATCAGGTGATGGGCCAGATCAAGGCGGATATTTAAAAAAGCGACCTGCGGCGATGTATCAAGGCTAAGCCTGAAATGGCGTTCGACCTGGCGTTTACTGTTGCCCATGCGGCGGGCAATCTCCTGTACTGATATTGGCGTGTCTATGTTTTGCTGCATGATCAACAAGGCGCGCTGCACGATCGGGTCGCGGGTTTTAAGATCAAGGGGAATGCCCGGTTGTGGTTTTTCCGCCTGTAGCGCGTCATCTATGATCATGATGTGCAGGCTTTTATTGGCCTGTGCGCGTCCAACATGTTTATCAACCAGATAAGCGGCCAAATGCGCTGAACTCACCCCGCCAGAGCAGGTTAATCGATCCCGGTCGACAACAAAAATCTGATCTGCAACCGGATCAAGGCCATCGAACTGTTCCATAAAGTCGGAATGGTGAAACCAGCTGACACAGCAACGATATCCGTCAAGCAGGCCTGCCTGGTGTAGTAAGAAAGCGCCGGTACATACCCCTACCAGAGGCACGCCTGCGGCGGCGGCTTCCTGCAAAAAATGATGATAGGCTTTGCTTAGGTTCGGCGTTTCATCCATCAGTCCGCCGACGACCACAATGTAATTAAATCGCCGGGGGTCACCCAGCCGTTCCTTTGGCTGAACGATAATGCCACTGCTTGATGGTACGGGGTCCATCGTGTCGGACAAAATAGTCCATTTGCATAGAATCGGTCTGCTCCGGTCCCCCTCGTCCGCGGCCAGTCGCAAAACATCAACGAAATTTGCAAATGCACAAAGCGTGAAACGGTTCGCCAGAATAAAGCCAACCGACAGGCGCGGAGCTTCGGGTTTTGGCTTTAATGTCCGCGTCGCGGATGTCTGGTTTGACAGCGTATTGGGGCTGTGAAATTCGGAACGAACGGCCATTGGACCTCCGATACAAACAAGGTTGCTGCATTTGTCGTAGCGGTAATCTCACTTTGACGCAAACATTCTATTTTTCGGCGCGCAAAGTCGCCAGATTATTTATCAAGATACTAAAAACCAGCCTATCCCACGCAGGGTAATCATTACTTGTGTGGTGCAAAAAATTGCAAGGCTGTAAAGGCGACCGAACAGAAGATTCGCGCCATCAGGTGATTTGGCAAAATGACGAACCCGTAAATATGGTCATGAAAACTGGCTGTTAATTGAAGGTGCCCCGGAAGTACTTGCTGCGGCAAAGTGGTTTTCCGAATTTTAAAACAGGCATCCTGGCGGGGGCGACAAAGGGGAAAAATATGAAGGTTCTTGTACCTGTCAAACGCGTGGTTGATTACAACGTGAAGATCCGCGTTAAGGCGGATGGTTCAGGCGTTGATCTTGCCAATGTTAAAATGTCGATGAACCCGTTTGACGAAATTGCGGTTGAAGAAGCTGTCCGGTTAAAGGAAGCAGGTAAAGCCGACGAAATCGTCGTTGTTTCTATTGGCCCGGCATTGGCACAGGATACCCTTCGTACAGCCCTTGCCATGGGGGCCGACCGCGCCGTTCTTGTTACTGTTGATGGCAGGATTGAACCCTTAAGCGTCGCCAAGGTGTTAAAGGCTGTGGTCGAAGATGAAAAACCCGATCTGGTCATTCTGGGCAAACAGGCCATTGATGATGATGCCAATCAGACCGGGCAAATGCTTGCCGCCCTTTTGAACTGGCCGCAGGCAACCTTTGCATCAGCCCTTGAACTCGATGCAGGTCAGGCCACTGTCACCCGCGAGGTTGATGGCGGGCTTCAGGCAATTAACGTGACCCTTCCGGCCATTGTCACAGCCGATTTGCGGTTAAATGAACCGCGCTATGCGTCTCTACCCAATATTATGAAGGCCAAGAAAAAGCCGCTGGATAAAAAAACACCCGACGATTTCGACGTAACGGTGTCATCCCGGTTAACCGTAATTCGGGTGGAGGAACCATCGGTTCGTCAGGCCGGGGTCAAGGTTGCCAATGTGGCCGCGCTGATCGACAAGCTTAAAGCCGAAGCCAGCGTTATCTGACAGGGTTAAGGGGAGACTTTTTAAATGGCCATTCTTCTATTTGCAGAACATGACAATCTGTCCCTGTCCGAACAGACAGCGAAGGCATTAACCGCCGCCACCCAAATTGGCATCGATATTGATGTGTTGATCGCGGGTAAAAATGCCAGCCCGGCAGCAGAACAGGCCGCCAAACTGGCGGGCGTGCGCACTGTGCTTCTGGTGCAGGGCGACTTGCTTGAAAACCAGCTGGCCGAACCAACCGCCGCTGTTATTGTCGGTCTTGCCAGTAATTACGACACCATCCTTGCCCCGGCCACCACAACGGGCAAAAACGTGTTGCCACGTGTTGCCGCCCTGCTTGACGTCATGCAGGTTTCCGACGTGACCGAGGTGGTCGCACCCGATACCTTTAAACATCCGATTTATGCCGGTAACGCGATCGAGGTTGTCCAGGCATCCGATGCCATAAAAGTACTGACAATCCGTACATCAAGTTTCGCGGTTGCGCCAGACGGTGATACGCCAGCATCGGTCACGGTTATTGATCATGATGGTGCGGACGGTGGTCTGTCGCGGTTTGTGGAAAACATTTTGTCGGCAAATGACCGGCCTGAACTTAACTCCGCCAAAATTATTGTTTCAGGTGGCCGTGCCCTGGGCTCCGAACAGAAATTTCAGGAAGTCATCACACCGCTGGCCGATAAACTGGGGGCTGCTGTCGGGGCTTCGCGCGCTGCTGTTGATGCGGGTTATGCCGCCAATGATCTGCAAGTTGGCCAAACCGGTAAGGTTGTCGCACCCGATCTTTACATTGCGTGCGGTATTTCCGGTGCCATTCAGCACTTGGCAGGTATGAAAGATTCAAAGGTGATCGTCGCCATCAATACCGATGAAGATGCCCCGATCTTTCAGGTCGCGGATTACGGCATTGTTGGTGACCTGTTTGAAATTCTTCCCGAAATGGAGCGTCAGCTCTGATACGTTTTTCATCTTGTTGAAATGGAACAGATCCAGTGAGCGATTCTTCATACATACTGCGCATTGCCTGTGATGACCGGCCCGGGATCGTTGCCGCTGTAACCTCGGCACTGGCGGCACGCAACGCAAATATTATTGAATCCAACCAGTTCTGGGACCGCCAGACAAACCAGTTCTTCTTGCGTATCGCAACAAGCACGCCCGAGGATTTTGACAAATCACAGGTCGAAATTACCCTGAGCCCGGCTGTTGACCGCTTCAACATGAAGTTAAAGGTTCAGGACACATCCCGTCGACCAAAGATCATCATCATGGTGTCGAAATTCGATCACGCGATGTTGCATCTTTTGTACCAAATCAAGGTTGGCTGGCTTGACGCCGAAGTCGCCGCGATTGTGTCTAACCACGAAGACGCCCGTAAAATTGCGGATCAGGAAGGCATCCCTTTTCACTATATGCCGGTGAATAAGGAAACCAAGGCAGAACAGGAAGCCGCCCTCGCCGACCTGGTGAAAGAAACCAATGCAGAACTGATTGTGCTTGCACGTTATATGCAGGTGTTAACCAACGAATTTTCCAACAAATTCTTTGGCATGATCATTAACATCCACCATTCGTTCCTGCCGTCATTCAAAGGCGCAAAGCCCTATCATCAGGCGTATGAACGCGGGGTGAAACTGATTGGGGCGACCGCCCATTACGTTACCCCCGATCTGGATGAAGGCCCGATTATCGAACAGGAAACCGAACGGGTGAACCATGCCATGTCGGCCGATGATTTTGTGGCAACCGGCCGCGATATCGAGGCCCGTGTTTTGGCCCGGGGGGTAAAATATCATCTTGAAGGGCGCGTCATGCTGAATAATCATCGAACAGTGGTTTTCACGTCATAACGCTTTTGCCATCACAGGGGACCGGTATACCGGTCCCCGTCTGTCGTTCCCGGAAAGCCGCACAATATGTAGTCTTTCCCTGCCAAAAACATAAAATCATCTCGAAAAGAAGGAATGAGCGAAATGGCCGCATTTCCCAACAAGGCTAAAGTCGTAATCGTTGGCCTCGGCGGTATCGTGGGTGCCTCGGTGGTACATCACCTCATTGAAAATGGCTGGGACGATATTGTTGGTATCGACAAATCCGGTATCCCTACCGATATTGGATCAACGGCGCATGCGTCTGATTTTTGCTTTGCCACCAGCCACGATCTTTTATCGTGCTGGACCACGATGTATTCCATCGATTTTTATGAAAAGATGGGGCATTACGCCCGCATTGGCGGCATTGAAGTGGCCCGTGTTGGCGATGACGAACGCATGGCCGAACTTAAGCGCAGGGTTGATTCCGGCAAGGCATTTGGCACCAATGTCAAAATCATCAGTGCGGCCGAAGCCAAGGAAAAATTCCCCCTTCTTGAAGAAGACCAAATACAGGGTGCCATGTGGGACCCGGACGCCGGCCTTGTTACCCCGCGTTCGCAAACTGTTGCCGGCAAGCTGGTCGATCAGGCAATTGCATCAGGCAAACTTAATGCCTTTGGCAACACATCAGCCCTGGAACTGATCAGCGAAAACGGTCGTATCACCGGCGTTGTTACCGAACGTGGCACCATCCACGCCGATTATGTTGTGGTTTGTGCCGGGCTTTGGGGCCGTCTGATTGCCGAAATGGCAGGCGAAGACCTGCCCGTAATGCCGGTTGACCACCCGCTGACATTTTTTGGCCCGTATAACGAATTTGAAGGCACCGGCGTTGAAATCGGAATGCCTCTTTTGCGCGATCAGGGCAATTCGGCCTATATGCGCGACACGGGCGACCCCAAAAGCACCGAAGGTGGCCAAATCGAGTGGGGTTATTATTACGAAGAAAACCCGCGTCTGGTGCATCCACGCGACATCCTTGAAAAACATCAGGCCCGTTTATCGCCCTCGCAACGCGATTTGGAACTCGAAGATGTGATTGAACCGCTGGAACGGGCAATGGAACTGACCCCGATCCTGACGGAACTTGGTTTTAATGAAAGCCATTCCTTTAACGGTCTGTTGCAGGCATCGGTTGACGGGGGGCCGTCAATGGGCGAAAGCCGCAAATTACGTGGCTTGTGGTATGCTGTGGGCATCTGGATCAAAGACGGGCCGGGCATGGGCAAATTACTTGCCGACTGGATGACCCATGACCGTACCCATATTGACCATCACGCCATTGATTTTTCCCGGTTCAACGAATTTCAGTTAAACGAACAATATATTTATGATCGTTGCTGGGAAACGGCGAAAAAAATCTATAACCCGCCGGTCCATCCCCGCGAACCCTTTGGCAATGCCCGTAACATTCGCCGTTCCCCGTTTTATGATCGGGAAGTCGAACTGGGCGGCTATTTCATGGAACTGGGTGGCTGGGAACGCGCGCATGGCTATGCCGCCAACGAACACCTGCTTGAAAAATACGCCGATCAGGTGCCGATACGTGAAAACGAATGGGATACCCGTCATTTCTGGCGTGTGTCCAACGCCGAGCAATTGGAAATGAGCGCGAATTGCGGCATCATCAACCTGTCGCACTTTCATATGACCGATATTGAAGGGCCAGACCATGTGGCCCTGATGGAATGGTTATGTGCCGCAAAAATTGGTGGCGATGCCAATATTGGCAAAGGTATTTATACCCATATGCTCGATGATGACGGCAATGTCCGTGCCGACTTCACGGTATTTCGCATGGAAGATCGCTGCCGCATGGTTAACGGGGCCGATGCTGGCCCACGCGACATCACCTATATGCGCCGCGTTGCCCAGGACAAAGGGTTTGACGTCACCATTACCGATGTGACCGAAAATTTCACCACCGTCGGTATCTGGGGGCCAAATGCCCGTGTTAACCTGCAAAAAGTGGTCGAAGACCCGGACGCCCTCAGCCTTGAAAACTTTCCATTTGCCGCAATTCGCCAAATCAAGATTGCGGGTAAAACCGTTACCGCCTTTCGCATTTCCTATGTCGGAGAACAAGGCTGGGAACTGCATATGCGCTACGAAGATGGCCTTGCCGTTTGGGATGCGCTACGCGCAATTGGCGTGATGGCGGTTGGGGTGGAAACCTATGCCAACTCCCGTCGGCTGGAAAAATCCTTGCGTTTGCAAAATGCCGATCTGCACACCCAGTATAATCTGCTCGAAGCCGCTTTGGCCCGTCCAAAGGTCAAAGAAGCAGATTTCCGTGGTAAAGCAAAGCACGAAGAATATCGCAACCGTGACCACCAGCCCGCCATGCTGTGCACCCTTGTTATGACCGATAATATCGATCATCAGGGCGTAGCCCGCTACCCGCTGGGATCTTTGCCCGTCATGGACCCGGAAACCGGCCAAACCCTGATCGATGAGTTGGGCCGTCGGTCTTATACCACCTCAATTGCCTATGGCCCGAGCATTGGTAAAAACATCGCCCTGGCCTATTTGCCGCACGCTTATTGCCAGGAAGGCCGCAAACTGACCATTTCCTATTTTGACGAAATTTATCCCGTCGAAGTCGCAGGTGTTGGTTACAAACCACTTTATGACCCGGAAAATCTGAAACCCCGTAGTTAACCGGCTGCGTTTTAGTCTTAAAAGTTAAACGGGGCAGACCGCAAGGTCTGCCCCGTTTCTTTAATGAAATGTGCCCAAACAAAAACGGCCCCATACATTTCACTGTATGGGGCCGTCATAATTTCAAAGATGGATCAAGCCGAATAGATGGGATAGGCAGCGCACAGACTGCGAACTTCGGCAAGTACAGCGGCTTCAATTTCGGCATTGCCATCGGGGTTCGCGGCAAGGGCGTCAATAACTTGAATAATCAATTCGCCAATTTTACGAAATTCGGCAGCTTTAAAGCCACGGGTCGTTCCGGCCGATGTTCCCAGACGCACGCCCGAGGTCACAAACGGCTTTTCCGGATCAAAAGGAATGGCGTTTTTGTTGCATGTCAGGCCCGCCCGTTCCAGCGCGGCCTCACTTGCCTTGCCGGTTACACCTTTGGGCCGCAAATCGACCAGGACCATGTGGCAATCCGTACCACCCGAAACAATATCGACGCCCCCTTTGATTAAAACGTCAGACAGGGCACGCGCATTTTCAATCACCTGTTTGGCATAATCCTTGAACGACGGTTGCAATGCTTCGCCAAACGCCACCGCCTTGGCGGCAATTACATGCATAAGCGGCCCCCCCTGATTGCCGGGGAATACCGCAGAATTGAATTTTTTTGCCAGCGCTTCATCATTGGTCAAAATGAACCCGCCACGAGGGCCACGCAAGGTTTTGTGAGTGGTCGATGTTACCACATGGGCATGAGGAACGGGGTTTGGATATTCGCCTGCCGCAACCAGACCGGCATAATGGGCCATATCGACCATTAAATATGCGCCAACCTCGTCGGCAATGGCCCGGAATGCGGCAAAATCAATCGGGCGCGGATAGGCCGACGCTCCGGCCACAATCAGTTTTGGTTTGGTTTCCAGTGCAACACGTCGTACGGCTTCCATATCAATCAGGTGAGTATCTTCTTCAACCTCGTAGGAAACCACATCAAACCATTTACCCGACATGGTAACCGGAGAACCATGGGTTAAATGCCCGCCATGCGCCAGCGACATGCCCATAATCCGGTCGCCCGGTTGCAACAACGCCAGAAAAACCGCCTGATTTGCCTGCGCGCCGGAATGGGGCTGTACATTGGCAAATTCGGCGCCAAAAAGCTGTTTGATCCGATCTATGGCGATGGTTTCAACCACGTCAACATGTTCGCAGCCGCCATAATAACGACGACCTGGATACCCTTCGGCATATTTATTGGTCAAAACCGATCCCTGTGCCGCCAATACATCTTTGGAAACGATGTTTTCTGATGCAATCAGTTCAATCTGATTTTGCTGGCGGTCCAGTTCATGGGCAATTGCCTCGGCAATTGCTGTATCCGAAATCGCCGCAGTGACCATAGAGTCAGACATTTGTATTTCCTTTTCCATCGTACGGGGCAAAACCCGGGTTATTCCGCAGCCAGTTCGGCACCGCCGGTTTGAAGAAGACCGATCACATGTGGCGCAAAGGACCGCCATATATCAAGTCGGAAGCTGTTTGCACCATCCCGCCACAAAACCGCGGATACCCCGTCAACGATGGTACGGCATCCCTCGCCTATGGCAATTTTGTCTATGTCGCGGGGGCAGCCAATCGTTAAAAGGTCCGTGGCTCCCGGTCCTTCGATCTGCACGGTGATTTCGCGGGCTGAAACGTCGGTCAGGCTATGGGGGGCCTGCGCATACACAGCGGCGCAGGCATCTGTCAATCGCTGCGTATCGGTTGCGTCAGTTTGAATTTGCCATTCATCAGGGCCCAGACAAATAACATCTACCGGCCCGTTCTTGGCGCGTGTCCCAATCCGGGTGGGCAATTCAATGCCGATGGCGGCGGATATAACAGGTATATCTGCCTGCCCAAGGCGTAGCGAAAGCCGCCCCGCCGGTGCCATTAATGCAACTGAAACAACATTGCCTGAAACCAGCGGCCCCGGCGTAAATGCAGGTGTAAGTGCCATCATCAAATAGTCCCCGGGGTTAAAGTTTCAGTCGTGCGCCTTTGGGATCGTAAAATACGGTCCCGGTAACTTCGGCGTTAATCACGCCGTCGGGCATGGGAATATAAATTGTTTCGCCCATGCGGCTGTGTCCTCCCTCCAGCAAGGCAAAGGCAATCGGCCTGCCAACAGCATCACTGTGATAGGACGACGTGACATGGCCGACCATTTTCATGGGAATGGGTTGGTTCGGGTCCAGCACCAGTTGCGCCCCTTCTTCAAGCTTTGTTTTGCCATCTTGCGTTAACAGGCCAACAAGCTGCTTGCGCCCTTCGGCGACCAGGTCGGGCCGTTCCAGCCCGCGCTTACCCACAAAATCGGGTTTGTTTTTGCCAATTGCCCAGCTTATCCCGGCGTCATGCGGGGTTACTGTGCCGTCCGTATCCTGGCCGACAATGATGTAACCTTTTTCAGCACGCAGGACATGCATGGTTTCCGTACCATAGGCACAAATGCCATGCTTCTGGCCGGCTTCCCACAAAATTTCCCAAAGTTCGCGGCCATGACAGGCGGGGACGTTTACTTCAAAGCCAAGCTCGCCGGTAAAGCTGACACGGAACAAACGGGCGGGGAAACCGGCGACTGTGCATTCGACAATCGACATGTGCGGAAAGGCTTCGTCAGATAAGTCCTGACCTTCCACAAACGGTTCCAGCAACTTGCGGGCATTCGGGCCGTTAAGCGCAATTGTTGCCCATTGTTCCGTTGTTGATGTCAGCCATACTTTCAGATCCGGCCATTCGGTCTGAAGGTAATCTTCCATCATGTTCATCACACGGGCGGCCCCACCCGTTGTCGTTGTGACATGGAACCGGTCATCGCTCAGGCGGCCAATAACACCATCATCGCGAATGTAGCCATCATCCCCTAACAACAGGCCATAGCGGGTGCGGCCCGGTGCCAGTTTGGTCCAGGGATTGGTATACATGCGGTTCATAAATTCAACCGCATCAGGACCAACCACCTCGATCTTGCCCAGTGTTGATGCATCAAACATACCAACGGCAGATCGGGTTGTTTTGCATTCCCGTGACACGGCGGCTTCCATATCCTCGCCGTTTTTAGGGAAATACCACGCCCGGCGCCACAGGCTGACGGGTTCAAAGATCGCACCGTTTTCTTCGGCCCAGCTATCGATCGGGGTTTTGCGCGTAATTTCAAAATGATCACCGCGATGATAGCCGACAAAGGCCCCGAATGTTGTGGGCGTATAAGGCGGGCGAAATGTTGTCAGCCCCACTTTGGGTTGCGGTTTGCCCAAGGCATCGGCGGCAATGTTCAACCCGTTAATGTTAGACATTTTCCCCTGATCGGTCGCCATGCCATTGGTGGTATAGCGTTTGACATGCTCAATCGAATGCATACCTTCGCGTACAGCCAGGCGCAAATCCTTGGCGGTGACATCGTTCTGGTAATCAACAAAGGCGCGGGCCTTGCCCGGGTTCAGGTCGGTTGGCAGTTCCTTGTGGCTAACACCGGTTCCGGGACGGTCGCCTTCAACACCAAATTCATTGGCACTGGCTTCCTTTTCCAGGTGGCGGGCGACAGTCGCCCCCATCTGTGCGCCGTCATTCAAGGCTGCCGCAATACCCCAAAGACCACGACCTGCCCCGGCAATTTCGCAATCTTCGGTTTTACGGTCGGGCAAAAAGGTTTGCATGTCGTCATTCCAGGCAAGTGCCCCCTTGGTATGGGAAAACAAATGCAAGGATGGGGTCCAGCCGCCCGACATTAACAGGCAATCACATGGCAGTGTTTCCGCAGTTCCAACCTTGCCATTAACGACCGGATTAACCCGCACCGATTTAATGCGCAATCGTCCTTCGGTGCCAGTTGCAGTATAACCCGACAAAACCCGGATAGAACGTTTTTGCGCCTGCGCCAGCAGTTCGGCAGCAGGGGCCGGGCGCGTATCAACAATTGCCACAATTTTTGTGCCTGCATCGGCAAGATCAAAGGCCGCATACCACGCACTATCGTGGCTGGTAAGAATGACGGCGCTGTCCCCTACCCTTACACCATATTTGTGCAAATAGGTTTGTGCCGACCCGGCCAGCATCACACCGGGCCGGTCATTGCCATCAAATACCAACGGTTTTTCAAGCGCACCCTGCGCCAGAACAACCTGAGTTGCGCGTACCCGCCACAGGCGTTCACGCGGTGTATTTACGTCAGGTTTGGGTAAATGATCGGTCAGTTTCTGGCACAGACCCACCATGTTCTGGTGATAATACCCGATTGCGGTGGTTCGCGTCATCACGCGCGCACCCAGTGTTTTAAGTTCGGCTGTTGCGGCCTCTGCCCACGCCAGGGCGGGTTGTCCGTCAATAACCGCCTGTGGTTCACTGGTCAGCGTGCCGCCTGTTTCGGCATTTTCATCTACCAGTGTTACCCGCAAGCCGGCGCGCGCCGCTGTCAAGGCCGATGCCAGACCTGCCGGGCCTGCACCCACCACAAGCACATCGGTATGCAAATAACGCGATGCGTATTTGTCCGGGTCATTTTCGGTTGGTGAAACACCAAGTCCGGCTGCCGCGCGGATAAAGGGTTCATAAACCTTGTCCCAGAACGATTTCGGCCACATGAAGGTTTTATAATAAAACCCGGCTGAAAACAGCATATAGGCGCGATCATTCACCGCGCCAATGTCAAAGGACAGGTTCGGATACCGGTTTTGGCTGGTAACCTCTAACCCGTCCCAGATTTCCTGGACGGTTGCACGGGTGTTGGGCTCAAACTGCCCGGTGCCGCGCCGTGTGCCCACCAGGGCGTTTGGCTCTTCCGATCCGGCACAAATTGCCCCGCGCGGACGGTGATATTTAAACGACCGCCCCATCAAATGAATGCCATTGGCCAACAGGGCCGAGGCCACGGTGTCGCCTTTATAGCCCGAAATGCTTTTGCCATCGAAAGTGAACTTAACCGGCGTTTGCGGATCAATCCGACCCCGCCCGGCAACACGGAAGTTGCTCATTTCGATTTCTCCAGCAAATCAGATAATTCCGGGCGTGCTTCACCGACCTTGTAGGTAATCAGGAAACGGTCACTTACGGTATCGCGCACGGCGTTAAAGTACCGGCCGCAGCCATGGAAATGGCGCCAGCGTTCATAATGAGGGCCTTTAACATTGTTGCGTATAAACAAAAAATTACGCCATTCTTCGTCACTTACCGGCGTGGCAGCATCGGGCCGCGCAACATGGGCTTCACCGGCATAGGTAAATTCCAGTTCCGGCAGGGTTTGCTCACAATAGGGGCAATGGACCAGCAACATATCCGTTCTCCTTAGTGCGCAACGGCGGCGGCAGCGGCTTCGTCAATCAGACGTCCGGTGCTAAATCGTTCCAGGGTGAAAGGGGCATTAATGACATGGGGTTCGTCTTTCGCAACAGTCCAGGCCAGCGTATGTGCTGCCCCTGGCGTCGCCTTGAACCCGCCCGTTCCCCAACCGCAATTCACATATAAACCGGGCACGGGTGTTTTACCCAAAATGGCCGAACGGTCCGGCGTTACATCAACGATGCCACCCCATTTGCGCAACATCCGCATGCGGTTGAAGATCGGAAAAATTTCGCAAATCGCCGCAACCGTATGCTCAATCAGCGGCAAACCCCCACGTTGGGAATAACTGGTATATTGGTCTGTGCCCGATCCAATCACCAACTCGCCTTTGTCCGACTGGCTGATATAGGCATGCACCGTATTGGACATAACAACACAGGGGAAAATCGGTTTCACCGGTTCAGATACCAGGGCTTGTAACGGGTAACTTTCCAGCGGTAAACGTACGCCAGCCGTATCCATAACAACCGATGTATGGCCCGCTGCCGATACGGCAACTTTTTTCGCTCCGATAAATCCGCGTGCGGTTTCAACACCGGTGACACGCCCGTCCGGCCCACGGCGAATGGCGGTTACCGGGCAATTCTGAATAATATCAACACCGCGCATTGATGCGCCGCGCGCATATCCCCAGGCAACCGCATCATGGCGGGCTGTCCCTGCCCGGCTTTGCAATGCAGCCCCCATAACCGGGAAACGTGCATTGGGCGAAATGTCTAGCGGCGGGCAAAATGCCTTGGCTTCTTGCGGCGTTAGCCAGCGGTTATCCACCCCGTTTAACCGGTTGGAATGAATATGGCGTTTGAAACTTTGAACATCATGTACGTTATGTGCCAGCATCAAAACGCCGCGCTTGGAATACATAACGTTGTAATTCAAATCCTGGCTCAGGCCATCCCACAGGTCGAGTGCATGGTCAAAAAGCCGTGCACTTTCATCATAAAGATAGTTGGATCGGATGATCGTGGTGTTACGCCCGGTATTGCCGCCGCCCAGCCAACCTTTGTCGATGACGGCAACATTGGTAATGCCGTGTTCCTTGGCCAGATAATAGGCCGCCCCCAAACCATGCCCACCGGCACCAACAATGATGACGTCATATTCGGCTTTTGGCTGGCTGTCAGGCCATTGCGGTTCCCAGTTTTTATGCCCGGTAAGCGCATTCTTCAAAAGCGATAGCCCTGAGAAGTGGGTCATGTGAAGCCAGTCCCCCAAATTTTTTTGATTTTACAACTGTATCAAGGGGGAATTGGCCCGAACTGGAAGAATGCGACACTTTCATTGTATGATTGCGCCCCCACCCCGTTTCTTCATTCCTCGGGGTATTATGGGTAATAAAAAAGCTGCCTTTCATTCCCATTCAGGTTGGGCACAAAAGGCAGCTTTGCAGTTTAAAGGCAAAATGGTTTCAAACTTCCAGCCACTCGCGGCGAATGTCCTGATTTGCCGTTAGGTCGTCCGGGGTTCCTTCAAACACCATCTGCCCATGCCCCATAACATACAGACGGTGCGAAATACGCATGGCAATGGCCAGGCGTTGTTCGACCAGCAAAATGGAAATGCCGCGCCGGGCAACTTCCTGCAACAGGTCGCCAATACGTTCAACCATCTGCGGGGCCAGGCCTTCGGTTGGTTCGTCAATCATGATCAGATCGGGATTTCCCATCAGGGTGCGGCAAATGGTCAGCATTTGTTGCTCGCCACCCGAAAGGGCACCGCCCGGTGCGTTGGCCCGTTCGCGCAACTGGGGGAACAGTTTCCAGGTTTCCTCGATGCTCCAGCGGGCTTCTTTCTGACCTGATTTAATGCCAAGCAGCAGGTTTTGTTCCACGGTTAACATCGGGAAAATGGCGCGTTCCTCGGGAACATAGCCAATACCAAGCCTGGCAATCTCATGGGATTTGCGTCCGGCAATTTTTTGCTGTTTGAATTCGACATCCCCGCGTGGAACCGGGTTACCCATAATGGCCTTTAACGTGGTAGAGCGCCCTACCCCGTTGCGGCCTAGAATGCTGACAATTTCATTGGCGCCAACAGACATGTTAACACCTTGAAGAATATGGCTTTTACCGTAATAGGCATGAAGATCGCCCACATTTAACATCGTCATGCCACCTCCGTTCCAAGATAGGCCTGCTGGACAGAAGCGTTAGCCTTGATACGTTCGGGGGTATCAGATGCAATAACTTCGCCATAAACCAGAACCGAAATACGGTCAGCGAGATCAAAAACCACCCCCATATCGTGTTCAATCATTAACAGGGTCCTGTTTTCACTAACCTTGCGGATCAGTTCGACCATATGTTCGGTTTCGCCGTGGCTCATCCCGGCCATGGGTTCGTCGAGCAAAAGGGTGTTGGCGTTACTGGCAATGGCAAGGCCAATTTCCAGCGCCCGTTGCTCGGCATAGGCCAGTACCCCGGCGGGCATGTTCCAGCGCTCAATCAGGTTAATTTCGCGGAGAATTTCTTCGGTGCGCTGGCGGGCATCGGCCAAACGTTCCACATTGCGCCAGAACGAATATTTGTGTCCCAGCGCCCACAGGGTTGCACAACGTACATTTTCCCAAACTGTTAGCTGGGGAAACAGGTTGGTCACCTGAAAACTACGTGACAGGCCGCGCCGTGCAATCAATTGCGGCGGTATGCCGGTAATGTCATCGCCATGCAAACGCACCGATCCGCCACTTGGCTGATAGTGACCGCTGATCAGATGAAATAACGTCGACTTTCCGGCCCCGTTCGGGCCAATCACGGCGTGGCGTTCGCCTGCGGGAATATCCAGGTCGATGCCCCGAATGATTTTCATCGGACCAAAGCTTTTTTCCAGCCCGGACAAGCGAAGGGCGGGCACGGGGGGTTTTGTCTGCGTCATGGCAATTTTCTCCATGCAAGGGCTTGGCTATAGGCGTCCCCGGCCAGCCGGGCCGCGCGTAAAAACAACCATGTGCCTACCGCAAACAAAATAACGGCGATGATCCAGGGCAGCGGAGAATTGGCATTAAACGGAATATAGAAGAACGCCATGGCCGGACCGGCAGCTGTTTTAACCGCAAGCTGATAGGTCATTTCGATGACCATGCTAAGCCCCGAAATGGCGACCAGACCTGGCAGAAGGGCCAAAATATAATAGGGGGCGACGCGGTGAAGCTGCCGGGTTTGCAACAGGGGTTGTTGCAGGGCCAATAAACCTGCCAGGCCGCGCGGAGCATACATAACCATGCCAATAAACAACAACCCGAAATACAGTTGCCACACATCGGTAACATCGCTGAGCATCAATTGCAGATAGGTCACAACAATGGCACCAATAATAGGCCCGGCAAAATTACCGATCCCGCCGATATAGGTCATTAAAATAACCGCACCGGATTCCCCGACACCCATCTGGGCCGAGTTCATGATTTCGAAATTGATCGCGGCCAAACCACCACCAATACCGGCAAACAGGCCCGACAGGCTAAATGCCATAAACCGTACGGTTTGGGTGTTGTAACCAATGAAATGTACGCGTTCGGGGTTATCGCGCACGGCATTGCATATCCGGCCAAACGGTGTGCAGGTTATGGCATACATTGCCGCAACCGAAATCAGGCACCAGACGGCAATCAGATAATAAACCTGAACTTGCGGACCAAAACTTAACCCCAGAACCTGGACCATATCGGTACGGTCAAGCGTGATGCCTTCTTCGCCGCCAAAAAAATGGCGCAGGATCAGCGCACTTGACGATACCAGTTCGGCAATGCCAAGCGTGATCATGGCAAAGGCAGTTCCGGAACGTTTGGTTGAAACTGCGCCAAAAATGATACCGAAAACAAGCCCGGTAAACCCGCCCATTATGGGAAATAAAAACAGTGGCACCGGGCTGCTGGTGCCGGCCACGGCGTTCATGGCCCATGCGGTCAGAAAACCGCCAAGACCAAAAAACACCGCATGGCCAAACGATAGCAAACCGGTTTGTCCCAATAGCATGTTATAGGACAGCGCAAAGATGATCATGGTGCCCATCATGCACATGGTGGACACAGCCAGCCCCGAGCTGAAAACATAGGGCAAGCCTGCCAGTACGATGGCGGCAACAATCCAGATACCAAAACGTGCCAGAAAGCTGCTGCGTTTATCCGACGGCAACGCAGGGATTTTCATATCGGTTTTCTGACTCATCGGTTGTTTGTCCCCATCAATCCGCGCGGTCGAAAGATCAGGATCAGCACCAACAGCAGATAAGGCAAAATTGGTGCAACCTGGGCGACCGTCACGTTCCACAGATCGTCGAGATAAAAGGCGACATCGCCGGTCAGCGGGGAACTGCCAAAGACATCGGCCAGGGAAATATTGAAAGCAACCGCATAGGTCTGGACCAGACCGATCAGTAAGGAAGCCACAAATGCCCCGCCGAGCGAGCCAAGGCCGCCAACTACAACCACTACAAACAGGATCGGCCCCAAAAGACCGGCCATGTTTGATTGCGTCACCAGTACCGGACCGGCGATAACGCCCGCAACAGCGGCCAGCGCAACCCCGACGCCAAAAACCAGCATAAAGACGCGATCAACATTGTGGCCCAGCATCCCGACCATATCGGGATGGGACAAGGCTGCCTGAACGATCAGCCCGATGCGTGTACGTCGGATGACCACCAACAACGCCAGAAAAATGACGACCGATATCAGTAACGCAAAAATTTTAAAGGCCGGATAGGTGGTGGCAAAAACTGTAAAGGCGGAAAAATCGAGCGATGCGGGCACGCGATAGTCGACAGGCAGTTTGCCCCATACCATTTCCACCACTTCCTGAATGACAAAGGTCAAACCAAAGGTGAAAAGCAGTTCGGCGACGTGGCCGTGACGATGAACATGGCGCAGGCCATAACGCTCCACCACCATGCCGATACCGGCAACGATAAGCGGCGCAAATACCAGACCGGCCCAAAAGCCCATATGCAGGGTAATTTCAAACCCAAAAAAGGCGCCCAGCATATAAAAGCTGGCATGGGCCAGGTTCAGAACGCCCATCATACTGAAAATGACGGTCAGGCCGCTGGCCATAAGAAACAGCAGCATTCCGTAAAGGACGCCGTTAATAGTTGAAATAAAAAGGATTTCGAACACGATCGCGTTTCCTCGCTTCCGAGCATCGTCATGAGGCCGTTACCGGCTGAGAGATGGCGGCGTTCGTTTATGTCCGAACGCCGCTTGATCATTCGTCAGCCAGGACGCTTCATTTCGCAAGTGGTCGGAACAACGGTATCTTTGGCAGCAATTTCGCCTACCTTGTTCCAACCCCATCCGGTGTGTTCCTCGTCAAATGCCTTGTCGCTGGCAAGAGGCCTGAACGAAGAAATATAAAGCGGCTGGAACAGCTGATGGTCGTCTTTACGCATAAAGCTGTCCCCCCCGGCCGAGAAGCTGGCATATTTCATACCTTCAAGCTTGGGGATGAAATCGGCCGGGTCTTGCGAGCCGGCAGCTTCAATGGCCTTGAACAGCATGGCAGTTGTATTGAAAATACGCGGGAACAATACCGGCGCATCCTTGTAACGTGCGCCATATTCGCGGGCCGTATTTTCGGCCGGCTCATAGCCAAGATTGCTGATACCTTCGTTAATCTGGAAAACCCGGCCCGCCATGTCAGCCTGTTTAATCGCGGTGGGGCCACCAGCGGCACCGGCATAATAGGTATACCAGTTCACATCCAGCCCGGACTGACCGGCAGCCTTGATCAACAGGGAAAAGTCCTGTCCCCAGTTGCTGGTGATCACGGTATCAGCACCTGAAGCCTTGATTTTGGCGATATAAGGGGAAAAGTCGGTGATTTTTACCAGCGGATGGAATTCGTTACCGACAATTTCGATGTCGGGGCGCTTTTCCTTAAGCATGCTGACGGCGGTATCGGCGACTGCGTGACCAAACGAATAATCCTGATTGATCAGATAGACTTTTTTGATTTCAGCACGCTGTTTGATAAAGTTGGTCAAAGCGGCCATTTTGACATTGGTATTGGCATCGAACCCAAAATGCCAATAGCTGCAATTATCATTGGTCATAACCGGGTCGATCGCGCCGTAATTAAGATAAACGATATGTGCGTCGGGGTTCCGGCGATTATATTTGGCAACGAACCCTTCGATGGCAGAGCCGACCGAAGACCCGTTACCCTGAATGATGATGCGAACACCTTCATCAATGGCCTTTTGTACCTGAACAAGGCTGGTCTGCGGGTTAATCTGGTTGTCGTAACCGATAACCTCGACCTGTTCGCCATTAATGCCACCATTTTTATTGGCGGCGTCAGCGATGAAGTTAAGCTGGTTAAGGCCGATCTGGCCAATGCTGGCAGCGCCACCGGAAAGTGGGTCGACATAGCCGATTTTAATATTATCGGCGGCGGCGGGCACAACGGATGCCCCGATCACAGACAGCGCAAGCACCGTCGAAGCAACTAGTTTCTTCATAGGTTCCTCCCTGATTGAGAAGCGGGTCATCCGCCCCTTTGTTGCAGTTATTACTGCCTTTTTACACAGACCGTTCCGTCGGTATTGACGTCGGCCCTTGGTATCTTCTGCGTATTTTCTTGTGTTCTTTGTCGTAATGCGCGGCCCGGCATAAGGCCGCGCACTTTAACAAAATTAACAATCAGGCTTTCGAAAACAGGGTCTCGGGTTCTGCACCTGCTCCGGCCAGTTCGCGTTCCGCCTGGGTAAAGCCATATCCCGGAACAATTTCGCCCTGGCGGTCGCTGATCTGGTCCCACTGTGCGACCACACGCGCAGGAGCATTTTCACCGTCGCCAATTTGCACACCCGGGGTCAGGGTGACATTTGCACAGGCAAAATGCCCCGCTCCGGCGCACATTATTGCCCGTGTCGGTGCCTTTTCGCCCACCAGCGCCAAAAGGCCGGGGCTAACAAGGTCCGGGGCAAGTTTGGCAAGGGCATCGGGGGCCAGCAGGCCATCGGTCATTTGCGTGGCAGCGGTCGGGGCAAGGCAGTTAACGCGAATGTTGTATTTCTCGCCTTCCAGCGCCAGTGTTTGCATCAGGCCGACCAATGCCATTTTCGCCGCCCCGTAATTGGCTTGGCCGAAATTTCCATAAAGACCCGAGGACGAGGTGGTCATCACAATGCGGCCATAGCCTTGCTGGCGCATGATTTCCCATACGGCCTTGGTGCAAATGGCCGCACCCATCAGATGAACATCAACGACCAGACGGAAATCGGCCAGGTCCATCTTGGCAAAGCTTTTGTCGCGCAGGATACCGGCGTTATTGACCAGAATGTCAATACGGCCCCATGCCGACATGGTGTGTTCAACCATCTCGCCAATCCGGGCTTCATCGGTTACCGATGCTGCAAAGGCAATTGCCTCGCCACCATTGGCGTTAATTTCGCTAGCAACACGTGTTGCACTGTCGCCGTCCATATCATTGACAACAACCCGTGCGCCAAGGCTGGCCAGCAAAAGTGCATGGCACCGGCCCAATCCCCCGCCCGCACCGGTCACAATTGCAGTACGATCCCGAAGCTCCATTTTTGTATCCCTTATTGTCATCGGCAACTTATTAACTCACTAGTGAATTAATAATAAAAACGCAAGAGTTTCTTTTGCTGCGGCCCCGGTTCGGGGCCCCATAATTTCGTGTCATATTCCCTGGCAGTACGAAGGGAAACCGTTACCGCAAACGCACTGTCAGCCTCAAATTTGGTCGCTTTGTCTTACGGCATCTTCGGCGCAGAACGTTCCTTGCAAACTGCAAGAAAACCAGCTGTCATGAAGGTTGCCATGCGCTCCTTAACTGCGACGAAATCGCCCGATTTGCACAAACCCCCCGACAACTTGTCGATACGTCCGGTGCGCGCCAGGGTCAGCATTAATGCCCCGGTGACAAAGTGATATCCCCAAAAAATATCTTCCTCCGCACTATCAGGCAACGCAGCCTTAAGAAGGTCAATCAGGCGCAAAACAACCGGGTCAAAATGCTTGTCCATCATGTCCGCGCCCCATTCCGGAGTATTGGCTACTTGCGCGCCGAGGGCAGCGTAGTTTTTCCAGCCATCCCCGCCTTCGATATATAAATCAAGGTCGGTATCAAGAAAGGCCCGAAGCGCGCCTTCCACCGTTGGCTTGCCGTCACATTCAAGCTCGTATTCCTTAAGGACGCGCAGACGTCGCTCGCTTGTAATAACGGCCCGGCGTTCAAACACGGCATCGAACAGCTGTTTCTTGTCCTCGAAATAGTAATTGATCAATGTGTGATGCACGCCAACATATTTGGCGACATCCTTTAAGGTCACGCCATACAGACCATGTCTGGAAAAAAGATATTCAGCAGCATCGAGTATCTTCTCAATCATCTCGGCACGCTGTTCTGCCTTGGTCGAACTTCTGGGCCGCGATTTCTTCTCTACAGACAAGTTTGATACCTTTCCAAATTATGATCCACCATCGGACAAATCGTTGTACCTTGCGCACGGCACCTTCCCCGCAGCCTTTGCCAGATCAGGGCGACGCGGTCCGGATAACGGCACCGTGTCATTTAAGGTCTCACGCAAGATCAAAGGCCTGTGCGGCATTGCCGGGGGCAGGATCACACCGGCTTCACCGTACAGGGCCACTAAAAACCGCTATCAACATAACCGCGAAGGCTTGTGATATCCAAACGATTTGACAGGCTGATAACCGGGTATGCTTCGCTTTTGCGCTACCCGCCCGGTATTCATAATCTGGATCCTGGCGTTAGGCATTATTCACTTCAAACAGCCCGGCAGCCCCCATGCCGCCGCCGACACACATGGTCACCACAACATATTTCACACCACGACGACGTCCTTCTAACAGCGCATGGCCGACAAGACGCGCGCCAGTCATACCATAAGGATGGCCTATCGAAATGCCGCCACCATTCACATTGTAAATGGCGGGATCAATCCCCAAATGGTCCCGGCAATAAAGTGCTTGCACGGCAAAGGCTTCGTTTAGCTCCCACAGCCCGATATCCTTAACGCCAAGCCCGTGTTGTTTTAACAATTTGGGAATGGCATATATCGGGCCGATGCCCATTTCTTCGGGCGGGCAGCCAGCTACCGCCATGCCGCGATATATTCCCAGCGGAGACAATCCGCGTTTTTCCGCCCGTTTTGCATCCATCAAAATACAGGCCGATGCGCCGTCGGAAAGCTGGCTGGCATTCCCGGCCGTAATCACGCCGCCGTCGATAACCGGCTTTAGCCCGGCCAAGCCATCTAAAGTGGTCGAGGGGCGGTTGCCTTCATCGCGATCAAGGGTGACCTCACGTTCTGACACCACACCGGTTTCCTTGTCCTGCACTTTCATACGGGTTGAAATCGGCACGATTTCGTCGTTAAACAAGCCATTGGCCTGCGCGTTTGCGGTGCGTAACTGCGATTGCAGGCCGTATTCATCCTGTGCCTCGCGGCTGATGCCGTATTTGTTGGCAACAAATTCAGCCGTTTTTAACATCGGCATATAGGCGTGGGGCGCACCGGCACTAACATTTTCGTCGGCATCTTCCTGTATCCAGGAAAAATAACGGTCCTGCACCGCCGAAATATTATCCTGCCCGCCGGCGGCAACAATATCCATACCATCAACCATGATCTGTTTGGCGGCGGTTGCAATCGCCATCAGGCCCGATGCACATTGTCGGTCCATGGTCTGGCCCGGCACCGTTACCGGAAGGCCAGCCGCAAAGACCGCATTGCGCGCCAGGTTCATGCCCGCGGTTCCGGCAGCCAAAACCGTACCCAGAATAAAATCCTCGATCTCGGCGGCATCAATTTTGGCTCGCGCCACAGCGTGTTGTAAAACATGGCCGGCCAGCGTCGGCGATTTAATGGCATTCAGGCTTCCGCGATAGGCGCGCCCGATACCGGTGCGCGCAGTGCTGACGATGACGGCTTCTCTCATGCGTATTCTCCCGTTTTCAATCCGCTGGCTTTACATTCGCAACGTCATAATCACGCTGCGTGCTGCCATCTGTTATGGTTCAGGCGATGCCGTATTCGCTGCGAAGGCGCAGTTTGTCTATTTTTCCGGTCGATGCCCGGGGCATGCTGGGCACGCGCACCACAACATCGGGTATCCACCACGATGCCACGCGTCCACGCAAAGACGCACGAAGGTCATCGTCGCTGATGGTTTGATTTTTGCGCATTTCAACCAGCAGCACCGGCCGTTCACCCCATTTTTCATCGGGTCGGGCAATGACGGCGGCCAGTGATACTTGCGGCAGGGCGCTAACAATGGCTTCGATTTCGGCGGGGTTAATCCATTCGCCGCCCGATTTGATCAGTTCCTTGGCGCGCCCGGTAATCATCAGGTTGCCACGATCATCAATCCGGGCAAGGTCGCCGGTATCAAACCAGCCATCGGCATCGGTCGCACTTTTATCGTCGCCCAGATACCGCTCAACCACCGAGCAACCGCGCACCCGCAAATGTCCCTCGACATTACGTTGCTCTGCCAGGGCTTTGCCGTTGGCATCGGTCAATAACATATCTATTCCAACCGATGGACGGCCGGAAACCGAGGCGGTTCTTTCACTATCACAGGGCGATGACATTGCACCTAACGGGGAAAGCTCGGTCATGCCCCAACTGGTTTGTACTGCTACGCCAAGTCGCTCTTCAAGGCGCGCCATCAGGGCGGGTGGCATGGGGGCGCCGCCCATTAAAATGCGCTTTAAGGTCGGCACTTCACCGCCGCAGGCTTCAAGATGCTCGACCAGCCCCAGCCAGACTGTGGGCACCCCTGCCGCAACCGTGACCCCTTCCGAGGTGATCAGTTTTGCCAGACTGGCCCCGTCGGCCAAACGCCCCGGCAATACCAGTTTTGCGCCCACGGCCGGGGCTGCAAACGGCAAACCCCAGGCATTGGCATGAAACATCGGCACCATTGCCAGCACGGTGTCGGCTGCGGTAATGCCAATTACGTCCGCCTGAAGCAAACGCGATGTATGAAGGTAACTTGAACGATGGGTATAGCTCACCCCCTTGGGCGCGCCGGTGGTGCCCGAGGTGAAACACAGCCCGGACGCGGTTATTTCATCAAACCCGCCCCAGGCAATGTCGTTTGACGCCGCCGCAATTAACGGCGCCATCGCGGTGATGGCAAGTCCTTCGGCCTGCGCAGCGTCAAGGTCGGCCTCGCCATCCACCACCAGAATATGTTGCAACGGGGTATGGGCAACAATCTGGCGTGCAAGCGGCACCAGGTCGGCACTGACAATCAAAATACGCGCTTCGGACTGCGCAAGAATGCTTGCCGTTTGCTCAACCGTTAGCCGGGGATTTAACGTATGGCACGCTGCCCCGATCCCCATAATTCCGTACCATGCTTCGACGTGGGCCTGGCTGTTCCATACCAGTGTCGCCACGCGATCGCCCAGCCCGATCCCGCGGTCGACCAATATCTGCGACAATCGTTGCGCACGGTCTTTTAGATCGGCATAGCCCACCCGTTCCAGTACGCCATCAGGGCGCGCGCTGACCACCTCAACATCAGGGTGCCACTTGGCTGCATGATCCAGAAACTTATCGAGCGTCAGCGCATATCGCTGCATGGCACCGTCTATCATTCGAACTCCGATATCTCTGGTGGCGCGGCAATCATGCCTTGGCCGACATTCAATTTCTGCGAACGCTAGCGGTTGTTTCGCCGGGAAAGGGGCAATTGTTGCCCCGGTTACGGCCCCAAGTGGTGACGATCCCTGAACCAAAATGGGCTTTAAAGTGCGGTTCGGGTAAAACACAGCATTGCTCCTATGCTGTTTTCCACTCTTACCGTAATCCCTGTAGGTACTTGATTCTAAACACAGCTGCGCCACGTCGCGTCGATATCAATGACCTAATGATGGTTCTATGTCAACATTAACTATCAAGTGTGTGAATGTTTATTGAGTGCTATATATAAATGCTTCAGCTGTCGGGAATGCCATATGGGCGCCCCCTCCCCCAGATGTTATTGGGTAAAGTGCTATTTAGTTATTTAACCCGAACCGCCAGACAAGTAGCCTGACGGTTCGGGGAATTCAGGAATTTAATTTATGTTATCAAATGGTCTGGCCGCCAGATACCTCGATGCGTTGGCCGTTAATCCAGCGGTTGTCTTCCAAAAGCAGGCTTGCAATCATCGGCCCAATGTCGTCGGGCACGCCAACGCGGCCAAGGGCGGTCATATCGGCAAAAACCTTGTTCAGGTCGGGCATGTCGCGCACTGCTCCGCCCAGAAAATCGGTCTCAATTGCCCCGGGTGCCACGGTATTAACGGCAATGCCACGTGCGCCCAGTTCTTTCGCCATATAAACACTTAAAACCTCGACAGCGGCTTTCACTGCCGAATAGGCGCCAAAACCCGGATAAGAAACCCGCGTTAACCCGGACGAAAGGTTAACAATGCGCCCGCCATCGGTAATAAGCGGCAGCAATGTCTGGGTTAAAAAGAATACGCCTTTGAAGTGAACATCAACCAGCTTGTCAAACTGGTCTTCGGTGGTTTCGGCAAACGGTGCCATATCGCCATGTCCGGCATTGTTTACCAAATGATCAAAAGTTTCACGTTGCCAGTCATCCTTTAACCGGGTTGACAGGTTTTCGGCAAAAGAGGCAAAACCGGCGACATCGCCAATATCAAGCTGCAAGGCTGCTGCTTTGCGGCCCATCGACTGAATTTCGGCAACAACATCGAGTGCGGCGGCGTGGTTATTTTGATAGGTGATGATCACGTCACTGCCCTTGCGGGCAATGTTAATGGCTGTGTTGCGGCCAAGGCCACGGCTACCACCGGTTACGATTGCAATTTTGGTCATCGACAACTCCTTTTGTCTTTTGGGTTGTGTCTTTTACAATCCAGCCGCCTCCCGCGTCGTTGCCGAAACCTCTATATGCTTAGCCTAATCCTCCAATTCCTGTTTACGCCACCCCGGTGTTTGACGTAATATCAGGTCATGACACATCAGCTTATGGAACACGTGCAATCCTTTCTTGCGTCTTTGCCTGAAAAGACCGGAATTGCCCAAACCCCCATTCCCGGCCTAACCGCCATTTGCGCGACAAAGCCAGGTGGCCTTGATTATGCGATTTCACGACCGCTGGTTTGTTTCGTGCTGCAAGGTGAAAAACAAGTGGCAATGGGTACCAGCAATTTAACGCTTACTGCAGGCGATACCCTGTTAATTACGGCCGATGTTCCCACGGCCAGCCAAATCACTGTGGCTAGCCCGAATGCGCCCTATATGTCGCTGGTGATGGATCTTGATCTTGCGATTGTCGCTGAACTTGCAGTGCAGATGGACGTTCCTGCAGATACCAACGATATCGCGGCGCGGTGCGCAAAAACCGAAGCAGACGTGGCCGATGCTGCTTTGCGTCTGGTACGATTATGCAATAATCCACAATCAGTTAAGTTGCTTTACTCACAATTGGTTCGTGAACTGCATTACTGGCTTTTAACCAGTGCGCATGGGGCGGCAATTCGCCAATTGGGATGGCCCGACAGCCACAGCCAGCGCATCGCCCGTGCGATTGAATTTTTACAGGCGAAATTTGACCAGACCATTCCGGTTGATGATCTCGCCGCTGTTGCCGGGATGAGCCCGTCATCGTTTTATCATCACTTTCGTGCGGTAACGTCGCTGTCACCACTGCAATTTCAAAAACAGTTACGTCTTATCGAAGCCCGCCGCCGGTTCATGTCTGAAACCATTACCACAAGCAGCGTGGCATATGCCGTTGGATATGAAAGTGTTTCACAATTTACACGCGAATATCGCCGTATGTTTGGCCTGCCCCCGGGTAAAGATCGGGATCGTCAAATCATTGGCGTCAGGGCGGCTGAATAAAGCATATTCTGATCTGTCGTTATAACGGTACCAGAAAATCAGGACGGTTTGGCAAATGGCTGTCTTGCAAATCCGATAGTCGGCGCAAGGTGGTTTCGCGGGCCCGTATTAAATGCTGTTCCAGCAGTTGAGATGCGGCAATGCCATTGCCTGCTTTCAGTTCAAAGGCTATCGCCAGATGTTCGTTAATCGTATTTTCAACGATGTCATATGACTGGGTGGCGACAAAGGAAATATGGGTGGAAATCAGCGGTAACTGGCTACGATGGATCGCATCATTCATTGGCCGGTTAGTGCCCCCTAAAACGATATCAACGTGTAAATCCTTTTCCAGCCGCAAGATATCGTCTGTTGTGACTGTTTCAATTTCGTGCTGCGCTTTTTCAAGTCGGTCAATCATTTTACCAACGAGCGTTTTTTCCAGGGTCGCAGCAACTTCGCGTAGCGCAAGCGGTTCGAGGGCGCACCGCATGGCGTAATGGTCACGAATGTCCTTGTCGGTCATGGGGCCTGCCTGCCAGCGCCCATTTGGCAATTGTGCTACCAGCCCTACCCGTTCAATCCGGCTTAGAAATTCACGGGCAATGGTGCGGCTTACGCCATAATGGCCCGCAAGCCGCGCTTCGCTGATGCTGTAGGCACCAAAAACCAGTGCCGAGGCAACGGTTAGTTCAGCTTCGTCGAAAATGCGCATACGCCAGTTGCGATTACCCAGTATTTCAAGAAGTTCCGGGTCAATATCAAGTTCGAGATCGGCAAATCGCACGACGGCCGATGGGGCCTTACCCGTGCGGACATATCCCTGCCCTGGCGCGTTCACAAGTATCGCCTCGCCTTCCAGGCGCGCAAGGGCAGCACGCACCGGCACCCGCCCTACATCAAGCAGGCGTGCCACATCGGTTTCCCGAATACGCACACCACAGGGAATCCGGTTTTGTTCAATATTCGATTTCAAAATTTTATAAACCGCATCGTTGATGCGCGGTGGTTCGGTTTTCATCCGGGGCCTCTTTTTCCACGATTTATCCCCTGTAGAGCTACATTTCGTCAATTCATTTAAAAATGGATATTGCGCTCAATATACGTTTTTGCTAGATCTCGTATCCAACAAAAGCAAAAACACACCGCTTCGATATATTCCAAGGGAGGAAACCCGATGTCTTTTTCACTTCGTAAAGTGATCCCGGCTGTCACAGTGGCTACCACGCTTACGCTGGGTCTGTTTTCTGCGGCACATGCCACCACGATCCTGAAATTCGCCCATGTTTATGATCAATCAACGCCCTATCATAAGGTGCTGCTTGATGCCGCCGAGGCGATTAAAAAACAGACGGATGACCGTTATGAAATGCAGGTTTTCCCGTCCTCATCGCTCGGCAATGAAGAAGCCATCAATGAAGGTTTGTCGTTGGGCACCATTGACCTGATTTACACGGGCCCGGCCTTCATGGCGCAAAGCTATCCCGAAATCGGTATTCTCGATTATCCGTTTGTTTTTCGTGATTTTGATCATTGGCAGGCCTTCTGGAACAGCGACCTTCGCGATGAAATGGCAAAGGGCTATCAGGATGCGACAGGCAATGTTCTGGTAACGCACACCTATTACGGTACGCGCCAGGTTACATCGAACAAGCCAATTCTGAAGCCGTCCGATATGAAGGGCCTTAAAATACGCGTGCCCAATGCCCCTGCTTATACGTTGTTTCCGACAGCGGTTGGGGCCAATCCCACCCCGATGGCATTTTCGGAAGTCTATCTTGGTTTGCAACAGGGGGTGGTTGATGCGCAGGAAAACCCGTTGCCGACCATTAAAGCCGGCCAATTCTATGAAGTGCAAAGCGATATCAGCCTGACCAGCCATACCACTGCTACGCTGACCACAGTGATGTCAGGTGTGACATATGGTGATTTGTCACCAGAAGATCGCACCATCATTTTCAAAATATTGAAAGATGCCGCCACCAAAGCCACCCAGGATGTACGCGATCAGGAAAACAGCCTTGTTGCGTGGTTCAAGGACAAGGGCGTGAACGTTCATGACGTTGATCGTCAGCCATTTATGGATATCGTTCAGCCACTTTTGCAAAAGGCCGACATGCCTTGGTCCCCCGAGACATTTAAGCGTCTGGAAGCCATCGGCAAGTAAGTATCCGGTTATTTCGGGGCGGATGATTGTTTAATCGTTCGCCCCCTCCTGTGGCCAGGTATGGTGAAGGTCAATAATGAACAACCTTTCCGACGACCAGAGAATTGCCGGGGAAATCACCTCGCAAATTGATTCCCGACAAAGCGACATTAGCGATATTTCCTGGTGGGATGCGCCGGTTTTTGTGCTGTTTTGGGGACTTGTTCTTGTCGTTTTCCTTCAATTTTTTTCACGTTACGCATTGAACAGTTCCATCCCCTGGACCGAAGAAGTGGCCCGGTATCTGTTAATCGTGGTTACGTTTTCGGGTGCCTTTATTTGTGCACGCAAGAAAAGCCACATCTATCTGGACTTTTTCCATCTTTACATTCCCAAGGCTGCATCACGCGCCCTGTTTTTCCTGATGGATATGGTGACGGCAGTGTTTTTTGGTTACGCGGCCTGGTCCGGGGTGGCGTTGGCAAATCGTATGGGCCACCAGCGCATGATCAGCATTGATGTGCCACGTGCCTACCTGTTCTGGACGGTCGTGGTTTGTCTGGCAATCACCGCCATTGTCACATTGATACGCGGTTTTCATACCTTGCGGAGGTCCGGTGCATGACCCTTGCTATCATGTTTATTCTGTTGGCTGTTTTGCTGGTCTGTGGTGCGCCGGTTGCCGTGGCCCTTGCCGGGTCATCGCTGGTTTATCTGATCATTGCGGGCATGCCGCCGATCAGCATGCTCCATAACATGATTAATGGTGTAAACAGCTTTCCATTGCTTGCGGTGCCGTTTTTCATCATGGCCGGTCATTTGATGAATACCGGCGGTATTACGGTGCGCATTTTTAACTTTGCCCGTGCGCTTGTCGGTTGGCTACCTGGCGGGCTGGGCCATGTTAATGTTGGCGCCAGCGTGATTTTTGCCGGGATGTCGGGGGCCGCTGTGGCCGACGCCGGCGGGCTTGGTAATGTCGAAATCAAGGCCATGCGCGATGCAGGTTATGAAACCGGGTTTGCCGTTGGTATTACGGCGGCATCCTCAACCATCGGGCCTATTATCCCGCCATCCCTGCCGCTGGTTTTGTATGGCGTAATTGCCCAGGTTTCGATCGGGCAATTGTTTTTGGCCGGTGTGGTGCCGGGCCTTTTAATGGCAGTTGCCTTGATGGCGATGGTGGCGTGGTATTCTCATCGCCGCAATTATCCGCGCGATCGGGCCTTTTCCCTGTCTGGTCTCGGAACGGCCAGCAAGGCCGCCTTTTTACCGCTAATGACCCCGGTCATTATTATCGGCGGTATTTCAACCGGTCTGTTCACCCCAACCGAGGCCGCCGTTGCCGCCGTCGCCTATTCACTGGTTCTGGGGCTTGCGGTTTATCGCACTTTGACCATGCAGCATTTATTGCGCGTCACTATGGATACTGTCGAAACAACAGCGGCAATTATGCTGATTGTGGGTTCTGCCGCCGTTTTTGCCTGGATTTTGACCGCCAACCAGTCCGCCCAGCATTTGGCAAACTTTGTTCTCGGCTTTACCGATAACAAATACATGATCATTTTTTTAATGATGGTTCTGGTGCTGGTTGTGGGCTGTTTTATGGAAACCATCGCTGCCATCACCATCCTGGTGCCGGTTCTGTTGCCCATCGCGCACACTGTCGGAATCGACCCGGTGCATCTGGGAATCATCGTTATTCTAAACCTGATGTTAGGGCTGTTAACACCGCCCGTCGGGATGGTGCTTTATGTGCTGTCGCGGGTATCGGGCGTGCGCTTTGAAGAATGTGTCAGGGCAACCGCGCCGTTTCTGGTGCCCCTTGTTGTTGTGTTGATGCTGCTGGCTTTCATTCCACAACTCAGCCTTGGCCTGCCATCCCTGCTTTACCGTTAAATCCACTGTCGCTTTAAAGGACCTGGTAAATTGAAAATCACCGCCGTTAAAACCTTCATTCTCCATGTTCCGGTCACCCGGAACGGGGTATCGGACAGCACCCACTCCCTCACCCATTGGGGCGCGCCCGGTGTGATTATTGAAACCGATGCCGGAATTACCGGGTACGGGTATTCCGGTACTCACGCCCATTTGCCAAGCGACCGTTTGATCACGCAGTGTATTGAAACCTGCTTTGCCGATCTTGTTATCGGTCGTAACCCGCTGGAGGTAACGGCCCTGTGGCGCGAAATGGAACGGTTCCCGCCGGTACAATGGGTTGGCCGTGGCGGCATTACTCATTTGGCACTGGGCGCAATTGACGTTGCGCTGTGGGATATCAAATCCAAGGCCAGCAATATGCCGCTTTGGCAGGAAATGGGTGGCAAGGCACGCAAAATTCGCGCTTATAATACTGATGGTGGCTGGTTGAACTGGTCGATGGAAACCCTGGTTGATGATTGCCGCCGTCTTGTTCAGGAGGATGGTTATACCGGTGTTAAAATCAAGGTTGGCAGCCCCAACCTGAGTACTGATATCAAACGACTGGAAGCCGTGCGCAAGGCCATTGGTCCCGATGTTACCCTGGCGGTTGATGCCAATGGATTGATGGATTTGCCAACAGCAATGCGCTTTGGCAAATATCTGGCCGATACCGATGTGATGTGGTTTGAAGAACCGTTATGGTACGATGACGTCATTAGCCATAAACGCCTTGCTGAAAGCATTACCACGCCAATCGCACTTGGCGAACAGCTTTACCTGCCGCACAATTTTGCAAGTTTCATCGAGGCCGGTGCCCTGCATTATGCCCAACCCGATGTCGCGCGCCTGGGCGGGGTAACGCCGTGGATCCAGGTTGCCGATATGGCCCTGAATTATGGTTTGCCGGTGGTGTCACATGTTGGCGACATGATGCAAACCCACATTCATACCGCCATTGGTCATCCGTCAAATACGATGTTGGAATATATCCCGTGGTTGCGCGAATGCTTTACCGACCCGGCAACAGTCGAGGATGGTTATTTTCTTGTTCCGCAACAACCCGGCGCCGGTACCACCTTGCGGGACGATGCCCTGGATCGCTTCGGTGTGGCATAAGGAAATTTGTCATGACTGAACATATGAAATCCATTTGCATCACCAGTCCTGATAATATCAGTCTAACCACCCGTCCCGTACCGGTTCCCGGTCCGGGCGAGGTGCGGGTCGCCTTGCGTTATGTTGGTTATTGTGGATCAGACCTTAGCAGTTTTCAGGGTCGCAACCCGATGGTTGATTTTCCACGTGTTCCAGGCCACGAACTTTCGGGTGTCATCGATGACATTGGCACGGCGGTACCGCATGATTATGTGACAGGCCAGCAGGTTACCATCCTGCCCTATTTTAACTGTGGAACCTGTATTGCGTGCCGCAACAACCGGCCCAATGCGTGCCGGAATAATCAGACAATGGGGGTACAACGCGAAGGTGCGCTTTCCGAATATACCTGTGTGCCATATCGCCACATCATCCCGGTTGATACCCTTTGTCAACGTGACACCGCCCTTGTCGAGCCGCTGGCAGTGGGTTTTCATGCTGTTGAACGCGCTCGTATTCAACCGGGTGAAAAAGTTGTTGTTTTAGGCGTCGGCATGATCGGTTTGGGTATCCTTTTGGCGGCTTTGCGCAAAGGTGCTCATGTTATCGCTGTCGATCTTTCGGCGAAAAAGCTTGAAATTGCCCGTCAGCTTGGTGCGGTTGAAATTATCAATGCCAGTACCGAAGATGTTATCACCCGTTTGCTTTCCCTGACAAACGGCGAAGGTCCGTCGGTTATTCTTGAAGCAGCCGGAAGCCCCCATACCTTTCGGCAGGCAGTAGATGTCGCCTCGCAATGTGCCCGGGTTGTTTATGTGGGCTACACCAAAGTCCCGGTCGAGTTTGAAACCCGGCTGTTTGTGTCCAAGGAAATCGAAATTCTGGGGTCACGTGGCGCAACCCGGCAGGATTTTGAAAAAGTCATCTGGTTTCTTCACGATAATCCTGCCTGCGCCGATATTATCATTTCGCGGACAGTTTCTATTGAACAGGCCGATAGCGCAATGCGCGAATGGGCTGCCAATCCCGGCGGTATTACCAAAATTCTGGTTCGTCTTGGCAATGCAAACGCCGAAAACGGGGACAAAAAATGATAGAAACTCCTTTTTCGCTTTCAGGCCATCGCGCTCTGATTACGGGTGGCAGTGGCGGTTTGGGCAAGGCAATTGGCAAATGCTTTTTGCAATCCGGTGCCGAGGTCATTTTAACCGGCACAAGCGAAACCAAACTGGAAACTGTTCGCAAGGAACTGGACGGCAAAGTTCAAATCATTTGTTTTGATGTAACAGATACCAGTAACAGCCGTGATTTCGCAAAAACCGTTGAAAGCCGATTTGGCAGGATATCCGTGTTGGTCAACAATGCTGGAAATACCGTGAAAAAACCGGTCGATGATATGGGGGTGGATGATTTTACCAATGTCATGAATACCCATGTGACCGGTGCCTTCTCGCTCAGTCAGGCTTTTTTGCCACAAATTCGCCAGGCAAACGGAAAAGGATCGATACTGTTTACCGCATCAATGGCATCCTTTTTGGGTATTCCCCATGTCATTGGCTATTCGGCGGCAAAGGCAGCCTATGTCGGGCTGGTTCGTGCCCTGGCAACCGAACTGGCACCAGATGGAATCCGGGTAAACGGTGTGGCGCCGGGCTGGATCAGAACCGACCTTTTTGAAAAAGCCACCCAAACCGACCCGGCCCGCTTCGCCAAAATCCGCGCCCGCATCCCGATGGATTGTTTCGGCGACCCCGAAGATATCGGCTGGGCCATGACATATTTGGCATCGCGGGCGGCAAAATATGTAACCGGCGAAATTCTGGTCGTTGATGGCGGTGCCTTGCACGGGTTTTAGGGGCTCTATCCCAACATTGTCCTATTTACGTCTGATAGTGTCCATTGCCGCCGATCGCGACCTGTTATGGACCTGTTCTGCTTTGTTTTCCCACGGCGGAACGGGTTGAAAATAACGCATCAGTTCATTTGTCTTAATGTTGGTTTTTGGCAGCATTTCTATCGTTCGTAACCAGATAAGGCTTATGGGCCTGTCTTCAGCGCGCAGGTTGGTTCCGGTTTTTGTGACCGGGAAAAGCCCCCACAGCACGCCCTTTACAAACAAAAGACTATCTGCGCTATAACGTCTTTGATCTCCAACCTATCTGAAATTGCATATTTTATCTTGCGCCGTTAATCAGCGCTAAATTTATAGTATTTTGTCAAATCTTCACTGCACGGACAGAAAACTTCAATAGCTGCACACGTTTTAGCGCGTCGCGGGCATCTCCGCGCGACCGGCGTGCATCTGGCTAAATCATTAGTTGATCTTTTCAATCTTTATTTGCGAATGAAATTAAGATTTATTCGCGTAATTTGCTTGTGTTTTTCATCTTGCGCAAGATACTACTGTCAAAATTCATTCTCCCACGAGGTAGTGGTACATGACGCGCGATCAATCTTTGCTCGTTCTTTTTTGCTTTATGACATTTTTTCTGGCTATCCCGGCGGCAAAAGCAGAACCGACTAAATATCCGTTTTCATTAGAGAATTGCGGCGTCAAGGTAACTTTTCACAAAGCTCCTGAACGGGCTGTCGCTCTTGGGCAGAACAGCGCTGAAATTCTTCTTATGCTAGGGCTTTCTGATCGGGTAAAGGCATCCGCTTTCTGGCCCACGCAGGTTCTGCCCGAATTGGCCAAGGAGAATGAAAAGGTTAAATTACTGACGGTCGAGAAACCGACGCTTGAATCTATTCTCGCAGAAGAGCCGGATTTTGTGGCGGCCCAATTGCCATTGTTGCTTGGTCCCGACAGCAAGGTTGCCAAGCGTGAAGATTTCTCATCTCTTGGCATTCCCGCTTATCTGTCGCCCGGTGTCTGTAATACCCGCAAGGATACGAGTGACATTTACGGAAGTCGGGAAAAACTATGGAATATGGATCTTCTTTATCAGGAGATCGATGAGCTTTCGCGCATTTTTGATGTTTCTGATCGTGGCCAACACCTTATTTCAAAATTTAAACGGCGTGAAGCGGCTCTGCGCGAACGGTTCAAATCAAACCCGGATTTAAGCTTTTTGTTCTGGTTTTCCAGCGCATCTGCTGCCGATAATGCTTATCTCGGCGGCAAAAACGGGGCATCAGGTTTTATTGCCGATGTGTTAGGGGGGCACAATGCCATTACCACCGAGGCAGAATGGCCAACTGTAAGCTGGGAAGGCATAATTTCTGCCAAACCCACGGTAATTGTTGCCGCTTCGCTGGATCGCAATCGCTGGGATCTGGACAAGGCAGAAAACAAAATCGCGTTTTTGAAGAATGACCCGTCGGTTCGATTGATGGATGCGGTACGCAATAATCATATCGTCATCATGAATGGTGCCGCAATGAACCCCACCGTCCGCACAATCTATGGCGCGGAAGAAATTGCGGTACAACTTGAAGAACTTGGGCTCGATAAGTGAATCCGGCGTCTATAATATCAAAAAGAACCTTCCGGTTTGAACTGTTGCTTCTGGTTTCGGTCGTTATTCTGGTTTTTGCAATTGCGATGGCGGTCGGGATTGGCGAAATGCGGATTCCCTTACGCACAGTTGCTTTGTCGATTAGCAATCATTTGGGATTTAGTTCCGTCAATATCAGTCAGATACAGGACAGCGTCATCTGGAACCTGCGCTTAAGTCGATCCCTTGTGGCGGCGCTTTGCGGGGCCGGCCTGGCGATGTGCGGGGCTATTTTACAATCTTTGTTGCGAAACCCGCTTGCCGAACCATATGTTCTTGGCGTTTCGGCCGGGGCATCAACCGGTGCTGTCGCAATCGTGATCATGGGGGTCGGTGCTGGCACCGTGTCGTTGTCGATGGGGGCTTTTGCCGGGGCAATGGCTGCTTTCATCTTTGTCGCGGTACTCTCGAACAGCGGACGAGGCGGGCCGGACAGAACCATTTTGGCAGGTGTGGCTGCCGCGCAACTCTTTAACGCCTTGACTGCCTATATCGTAACAACATCGGGTAACGCGCAGCAAGCACGCGACGTCATGTTTTGGCTATTAGGTAGTTTTGGTGGCGTACGCTGGCCCGAGTTTCAGCTTTTAATTATTATCATCATTATCGGGTTGGCAATTTGCATTTGGCATGCGCAAGCACTTGACGCATTTACATTTGGGGATGACGCGGCCGCATCACTGGGAATTCATATCGCGCGCGTCCGGATCATACTTTTTGGTGTAACAGCCTTAATAACGGCAACAATCGTTAGCATGGTCGGCTCGATTGGTTTTGTCGGACTGGTTGTGCCCCACGCGGTGCGTTTTTTGATCGGACCGGGCCATATGCGCCTGCTACCCGCATGTGCGCTGGTGGGGGCCGTATTTATGGTATTGGCTGACATTGTATCGCGCAGTGTTTTGGCGCAACAGACCCTCCCCATCGGCATTGTGACCGCGTTGGTTGGTGTGCCGTGCTTTTCGCTAATACTTTATCGTGCGAGACAAGCCGCATGAGCATTCAGGCAGAAAATCTGGTGTGGCGTATTGGTCGCAAGACGATTGTTGATAATGTATCACTCAATGTAGCCCCCGGGACAGTCCTGGGTTTGATTGGCCCTAACGGGTCTGGAAAATCTTCATTATTACGATTGCTGGCAGGGTTACGACGTCCTGTTTCCGGTAAAGTGACACTGGAAGGCAACGACATAATCAACATCCCCCGGCGTGATTTGGCACGACGTGTTGCGTTGGTACAGCAACATGCCACAACCGAGATAAATGTTGCTGTTGAAGATGTTGTTCGATTGGGACGTACCCCCCATCGAAATCCGTTAGCCGGATGGAGCCATTTTGATACGAACGCTGTCGACATTGCTTTAGAGCAAGTGGGTATGAGTGAGTTCCGGCAGGTTAGTTGGCAGAGTTTGTCGGGCGGTGAAAGGCAACGCGTTCACATAGCGCGTGCGCTGGCACAGCAACCCCGCGAGTTATTTCTTGATGAGCCAACCAATCATCTTGATATTCAACATCAATTGGGAATTTTACGACTGATTACCCAACTGGGGTTAACCAGCATCGTTGCGCTGCACGACCTGAACCATGCTGCGATGTTTTGCGATCATTTGCTCGTGCTTGATCGGGGAAAAGTTATCGCTAATGGTAAGCCGACTGATGTTTTGACGCCTGACTTACTGCAAAATGTTTTCCGCGTAGAATGCGATTTCTATGCGCCCAATGATGATACATTTCATATCTTTTTCAGGAAATGAAACCTTCCTCTGGCGTTAGATACAGGGAAACAAGGCAACGGAAAAATCGTAAAGACGTTTTTCCGTTGCCTTGGAAAACGAGAATTACCGCCAGGGTTTGACAGCACGCCGGTCAACCACACCTGGCACAATACCACGTGCGGCGTTCGATACATGGTCCATAACGTTGCTGGCGGCAATATCCTGCTGGCGGTTGATCATGCGGGTTTGTCTTGCGGCAAATAGCGGTTGACGCTCGGGCCGGTCAACCGGGTTTGCGCACATTTCGCTACCGTTGATAAAGGCTTCGCGTTCCAGCCAATCCAACGTCAGTCTGGTCAAATCAAGGCGCAGCACATCGCCGTTTTGCAAATAACCAATGCCGCCACCAACAAAGGCTTCTGGCACCATATGCCCGATACAGGCACCTTTGGTGACGCCCGAATACCGTCCGTCGGTAATCAGCATGCTCGATGCTTCCAGAATGCGGTGATGACGCAAGTTCTGCGATGGTGAAAACATCTCGGGCATGCCATATGCTTCCGGCCCCTGCCCGCCAATTACAAATGCAAAGGACAAATGCCCCTGTGCCAGCAAGTCGCGTGATGTCGCAAGGTCAATGTCCTGGCCATGAATCTCGCCGCCGCCATTCCGTTTAACAATTGCGGCAATCAGGTCATGGTCCACACCTTCGGTTTTCATCAGGCGATCAACCATGTCGGGGGCGGAAAAATCGGCGTTGCACAGATGTTCATTTTCGTAATAACGCACGATAAACACATGATCGTTAAAGTGGTTGAGCAAATGGTCGCTCATCCCCGATGTCTTGACGGCACAGTTTTCAAAAAAGCTGCCGGTGATCACATCAACACCGGACCGCGCCCGTACCGGCGTTGCCCGGATAACCGATTTATCACCCAGTGAAAGATCCACCGGGTTATCAAGGTTTGCAATCCGTTCGGCCCAGGTTTTTCCTAAAATGGTGGGGGCATCAAGATCCATCGGCACCCCAAGGTCGCTTAGCACCCGATAAATGCTTTCCATGCCCCGGTTTTTGCCTTCGGCCATTTGCTGGGCCAAAACAAAGGTGTCGCGGTTTTCGGTCAGGCTATGGGCAAAAATTTCGGGAACGGGTGTTTTCGTGCGTACATCCTGATAATCGTCAATCGTAATGTCAAACCCGGCATAACGCATCATAAATGGCAGATGCAGCAACATGTTGCTGCTGGACCCGGTAGCGTTATGAATACGAACAAAATTGGCAAAGTTGCGCTTTAACAAATTGCCAATCGCATATTCCGGCTTGTTAAAGGCGGCAAACAGCGCATCAATGCCGGCGGCAACCGCAGCAAAGGGTGGCACATCCGTTAACAGTTCAAGTTCGGGCGGGGTTAACCCGAAGGCCGCCAGCATGGTACGCGATGAATTGCCTGTGCCATTAAAGGCGCAAATGCCGCCCTTGGAATCACAGGTGGCAGCGGCCAGTTCGTCAAGCACGCGGCGTTCCATTGCACCGTCAATCAGCCCAATCAAACGGGCACGTTCCAGCAAACCGGCAAAGGCCTCGTCAGATGTGCATTGCAGGATGTAACGCATGTTTTCGCGAATATCCCCCCCCAGATCATCATGCCCGGCGTGGTCGGCATCGGCGGCAATTTTGTCAAGTAACCGCCTGGTGCCATCGGGTATTTCGCCGCCTTTCAGCACATGTGAGGGGGCAAAAACCGCCCAGACCGGTGCCTGGTCACCGCGATGAGCACGCGCCAGATCGGCGGCGGCCAGTCCGGCCACGACGGCTGCGGGCGATTTGTCGCATCCCGCAATGACATAGGCGGCGTGGTAGCTGTGGCCTTCAAAGGTAATATTAACCGCGGCGGCTGTGTTATTGCGAGATACCAACGAATAACTTTGGCCGATATTGTTTTGTGCTGTGCCGTCGCAAATCACGGGGACATGGAACAAAAAAGGTACCCCGCCCGCTTCCCATATACGGATTGCCGCCATCAGGGCCTGTGGGCGATCCAGCAAATGGGCGGGATGGTCCGGTGCGCCGGCAATAATTGCGACACGGGGCCGGTTTTCAACCAGACGTCCAACAACATCATGTATTTCCGGCACATTAAACGTGCGGTCCCTCGCAACTGCGGGGTTTTCATTTATGGCATCACGCAGCAGGCGAACAACCGTAATCGGCTGATTTGCCAACCCCTGAATACAATCACGATAAGGATTTGCCTTTTCATTGATGATGATCGGTTCATTTGCGGCAGCAGGGCGGGACATGGCTGTTGGCTCGGACGTTTGAGGGCAAAGGTGGGTAAACAGCATTATATGCTGTTCGGTGCAGGTCTGATAATCACGTTGGGCGCAAGATACGGATTATACCAGCCCGCCATCAACGATAAAATTTTGCGAAGAGCATGCCGAGGAAACATCGGATGCGAGAAAAAGCACCATTTGGGCCACATCCTCGCTAATCAGGCGACGTTTTACACATTGCTGGTCCTGAATGCGTGCTTCATCTGCCGGGGTAATCCATAAATCAAGTTGGCGTTGGGTTATGATGCAGCCCGGCGTGACAGTGTTTACCCGAATGCCATCGCCCCCCCAGTCACGTGCCAGCGCCCGGGTCATGCCGACAATACCGGCCTTGGCCGTTTCATAAGCCACCAAATCGGGCAAACCAAGTAAATAACTGACAGAACTGAAATTAATGATGCTGCCCTGCCCCTGTTTCGCCATGCCCGGTGCCACGGCACGTGCGCAAAAAAACTGATGGGATAAATTAACGTCCAGCCGGTCGCGCCATTCGTCGGGGCCGGTTTCCGCAGGGCTATGGCGGTCATCGCGGGCGGCGTTGTTAACCAGTACTGTGATGGGGCCAATTTGTGCTGCCATTTGCGTAACGGCTTCTGGTATCTGGTGCTGGTCGCGCAAATCAATTGATTTAAAAATCGGGCGAATGCCCAAATCGTTTTCGATGTTGTCACACAGGGCATGGCCAGCGGCATCATCAATATCGAAAAACCCGACCTTGGCACCCTGGTTGCAAAATGCACGCACAATCGATGCCCCAATTCCCGAGGCACCGCCGGTCACCAAAACCGATTTACCGTCTATATCGTGATAGGTCGCTGACATTTTGTTTCCCGCCATAATGTTTATTTTTATTCGGTGAATTAAATTTTGCGCCGCAATAAGAAATTGGCAGAAAAATTCAATTTTTGAGCCGCAATTTGTGCATTTGCAAAACCATTGCGCACATTTTTTAGGTCAATCACCAAAAAAAATTTGACAGGACACGTCGGACGCGTCAACATTTTTTCGATAACAAAAATAAATGTCGATCCAAGGCAATTTCACTCAGGGAAGAAACAAATGAAAAAGCTTCTATCATCGGCTGCTTTCACCGGCGCCGTATTGCTATCGATGAACGCATTTGCCGCCGATCTTGTTGTTGGTGTCAGCTGGTCCAATTTTCAGGAAGAACGCTGGAAAACCGACGAAGCCGCCATCGTCAAGGCGCTGGATGCGGCCGGTGCTGAATATATCAGTGCCGATGCTCAAAGCTCGCCCAGCAAACAGCTAAGCGATATCGAAAGCCTGATTTCGCGTGGGGCCAATGCCCTTATTGTTCTGGCCCAGGATTCATCCTCCATCGGTGCTGCCGTTACCCAGGCCATTAATGAAGGCATTCCGATTGTTGGTTATGACCGGCTGATCGAAAACCCGAACGCCTATTACATTACCTTTGATAATAAAAAAGTCGGCTACCTTCAGGCGGAAGCGGTTTATGCCAAACAGCCCAAGGGCAATTACGTCTTCATCAAGGGTGCCCCGACTGATCCCAACGCCAACATTTTGCATCAGGGCCAACTGGAAGTGTTGCAAAGCGCCATTGACAGTGGCGACATCAAGGTCGTTGGCGAAGCCTATACCGAAAGCTGGCAGCCAGCCATTGCCCAGCGCAACATGGAACAGTTTTTGACCGCAAATGATAACAAGGTTGATGCGGTTGTTGCCTCGAACGATGGTACCGCAGGTGGCGCAATTGCGGCCCTCGCCGCACAGGGCATGCAGGGCATTCCCGTTTCCGGGCAGGATGGCGACCATGCCGCCCTTAACCGGGTTGCCCTGGGAACACAGACCGTTTCGGTCTGGAAAGACGCCCGCGTTTTAGGGCAACGCGCCGCTGAAATTGCCGTCGAGCTCGCCAAAGGCACCAAACTGGGGGATGTCAAAGGCACACAGGACTGGACCAGCCCGAACGGCACCGTCATGAAATCCTATTTCCTTACTCCGGTTGCCATTACCCGGGATAACCTTAATGAGGTGATCGATGCCGGATGGGTAAGCAAGGATGTCGTCTGCAAAGGCGTTAAAAGCGGCACGGTTGCTGCCTGCAACTAAAGCACAGCTTTTGCCCGTTTATTCCTTCTCGCAATCTTGCGAAACCACGGGGCCGGACGCCAACAGCACCGGCCCCGCTGCCTGACGAGCACATTACATGACCAAGATACTTGCCAAAATGGAAGTCGATCGCCGTCTGGTCGGATTGGCCGCCGTATTGCTGATCATATGGATCGGCTTTGACCTGGCCTCCGGCGGGCGCTTTATTACCCCGCGCAATATATTCAACCTGTCGGTACAAACAGCATCTGTGGCCGTTATGGCCTGTGGCATGGTTTTAATTATTGTGACCCGCCACATTGATTTGTCCGTTGGCTCCATCCTTGGCGTGCTCGCCATGATCATGGGGGTCGTGCAAACCGACATCCTGCCGCAATTCCTGGCCTATAACCATCCGATGACCTGGATCATTACCTTGCTGGTTGGCATTGTCATCGGGGCGTTAATTGGCGGTATTCAGGGGGTTGCTGTTGGTTATCTTGGTGTGCCTGCCTTTATCGTTACACTGGGCGGTTTGCTGGTATGGCGCGGGGCGGCATGGTGGGTAACGCAGGGGCGCACGGTTGCCCCGCTCGACGCCAATTTCATTTTGCTGGGCGGCGGTATTAACGGCACCATCGGCGCAACATGGAGCTGGATTGTTGCTGCAATTGCCATTGCGGCGATCATTTATGCTGCAATCAAGGACCGGCGACGCCGGTTGTCATTTGAATTTCCCGTTAAACCTATATGGGCGGAATATACCAACGCCATCATCAAGGCCGGGCTGGTTCTGGCCGCTGTACTAACGTTAAACGCCTATTACCTGCCGACACGCGCAGCGGAAAAAGTTCTGGCGCAACGTGGAATTCCCGCTACGCCCGAAAACCTTGAAATTTCACATGGCATTGCCATTCCGCTGTTGATTGTCGCTCTGGTCGCGATTGTGTTGACTCTTGCGGCAAAACGCACCCGCTTTGGCCGCTATGTTTTTGCCATTGGCGGCAACCCGCAAGCAGCAGAACTGGCCGGTATCAATGTTAAGCGAATGACCGTTGCGGTTTTTGCTTTGATGGGGGTTTTGTGCGCCATCAGTGCCGCCATTTCATCGGCACGTTTGCAATCGGCAGGCAATGATCTGGGCACACTTGACGAATTGCGCGTTATTGCCGCGGTTGTTATTGGCGGCACTTCGCTTGCGGGCGGGCTTGGCACCATTTATGGCGCGCTGATCGGGGCGCTGGTGATGCAAAGTCTGCAAAGTGGCATGGCGTTGCTGGGCGTTGATACATCCTTGCAAAGTATCGTTATTGGGCTGGTTCTGGTACTGGCCGTGTTTAGTGACAAATATTTCCACCGTCGCTATAGCGACCCGACGGCATAAGGGGCAAAAACATGTCAGATCGTAATGCAGGCACGCAGCCGCTGGTCGAAATGCGCGATATTCATATCAGCTTTGGTGGGGTCAAGGCCGTCGACGGTGTTTCAATTGATCTTTACCCCGGCGAAGTTGTTGGCGTACTTGGTCATAACGGGGCCGGGAAATCTACCCTGATCAAGGTTTTGTCGGGGGCCTATACCCCCGAAAGCGGGCAGATCATTGTTGATGGGCGTGAAGCCAAAATTGAAAATGCCCGCGCCGCCCGGGATAACAAGATCGAAACCATCTATCAGAACCTTGCCCTTGCCGATAACCTTGATGCTGCACAGAACCTGTTTTTAGGCCGCGAAATTGTTACCAAAGCCGGATTTTTAGATGATGGCGCAATGGAGCATAAAGCGCGCGAAGTGCTGCATCGGTTGAACCCGAATTTCAAAAAATTCAATTCACCGGTTTCGGCATTGTCGGGCGGGCAACGCCAGGCAGTTGCCATTGCGCGCGCCTTGTTGTTCGAAGCCCGCATCCTGATCATGGACGAACCCTGTGCCGCACTTGGTGTTCAGGAAACCCGGATGGTGGGCGAACTGATTGACCAGCTAAAAAAGGATGGATTGGGTATTTTGCTGATCAGCCACGATTTGCACGATGTGTTTGATCTGTCTGATCGCTTGCATGTGATGAAAAATGGAAAGCTGGTAGGGACCGTGCGCACAGAAGATGTAACCCATGATGATGTTCTGGGAATGATCATTCTGGGCAAAATGCCCGAACACCTTTTGCATTTGGCAGGCCCCGGTGCAACCAACCTTTCCACGCATGTATCGTGATTGACAGACAATAATTTACCAACTGAATTAATTGCCTGATACCTGGTGTCAGCAACTGGTCAGGTTGTGTTTTTCTTGGATGAAAATTTAAGGTAAAATTTTATATAACAGGATATTACTGTTTATAGTTAATGTGTCAGGATAGATTTGTTTCTGTTGCAACAGGCACATGCTCCCTCAATACTAATGCAGCGCATTAACCAACATCTTTGCTCGATCCCCCTTGCCAAGGCAGTCCGAAAAATGCCCATATCAAAAAAGACACCACTGCGCATTTATGCCCTTTAATATCATTTTACATCACAACAGGCCCCTGCATGAGCCGTCGTACCGCCGACATTCCACGCCAGCCCTCCCAAATTGCCATCTTGCGATATTTGCGTATTCATGGCCCTGCTGCCCGTATTGATATTGGCACAGCTACCGGTCTGAGCCCTGCTACCGTCACGTCGCTGACTGCAGAATTGATGACGCAGGGCTTGGTGAAGGAAATTCAAGGGGTTTCAAACGGATCGAGTGCGGCTGCAAATGGGCATGGCTCCACCCGGGGGCGGCCAAAGGTGTTGCTTGATCTGGTGCCGTCGGCCGCGTGCGTGATCGGTGTTAAAATCACTATTAACCTGATCGAACTTGCGCTGGGCAATTTCAAGGGCGACATCGAACACAGCAGTCAGCATCGTATTAATACCCGCGATCTGGACGAAACGTCGCTGATTACAACCTTGTGTACGCTGATTGATGCCTTTATCGAAAAACATCGGGATGTAACCGGGCAAAGCCCGGTGGGCATTGGCATTGCCGTTCAGGGTGTTGCTGATAGTAACAGCGGTGAAATCATGTGGTCACCGGCATTGCGCCATCGCCAAATGGCTGTTAGCGAACCCCTGCGCCGTCGTTATGGCGATAATGTTCTCATGTCAAACGATGCTAACTGCATTGCCACGGCCATCACCCAAAATACAAACATTCGCGGCAATGGTGATTTTGCCGTTATTATGCTGGGATATGGCATTGGCATGGGGCTGGTTTTAAATGGGGCTGTCTATAACGGCCATTTTGGGGCTGCCGCTGAATTCGGTCATATGAAATATCAACCCGATGGCCCGCTGTGCAATTGCGGCAAACGGGGGTGTCTCGAGGCCTATATTGGCGACTACGCCATTCTTCGCGATGCCAGCACCCTGATTGATCTTCCGGCAGACAGCGATAACCAGACCGTCAACAGGTTACATCCCAGTGAAGACCAGATGATGGATCTGGTAAGCAAGGCGCGCACCGGGCAGGAAGACTTTGCTGATCTGTTTCGTCATGCTGGCACAGTGTTAGGTTATGGCATTGCAAACCTGATAGCGCTTTTAGGGCCGGAGCGCATTTTCATTACAGGTTCTGGTGCCAGGGCATACGACCTGATGGAGCCGGAAATTCACCGCAGCCTGCAAAATGCACAAGTGCCAGAATTACGCAGAGGCCCAAAAATCATTCATCTTCCGTGGGACAAGGACATCGCTATGCAGGGGGCCATTGGCCAAAGCCTGCTGCGACACGATGAAAGCATGTTTTCCCCTCGCACAAACGGATAAAATGCCGCTGTAACATATGGCACCCGGCGCACAGAAACCGCATTAATGCCAATGCCCTCATTTTTCCCGCCTGCCCGGCCCAATGCCGCCGTTTCGATATGTTATGGCTGCGACCCGGTTTCCTCTGTCACGCGTTTGCCTTCGGTTGCCTTATAGTAATATTGGCTGGCAATAAGCCACCCCTTCATAGGGCGCAGCGGCGGAATGCAGGTAAGCAGCAAGAACGGTAATGTTGTTACCAGATGCACCCAGTAAGGTGCCTGATAGGCAAGCTCTATCCAAAGCCCCATCACCAGCGATGGAATACAGGCAAAGCATATCACGAAAAACGCCGGACCATCCGCCGGGTCCGCAAAGGAAAAATCCAGTCCGCAATGGTCGCATTCCTTGGCGATTTTCAGGAAACCGTCAAACATATGTCCCTGTCCGCAACGTGGACACTTGCCTAAAATACCTACCCGCGTCGGCGGTATAGCGGGCCATTCATCATCATTTAACATGTCGGGTTCTCCAGGATATTGCCATCATTGTATGGATAATGTATGGTTTTCATCATTAAGAAAAACAGCCTTGATGGTTGACGGCGAAAATGGATTGAAACATCAACACAAGAAAACATCTTTTATTATTAATAACAGCTGGTTATGTATAATTTCTCACGTCATTTTTGCTGTGTTAACAATAAAAAATGCACGCCATCCAACACTTAATCTGCTAATTGTATGCATCAATAACACAAGTGATGTATATATTAAAGCCATACAATGGGGATGTGTATGTGGAAGCCCTGGATCAAGGAAAATGCCCGTCTTAAATATATCGGCATTGTCGATGCTCTTGAGGACGACATTAAAAACGGCCTTGTCACGCTTGGGGAGCGCCTGCCCTCGCAGCGCATTATCGCCGATGCCGTGGGCGTTGATCTTACCACAGTAACCCGCGCCTTTAACGAGGCCCGCAAGCGTAACCTGGTGGATGCCAGCCCGGGGCGTGGAACATTCATTCGCAAAGGGTTCGAGGTGGGCGGTGTGGTAAGTCAGCGCCAGCCATTTGTCGATCTGAGCATGAACACCCCACCCCAACTTGAAAGCATGAATTTTCGCAAACATTTTGCCCAGGGTGTGTCCGACGTTCTGTCTAATGCTGGCGGCATGTTGAACCTTCAGTATCAGGATAGCCACGGCACCGATTTTGACCGTGACGTTGCAGTAGACTGGCTAAAACCCCGCATAGAGCAAATTGATTCAGACAGGGTTTTGTTAACGGCCGGTGCGCAAAGTGCGCTTTATGCCATATGTGATTTGTTGCTAAAACGCGGGGATGTTCTGGTCGCCGGGGAAATGACCTATCCGGGGTTAAAGGCGGTGGCGGCCCGGCAAGGCCTGGTTCTTGCGGGGATAAAAATGGATCGTAACAGCATTATTCCTGATGCCTTTGAAAAAGCCTGTGTTGAACAAGCTCCAAAGGCAGTTTATCTGATCCCCAATATTGATAACCCGACAACGGCAACCTTGCCGCATGATCGTCGTCAAAAAATTGTGCAGATCGCACGTAAATACAACGTCCTGATTATCGAAGATGATCCTTATTGGTCGTTACTGGAAACCAAAACAACGGCTCTTGCCGCTCTTGCCAGCGACATCACGTGGCATATAGCCACCCTGTCGAAATGTGCGACACCCGCATTACGGGTAGCTTATGTGGTTGCCCCGGATACAACACAGGCGCAACAATTGGCCGCAATATTACGCACCACCATTTTGATGCCTCCCCCTTTGATGGCGGCACTTGCCAGCCGATGGATCGCGGAAGGCCAGCTTGCTGAATTTACCTTAAAAATTGTCGCAGAAAATCGCCTGCGTCAATCACTTGCGGCATCCAGGTTAGGGCCACAAATAACTGCCGTCGCAAGCGGGCATCATGTCTGGTTGCAATTACCAACCCATTGGCAAGCCGATAGCTTTGCCCAGCAAGCTGAGTGGGCGGGGGTGGCTGTTGTTCCGGCATCGTCTTTTGCGGTTGGGCCTTGCACCGTTAATGCGGTTAGAATTTCGCTTGGTGTAACGCCGGATCGCGAAATTCTGGAAAATGGGTTGGGGCTTTTGGCACGCCTGCTAACGCCTTCGGCGTCACGCCATTCCCCTCGCACAGTTGTATAGGGAACTAATCTTTATTGAGGTGATGCATTTCAATGGTTCTGTAAGTATATAATTTATATCAATTTAATATCTTATCATTTTGCAATGCTGCAAGATCAGATTTAAAATCAACATCGAAACTTGCATCGTCGATTGGAACAGAAATTGTATTTTGCTGCTGTTGTACGAGCAATTCGCGCGCGCCTGTTTGGGTATTCAAGCTGGCTAATTGCGTGAACAGGGACGCAGGAAAAATGGCAGGTACAGCATTTTTGTTGCCATAACGGCTTGCAACGATCCGGTTCTTTTCAAACTGATTAATCAGCGAAAGGTATTGTGCGGTGCCAATTTTCATTTGATCGGCCAACGCAATAAGAATGCCGTCATAGGCCCCGTAACGGCAAATTTCGCCAATCCCCGCAGCAATAGATGTTCCCATACCTGCTGGCCAGTCCGGATTAATCACAATGTTGACGGGATGTTTAATGTGGGGGCGTATTTCATCATGAAAGGCACCTAAAACCACAAACAGGTCTTTGCCAAATAGGGGTTCCAAATGGTCAACTGTATGTTGCAACATTGGCTTGCCGTTCAGTTTTGCCAGTTGTTTGCGCCCGCCAAACCGTTTGCTCTCGCCTGCTGCAAGGATCAGTCCTGCCAGTTTCATTATTCGGCGGCCTGTACCATTGCGGCGGCCGGGGCCTGCGCCAAAGCATGAAGGGACTGATGAATACCGGCCAGCATTGATAGTGCAATACTTTCGGGCAATTCACCCCCTAAAGGCAAACCGGCCGGGCTTTGCACCATAAATGGCAAATCCTGTCGACAAAGGCCCGCTTCGCTTAGAACCTGATCAAACCGGTGGGCCGGGCCCAGGGCCGATACATGACGAACGGTGCTATGTGCCAATACGGCCAGTGCCGTGCCATCAATCGAAATGCTGTGCGACATCAAAATTGCAGCATCAACCCGGGTGCGATTAACATGATCGGCAAGGTCATGATCAAGATTACGAAAAATCGCCCGGGCACCTGAAAAATGTTCGGTCCGCGCATTGGCTGGTCGCGGGTCCGCCAGGCTAACCTGCCATCCCATTTCCCGGGCAATCCGCATAACGGGCCGTGCATCAAGCCCGCCACCAACCAGCAAAATATGCGGTTCAGGTCGGATCGGGGTTATCAACCAGTCATCATTGCCAACAGGGTTAATGTGGGCGCGATGGCCAATAACGTTTCGATTTTCACTAAAATGGCCGTCTGGCCGGTTGATATTCTGGATATAAAAGCCGCTTTGGCGCTGTTGCAAGGCCTCATAAAGGTCTGCCAGGCCAAGGTCATTTTGCGCGGTTACCGGTTGCAGCATAATATAAACCGTGCCGCCGCAACCAACACCTAGTCGAAAAGACAAATCATCTTCGTCATTGCCGTCGTAAACCAGCTTAACGGTCTTTTCGGTTACCATCGCGCGCCGCGCATTGCGGATAATATCTGCTTCCAGGCAACCGCCACTTAACAACCCGAATTGTTGTCCAAGGCCATTGATCATCATCATCGCCCCGGCCTTGCGATAGGCAGATCCTTCGGTTTTATAAACCGTGCCTAAAACCCATTCCGTGCTGGCGCGGTCTTTATGCCATGCTTTGAGCATGGCCGATAACTGGTTGCTCATCAAATGCTCCCGCAAAGGGGGAACCGCCCGAAGGGGCCATTTATTATGGTTTTTCCTTCGGGCAGATCGTTCGTTATACGAATTCGAAACCTGCTTTGGTCATTGGCAGGTCAAAAATACGTTTTCCGGTTTGGGCAAAAATGGCATTCGCCAGTGCCGGGCCGGTTGGCGGAACACCCGGTTCACCGACGCCAGTCGGGGCATTGTTCGATTTGACAATTGCCACTTCAACAGCGGGCATTTCCCCGTTACGCAATAACTCATAATCCGGGAAATTCTGCTGTTCGACTTCCCCGTCAGCCAGCGTAATTTCGTTACGCATAATGGCGGTTAAGGCAAAACCGGCGCCCCCTTCCATTTGTGCCTTGATCACGTCAGGGTTAATCGCCACGCCACACTCAACTGCCATAAACAGTTTGTTCACATGCACGCTGGTGTCATCCGTTACCGTGATATCGGCAACAACGGCGACGCAGGTATTAAACGAAAAATGGCAGGCAAAACCGCGCTTGTCGCCTTTTTTCCAGCCCGACATGTCGCGCACCAGTTTAATGGCATTGATCATGCGGGCTTGATTGGGGCCGTTCGGGTCAAGCATCGCCAGGCGCATCTCAATCGGATCCTGCCCGGTTTCATTGGCCAGCATGTCCATCAGTGTTTCCATGGCAAAGGCTGTGTGGGTGTTGCCCACCGACCGCCACCATAAAATCGGCACCGGGGTTTGAAAATCGCTTAACCCAATGCCAAAATTCGGCACCGAATAAAGACTTTCGGTAACCCCCTCCACCGATGTCGGATCGATATCATTTTTGATCATGCCCTGAAAAAGGCTGCCCTTCATGATCGATTTAACCGCCACACGATGGTCCCAGCCGATCACCTTGCCATCCGCATCAAGGCCAATTTTGGCCCGGTGTGCCGCCATGGGCCGATAATAACCGCCGCGCATGTCATCTTCACGGCTCCAGACCAGCTTAACCGGCACCTTACGGCCCGACACGGCAAATGCCAGTGCGGCCTCGGCATTATAATCGGCATCGGGGTTGGCGCGGCGGCCAAACGATCCACCAGCATACAGGGTTTTAATTTCAACCTGTTCAGGTTCCAAACCCAGAATTTTGGCAACGGTAGGCCGGGTCAGGGCCGGCATTTGGCAACCATCATGTACACGCACGCCATTTTCAATTGGCTCAATCGTGCAATTTAAGGCTTCCAACGGTGCATGTGCCAAAAACGGAAACGTAAATTCTGCATCAATTGTTTTGGCGGCTCCGGCCAAAACCGGCGCAACCTCTTCCAGGGTGATTTCGGGGTTGGCGTTAAATTGCGGCTTGTCGAGCAACGCTTTGTGATCTTCGATCAATGTATCGGTATTGCGGGTTTCCGCCTTGGAAAAATCCCACTCTACGTTCAGGGCATCACGCGCCTGAAAAGCAGCCCAGGTATTTTTGGCATAGGCAACCACACCTGCCTTGTTGGGTAAAACCTGTGCTGCAACAAAACCGGCCACGTTCTTTGCCGCACTATCGTCAAAACTGGTAACCGTTCCGCCAAATTTCGGGCTTCGCTGGATGGCAGCGTAAACCATACCAGGTAAATTCACATCCATGGCAAATTGTGCCGTGCCGTTGGTCTTGCTGGTGTTATCCTTGCGGTGCAAGGTGGCATCGCCAATCAGACGAAACTGGTCAGGGGTTTTTACGGTGGGCTTTTCAACCGGTGTCAGGGTGCTGGCAATCGCAACAAATTCACCAAAATGGCCCGATTTGTCGCCCGATGTCAGAACACTTTTTTCAACACGAATACTGGCCGGGTCAACGCCCCAGCTCCGGGCGGCAGCCCTGATCAGAAGATCACGTGCCGCAGCACCAGCTTCGCGATACTGCATATAGGAATTGGCAATGGATGTTGACCCGCCCGTTCCCTGCATGCTGAAAAACAGGTTGGCATACTTGCTGTTATTGGCGGGGGCAAATTCGGTGGTAACCCGGTTCCAATCGGCATCAAGTTCTTCGGCGACCAGGGTGGTCAGGCCGGTGGTTGTGCCCTGCCCCATTTCAAAATGCTTGATAACGACAGTTAACGTGCCATCGGCATCAATTTTAACGAACGGGTTGAAATCGGTGACTTGCGATGCCTGCGCTGTTGCGGCCAAAACACCCGTTGCATTCAGACCGACCAGCAAGGCACCAGCCGTTGCTGCCGACCCGGCCAAAAACCCGCGACGTGAAACATTAATGTTCATGGCTTAGGCCTCCAGCTTTTGCGATGCAAGTTTAACGGCTTCGTTGATACGAACATAAGTGACGCAGCGGCAGGCATTGCCTTGCATGTAATCCTTTATTTCGTCATCACTCGGCTTAGGGTTTTCGCTCAACAACCCAATGGCCGACATAATTTGGCCGGACTGGCACCAGCCACATTGTACCACATCCTTTTCGCGCCATGCGGCCTGCACGGCCTGTGCCACCTTGTCCTGCGCCCCTTCGATGGTGGTAATTTCGCTGTCGGCCAAATCTTCGATAAATGTCTGGCAGGACCGGGTCGGCGTGCCATCGACATGAACGGTGCAGGCACCGCAATAGGCAACACCACAACCAAACTTGGTGCCGGTCATTTCAAGGCCGTCACGCAAAACCCATAACAGGGGGGTACCGGGTTCCGCGTCAACGGTCCGGGTTTCTCCGTTTATTTTAAGCTGATACTGCACTGCTCTCTCCATCAATGCCGAAATATGCAGGGTTCCGTTGCCGGAAAACCAAATCCCAACCCGGAAATCCGGTGGGGTGTTCTTAATTATCGTTGCGTTTTTTTGTTCTTGCGCGTGCTTGCGGGGCACCTGTCTGGTAAATTGTGGTTTGTAAACCTGCCAAACCCGGCAACGGGCGGCTATTTGCCAAAAAACATGTTGCCAGGTCGTGCCGCCCAAACAATGCTGCGATGTCTTTCATTCTGTCCCTCGATGAAAACCGGCAACGCATTCGGGCATGCCATGCTGGGATTACACAAATTCTAACAAAGATTTCAAAGTTGAGATTGCCAGATTCAAGCTAGATCTTGCCTAATCCAACGAACTATCGGAAAACCACGTCGAAACATTTGTAAAACATACGACATCGCCGTATGGCGTAGACAGGTGCAACTCCCGGAAACGAAGAAACCTCCATGTCCGAGCCGTTATTTCAACATCACAATGACCTGAAAGATCTGGTATCTCGCATTGCCCAAACCAACGGCAGCTTTGATATATCCGTGCCGGGCTTGCGCATTTTTCGTTGTGATCGGCAAACTGCACCACAACCCTGCATGTATGGCCTTGGCCTTGCCATCGCTGTCCAGGGCAGCAAGCGTGTCGCCCTTGGCGACGAAATATTTGAATACGGCCCTGGTCAGTCACTGGTAACGGCAGTTGATCTGCCTGTTGTTACCCATATTACCTGCGCCAGTACCGATGCGCCTTTTATGGCGTTATATCTTCAGCTTGACGCGCGGATGCTGACCGAAATTGCCACCAACCTTGATTTTTCCGATGAACCTGCTGAATCCTGCCGCCGGGCAATGCATGTTGTTCCTCTGGAAAGCGGCCTGTTGCGTTCGATGCAGCGGTTAATGGACCTGAAAGAAGAACCGGAACTCGTTACGCGGCTCGCTCCGCTGGTCACACAGGAAATCGTCATCCGCCTGTTTAGTGGCAACCATGGGCCCATGCTGCGTCATCTTGTATCGGTTGGAAGCCCCAGTCGGCAGATTTTACGGGTGATGGCTGCCCTTAAACAGAACTTTTGCGAACGCCACAGCATGGAAGATTTGGCCGCAATGGCCCATATGAGCCCGTCAACCTTTCGTCAGCACTTTCGCGCTGTCTCCGGAATGAGCCCGCTTCAGTACCTAAAACAGCTTCGCCTTCAGGAAGCCCGGCACTTAATGATCACTGGTGGCCTGGACGCCGGAAGTGCTGCCCTTCAGGTCGGGTATGAAAGTGCGTCTCAGTTCAGTCGCGAATATAGCCGCCTGTTTGGTTTACCGCCGCAAAAAGATGTCAAACGTTTGCGCGATTACGCCTAATCTCGATATTCCGATTTTTACGGTACTCGTTCCAGGGCTGTCGTATCCGGTTTGTCAAATTTGGCCGTATCTTTATATTTTTTGACCTTCACGCACGAGCCGGCCTTTCTTTCCGGTGATATATCACATGCCATCCAATCATATGTTCAAACAAGGTTGGTAGTTTTGTGAAAACACCAGCATGGAGGCCGTGATGCGCATTGATATGTCCCAAATGCCCCTCGTCTTTGCCCGTACCAAACAATTTTCAACCGAAACTTTTGAAACGCAATTTCAGCAGGTCCTTGATCGTGGGGAAAAGTTTGTTCTAATTTCGGACCACGCAGTCAATGATCATGACACTGAAACCCCCGAAGAACGCAAGCAGCGTACATTGTTTATGAAAAGCACCAGGGACCAGATGCGGGCGTTATGTATCGCCATGATTATGGTTGAAGGGGACAAGCCGATACCCGCAGCAATCCGCTTAACAGCAAATACCGCAAGTAAAGCCTTTGGTTTTAAAATTGCTTTTGCTCACTCAGAACAGGATGCAATTTTTCTAGCGCAGAAGATGATTGCGGGGACTGTAATGTAAAGGAGTATTCCGACAAACGCCGGTTATGAGCCAGTTTGAAATTTTACGGGAAGCCGTTACAATGGTGTTTTCATCAATTTCGGGTAGCGACCAGATCGACAATATTGCGCGCCCGGTTTTTTCACTGTTTACCGAAACCACTTTTATCGGCGAAATTGAACCTCATGCCCATAACAAGGCACAATTCCTATACGTGATTAGCGGTGTTCTGACCGTCGAGGCCGTTGGGGGCATTTGGACTATTCCACCTCAATGTGGATTATGGATACCAGGTGGGGTTTTGCATGCCGGTCGTATTTCAGGGCATATCAATATTGGCAATTTGTATATTGACCCGACATTAACAACCCAACTGCCAAAGAATTGCGGGATCATTTTTGTGGCTCCTCTGCTACGCGAGCTTCTTTTGCGCTTTGATCGTTCGTCTGTCTTTCAAATGCAGGATAAAGCCCGCGAAGCACGGTTGCTCTCGGTATTACTTGATGAACTTGCAGCTGCGCCGCTCGAACCTATCCATCTGCCAATGCCAACAGATCGGCGTTTGCGGCGCTTGACAGAAGCAATGATCAACTCTCCGCAGTTACGCTTTACCGTTAATGAATGGGGCGTCCGGGTTGGTGCCAGCTCGCGCACTCTTAGCCGTCTTTTTAAACGTGAAACAGGCTTGTCTTTCATGCGCTGGCGCCAGCAACTTCATATTGGTCTTGCCCTGCAGCGCCTCGCGACAGGTGCCTCGGTCACGACCATTGCGGGGGATCTTGGCTATGAAAGTACCAGCGCGTTCATTGCTATGTTTCGTCGTTTGCTTGGCACCACCCCGGCACGTTATTTTGATACTGCGTCAATTGCCGATGACACAGGAAGTTCTGATTTGGAAAATCGCCATATTGCGCCTTCAACACAGGACGCAGCAAAGTCAACTGTCATATCTCTCAAGGAAAAACGAATATCCTAATCATCGCGCACACGGGACGCTTTCTGACAATTGAAAGAACACCATTAATTCAATCGCTGGCCGTTTTCCTTGTCAAACACATGAACATGTTTTTCCTGAATACCAAGATATAAGCTTGAACCAAGCGGAGCGTTAAAACGATCATTCAGGGCTACAGTCATTAAAACCTTACCCGTTTGACCATAAAGATGAGTTTCAGCGCCGGTTGGTTCAATCAGGTCCAGATCAAACGGAATGGAACCTTCTGTTGCATCCGCTACAATTTTTAAATGTTCTGGCCGTACGCCAACAATCACGTCGCTTCCCGACTGACCCGATATTTCTCCGGCAACACGTATAACAGCGGTTTCTGTCCTGATAAAAATGCCGTCGGCATTTCGCTCAAGAACACCATCAAGTAAATTCATGGAAGGCGAGCCGATGAAGGTTGCCACAAAGACATTGGCTGGCCGGTCATAAACCTCCAGCGGGGCACCAATCTGTTCGATCTTTCCGTGGTTCATAATGACAATGCGGTCTGACATCGTCATGGCTTCCATCTGGTCGTGCGTCACATAGATGGATGTCGTGCCAAGACGGCGTTGCAAAGCCTTGATTTCCACCCGCATTTGAACCCGCAATTTGGCGTCAAGGTTTGACAGGGGTTCGTCAAACAAAAACACCTGTGGCCGACGCACAATCGCCCGCCCCATCGCGACACGTTGGCGCTGTCCGCCCGAAAGGGCTTTTGGCAATCGATCCAGATAAGGGCTCAAATTAAGAAGTTCGGCTACATCCTCGACAGCAGGGCGAATTTCGGCTTTGGGGACATTTCGTAACCGAAGGCTGAAACCCATATTTTCGGCCACGGTCAAATGCGGATAAAGGGCATAGTTTTGAAATACCATGGCCATATCACGATCCTTGGGGGCCACGTCATTAATGACGCGGCCATCCACGGCAATGGTACCGTCGGTAATTTCCTCAAGGCCGGCAATCATGCGCAACAAGGTGGATTTTCCACATCCGGACTCACCAATCAGCGAGACAAACTCGCCGTCATTAACGGTTAAATCCAGCCCGTGGAGAACCTCCACATTGCCATAGTTTTTTTTCAATTGTGAAATGGTCAGATTGGCCATTGAAGAACTCCGAACAGGGGAACCTGCTCAATGCAGGTTCCCGAACCAGAAAGGCTTAGGAAAGAACAACCACCTTGGACAGGTGACGCGGAGCGGTCGTATCGAGTTTTTTGAATTCGGCAATTCGTTCGCCAAATATCTGCAACGCGGGCAGTACCTCGACAACCCGGGCCAACCCGGTTTCATCCAATGGAATGGAAATATCCCCTGGCCCGCCAAGCCCGATAACCTTGCCGCCCTTATCCTGAATTTCCTGCGCCAGCATGGCCTCTTCGCTTGCGGTATCGTCGCTGTATAATAAAACCACCAACGATTTTTCGTCGATCAGGCTGATCGGGCCGTGACGATATTCCATCGGATGAAAGGTTTGCGCATAGCTCAGGCTCATTTCCTGAAGTTTTAACGCGCCTTCGGATGCAATGCCGTAAAGCGGGCCTGCACCCAGATAAACGAAATGTTCGCGTCCGGTGATAAAGCCTGTGTCAATTGCGCTTAGCTGTGCTAGCGGTTTTTGTGCTTTTTCAGCGATGGACGGCGAAATTTCAGTACCCGCCAGTCGTAAACCGGCAATCAGCATCAGGGATGCTGACGATGTCATGACAACACCTTCATCGCCATGTGTCGGCAGGTAAACCGTTTCGTTAGCGGCCGCAACAATCGAACTGTCCTTTTCGCAGGTCAGCGCAATGGTGCGAATACCATGTTTTTTGCTATAATCAACCGCCTGCACTGTTTCGGTTGATTCGCCACTGCGCGACAACGCGACAACGCAAATATCATCCCGCTTTGCCAGATAGGCACCCGCCCGACGCGCCCATTCGCCGCCCGGCACTGCCAGTGCATTTCGCCCACACAAATTAAAGGCCGATGCAATCGCCTGTGCAAGATAATAGGACGTTCCACAACCAACAACGACGGTAATAGCTTCGTTAATTGTCGGCAAACCTGCTGTTGTTGCGCCCTCCCAATAGGCGAACTGTTCTACAATGACACGCTCGGTCACATTCATTTTAACATCCTTTTTGTACAGGCTAAGGGTCGCTACTTGGTTGCGCCGGCCATCAGGCCGCTGACCAGAAAGCGATTGAGGAAAAGCACCACCAGAACAGGCGGTATGATTGCGATGATCCCGGCGGCATTAATCAGGCCGTAATCGACATAATTGCGACTGACAAATTCCGGGATTAAAACGGTTAGTGGCTTGGTTGTTAAGGTCGGCGAAAACACCAGCGGCACTAAAAATTGCCCCCACGCATTGAGAAAGGTGATAATCGCCGCCGCAATCAGGCCGGGGGCCGCCAGCGGCATAATGATCCGTACCAGCGTATAAACACGCCCTGCCCCGTCCATCCACGCCGCTTCTTCAAGCGATAACGGCATGGACTGGTAAACACTGCGCATCAGCCACAAGGCCAGCGGCAAAAATGCCGACACATAAATCAGTGTTACGCCCACATAGGTATCAACCAGATGCAATGCGATCATAAGGCGATAAAGCGGGATCATCACGGTATAGGCCGGGATGGCAAGGGTACCGACAACAACAAAAAACAACACATTGCGGCCCGGAAATTTCATTCGGGCAAAGGCATAGGCGGCAAAGGCAGCAATTGCCACAGTGATAAAGGTGGCTGCGACCGATGTGATAACGCTGTTTATAATGGCGCGGGAAAACTGCGGCCAGACGGATGCAACCTTGTTGCCTTGCGACATGCTGGTGCTGCCAAACAGTTTGGCATAATGTTCCAGCGTCATGTCTGCAGGCCAGAAATGCGGCTCGGCCGAAATCAGATCGGTCGGTGATGTGAAACTTGTTGCCAGTGACCAGTAAATCGGGCCAACAGACCAGACAAGCAGCACCAGAACCGCGATGATTGTTCCGATTTTACCGCCAGCGAGTGCAAAATTACGGTGTGTCATCAATCAAATCTCGTTTCACGGTAAACTTTTAGAACGTAAAACAGCGACACCAGTAACGATGCAAGCATCGCCAAAAGCGACAGTGCCATGCCGAGCGAAAATTTGAGGTTCTGGAATGCATCCAGATAGACCTGGATAATGACCGTTCGGGTATCGAGACTGGCGCGATTAAGGATCCAGGCTTCGTCAAACAGATTAAAAGCAAAAACGGTTGACTGGCTGAGCGCAATCGCCAATCCGCCCGAAATCAGCGGTAAAGTAATCAGGCGAAAACATTTGAACGAACTGGCCCCGTCAAGCCTGGCGGCCTGATACAGGTCTTTGGGAATACTTTGTAACGCAGCCAGAAGGATAATCGCGGTTAGCGGCATCATCCGCCAAACATGGACCAGGGTTACCAGGAACAGCATCACGTATCGGTCATTGAAAAACAGGGACGGTCCCGTCATCAAACCGGTCGAATGCAAAACCCCCGTCAACAGGCCATAGCTCGGATTATAAATCCACATCCATACTACGGCATTCACAACCGGCGGCAGGCACCATGGTAACACCACGGCAGCAAGCAACCAGCGACGACCGATTTTCACCTTGTTAAGCAACAGGGCCGTTGCCAGGCCTCCGGCCGTTTCCAGCACCACAGCCAGCACTACATAATAAAATGTATTGCGCCAGGACTGGTTGACCGTCGTATTGCTAAACAGATCGATATAGTTTTTGAAACCGACAAAAGGTGTCCCTGCCCGCATGGGGCTGACATTGTAAACGCTGTCAATCATTGTCGACAGCAATGGCAGCAACACCAGCCCCCCCATGATCACTACCATGGGGATGACAAAGGCAATGCCCAGCGAGGCCTCGCCGCCAAAGCGGCGAGTTTTTTCACGTGTTAGTGCGGAAGCCATTCCTGGTGATCCTCTGCGTTCCGTTATTGCTGGGACGCTGATTGGGCGGCATCCGCAATCTGCTGAAGGGCATCCTCGACGCTCACTTGCCCTTTGGCAGCCTGATTAATGGCAGCAGAAACAGCCGACGAAAATTCGGGATACCAACCCGGGGTGCCATCGGCAAACAGCGGTTCAACACTGGCTGCCTGTTCCAGCAAAACCTTGCCGTTTGTCAGTTTGCCTTCTTCTTCAAGCTGCTTGAGGACACTCAGGCGCGGCGGCAGATTACCAAGCGAGTTGTAGCTGTTAATCTGGGTCTCGGGCTTCAGCATCCATTTGATAAAGGCTTTGGCCGCGTCTGCATTTTCCGCCGAAACCGGAATACCAATGGCTTCAGGAAGGCCGATGGTCCGGGTTGTTCCCGTGGTTGATGGCATTAATGCTGCCGAAACATCATCAGCCACCTGGGATTTTGAAGGATCGGCATAAACCGACAGGTTCCCGGCCCAGCCGGCAACATCAAAGGTTACCTTGCCGCTTTTAAACAGTTCCTGAACATCAACATCCTTAAGCCCGGTCGCAGAAGGATCAATCAATCCGTCTTTCAGCGCCTGAACTTCAAAATTCAGGGCTTTGTACCCACCCGAATTCGGGTCGAGAAACAAAGGATTGAAATCCTTGTCAAACAGGTCGCCACCAAATGCCTTGGTCAGCAGGTACCAGGTGGTTGATGTGCCCTCGGTTGCCGACAGCGGCAGGCCAATCGGATAATCCACAATTTTGGCGGCCTTGATCGCTTTTGCAGCTTCAAGCAGTTCGTCGGGCGTTTTTGGCGGCTGCGCTACCCCGGCTTTTTCAAGCTGTGCCTTGTTGTAAATCAGCACGCGAAAATCGTTGTTGTAAGGAAGGGCAAGCAGCTTGCCGTTGTAATTAAAAATTTTTGATGTCGGCACATCTTTAACGACGTCTTCGGAAAAATCGTCATTCAGGGGGCTGTACCACCCTGCTGCACCAAATTGCCCAACCCAGGACCAGTCAACTTCCGTGGCACTGGCGGGGGCGGTATTGGCGATCATGGAGGTGACGATTTTGGTATGAATTTCGTCCCAGCCAAGTGTCTGGCTTTCAAGTGCAACACCGGTTTCAGCAGTGAACTGGTCTGTCATCTCCTTGGGAAAAGTTCCCCAGGGCGGCAACAGAACCGACAGGTGCTGTCCGTCCAGTGGTTTGGCATCATCTGCCAGCGCAGCGCCCGAAACCCCGACCTGCAACATGGCTGTTGCCGCGAGTGCTGCCATAAATGTCCGTCTTTTCATGATATTTGCCTCCTTATTATATTGATTGAAAAGCTGTATTCAGGGACACGGATAAACCTTCGATGAAGGCATGGTCGGTGTTCCAGCCCGCCAGCTGTGCCGCACGCAGCAAGCCACCCCCGATTGGTGGCAAGGCAGGGCGCTGTGGCTCGGACCCGATACGGTCGCGAACACCGTTCAAAACATAGGAATTATCAAATACGCCACCGGCATAGCTCCATGGCACTTGCAGGCCGGTGTTTAGTAACTTTTGTGCCGCGTTTACATGTTCAGCCAAACAATCGCAGGCACGATCGAGAATGGCCTGTGCATCTTTGTTTCCCGTATCGGCCAGTTTCCCGGTTATGCGGGCAATGGCCGCAATAGAAGACCTTTTATTTTCAAGCGCATATACCCAGTCGATCAGATCATCGGGGGCAATGCCCATTTCCAACAGCAAGGCAGTGGCGAAGTCGCTTGTGGGGATGCGGCCATCAATACCGCGTCCCGTCAAGGCAAGGCTTTCCCGGCCAATCCAGTAAGCACTACCTTCATCCCCAAAGCTGTCTCCCCACCCGCCGATGCGAAAATGCGGATCGTTTGTGCCGTTTGTGCTGGCCCACGCCATAGACCCGGTTCCTGCCAGCACAAGGACACCTCCGCTGCCCGCAAACGCGCCGTCAAAGGCGATCCTGACATCGTTTTGAACCAGTACCGGGCACGGTATGCACTGGCTGGCCGCGGTGTTTTGTTCACGTGACAGGGCTTTAAGCTCATCGTGAAACGGCAGGCCAATAACGGCTTCGCATAATCCCGCCTGCCCTATGGCCGGTGCGATAATTTGTTTTAGCAACCCCTGCCAGTTCACACCCGATGTCGGGTCAAGGCTTGGTCCGGATCTAAGCATCGTAACGGTGCCCTGCGGGTTCGCCAGTGCCATCAGGGTTTTGGTTCCACCAGCATCAAGGGCAAGGACGAACGCCATGTTATTCCGCATCCTTGATCGCGACGGCACTAACAGGGGCGCCAATGTCGCTTAGGCGGGTTTGCCATTCATCGGAAATGGCTTCGTCGGTAATAACGTGCAAATCCTTGCTGATCGGGGCAACACGATAGGTCAGGCGATGTCCGAATTTCGATGAATCAACCAGCAAGGCCTTTTGCGAAGAACGTGCAATCATAAGTTCGTTTACGCGGGCTTCATGGTCATCAAGGCTATAAATACAGCCGTCATCAGCAATGGCCCCGGCACCTAAAAACAGCTGATCAAACCATAATCGTTCCAGTGTCTGCTCGGCAATTGGACCCACCATGGATGCATTTTCAGGGCGCAGCTGCCCACCAATCAGGGTGACGCGGATATCGCTCACATCCATCAGGACTTGTGCAACCGTTACGCAATTGGTGAAAACCGAAATCGGCATCGGGCCCAGGCGCAACCTGCGCGCAATTTGCAAAACCGTCGTTCCGGCATCCAGAAACACACTGCTTTTGGGAATCAGAAGCTCATAGGCCGCGTCGGCAATGGCGCGTTTTTCCGCAAGGCTTGACCGTTCACGTTGCTCAAAACCAACCTCGATCCCAACAGCATCAGCAATGCGTGCGCCGCCGTGGGTTCTGACAATTGCGCCCTGTGCCTCAAGCGCCAAAAGATCGCGCCGTACCGTTGCCAGTGATGCACCAACTTCATCGGCAATCGCCTGAATATGGCTAAACCCGTGATTGTAAAGATACTGCCGAATGGCTGATAGCCGGTCGCCCTTCATCTAAATCCTGCCTCCCGTTTTCACTTTATGACACCTACATTCCGATCAAATAAAATCATTGTCAAGCATTTTTATGATCGAATATAATCACTGAACGTCAGATAAACGACGTTTTTTGATCGAACCAACTGAAAGAGAGCAAGATGACGTATAATCCGTTTGTGGAAATGCTGCGATCACGGGCTGGTGGTGAAATTACGGGGATCCCTTCAATCTGCTCTTCGCATCCCTTGGTCATCGAGGCCGCCTTGCTGGAAGGCAAAGCCAACAAAACACCGGTCCTGATTGAAGCAACGTGCAATCAGGTTAATCAGGATGGCGGTTATACCGGTATGACACCGCAGGATTTTCGCCAATATGTCGAACAGATTGCAGCAAAGGTTGGTTTTGATCTGCACCAGCTTTTTCTGGGCGGAGATCATCTTGGCCCTAACCCCTGGAAAGATCTGCCCGCCAACGACGCGATGGCAAAGGCTGAGATCCTGATTTCCCGGTATGTTGACGCCGGATTTGTCAAAATCCATCTTGATGCATCAATGCCGTGCGCAGATGACGCAACCCCGCTTTCCGATACAACAATTGCGGCGCGTTCCGCCCGTTTGGCAGCGGTGGCCGAAAGCGCCGTTTCAGGGCAAAAGCCGGTATATATCATTGGTACCGAAGTGCCGATCCCCGGTGGCGCAATGGAGGCCATCGACACCCTCGAAGTGACATCGCCTGTGGCCGCGATGGCCACTTACGAAGCCCATCGTCAGGCCTTTGCCAAACTCGGCCTGGATGACGCATTTTCGCGTGTAATTGGCCTGGTGGTGCAGCCCGGTGTCGAATTTGGGAACGAAAATGTTGTCTATTATGACCCGGCCGCTGCAACCGAACTTAGCGCCACGCTCACACAAATTCCCGGCATTGTATTTGAGGCTCATTCAACCGATTACCAACCATTAAGCGCGCTGTCCTCTCTGGTAAAAGACGGCTTCGCCATCCTGAAAGTCGGCCCGGGCGTTACATTTGCCATGCGCGAAGCATTTTATGGCCTGGATAACATTGCTTGTTTTCTCGAACAACTCCCAACGTCGGAATCGCTGCCGCACAAGCTTGAACAATTGATGCTGGCAAAACCGAAACATTGGGAAAAATACTATCACGGCGACGAAAATGCCCAGCGCCTGCAACGTCATTTTTCCTATAGCGACCGTATTCGTTATTACTGGCCAACAGACGACGCGACCGCTGCGGTCGAAAACCTGCTTGACCGTCTTTCGAAATATGAATTGCCCGAACCGCTTGTCAGTCAGTATTTACCAACCGTCTACCCGCTGTTTGCCGCAGCAAAACAAAAACCGGATGCGCGGGATTTGATTATCGAAATGGTTCGTTCTGTCATTCGTACATACGAAATTGCATGCCGACGCATTGAACCGTGAAGATATGGAATTTAGTTCAATTCGGGCGGACAGGTGATCGCATTCAGTAAGCCTGTCCCCGCCGAATGCCTATAAAAATCAGAAAGCTAACTATCCGCGCGTTAAACATACGGCGGGTGGTTTGCTTTCTACTGACTATTCCTTGTCGTGATATTTGCTTTTGTGCGGGAGTTTCGATTTTCTGCCTGTTTGTTACTTTTGGGCAACCAATGCTGCATCATGCTTTATTGGCATGTACATTCGCCATGGTGCTTAACCCGTGATCGTTTATAAGATGATCATACCAGGCAACAGGATAACAGTGAACATGGGTAAAACCGGAAACCTTCGACGGCTAACACCAATTGCAGGCACAATCGAAGTCCGGGGAATTCTGGGTGCTGCTGTCGCTAATCTTGGCGTTCGTATTGTTGGCGGGGAATGGCCGATTGGTTCGGTTATTGCCAAAGAAGCGGATCTTGTTACCGAACTTGATGTCAGCCGTTCTGTCATTCGCGAAGCCTGCCGTATTTTAGGGGCCAAAGGGCTGATCCGCAGCCGGACATCGGATGGCACCCGCGTTCAGCCTCGCGCTGAATGGCGCCTGCTTGATCCGGACGTTATGGATTGGCGAATTCAGGCCGGCGACCGTGAAGGGTTGCTGCGTGATCTGTTAAAACTTCGGCTGGTTCTTGAACCAGGTATTGCCTATAGCGCCACTGTCATGGCTGATGATGCTGCCCGTGAAAAAATAGATGCAGCATGGGACGCCAAAAAATTCATCCATAACGACACAACCTTGAACGAGCATGACTGGCGTGCCGCCTTCATTGAAGCCGATATTGCGTTCCATCAGGCCTTTGTCGAAGCTGTCAGTTCTGAAATGCTTGACCAGGTATTTTCTGTCATCAGTTCGGCGCTGGACCTTCAATTTGATCATCAGTTAGAGGCGTTGGGTCGCAGCAACCGCCTGATCGGTATGGATGGCAGTTATGAAATGCATGAACGCGTTTATCGTGCCTTTATCCAAAAAGATGCGACCGGCGCTGAAAATGCCATGCGCAATCTGATTCATTGCGCGATCAACGACGCCGAAAGTGGCTTTCAGCAATAAATTGTTTTCTATCGGCCACATCCTGCACAGGTCGGATATTTCAACGGTCAATTAATCCGCCCTGCCCCTGCAAGGCGCAGGTTACCCCTTTTAAAAGCGATTTTTTTAAAATGAGCTTTCAGGGTATGCACCGAAATTGAAACTCAGACCTAACTATCTGAAATCGTAAATTTTATATCCATTTATCAGGCCGTCTTTCCAGCGAAATTCATTTGAAATCCCACCCGGAATGCGCCCAAAAACACCCCGTCAGATGCCCATATTGCGTTCCCAGCGATATTTTCGGCACAGCCTTTGTCACAAAGCCTGAACGAACCCGTCAGATTAGGGCTGATGGATGGGGCACACCCGCCGCCGCTAAATCCTTCAGATCAAATGCTTTGTTCCGCCTTTCAACAGGTTTGAAAACCACATCCTGACCCGTTCAGGGCTGATTTCGCACGTCATGACCAAACCTGCCCACAGCACCGCTTAATCGGGTGATCGGGACAGGTGCGTCAAAATAAACGCCATAGCCCGATGGCCGTTACGGCATTGGTCCGGGGATCCCATCTCATTGATTTAACAAAATAAATTTTGTTTGGGCATTCATATCAACATTTTTTCTGATGCCCGCAATACCAGAACCATTTTAATCAACAGGAGCTTTCAAATGCCTTTTGGTCCCCCTAATAAAATGAATATCGGCAAACTTGATGCCGCAACGCCGACCCCGTTTGACAAGGCAACCCTGAAAACAAGCCTTGAAAATATTGGCCTTAACTGTGCGCAGTTAAACGACAAAAACCTTGATAGCTACATCACAACGGTCAAATCACAATTGCCCCAGGGTGCTGTTCAGTCAATGGCGATCAAGGCACCGCATACGAGCCCGCTGAATGCCAATCTCAAGGCAGCGGCGGCCCCGGTTATGCTGTTTTCTGCGGCAAACGATGTGCCGCAAATGACATCGGCGGCAACGGGTAACTGGTCCATTCCCGATAATAACAATGCCGAAGGATACGGCCCGAACCTTGAGATCATCCAGTACAAGGATCATTTCAACTGGTTGTTTGATAACAAGGCAACCAATGGCTTTACCGGGGTTAAAAATTCGCCCCCGGCAACCCAGGGCAATTACCCGAACGCCGAAGCCATCCAGAAACTGTTCATTCAGGTTGGCCTGACAGCATCTTCCACCCTGGTCAAAGGTCTGGATCAGCCCACCATGCTGGCAACACTTTCAAATGTGATCCAGCCGTTGAATGATTCAAACATTGCGAACTATGACGTCAGCGACAGTCGTGTCATCGACCTTGTTGACAATTACGACCCGGCAACCGGCATGGCAGACGGGATCGGGGTGCTAACCATTTCGTGGCACCTGACCATCGAAGATTACAAACGCAAAACCAAGGACGGCGGGGATACCCATGCCACCTATCTGAAAATGGATGCGTGGTCGGTGCTTTACAGCGATCCGGGCGTTTTGTGCCAGCAATACAGCTCTGTCTTGCAGCATTTCGCCATCAACATCGCGACCGCTCCTACCTGTCGCATCTGATATTCCCCGCCCATCCTTTCACCATCTTGAATTTTGCGTTCGCGCATTTGTCCCAGGAGACTTCACATGCCATTCGGCCCTCCTTCCACACCTGAACTTAAAATCTTTGATTTCATGCCGGTGCCCAACGAAACCAGCTTTAATGCGGGTGTTCCGGCCCAAAGCACCACCAACGAAATGCTGTCGATCATTCTCTACAGCCCGAACCTCGAAATCATTGCATCGCTCGACAATACCAAATCAACAGTTACCAGCGACTACAGCGCGTCGGTAACCAATGGTTTCACTTTCACCACCGAACAAAGTTTCAGTGTGAAAACGTCGGTTGGTGTCTCCATCGAAGTTGTAAGTGCTTCCGTTGAAACGACATTTGCCCTGTCATTCAGCGAACAATGGAACACCACTCGCACCCAGTCCATGTCGTTTTCCTGCCCGCCGGGCAAAAAGGCATTCGTGTATCAGGGCACGCTGATCTCGCGCGTTATGGCGCTAAATGCAAAAACTGCCCAGTACGAATGGTTCTCGGCTGCTGGCAAGGCCCTGACCCAGGTTCTTGTCACGACCGACACCCCGATTGGCAATGCACCATCCTCGCCGGTAACCATGAAATAAAATCGGCCTGAACGGTGCTGACCCATCTGGTTATACGCCCCCGCCAGATGGGTCAGCCACGGGCATGTTTCCCCTGAAAATCGGCTTTCAAATCTCACTTACCCTTTTTTTTTCCCGGTTATCTTCTCAGCGCACAGGATCAAAGCCATGCAAAATACCGCCAGGAACTGCCCGATTGCCATTGTCGGTATGGCATGCCGTTATCCTGATGCCGACAATGCCGATCAGTTGTTTGAAAACTCCCTTGCCCAGCGGCGATCCTTTCGCACCCTGCCCGCCCAGCGCCTCGCAGCCGGTTATTTTGATGATACCGGCAAGGCACTTGACCGGGCCTACACCAATCAGGCCGCTGTGCTTAAAGGTTTCGAGTTTGATCGCAACTGGTTTCGCGTTTCAAATCAAAGCTACGAAACAACAGACCTGACCCACTGGCTGGCACTTGGTGTGGCACGCGAAACCATCGACAGCATCCGTTTTCGCAAGGGCCGCGCCACTGTTGCGAATGAAGGTATCCGCGTCATCATTGGCAATACCCTGACCGGTGAATTTTCCCGCGCCAATCTTATGCGTTTGCGCTGGCCCTATGTGCGTGGTGTGATCGAACGGCAAATGCGCTCCGAATATCCCGACATCACCGACGATACACTCACCCGTTTTCTGCGTGATCTTGAAGGCAATTACAAAGCCCCCTTTCCAACGCCAAACGAAGATACCCTCGCTGGTGGCCTTGCCAATACTATTGCCGGGCGAATTTGCAACCATTTTGACTTTAAAGGTGGCGGTTACACCGTTGACGGTGCCTGTTCTTCATCCCTTATTTCGGTCATTGATGCCTGCACAGCCCTCACCATGGGGGATGCCGATATGGTCCTTGCCGGCGGCGTGGATCTCAGCCTGGATCCGTTTGAGCTAACCGGCTTTTCACGCACATCGGCATTGGCCCGTGACGACATGCTGGTTTATGACGAAGGTTCACAGGGTTTCTGGCCCGGCGAAGGGTGTGGTTTCCTTGCCCTGATGCGTTATGACGATGCCCTTGAACAATGTGAACATATCCATGCTGTGATCCGGGGTTGGGGGGTATCTTCTGATGGCAATGGCGGGCTGACCCGGCCCGAAGCCGCGGGACAAATGCTGGCCTTGCACCGCGCCTATCACCGGGCGGGGTATCATATTGGCAGTGTCGGCTATTTTGAAGGTCACGGTACAGGCACCAAAGTGGGCGATACGGCCGAACTTAGGGCACTTATGACCGCGCGGGAAAAATATGATACCCCGTTGCAACCCGCCATCATCAGTTCGATCAAGGCCAATATCGGCCATACCAAGGCCGCCGCAGGTATCGCCGGGTTGCTGCGTGCCAGCAAATGTTTAAGCGAAAACATTCTGCCGCCCACCACGGCCTGTAACCGTCCTCACGCCCTGTTTGAAAACAATGCCGCCCATCTTTCCCCGTCTACCCAAATCATGGATTGGCAATCTGATGGCGTTGAACGCCGTGCCGGGGTCAGTGCTATGGGGTTTGGCGGTATTAACACCCACATTACCCTGGCCGAGGCCCCAAATCAGGCCCGACCGTCAGTTTATAAGGCACCTGGCCCAAAACGTACAAATCTGGCAGCTTTTCAGAACAGCGAAGTTTTTGTTTTTGCTGCTGCCCGGCAGTCGGACTTGTTATGGACGATTAATCACGTTGCTGCATTTGCTGATAAATGCTCGCGCGCCGAGCTTATCGACCTAGCGGCCGAATTGGCCCATCGTGCATCGCTTAATTCCCAATTCATCTGGAAGGCCGCCCTTGTTGCCAGTACGCCAGACGCCTTGGCGCAAAAGTTAAAAACACTTGGCGAAACCGTGCTGGCGATGGACGATAATTGTCTTCATTTTTTCGTCGCCGATGGCATTTTTGTCTCCAGCAAACGGGAAACGGGTAAAATTGGTTTGCTGTTTTCAGGTCAGGGGGCCCCGGCCCGCTGCCATGGGGGCATTTACGAACGTCGTTTTCCCATTATCCGGCAGGCTTTTGACCTCGCCAAACTTGAAGGTTTCAGGGATCGCAGCAACACCGATTTTGCCCAGCCTGCTATTGCGGCGGCCTCACTTGCGGGGTTGGAGATGCTAAAACATGTTGGCATCGTTGGTGATGTTGCCATTGGTCACAGTCTTGGCGAACTCGCAGCCCTGCATTGGGCCGGGCATTATGATGGTCAAACACTGCTTGAAATTGCAACTTTACGCGGCCAGACAATGGCGGCCGATATTCATGCATCGGGCGCAATGGCTGCGGTTGCCGCCGACGACAAAACAACCCTGAACGCCATTGGCTCACGTAAAGATATCTTTGTTGCCAACCTTAACGGGCCACGCCAAACCATTATTTCAGGCGATCACGATGCCATTCATGATTTTGTCAAAGATCTTCGCACCCAGGGAACGGCTTGCACCATTTTAGGGGTTCGTCAGGCTTTCCACACACCGGCAATGGCACCGGTGGCAAAGTCGTTGGCAAACATGCTCCGTACACTTGCCTTTGTACCGGCGAACCGGCAAATTGTGTCAACTGTTTCGGGCACAATCATGCCTGCCGACACAAACATTCCCAACTATCTGTGCCAGCAAATATCATCGCCGGTCCGTTTTATGGATGCAGTAAAACACGCAGCCCCCAATCTGGACCTTTTAATCGAGGTTGGCCCAGGTGCCCTGCTTGAAAAAATAACCGGCAGTTTTTGTAACCTTCCGGCAATTTCGATAGATGTGGGCGGGGCCGGTTTTGAACCATATCTGTGCGCCGCTGCGGCGGCCTATATTCTTGGTTGTGCGCCTAATATTGGCAACCTTTATCAAAACCGCTTCACCAAAAAATTTGACTGGGACTGGAACCCTGTTTTTATCGCAAATCCTTGTGAAACAGTTCCCGCTGCCTCCCAGCCCCCCATTGATGACGAAGCGGAACCAGCGACACCCCCTTCCCCGGTTGACGACGTTTTATCTACCACGCGGGACCGCGACGGCATCCTTGCACATTTGCGCACCATCATTGCCGATCGGACCGGCTTGCCGTCCTGGTCGCTGGAAGAAAGCAGCCGGATGCTTTCCGATCTACATTTAAATTCTATCACCGTTGGTGAAATCGTAACGCGGTTAAGTTCCACTATCGGCGTATCGCTGCTTGTTGACCCAACCGAATTTGCCGATGGTAAAATTGGCGATATTGCGACGGCTATTACCGAAATGGCCAATTCCGCCAATAATGATCGTAAGTCACATCAAGCAGCCCCGGCGGGCATTTCCAATTGGGTACGCTATTTTCAATTTCAAAATCATGCGGCCCCGATACCCCCGCTTCGCGCTGCGGCCATTTCCGGCGAATGGACCGGGTTTGGTCATTTGGGGCCATTGGAAAATACCATCCTGGCACAGCTCAACAGCGGTTCTTATGGCAATGGTGTTTTAGGTGTAATCAGTGATCATCCCGGCGATGACGATATCGCCGCCCTGCTTGCGGCTGCGCAAAATGCTATCATTCAAAACAACGCTGCCAACTCTCCTGTTCAACTGGTTGTCTTGCAAAAAGGCTGGTCGGCCAGTGGTTTCGTGAAATCGTTTTTTCTTGAAAACACCACGATCGATACGCTTGTTCTAAACCTGCCATCGCCCACATCGTCAAATATGCCTGCGCGTATTCTTGACGAAATCAGTTGCGCCAAACCCGGTTTTGCCGAGGTATTTTTACAAACCGGCAACCAGCGTCTTGTTCCGCATTTGAACCTGGTTCAACCGGGGCCAGCACCAAAACATCATATATTGAACCAAAATGATGTTCTGCTGGTAACCGGGGGTGGCAAAGGGATTAGCGCCGAATGCGCCTTTCAACTGGCCCGGAAATCCGGCTGTGCCCTGCTGGTGTTGGGTCGGTCATCGGTGGCGGACAACGTCGAACTGGCTGCTAATCTGCAACGTTTCGCCAATGCCGGTCTTAAAACCAGTTATCAGTGTGCCGACATTACCCAAAAGGCCGATATCGAAGCTGCAATTGCCCATGGCACAGCGGATTTGGGCGGGCCGGTAACCGCTATTTTGCATGGGGCTGGTGTTAATACTCCCCAAACGGTTGCGAACCTCACCCTGTCCGCTATTCAGGCCACCCTTGCCCCTAAAATCAAGGGTCTTGAAAATATATTAACTGCTGTAGACCCTAAACAGTTAAAAATGCTGGTCGGGTTTGGCTCAATCATTGGGCGTATGGGCTTGCACGGCGAGGCTGATTATGCGTTGTGCAATGAATGGCTAAGCCAAAAAATTGCCGATTTTCAGGCGCGTCATCCTGCCTGCCATTGCAAAACCATCGAATGGTCGGTTTGGGCCGGGGTTGGTATGGGTCAACGTGTCGGCAGCCTCGATGCGCTGATGGCACAGGGTATTGCGCCCATTACCATTGATGATGGTGTGCGCGAATTTTTGCATATTGTAAACGATGTTAACTTACTAGATAGCATCGTCGTTTCAGGGCGCTATGGTACGGCAAAAACGCTCGATCATCCCGCCTTGCCCACATATCAATACCGTTTTCTTCAAAATATCCGGGTCCGTTACCCCGAAGTAGAACTGATCAGCGATGTTGAAATTTCGTCCGGATCTGACCTTTATCTTGCCGATCACTGCCTGAACGGGGAACAGATTTTCCCTGCTGTCATGGCGCTTGAAGCCATGAGCCAGGCGGCCCTTGCCTTGCATCACGACAAAACCCAAAACCTGTCGCCAATCTTCAGGGATGTTATTTTTTCCAAGGCGATTGTAACGCAATCAGATGCCCCGGTTACGATCCGTATTGTGGCACAGGCCGTGGCGAATGATGAATTTTCACTCGCTCTTCGCTGCTCGACAACAGATTTCCAGGTAAACCACATCACTGCTTACTGCCGCTTTACCAAAACACCGGCACTTGCCGCGATTGATCGTGAAATTCAGTCTCTCGCAGCGACAAAATTGATCCAGCCATTTGACCCGGAATTCGACCTTTACCAGAATATTCTATTTCAGAAGGGGCGCTTTCAACGCATACAGGGCTATAATTTGATTGCGGCACGCCGCTGTCTTGTGTCTTTGTCGCCGGGCGATAAAACTGGCTGGTTTGATAATAATTTACCAACAAATCTGGTGCTGGGTGATGCCGGTGCGCGGGACGCATCACTTCATGCCATTCAGGCCTGCATTCCGCATCAAACTGTTATTCCGGTGTCCGTCGACGAAATTGCCCTCTCTGCCCTGGACCCGGACCAAGCCTATCGCATGTTCGCAACTGAAATCGCCGATCTCGGTGCCGAACTGGTCTACGATATGGTTATTTTTAATCAGGATGGCAAAATTGTCGAACATTGGCGTGGTCTCAAACTTCGTACCATGGGCACCCCGGCCAGTTTGAAACTAACCGCCCTGCCCTTGATGGCTCCTTATATTGAACGCAAAATTGCGGATGAACTGCCGCAAGCCGACCTGCGCGTCTCCATATTCCCGTTTCATGATCGTTGGAACAAACGCCAAAATCCTAAGGCACATAACCAGCGCCCGGATGGTAAACCGGATGTTTCCATCGATACCCGCTTCAGGTCGTCGTCTTATTGTAATGGCTGGAAATGCGTTATTGATAGCGCACAATCGGCAGGTTGCGATTTGCAAAACGTCCTGCAAAAAACCGAAACCGACTGGCATACTCTTTTGGGTGAAACCGGTATGGCACAGGCCAAATTCATCCAGAAAACCTTTTTCGAACCTTTAAATGTTGCCGCGACCCGTGTTTGGTCCCTGCGCGAAGCCCTGATAAAAGCCGGATTACGCCCTGATGCCCCACTGGTGTTTGATCCGTCTTCATCACCAAACTGGATCAGGCTTCATTCCGGCGAAACGATCCTTGTTTCCTGCGCGACCGATCCGCAAAAAAACAGGGACGATACATCACGCTTCTGCCTGGCTGTCGCGTTAACACCCGCAACGACCACGTCGATCAGCCCCCATTCTGCTTTAAAAAGTAACCTTGCGACGATTTGAAACAAGCTAACTACGGCGGGCGGCAGTACCAGGCAGCATATACTGCCGCCCACTCCCTCCACATCGAGTTAACCTCGAAACCCGATCCGGGATTTCAAGGTTCCGTCAACCATCACATGGCGAATGCCTAATCGGCACTCCTCAAGCCTGGCCCGTACGCCATAAACATCCGCAAGCATCGTGTCGGTAATAACATCATGGGTATTACCACTTGCCACCAGTTTGCCATCGGCAATGATCATGGTTTTATCGGCATAGCGCAAAACATGGTTCAAATCATGGATGGCGACAAAAATGATCATGCCCCGTTGTTTGGCCAAATCGCGCACAAATTCCAGCACTTCAAGGCTGCGTGACAAGTCTAGTGCCGATGTCGGCTCATCCATCAGCAAAATATCAGGTTCACGTACCAGTGCCTGTGCAATCCCGACCAGTTGCTGTTGCCCGCCACTTAATGCGCCAATATTGCGTTCCGATAACTCAAGGATCCCAAGGGCGGCCAGTGTTGTATCAACGATTGCAATATCGCCGTCGTTAACCCGCCACGACGCCCCCTGTTTGCGGGCAAGCAAAACCGCTTCGTAAACCGATAAAACCGCATTTGCTGTCAGGTTTTGTGGCATATAACAAATGCTGCCTGGCTGTGGGGTGCCGGTTTGGCGGTCTGTTATATTCTCAATGGTGTGCTTTACCGTGCCGGTCCCTGCGGTTAAACCGGCAATGCGTTTAAACAGGGTCGATTTCCCCGCTGCATTGGGTCCGATCACGGCAACAACATCGCCACTCTGAAACGGTCCCGCCGAAATATCGGTCAAAATACTGCGTTTGCCAAATGTGGCGCCCAGTTTGTGTAGTTGCAATGTCACCATGATTTTTTCGAATTCGACAGAATAAGGGAAATAAAGAACGGAATGCCCACCAGTGATGTGACAATGCCAATCGGTAATATCGCACCTGGAATAATCATTTTGCTGGCAACCGAGCTGACCGATAATAACAACGCCCCCGATAACGCCGATGCCGGTAGGAAAAACCGTTGGTCTTCCCCAATCATCAGGCGCGCAATATGCGGCCCTACCAGCCCGACAAAGCCAATTGTGCCAACAAATGCAACCGGAATGGCCGATAACAGACTGACCAATAACAAGGTTTCAAGTCGCAATCGACCAACATTAATGCCAAAACTGGCTGCCTTGTCATCGCCCAGCCGCATGGCGGTTAAGGCCCATGCACGGCGCACAAAAAACGGTAAAATGACAATCAATAAACCCGATGTCATAAAAAACTTCGGCCATGTTGCCTTGGTCAGGCTACCCATGGTCCAAAAGACAACAGCGCTAAGGGCTTCGGCCGATGCTAAAAACTGCACCAGTGCCAATAAGGCGTTAAAGCTGAACACCAGTGCGATGCCCAACAGCACAATGGTTTGCACACTAACACCTTGGCGCATGCTTAAAACATGAATCAGCAAAGCCGCCAGCATCGCCATAAAAAATGCGTTTAGCGGCACCATAAAGGCGCTGGCAACCGGCAATATCGACACCCCGAATGCCAAAACAAGGGCGGCACCAAAGCTGGCGGCGGCTGAAATACCCAGTGTAAAGGGACTGGCAAGGGGATTGTTCAATATCGTTTGCATTTGGGCACCGGCAATCGCCAATGCGGCCCCCACCACAACGGCCATTGCCGCAATGGGCATCCGAATATCCCATATCACCACGGCAAGCTGATCAGAAACCTCCGACGGCGTGATAACGGCACGGATCACATCCGCCAGGGCAAACCGCGCTGGTCCCAGCGATAAATCCAGGCACATTGATATAAACAGCAACATGCCCAAACCGGCCAGCAACCACACCCGGCGACGCACCGATTTACGGTAATTGCCGCCACCAACCATAGTCATTGCTTCTGTTTTCATTCCGGTCATGGCGAAACCTGCAAGGTGGCGAAATATCCCGGTTGGTAATCAATCGGTAAAAATCGTTCATGCAGCATACGAAACGTTTCATTGGCATCAATGTCGGCAAACAGGTCGGGGTGAAACCATTTCGCCAGTTGTTGAAGGGCCACAAATTGATAGGGGCTGTTGTAAAACTGATGCCAGATGGCGTGAAAACCATGCTGTTTTTGTGCATTAATCCCGCGATAGGCGGCGCGGGTTGGATAAAAAGCCAGTTTTTTTTGCACCTCATCCCAATTGGCCCCCGGCCCGACGGGTACCCAGTGCCCGCCAGGAACATAGGCTTCCCAGTTGGCACTGGTAACAATCACGTGGTCCGGGTTTGAAACCAGCACCTGTTCGGCATTTACCTGCCCGAATGTACCCGGAATAATATCACTGGCAACATTATGGCCGCCCGCCATTTCTACCATGGCCCCGAAATTGCCCTTGCCAAATGAATGGCAGCAATCGTCATAAAAACCGCCTGCGCGGTCGGTAAACACATTGGGGCGGGTGAATGTGCCTGTCGCTAACCTGTCGGTTACGCGACGGATCTGTTCAGTCCTGAACGCAATAAATGCCTCGGCCCGCTTTTGTTGACCAAATAATTCACCAAAGAGGCGGATGGACGCGTTGGTGTTTTTTTCCGGGTCATGGCGAAAATCGACATAAACCACAGGAATACCTAATGCGCCGAGCTTCTCAACATAACGGGCTTCTTCGACCGCCTTTTGCGTTTCAAGGTTTAGAAAAACCACATCCGGTTTTTGCGCGATGGTGGTTTCAATATCGATCAGACTTTGTTCAAGCCCGGAAAAGGTCGGTATTTTATCAAAATCAGGGAATTTCTTGCGATATTGTCGATAGGTTCCCGGGTCTGCCTCGATCATGTCATTACGCCAGCCAACAATGCGTTTGGCCGGATTTTCACGGTCCAGTGCCGCAATAATATAAAGCTGCCGACCTTCCCCTAAAACCACCCGTTGTACCGGTGCATCAACCGTCATCGTGCGCCCGGCAATATCGGTGATGGTTATTGGCTTGGCACATACCATGCCTGCGCCGATCAGCATAAAACCTGCCGTAACGATCAGGCGCTTGGTTAATTTAACGATCATGTATCGCCTCCTGTCCTGGGGCTGTTATGGCAGCCTTAGCACGTGCCAGTATGGTTACTGCCAGACCAAGGGCGTAAAAAACTGCCACCAGAAAATACAAATTGGAAAATCCTGCCACCTGGGCAAACCAGCCCCCAATGGCAATGCCGCCAATGGACGAAAATTGCGACAGGCTTTGTGTGAAGCCTAAAATACGCCCCTGTCGGTCGTAGGGTGTTGCGCGTGATATTAAGGTGGTTAAAACCGGAGTTGTTGCACCCAGCAACACCCCCCAGACAAAATACAGGCTGGCAAAAACCACGATAGACCGGGTTAACCCCGCGAGCACCGTGACCACAATGCAGCCTGCAATGATGACACATAACCGGGTTAAAATGGCTTGCCTGTTTTTGCCTTCAAAATAGCGCGCCCATAAGGATGCCGAAAAAACAAACCCCAATGCCAGCACGCCATAACAAAAGCCGACAAGCCAGTTTTCGACCTTGAAAATCGACAGCACATAAATCGAAAACGGCGATTGGGTCACCATGCGCGATAGCAATAACAGGCCCAAAATCGCCAAAAGCGAGAAAATTTGCGGTGATTTTAAAACGCTTGTTGTTCGTTTATCGGGGGTTAGGGCTGGTTTTTGTGCCTTTGCGCCGGTTTTTGCATGTTGTGGCGCAACGGCAGGTAAAATTCGCCAAACGGCCGCCAAGCAGGCCAGACACATTATAGCTGCGGAAAAATTGATCCAGAAAAACGCCGCATGATCAAGGATAACACCGCCAATCACGGCCCCCGCAAGCGATCCCAAATTGGTTGAAACCTGCAAATAGGCAAACAGTTTTGCCCGACGCGCCGGGGCTTCGATGCTAACACCATAAGCCTGCGCGGGGGCAATGTAGCCCGCACATGCCCCTTGTAAAAACCGTAGGGCCAAAATTGTTGGTACATCATTGGCATAAGCCAGGGCAAATTGCGTTGCCGCCAGACCAAACAACGCCCGCATCATCATGGCTTTATGACCATATAGGTCACCCAGCCGCCCCCAGAAGGTACTGGTCAGCATAATGCCCAGCATCGGGCCGATATAAACCGCGATACTGGCAAGGGTAAACTGGCTGTCAGATGTGGCGAGCGAGCGCAAATGAACGGGCCAAAAAGGCCCGCTCATTTCCATGGCACCCATCGAGGTCAGCTGGATGGCAAATAACACATGTATTTGCCATCGTACTGACAACCACATATCAGGTTTAAAAATCATCCTGTATGTGACCGGTTAAAAATCCGCCGTGATGGAAAATAACGCCGTGCGCGGTGCACCAAGCGACACCATGCTATAGCTGTTCACACTGGACCAGTAATGTTCGTTGGTAACGTTCTGCACAGTGGCGCGTACCGTAATCGGTGTTTGTGAAACAACGGTTTTATAACGCACACCGATGTCAAGCGTGGTCCAGTCGGGAATTTCCTGTGTGTTCGCACTGTCGATATACTGGCTTGATGTATGGTTCACCGTGCCGCTAACCGTCATGCCGTCAACAAAAGGCGTATCCCATTCGGCAGTTAAATTCGCCTGTATTTTGGGTACACCCACCGGACGATTGCCTTTGTTTGCCGCCGTGCTGCTTTTGGTTAGTTCCGCATCAAGCAACATAACCCCGCCCAATAATCGAACATCGTCGGTAACCTGACCAAACAGGCTAAGTTCCAACCCGCGATTTCGCTGTTCGGCATCACTGTTATAAACGTTGTTGGTGGTCTGGCCCGACGGCTTGGTAATCTGAAAGGCTGACAAACTGCCGCCAATGGTGCCGAAATCCAGCTTCACACCGGTTTCATATTGTTTGGCAACGTAAGGCGCCATCGCTTCACCGGCATTCGATGCCGTGTTTGGTGCAATGTCGCCCTTGCTAAGCCCTTCAATATAGTTGGCGTAAAGCGAGACATGTTCCCATGGCTTGACCACCACACCCACCATCGGCGTAATTTCGCTTTCGTCATAAGACGACGAAACCACACCGGATGTATAATTGTCAGATTCAACACGCTGATGCCGTGCGCCAAGGGTTAGCAACACGCGGTCGTCAAACACGCCCATCGTATCGGCAATGGCTATCCCGGTTAGCGAGGATTCCGATAATTTCGGTTTCGAGGATGGCCCGCTGATATTGACAGCAGGGTTTGCCACCGGGGCATAAATGTTAGATGCCAGGCTGGTATTGTCATAAACCGCCCCGCGGCGGAAAATATCCTGATACCGGCTGACCTGAAAGGTCGCCGTATGGTCAATTGCGCCGGTTTCAAACTTGCTGCGCACGCCGCCATCGGCCGACCACCGTTCGGTCTGGAATTTCATATAGGATACACTGTCAAGTGTATCCCCTGCCGAATTTTGAATTTTCGGGTAACCGAACAGGCGATCAACCTGGGTTTTGCCGCCGCCAACATGGCCAAACAGGGTGATTTCGTTGTTCACATCATATTCAGCCCCCAGCGCCACCGATTGATCAACCGCTTCGGACCATTCCCAGGCATGGCTTACGTTTTTGGCACCATCGGGCGCGTTTGGCATGGAAATGCCGCTGGCAACCAGAAATTCCCGCGACGGTGCATTTAAATCTTCACGCTGATCAATCAGGTCCAATGTGGCGCGAAAATCATCCCCCCGGTAATCAAGGGCCAAAGCCCCAAGCGTGCTTTCGCGGTGCTGATGATCCAGTGCCGTATCACCGCCCTGGTACCCGCCATTAAATCGCACACCAAATTCCTTGTTGTCCCCATATCGGCGGCTAAAATCAACACGTCCGCCTGCCTGTTCGCCAGGGCCATAATCGGCCGTTACGCGGTTTAAATCGGTGTCACCCGCGCGCTTGGGCACAATGTTAATCACACCGCCAACACCGCTATTGGGTGCCATGCCATTTAACAGGGCTGCCGGGCCTTTAAGTACCTCTATCCGTTCGGCAAAACCTGACAACGCCCGATATGTCGGCGCCACCCCGTAAGATCCGTTAAACGCAACTTCACCTGAATTACCGGTATTGATCGCAAATCCGCGAATGGAATACGCATCCAGCATACCGCCACTGCTGCTAAGCGTACGGACTGACGGGTCATTTTTTAAAACGTCCGCAATGGTTGTTGCCTGCTGATCCGCAATTTTTTCACTGGTATAGCTGGTAATGCTCACCGGGGCGTCCATAAAATCGGTATTGCCCAACAGGCCCATCTGGCCGCCCGTTGCCACCTGCCCACCGGCATAAACAGCCGGTAAATCGGTTGTTTGTGCATCGGCTTCCACCCGGATCGGGTCCAGCATGGCACCCTCGCCCGGTATTGCCCCGTCGGCGGGATCAATCAGGATCAGGGCATTTTCGCCGGTCATGCGATAACCAAGGCCCGTACCATTTAACAACGTATCGATTGCGGCTGGCACACTCATGTCGCCACGAATGACCCGCGCGTTTTCAATCGCTGGCAGGTCAATTGTATAGGCAATACGCCAGCCCGATGCCGCACCGATCCCGGCAATTCCCCCTGCCAATGACCGTGCCGTAATATCAAAATGGTAGGTTGCTGTTTGGTTCTGTTGCTGGGCGTCGGCACTGGCCGGTGCCACCAGCACAGGAATAACCAGTGCACTTGACATTAACAGGGCTGCAATAACGGAACGTGATTTTTTTATTTCTTGTGCGGATCGCAATTTCCCACTCCTCAATATCTGTCTTCCCAAGCAGATCCCCTGCTTCTAACAAGACAAACGAGCGGGGCTTGCAAACCCACACATCGAAAAATCACTTTTTGCGAATTTTTCGCAATCTCAATATAAAATGGTGACCCAAGGCGATGTTTCTATCACTTTTGCCCCAACCGCATCCGCCACAGTTTTTAACGATCCATCAACATCGCGGGTTGGAAAGCTGCCGGAAACCCGGCTATTTCCCGCATCTCCCAATACAATTAAACGGGCTGTGCTGTAATTTTGCAGCTTGGCGACAACATCCCGAACAGGGCTGTTTTGAACGCTTAACCGTCCCTTCATCCATGACAGGGCCAGCGTGCTGTCAACATGGTCGGTCATTACCACACGGGTGCCATTGCTGCGTGCCTGTTGGTCCGGGCCTAGCAGCACACCGTGCCTGTCTTTTTGGTTGCTTACACGCACCGCGCCGCGTTCAACTGTCACAACCGTTTTATCGCTCAGGCTATCCACGTTAAACCGCGTTCCAACCACTTCGATGTCGGTATCAGGGGTATGCACGCGAAAGGCGTCTCCGTCCCGATGAACAACATCAAACAGTACCTGCCCGCGTAACAGGCGAACTTCGCGATGATTACCGGTGAAATCAGTGGCAAGGGCGCTGTTTGCACCTAGTAACGCCGTCGACCCGTCTGGCAGGGTTATTGTGGTAATATCATTTGTCCCGGCCACAATATCGGCCTGCCAGTTTACGATCATGTTCGGGTTGGCCGCCCATATCACCCCGCACACCATTGCGATGGCAGCAACACCCGCAAGCGACCGTCGTTTCGTGAAAACACGTTTCAAACCCGATAAGCCAAACCGTTTGCGGCTTTGTGCCGCACGCTGTGCCGGTTGTTCGATCCGGGCCCACAAAACCCGCATTTGGTCAAACGCAAGCCGATTGGCTTTATCGGCATTCATCCATGCATCAAAATCGGCTTCATCCTGTTCAGACATGGACCCGCCCGCACGTTTGGCATGCCATAGTGCTGCTTCGTCCTTCTGGTCTTCACTCGGCTGGCAATCGCTTCGCATGGGCTTCCGGTCAAACAACACTGAAAATCGGTGAGGGTCGTATCCGCAACCTGTCTCCGATTGTTCTTCTATAACCGAAAACGAATGACGAGAAAATAACCGCATCCGTGCCATAGGAACTGGTTGCAAAATAACGTCCCGGATATGTTACCCGGTAACCTGCGACGCATCTGGCCGGTGTTAAAAAAGCTCGTTTGCTCATCATGTGTCCGGTCGATCGGCGTCGATCAACGCAATCTGGCATCACGACCTATCCAGATGGTCCGCCAGTTTTTCCTGACAATGGCGCATCGTCCGGGCCAGCTGTTTTTCAACTGCACTTACCGTAATGCCATATTTTTTGGCAAGTTCGGCGTTAGAAATGCCCTCAATCCGGTGCGCAATAAACATGTCGCGGGCCTGTGGGGTAATTTCCTTTAAGGCGGTATCAAGTGCGCTTAAGGCCTGGCGCGCTTCGGCATGGTCTTGGGGTGAACTGGTTTCGCGCACCCACATTTGGCTGGGCATTAAATGGTCCATAACCCGGTTACGCGTGGCCGTACTGCGATGATGGTCAATCACGGCATTGCGAACCGACGCATATAGCATTTTGGTGTCGGCGTCATTGGCACCGGCACTGCCTGCCTGCATCAGACGGACATAAACATCCTGAACCAGTTCCGCAGCAACGTCACGGTCCCGCACCCGCCGCACCGCCATCGATACCAGTTGGCGACGATGGTCTTCAAACAGCCGCGCAAGGTTTTTGCGCCAGAACGTTATCGCCAGTTTCATTTCAAATCCACGGCATTAAGGCATAAATCAATTCAATTTGCATCGGACAATATCAGTAATGATAATCACTTGCAAATGCCAATGTCATGGAAATCCGGCAGTTTCCAAATAGCCGCGCTGCATCTGATGCAATGCATAAAAAAATCCCCGCAGACAATTGCCATACGGGGATTTTTTTAAAATTTATCTTGGCCTATTTATCGCGTCGCGACGTTGCATAAGGGGCCGATCGGTCATAATAGTCATCAAACCCGATCCGCTGGCGCAATTCCGGCCATTGCATCAACATCTGGTCGCGCGGTGACCCGGCTTTTAACAGTTGCAGGGTTTGCACCATTGCTTTCATAGCTGCGGCCATCAGGGACAATGGATATGCGGCAATTTTAAAACCGATTTCCTGAAGTTCGACTGGCGATAGATCCGGCGTTTCACCACCTTCTAAAATATTCGCCATTTTTGCCCCCGGCAGGGCATCGCAAATGGTGCGCATTTCATCAACCGATTTGGGGGCCTCGACAAACAGAATGTCCGCGCCCAGTTCGGCAAATTTGGCGGCCCGGTCAATGGCTTCGCTCAAGCCATGTTCATGGCGGGCATCCGTCCGCGCCAAAATCAGAATATCGGCCCCGGCGTCGCGGGCATCAACGGCGGCGCGAATGCGGTCAAACGCTTCATCGCGCCCCACCACTTCCTTGCCCTTGGTATGCCCGCAACGTTTGGGGGCAACCTGGTCTTCAATCATCACTGCTGCACATCCCGCCTTGGCAAAACCCTTAACGGTGCGCATCACATTCATTGCATTGCCATATCCGGTGTCGCCATCGCCAATTACCGGGATCGAAACTGCATCGGTAATGTTGCGTGCCTGGTCCAGCACTTCACCATAGGACATCAATCCAAGGTCCGGTTCGCCAATGCGCGCTGCCGCAGCCGAAAAGCCGGACATAAATGTCAGGCCAAAACCTTCCTGTTCAACCAGTTTGGCCGAAAGCGCATCAAAGCAGCACGGCATGGTAATCAGTTCATCGCGTGCAAGCATCGCACGCAGGGTATTTGCAGGTGTCATTTTCATCACATTTTAAACGGAATATACAGGGCCAGATCAGGCCAGACATACAAAAGGAAAGCAGTAAAAAACATCAACAGGATGAACGGAAACACCCCTTTTGACACTTCACCCAATGCTGTTTTTGCCACGGACTGAATAACATATAAATTCATCCCGACGGGCGGCGTTATCAGGGCGCATTCAACCATGATCACCATATAAACACCAAACCAGATCGGATCGATGCCCAGTGCCATGGCCGCAGGCAACAATACCGGCGTCATGATCAACACCATTGACAGGGCTTCAAACACCAGCCCCATCAACAACAACACAACCGATACCACCAGCACAAAGCCCAGCTGGGTATCAACATTGTGGCTGATCAAAACCGAAATATCCTGCGGTATACGATACAGGGTAATCGCCTTGCCAAATACCTTGGCCCCCGCAATGATCAAAATCACCGCCACCGTCGTCGCCATGCTTTCAAACGCGGCCCGTTTAATGCCCTCCCAGTCAAGCGCAGGCATGGTCACGCGGATATTCATGCGGGTGGTCAACCCGCCAAAGGCCCGGAACAGGCCAAAAACAAGCACCGGCACGATAAAATAGCCAATAACCGGCCCCTGCCCGCCAAAAACCAGATAATAAACCGCATCCGCCACCAGCATGGTTGCAGGCAGGCGTAAAATCGGTACCGTAATCGCAAGTGACGCCGAAAAGCCGATTGCGGCGGCCTCAGTCGGGGTAAAGGCCCCGCCGTAAATGCCGGCAATAATCAACACAGCCAGCAAAATTGCCGGAAAGGCCTTGAATGTGGCTGTCCAGCGCTCGTTCCAGCTTTTTCTCGGCTCCGGCGTCTGGCCGCCAAAACGGGCATATATCATTGAAAAAATGATAAACAATACCAACAGGGCAATGCCCGGTCCAATCCCGGCCAAAAACAGCGAAATCACAGATTCTTCGGTAACAAACCCGTAAATAATTAATGGAATGGACGGCGGAATCAAAATGCCCAATGTGCCACCGGCTGCCAGCAAGCCATAAACAAAGCGTTTGTTATAACCCCGGTTAATCATTTCCGGGATCGCCACCGTGCCAATGGTCGCCGCCGTTGCCACCGATGACCCGGAAATAGCCGCAAACACGCCGCACGACAAAATTGTCGCCACAGCCAGCCCGCCCGGCCAATGTCCAACCCATGCACTAACGGCGGCGAACAAATCCTTGCCAACCCCGGCTTGCAGCAGCACATTCGACATCAGCAAAAATAACGGCACAGCCAGCAAAATAAAGCCGTCCAGCGTCGATAAAATCGCCTGGGGCGCCATCAAGGGCGAAAACCCGCCCAGCATCAACATCACCAGGCCTAATCCGCCCAGGGCAAACGCCACCGGTACACGGATCAGCAAAATCGCAAAAAGCGCAATCAGCGTCAGAATAATGGTCATTCGTGCGCCCCTTGCGGAATTTCCCTGCCCCGCAGGACATTCACAATTTCAATCACGGCCTGAACAGCAAGCAAGGCAAAACCGATCACAACCGGTAACTCCGAAATCCAGGTGGGCAAATCCAGCATAGACCCGGTTGTCCGTCCCCGTTCCAGGCTTTCAAAGAAAATGCCAAAGCCTTTCCACATCACCATAATTGAAAAAAGCGCAATGATCGTCATCGCCAGAATTTCCAGCACACGCTGCATCGTTGGGCTGCACAGGCGGGTTATGGCATCTACTGCGATATGACGCCGTGTCGCCAACGCCCACGGCATCCCGATCAGCGCGCCCCAAATCAGACAAAGCTGCGATAGCTCCGCCGCCCAGATGGTCGGCTTGACAAAGAAATATCGGGCAACCACTTCCCAGCTCAGCATCAGTCCAGATGCCACAAACAGCAGCGCTCCGATCCAGGCCAGCGAAACAATAAATCTTTTATACATCGTGGGACAATGCGTGACGGGCGGCCCAAAACGCCACCCTCACCTTTCCTATGGTGAATATACGGAACGAAACAGACAGGAACACCGCCAGCCCGATGGCATGGGCGGTGTTCCCTTCATCATCATCTAGCCAAATGATTAAGGCTTAAAGTTTTTTCGCCGCGTCAAATACTTCCTTGCCCAGCGGGCCGGCTTCTTTCAGGAAGGAATCATATACCGGCTGGGAAACAGCACGCCACTGTTTCACTTCTTCTTCGGTTGGCGTGTAAATTGTCATTCCGGCTTCTTCAGATTCCTTGAAAGCTTCGGCTTCAATCGCGCTCATCCGGTCGCGAACGTCCTTTTCGGCATCGCGCGCCGCAGCAGTAATAATACCACGCTGATCTTCGGTCAGGCCCTTCCAGAAATCGGTATTGATCATGACCAGAAACTCGACATCGGCCATGTTGGTAACGGTAACCGTGTCCATCACTTCCCACAATTTCCGCGATTTCACGCCGGAAATGCCGGTCATGCCCACATCAACCGTGCCACGCTGATAGGCCAGATACTGTTCCGAACCTGAAATAAGGGTCGGTGCGCCATTGGCCGCTTCAACAAACTGGCCCAGCGATTTGCCAAATACGCGTACTTTTTTACCTTCAAGGTCTTTCGGTGTGTGGATCGGCGCACCTTTGGACAGCATCACAGTGCCGCCATATGCCTGCCACCACAAAACCGTCGATCCGGTATCGGCAATGGCTTTGTCAAGCGGGCCACGTACCGGTGAGTCCGGCGCGACTGCGGCACGCACCTTTGCCTCGGAATCAATCAGGAACGGCTGATAAAAAACGTCAACAGCGGGCACATCACCAGCATAACGTGTTAGCGAGGCCGAACCCATTTCGATAGACCCGGAACCAACCGCGCTGGGAATTTCCTTGTCTTTATACAGGGTCGCTGAATCATAAATTTCGACAGAAATATCGCCGTTCGATTTTTCTTCTACTTCTTTTTTAAACAGCTCAAGGTTCTGAACAATGTGGCTTTTCGGCGGAAGCTGCGATGCAATCCGCAAGGTAACATCGGCGGCCTGTGCTGCCCCGCTCACTCCTACCGCTGCCATCAAGGCAGCGACCATGGCAATTTTTTTCATGATGAACGCCCTCTGAGTTTTTTAATTACAATCAATTCCAATCCTGCGCGAAGATGGTCTAAATTACCCCATTTGTTCAACATCTTTTCGCCCTTCTGATAAATTTTACAAATTGGCGGCACTTGCGGTTGAACGTCGCCCTGCAACGAAAACGCCATGAACTTCAAACATGTCCTTCCCGTTGAAACACCTGTTGCCGTTACGGCATGCTGGTTTGTAAATTAATCTAGTGCGCGAACGGGTCCGGGATCTGTGCCGCAAGGTCGCTTTTGCGCACCAGCTCCAGAAAGGCAACCGCCGCAGGCGACAATGTCCTGCCAGACCGCCAGATAAGGCCGATATCACGTAATAATTCCGGTTGGCCCAGCGGCCGAAATATAAGCGGCTCGCGCCCTAATACCGGCAAGGTCAGGGCGGGTAATGCGGTTACCCCCAACCCTTGCGATACAAATGCCCCTGCTGTTGCCAGATGCGATACTTCAAACCGGGGCCGAAACAGCAATCCCTGCTGGGCGCAGGCCGCATCGGTCAATGTTCGCACACTGGTGCCCGTCGCCATCGCCACAAAAGGCTGATTCACCAGTTCATGCCAGCCATATGTCCGGCGTTCCTCCAGCGGTCCGCCCGCTGCCCCCACGGCAACAAAGCGGTCGGTTAACAGTTTTTGAAACGATAACCGTTCCGAAACCTCAACCGCACCGGCGGTAAATCCAAGGTCGGCTTCGCCCAGTTCAACTTCCCGAATAATACCATTCGAAAGCACATCATTAATCTGTACATCGATATCCGGGTGCGCATCCAGAAACTGCTGCACCAGTTTGGGCAATAACCCTGCCGTTACCGATGGCAACCCGGCAATGGTTAACCGTCCTCGTCGTGCCGCCTGATAAGCTGCAAATTCAAGCATGGCATTTTCGGTAGTGTTTAAAATGCGTTCTGCCAATCGCAAAAAAACCTGCCCTTGCGGGGTCAGTGCGACATTGCGGGTATCGCGGTCAAACAGGCGGCTACCTACACGGTTTTCCAATCGGGTAATCTGTCGGCTTAACGCCGATGGCGACATGCCAACATCTTCGGCGGCCGTTCGAAAACTGCCCATGTCCACCAGGGCCCGAAAGGCCCGCATTTCGTCAATATCGGCATTAATGCGTTTCATGCATCAATTATCGCGTTTTTTTCACTTCAGGCAATAAAATATATCAGGCACACTTTTGAACATTACGAATAACAAAACCAATAATCTGTCGTAATAAACAGAAAAGCCCGCCAGCCGGGCACTCGGGAGGAATAATTATGAAACTCAAATCACTTGCGCTTGCGGGCGCGTTGGCCATTGGCCTGTCTTTTCCCGCCATGGCCCAGCAAAAACTGCTTGTTGGCTCCACCTCTGCCTCGTCCAGCCACTATGGTTATTTCGTTGCCGTTTCCAAACTGATCAACGAAAAGGCCGATGGTCTGGAAGCCTCGGTTGTTGAAACCGGCGCCACGATGGATAATTTACGTCGCATTGAACGCAACCAGATCGACCTTGGCCTTGTCACCACCAATGTGGCACAGCACGCAGTGGCCGGAACCAACAAATTTGAGGGCCATCCGCTCGATATCGGGTTGTTGTGGGTTTATACCGGTGCGCCGCAAAACGTTATTGTTCGCGAAGATTCCGGTGTCAAATCCCTGACCGATCTGGCGAAAGTCCGCTTTAACCCCGGCATCAAGGGGTCTGCCACCGAAAGCACCACCGAAGCCGTCTTTAAGACCCTGGGTCTGACGGCCGATTATGTTCGTGGCTCTACCACCGATGTTGTCGACATGATCAAGGATAACCGTCTGGCGGGTTATGTAAAATCCGGTGCTGGCGAAAAACTCGATAGTTCCACCATCGATATTGCCACCTTCACTCCGATCCGTGTTCTCAGCCTGACCGACGATCAAAAGAAAACGCTGACGGAAAAAATGCCCGACATTTCGCTGGTCGATATTCCTGCTGGCGCATCCGATGGCATCCCGGCCTATTCCACCTGGAGCTTTGGTGTCGGTGTCGCTGCGGGCATGAAACTGTCCGAAGATGCCGCCTATAAAATTGTTGATGCGATCATGTCCGACAAAACTGTTCAGGGCGAAGCCATGGCCAGCGTCAAGGGGGCCGATCTGGCAAAACTGACGTTACAATACGGCACCATCCCGTTTCATCCCGGGGCGGCCAAATGGTTCCGCGAACACGGGTACGATATTCCAGCCCGTCTGGACCCTGCCAAAAGCTGATCGTGCATAACCAACAATAATCATAACAATAAAAATAACGACCAACCGGGAGGAAATTCGCCATGCTGTTGCGTGTGCAAAACGGGCTTGCTGTGCTTGTGGGGGCTTTTGTCTTTTATACTGCCGCCTCTGGCCCATTTGAAAGTCTGATACAGCGTGCGATTTTCCTCGCCCTGGTGGTCTGTCTTGGTCTGGCGATCTATCCGCTGGGCAAGGATACAAAATGGCGGCCAATGGGGCTGTTGATTGACATCCTCATTGCTGCCCTTACGATCACCGCCTGTGGCTATATCGTTATTAACTACGATAAAATCATGACCACCCTGCCCTGGGCCACATCCTATGACATGGTGCTAACAACCTGCCTTGTCATTTCGGTTCTTGAAATTGGTCGCCGGGCGGTTGGTATCATTTTTCCATTGCTGGTGGTCATTGGTCTTGCCTATGCCCTGTTTGGTCAAAACCTGCCGGGCATTCTGGGCCATCGCGGATTTGACAGTGCCTTTGTCACCGAAACCATTTTTCTCGGCGATCTGGGTATCTGGGGCATGCTAACCGGCGTTGCCGCCACGGTCATTGCTGCGTTTGTGCTGTTTGGCGCGCTTTTGCTTCATACCGGCGGCGGGCAAAGTTTTATGGACCTTGCCATGCGCATGGGCGGTCGCCAACCAGGCGGTGCTGCCAAAATCGCCACCATCGCCAGCGGCCTGTTTGGCATGATTTCCGGTTCTGCCGTTGCCAACGTCGCCACCACCGGCAATTTCACCATCCCGATGATGAAACGTCTTGGCTACCCTGCCCCGTTCGCGGCCGCGGTCGAGGCCGTTGCCTCCACCGGCGGGCAAATTGCCCCGCCGATTATGGGCGCTGCCGCCTTTGTGATGGCCGAAATTTTGGGTGTTTCCTATGTCGACATCATGGTCGCAGCCGTTATCCCGGCGCTGCTGTTTTATTTGTCGGTTTTTGTGACTGTACATATCATTTCGGTACGGCGCGGCTTGCGCCTTGTCCCCGATGATGAATTACCCGCTTGGTCGCATATTTTGCAATGGCGTCGCGTTCTGCCCATCATTGCTGCGCTTACCGGGCTGGGTATTGGCATTTTTATGGGCCGGTCGGTTGCTACATCTGCCTTTTATGGCATTGTCGGCCTGCTTATAGCCTTTGTTGTCACATCACTTGGCAAACTCACCGCGGCTGACATGGCCCAACGCGTGATCGATGGCATCGCCGATGCCGGTAAGGGCATGGTCATTATCGGGGTGTTGCTGGCGGGGGCACAAATTCTGGTTTCCATGATCAACATGACCGGGATTGGCGTCTCGCTGAGTTCCATGATCGTTGCCATTGCCGGTAATTCCATTGTGCTGGTTGCGTTAATTGTTGCCCTTGTCTGTCTGATCATGGGCATGGGGCTGCCAACCACAGCGGCTTATGTTCTGGTTGCCGCGGTTTTGGCCCCCGCCATGATCAATGTTGGGGTTGATCCGTTAACAGCGCATCTGTTCGTGTTTTATTTCGCCACCATTTCCGTGATCACTCCGCCGGTTTGCGTGGCGGTTTTTGTCGGTTCCGGCATTGCCAATACCAATTGGTTGCCTGCAGCGGTCGAGGCGGTTCGCCTGGGTGCCGTCACCTATATCGTGCCGTTCCTGTTGCTGATTTATCCCGGCATGACAGGGCGTGGTGGTGCCCTTGAAATTGGCAATGCCTGCATCTCGGGGCTGGTGCTGGTCTTCGCCATTCCGGCCCTTTTGGGCGGGCAGCGGTTGCTGGGGCATGTCTGGCTGGATCGCGCGATTTTGCTGGTATGCATCGCTCTTGCCATTTGGTCATTTGTGCTGGCACCCGTCATTGCCGTTGCCGTGTTGGCGGGGTGTTATTACTGGTCCCGCGCCCATAAACCGGCACAGGAGGCCCGGTCATGAAAACCCTGCGCATTGGTACCGGGGCCGGTTTTGCCGGTGACCGCATTGAACCTGCCGTCGAACTGGCGCAAAATGGTAATCTTGATTATCTGGTATTTGAATGCCTGGCCGAACGTACCATCGCCCTGGCCCAACAGGCCCGGATGGCCGACCCGAACGCGGGTTATGATCCCTTGCTGGAACGCCGGATGCGGGCGGTTTTACCCATTTGTCATCGCAACAAAACCCGTATCATTTCCAATATGGGGGCGGCCAATCCGGTTATGGCCGGTCAACGGACACTGGAAATCGCCCGTGAACTGGGGTTAACCGGCCTGCGCATTGCCGTGGTCTGCGGGGACGATGTTCACAACCAGCTTGATGCCAACACTTTCACCCTGATGGAAACCGGCGAAACACTGGCGGCCTTTAACAAACCGGTTATCTCGGCCAATGCCTATCTTGGCGCAGGACCAATTGTTGACGCTTTGGCAAACGGTGCCGATATTGTTCTGACTGGCCGCGTGGCTGACCCGGCCATGTTTCTCGCCCCGCAAATTTACGAATTCGGCTGGTCGATGGATGACTGGCAAAAACTCGGGCGTGGCACATTGGTTGGGCATTTGCTGGAATGTGGCGGACAAATTACCGGCGGCTATTTCGCCGACCCCGGGGTAAAGGATGTGCCCGACATCGCCCGTTTGGGCTTTCCCCTTGCCGAAGTATCTGAAAATGGCGATGCCATCATCACCAAAACCCCCGGCACGGGCGGCATTGTCAGTGTTGCGACCTGCACCGAACAACTATTATACGAAGTCCACAACCCGGCCAGCTATTTACAACCCGACGTCATTGCCGATTTTTCCGGTGTGATGATTAAACAGGTCGCGCCAAACCGCATTGCCATTACCGGCGGATCTGGTCATGCCCGTACCGGCACACTGAAAGTTTCGGTTGGCTATGTCGATTCATTCATTGGCGAAGGGCAAATATCCTATGCCGGTGTGGGCTGTGTTGCGCGCGGTCGTCTCGCGCTCGATATCGTGCGCGAACGCCTGAAAATCACCGCAGTCGACTGTCAGGAAATACGCTGCGATCTGATAGGGCTCGATGCCGTTTTGGGGGCCTATACCGGCGATATAGCCACCATCCCCGAAATCCGCGCCCGCTTTACCGCCCGCACATCTTCGTTGGCTAATGCCCAACGGATCGGCGAAGAGGTCGAAAGCCTGTATCTGAATGGCCCGGCGGCAGGCGGCGGCGTCACCCGGTCCGCCCGGCAAATTGTTGGCATTGTATCAGGCCTGATCGACGAAACCCTGATCATGCCCACCATTACAATGCTGGAGGTTTAACCATGCGTCTGCACCAGATCGCCCATTGCCGCACCGGTGATAAGGGCAATATCTCCAACATTTCCGTCATTGCCTATGACAATCGTGATTTCGCAATGCTGGCAGATCTGCTGACACCGGCATATGTCAAACAGTGTCTCGTGGGCATCGCCAATGGTGCAGTAGAACGCTACGAATTGCCACAATTAGGGGCTTTGAACTTCGTTTTGCATAACGCCCTTGGCGGTGGCGTTACACGGTCTCTGGCACTTGATGCGCATGGCAAATGCCTGGCATCGGCCATGCTGGAAATTGAAATGCCGGGGCGTTAGGAAGTGAAGCATACCTGCAACGAATTTGTTGCGGCCCCCAAATCGCACCTGGCAAATGACGGCATTTTGACAGTTAAAAATTGCCGGATGCACCGCCGCCGCTACTTCCGCCGCTTCCGCCGCCGCCGTTAAAACCACCATCAATGCCGCCGTGATAATGATAATTGCGATTACGGTTTCCATGCGGAATTGCCTTCAAGACCTTAAAAAGCACTTGGCAGACAACAATGACAACCGAGCCAATACAGCCAGCAATTAGCCAATGAATTGCGACATATTCTTGCAAGCGATTTCGAATTGCGACAACAAGCGATAGAAAAACAACACTGCCTGCGAAAATTGGCCACTTATACCACTGCCAATAGGTGACATTAGCCCGGGTTGCGTCAATTATTTGCGCGACGCCATAGGTAATTCCCCCAATGTAATTTGCATCACTCAGGATCGGCGTAACGTTATCGACCACCTGCTTCATAACGGTGTCGTATAAGCCTGAATAACCCGCACCCATTTCAATCCGAACTTTGCGGTCTTCATCCGAAACGATAAACAACACACCCTTGTTTTCGGAATGAGAAATGTTCTTCCCGCCAATATCAAAATCGCGAAAAACCTCGGTGGCAAAACCTTCCCAACTTTTCTGAGACGAAACCGCCTGATAGGAATGAACCGTCAGCACCGATATCTCCGTGCCGCTTTCTTGTTCGTAGTCTTGCAGGTCCCTGGTAAGGCTGGCTGTTACTGCAGGCGACAATAACCCGGCAAAATCATTTACATACCGGTCATATCGTTTTAACGAAAAGCGGTGAAGCGGCGCACGAAACCCCGGATAATCGGCAGAAAAATTATCTGCTGTTTCCAACATGTTCAGGGAACGACGCTGTACGATATCGACAATCAATTCGATTGCTTTGGCCATATCGTTGTGCGTCAAAATCGGGCTGAACTGATAAATGCCAAGTTCCCGCCACTCGCCTTTGGCCAAACCAAATCCGTTACCATTTATGACCCGAACCGCTTTGTCTTCTTTTGAAAATATGACCAAAACAGCACGACCACCTGGGCGTTCCTCCGGCATCACTCCGGCGTATTTCTTAATGACTTCTTCCAGTGATTTGGTTCTGACCTGTTCCGCAAGGTTCTGTTCTTTGGCAAATGCCTGAACCCTTTGTTTATACGAACTGGATTCTGTTTCCGTTTTACCCATGTTCCAGTCCCGGTAAGTATCGTCAAGCAATGCATCAATGCCCTCCTCGTTCTCCGGGAACTTTTCAACCGTCAGCACCGAAATTTCGATCAGTTCTTTATCTTCAAATGTCTTCAGGGACGCCGTAAGGGCACCCGCTTTCTGTTGTGTAAGAAGAGACGCGTAATCATTGACATAACGTGCCGTGCGCTCGTAAGCCGCCGCATTTGCAACATCCAGAACAGCTAGCAAAAACGCCAGCACAAGAAGCATAAATGCGGAATTTTTAACGATATTTTTGATCCAGCCGCCAGCCTGCTCCGGCATTGTCACCGCAATGGGTTTCAGGCGGCATGGCACGAATATCGGCTGCAAATGCATTCTCCACTTCGTAAATCAATACATCTGCACGCAAATTTACGGGCCAGACAGACCAACAGTTAACAGCACACCTTCTTGGCGCGTCAGTTTAAAATACAACCAAAAACATTCAACCAAAAGAAATTACACCGTTAAATGATCCCCCCTTCATCAACATGATGAGAACGAGTTCAACCCCGGCAATCGTTTCGTCAGGAAAATTACGCATAAAATTTCGTTTATGAAAATTTTTCAGTGCTTTCTTATACGAAATTCGCATCCCGCCCCGAATGTTCAACATCCCCGGCGAATGGTGAATACGCGGCCAGGTATCCTCGACGACGTAAATATGACCTGCCCTACCCCTTAACATGTCGCGATTACCTCTGTTTTCCCGTGTTCAGGCAGCAACGTCCTGATGAACGTTCGTTTGCTGGTCGCACATGGTCAGAAGGGGTTTTATTGCACAAAATCCACGAAATCCTGGTTCATTTCACATCATGAAACTAACATAAATAATTGAAAAATATGATTATTTATAAAACTGAGATTTCGACAATGCCGTGCTTGCGGATCAATTTTCTGCAACAAACTTACAAAAACACACACCCTCGGCAGGGTCCAAAAATGAAATATCGGCGCGGTCTGTTATTTTCACTTTCCAACGATTCCAGTGAAAATTCGGCCGATTACACACCGTCTCACGTCCGTTATGCCGGAAAAACGCATAAATTTCCGAATCAAAAAATAGTTCAGGAACAATACGTTGAAAGGACAAAAAAGCATGGCAAAGCTGAAAATTTCGCGAATGAAATATTTTCACTTGCGTTTAATTTGTCTTGTTTGTAACGTTTGTGAAAATAAAGAACGACAGCTAACACCAGCTGTCAACAATCCGGGCAATCAGGGAGGAACAGGTTGCTCACTTCAGACACATATGACGTGGCCATTATTGGCGGCGGCATCAATGGCGCAGGTATTGCGCGGGATGCAGCAGGACGCGGGCTTAAGGTTTTTCTGTGCGAAAAGAACGACCTTGCTTCCGCCACGTCTTCGGCCAGCACCAAGCTCATTCATGGTGGTTTGCGCTATCTGGAATATTATGAATTCCGGCTGGTGCGCGAAGCCCTGATCGAACGCGAAGTTCTGCTAAACGCTGCCCCGCACATCATCTGGCCGTTGCGCTTTGTTCTGCCGCATGTCAAAGGCTTGCGGCCGGCATGGATGATCCGTCTTGGTCTGTTTCTTTATGACCATCTCGGGGGCCGCAAAAAACTGCCTGCGTCACAAGGTGTACGTTTGGCCGCCCACCCAGCCGGGGCACCACTGGCGCCGGGCATGAACAAGGCCTTTGTTTATTCCGATTGCTGGGTACAGGATGCCCGCCTTGTTGTTCTAAATGCAATCGATGCACAGGAACGCGGTGCTGAAATCAATGTTGGCACCGAATGCCTTTCTGCCCGGCGCGACGGTGACTTATGGATTGTCACCGTGCGTCAAAACGGAACAGAACGGCAAATTCGGGCCAGGTCCCTGGTTAATGCCGCCGGGCCATGGTGTGCCGAATTGCTGGAAAACAAGGTCGATGCCCATAAAAAACAGGGCATTCGTCTGGTGCAGGGCAGCCACATTGTTGTACCCAAACTGTTTGATCACGATTATTGCTATATTTTCCAAAATCCCGACGGGCGCATTGTTTTTGCTATTCCCTATGAACAGGATTTCACCCTGATCGGCACTACCGATCGCGATTATAAGGGTGATCCCGCAAAAGTTGCCATCAGCGATGGTGAAATTTCCTATCTGTGCGAACTGGCAAACACCTATTTCGCCCATAAGATAACGCCTGCCAATGTTGTCTGGTCCTATTCCGGGGTGCGCCCGCTTTATGGCAATGCCGACGAAGACGCCTCTGCCGTTACCCGCGATTACGTTCTGGAAATTGACCAGAAAAACGATGAAGCCCCGCTGCTTAACATTTATGGTGGCAAAATAACCACCTATCGCAAACTGGCAGAATCCGCCCTTGCCCGCCTGTCACCCTATCTGGGCAATTCCCGGGGCCCCTGGACAAGCGGCACCCCGCTTCCGGGCGGCGATATGCCGGATGGCAATTTTGATGCCTATTTTGCCGCAATGCAGCAACGATTTTCCTGGCTTCCTGCTGCACAGCTCTACCGTTACGTGCGAAATTACGGCACACTGACCAACAGAATAATCGCTGATGCATCAGATATTTCCGGTCTGGGCCTGCATCTGGGGAATGACGTTTACGAAAACGAACTGCGCTATCTGGTTCAACACGAATGGGCTCGCTGCGCGGAAGACGTTTTGTGGCGGCGTTCCAAACTCGGCTTGCATGTTTCAGGGGATACCGCATCCGCCATTGCCAACTGGTTTGTTAAAACCGCCCCCTCCATCCTAACCGCCCCAATGGGCGAAGGAAATGAAGACAAATGACCCTAACACTTGAAAATATTACCAAAACCATGGGAGGTGTCACCCATATCGACGATGTGTCGATGACGCTGGAACCGGGTTCGTTCAATGTTTTGCTGGGCCGAACCCTGGCGGGGAAAACCACATTGATGCGGATCATGGCCGGGCTGGAACCGCCCAGCAGCGGACGTATTCTGGTGAATGGTGCCGATGTGACCGGCCAGCGTGTGCAAAAACGCAATATTGCGATGGTCTATCAGCAATTTATCAATTACCCGTCGATGAATCTGTATGACAACATCGCATCGCCGTTAAAATTGCAGGGCACTGACAAGGCTGAAATTGACCGCCGGGTGCGTTCGACAGCTGCATTAATGCATATCGAACATCTGCTGGACCGTTTGCCACAGGAACTCTCGGGCGGGCAACAACAGCGCACCGCCATGGCCCGCGCCATGGTCAAGGATTGCACGCTTCTTTTGCTCGACGAACCACTGGTTAACCTGGATTATAAATTGCGCGAAGAACTGCGTGAAGAAATCCCCAACCTGTTGGCCGAACGCGACACCATTGTGGTTTATGCCACAACCGAACCGATGGAAGCCCTGCTTTTGGGCGGCAAATGCGCTGTTATGCATGAAGGCCGTGTCACCCAGTTTGGCCCCACCACCAGTGTTTTTCATAATCCGGCCACGGTTGAAACCGGTCTGATTTTTTCCGACCCCCCCATCAACCTTATCCCGGCCCATATCAGCAACGACACATTGTCGCTTGCCAGCGGTCATACCATTCCACTTTCCGGGCATTTGTCGGGTTTAAACACCGGCAACTGCACTGTTGGCGTCCGGGCCAATCATTTATCCGTGGTTAATCCCGGCGCACATGCCGTTGCCTTGCAAGGACATGTTGAACTGGCTGAAATCACCGGGTCGGAAACCTTTGTTCATGTGCATTTTAGCGACGTTTCCTGGGTTATTCAGGAAGAAGGCGTCCACAATCCGCGCCTGGGCGAAACATCCACTTTCTATCTCGATCCGTCACGCCTGTTTGTTTTTGATGCCGATAACCGGCTGAAGGCCGCCCCACCTGTTGAAATCGCAAACGGCAAGGCCGCCTGAGCCCGGAGACGTAAAATGGCACGTATTGATCTTAATAACCTGGCCCATTCCTATTTCCCGGACCCGAAAGGCGACGAGGATTATGCCCTGCGCCGTATGGAGCATGTTTGGGAAGATGGTGGCGCCTATGCTTTGCTTGGCCCGTCGGGGTGTGGCAAAACAACATTGCTCAACATTATTTCCGGCCTGCTCACACCATCCCACGGCAAAGTTCTGTTTGATGGCAAAGATGTTACCAATCTGGCCCCGGAACAGCGCAACATTGCCCAGGTTTTTCAGTTTCCAGTCATTTATGACACAATGACAGTCTTTGAAAACCTTGCATTCCCGTTGCGCAATCGTGGTATTGCCGAAACACAGGTTAAAACCCGCGTTCACGAAATTGCCGATATGCTCGATTTAACCGGCAAGCTGAAACAAAAGGCGCGTGGTCTTGGGGCCGATGAAAAACAGACCATTTCGCTGGGCCGTGGCCTGGTGCGCGATGATGTCTCAGCCATCCTGTTTGACGAACCGCTTACCGTGATCGACCCGCACCTGAAATGGGTGCTGCGCCGCAAACTTAAGGAAATTCATAATAAACTGCGCCCGACGATGGTTTATGTCACCCACGACCAGATCGAGGCCCTGACATTTGCCGACAAGGTTGTCGTCATGTATGGCGGCAAGGTCGTGCAGCTTGGCACCCCGCAGGAACTGTTTGAAAACCCGGCCCACACCTTTGTCGGTTATTTCATCGGCAGCCCCGGCATGAACATCATGCCCTGCAATATAGATGCCGGTGCCGCCTGGATCGATGGGCAGCGCATTGCCCTGTCCGATACGCAACTGGCCGCGCTAGGCAACGCATCGGGCAAACTTGAACTTGGCATCCGCCCCGAATTTGTTCGCCTTGAAAGCGAAAACGCCACCGTCGGCGACGACGGCATTCCCGTCAATATCGTCAAGGTCGAAGACCTCGGGCAGTATAAAATCGCCACCACCCGGTTTGGCAACGCCGAGCTAAAGGTAAAGGTTGGTGAAGACCAGCAAGTTGTCGGGCAAAGCGGTGTTCTGCGATTGCCGCAAGAATGGACCAAAATCTATGCCGACAGTCAGCTGGTCGCGTAAGGGGGGCTTGGAAAATGAATAAAATCACCAATAACAAAGCCTGGTTTCTGGTGCTGCCGGTATTTTGCATCGTCGCGATTAGCGCGATCATTCCGCTAATGACGGTGGTAAACTATTCGGTACAGGACATTTTCGGGCCAGACAGCCGGTTCTTTGTCGGCACTGAATGGTTCCAGCAGGTTCTTGATGACAGCCGCCTGCACGAAGCCCTGCTGCGCCAGATCGGCTATACCTTCAGCGTTCTTTTAATCGAAATTCCACTGGGCATTGGTGTTGCCTTAACCTTGCCACGCAAGGGCTGGGGCGTATCGGCCTGTATGGTTCTGCTGGCATTGCCGCTTCTTATTCCCTGGAATGTCGTGGGCACGATCTGGCAAATCTTTGGTCGCGCCGATATCGGCCTGGGTGGCTATATCCTCAACATGCTGGGCGTAAGTTATAACTACACCCAAAGCTCGGTTGATGCCTGGTTGACGGTTCTGGTGATGGATGTCTGGCACTGGACCAGCCTGGTTGTGCTGCTGTGTTATGCCGGTTTGCGCTCTATTCCCGATGCCTATTATCAGGCTGCCAAAATTGATGGTGCATCACGCTGGGCGGTTTTCCGGTTCATTCAATTGCCAAAAATGCAGTCGGTTCTGGTGATTGGCGTGCTGTTACGCTTCATGGACAGCTTCATGATTTACACCGAACCCTTTGTTTTAACAGGCGGCGGTCCGGGTAATGCTACCACTTTCCTAAGCCAGTATTTAACACGCATGGCTGTGGGCCAGTTTGATCTTGGTCCGGCGGCGGCATTCTCGCTGATCTATTTCCTGATCATTCTACTGGTTTGCTGGGTTTTCTATACCGTCGTTATGAACGCCGGACAGCGGGAGGAACAATAAAATGAAGTTCCAGAAACGTCACATCGCCCTTTTGGTTTACATTCTGTTCCTGTTGCTGCCAATTTACTGGCTGTTCAACATGTCGATCAAAACCAATACCGAAATTCTCGGGTCCATGACCCTGTTTCCCGATAACCCGACTTTGGCAAACTACGCCACCATCCTGACCGATCCGGCATGGTATTCGGGCTATATCAATTCGATGATCTATGTTGCAATCAACGTGGTGATTTCGCTGGTGGTGGCATTACCTGCAGCCTATGCGTTTTCGCGCTATAATTTTACCGGCGATAAACACCTGTTTTTCTGGCTTTTGACCAACCGCATGGCACCGCCTGCTGTATTTCTGTTGCCATTTTTCCAGTTGTATTCATCGGTCGGGCTGTTTGACACGCACATTGCGGTTGCCCTCGCACATTGTCTGTTTAACGTGCCACTTGCCGTCTGGATCCTCGAAGGTTTCATGTCGGGCATTCCCAAGGAAATCGACGAAACCGCCTATATTGACGGTTATTCTTTCCCGCGTTTCTTTGCCACCATCTTCATTCCGCTCATTCGGTCGGGCATCGGGGTAACGGCCTTCTTCTGCTTCATGTTCAGCTGGGTGGAATTGCTGCTGGCGCGCACCCTCACCTCGGTTAACGCCAAACCGATTGTTGCGACCATGACCCGCACGGTTTCGGCATCGGGGCTGGATTGGGGCGTGCTTGCGGCCGCTGGCGTGTTGACGATTGTTCCAGGGGCGCTGGTGATCTGGTTTGTGCGTAATTACATCGCCAAAGGCTTTGCGATGGGCCGGGTCTGATCGGTAAAGAAAGGAATTAAAACAATGTCATGGATGGCCTGGACACCGGTTACAGCGGGTTTCTTCATCTGTATCGCCCTAATGCTGATTGGCATGGGAATTTGGCAGGCAGTTTCGCCTACCATTCCACGCCGGGGCTTTTTGCCGCTGGTTACCACACGGGGCGACCGCCTTTTCATTAGCCTTCTTGGCGCGGCTTATATTCATCTTGCCTGGCTTGCTGTTACCGACATAACGGTCCTGGTCGCATCGGGTATTGCGATCGTCTGGCTGCTTGTCGTGATGCGCTGGGGTTAATCATCGGGTGTTTGCGCTGTGTCCTACACCAGCGCAAACACCTTTCAGTCTTCACCATGGCGGGCATCGGTCTTCCCCCGTTCTGGTGTGCCGGATTCAAAGCTGGCAATTTAATGGAAGACCAACAGGGAGGAACGACATGATCGTTACAGCCAAAGGCTCCTCTGCCGTTATCAGGGGTAGCGCAGTTGCAATCGCACTGGGTTTGGCAGTTCTTGCCAACCCGGCGATGGCCGACCAGTATACCGATGCGGCAAAAAAGTGGGTCGATAGTGAATTTCAACCCTCAAGCCTTAGTAAAGAAGATCAAATGAAAGAAATGGAATGGCTGATTAAAGCAGCCGAACCATTTCGCGGTATGGAAATCAATGTGGTGTCAGAAACCCTGACCACGCATGAATATGAATCCAAAACGCTGGCAAAGGCCTTTTCCGAAATCACCGGGATCAAGCTGACCCATGATCTGATCGGCGAAGGCGACGTCATTGAAAAATTGCAAACCCAGATGCAATCTGGCCGCAATATCTATGATGCCTATATCAATGACTCTGATCTGATCGGCACGCATTTCCGCTATAATGCTGTTGTACCGCTCAGCGATTTCATGGATGGCGAAGGCAAGGATGTCACCTCGCCAACGCTGGATCTGAAGGACTTTATCGGTCTGTCCTTCACCACTGGCCCGGATGGCAAACTCTACCAGCTTCCCGACCAGCAGTTCGCCAACCTTTACTGGTTCCGCTACGACTGGTTCCAGCGCGAAGACCTGCAAAAGCAGTTCAAGGAAAAATACGGCTACGATCTGGGCGTGCCGGTTAACTGGTCTGCCTATCAGGATATCGCCGAATTCTTTACCAATGACGTCAAGGAAATCGACGGCCATAAAGTCTATGGTCATATGGATTATGGCAAAAAAGACCCGTCCCTTGGCTGGCGCTTTACCGATGCGTGGCTGTCAATGGCTGGCGAAGGCGACAAGGGCCTGCCGAACGGCCTGCCGGTGGATGAATGGGGTATCCGCGTTGACGGTTGCGCACCGGTTGGTGCCAGTGTCACCCGTGGTGGTGCCACCAACAGCCCGGCATCTGTTTATGCTTTGACCAAATATATCGATTGGCTCAAGGCTTATGCGCCGCCTGAAGCTGCCGGTATGACCTTTGGCGAAGCCGGCCCGGTTCCGGCACAGGGCAACATCGCCCAGCAGATTTTCTGGTACACCGCCTTCACCGCGGATATGACCAAAAAAGGCCTGCCTGTTGTCGATGACGAAGGTAACCCGAAATGGCGTATGGCCCCCTCGCCGCACGGCCCGTATTGGGAAAAAGGCATGAAACTGGGTTATCAGGATGTGGGTTCCTGGACGCTGATGAAGTCCACCCCGCTTGAACGCCGCAAGGCTGCCTGGCTTTATGCCCAGTTCGTAACCTCCAAATCGGTTTCGCTGAAAAAGACCCTGACCGGTCTGACTCCGATCCGTCAGTCTGACCTGGACACCCAGGCCATGACCGACATCGCCCCGAAATGGGGTGGTCTGGTTGAATTCTATCGCAGCCCCGCGCGTGTTGCCTGGTCGCCGACCGGTACCAACGTGCCTGACTATCCGAAACTGGCACAGCTTTGGTGGCAGAACGTGGCCGAAGCCGTTACCGGCGAACGGACCCCGCAGGAAGCAATGGACAACCTTGCCAATTCGATGGACCGCGTGATGGAACGTCTTGGTCGTGCCGGTATCGGTGGCGATTGCGCCCCGAAACTGAACGAGGAAAAAGACGCCCAGTACTGGTTTGACCAGCCCGGTGCGCCGAAACCGAAAATCGATAACGAAAAGCCCCAGGGCGAGACCGTCAAATATGACGATCTGATCCAGGCCTGGCGTGAAGGTCGGGCAAACTAACAGCCCGAAACATCTACAGGTTAAGCCGAAGAAAACATCCTTCGGCTTAACCGCCTTATCAATATTCCGACATCACACCGTCATCCGTCCCGATCGCGTAACATATTCATAATCTGGCTATTACGCAGCCCTGCTTTGGCAGGCACCACCCAAGACATTCGGCAAACCGGATGCACCGTACCTGAAAGACCAGGGAAAGCCGATCACCGCCATATCAAATATGCGGGCTCGACAGGGAGGAATTCATGAAAACAGCCACATCTGCGCTGCGCCCGTCGGGTGCGGTTACCACAAACCTGCCTTCCAGCATGTCGAAAAAATCGTCGCGGGGGCCAAAACCCCGGCGCAAGGGGATTGCCCTTGGTATTCAGGGCCGCCTGATGGCCTCGTTTGCCGTCATTCTGATCCTTGCCAGCATTTCATCGGTTGTCGCATGGGTGTCTTTTGGCAATACGCGCCAACTGGTTGGCGAAATTGCCACCAACAGTTTGCCTGCCATTATCAAACAAATGGAACTGGCAATGGATGGCACCGGTCTGGCCGCACAGGCGCCGGTTCTGGCGGCTTCGCGCAATGCCGATGACCTGGCCGCCACCGAACAACGCCTTGATGCGTTAATCGAAAGTGCGCGTGCCCGCCTGGCCGACATTGCAGCTGCGCCCAATGCAGAAATCCGCAATACACCCTCCCTGGACGATCTTAAAACCCGCCTTGACGATATTGTTGCCCGGCGTCAAACCCTGCAAAACCTTACCGAAACCCGCCTTGCCCTTGAAAAACAACGTGGCGATTTAACCCTGGATATGGTTTACGCCTATGCCGACCTGTCCGATTATCTAAGCCCGCTGATCGAGGTTACAGATATTGATGTATCACGGGGTATCAGCCGGGTTGCGAGTGCCGATGGCAATGCCGCCAACGCCCTGAAAGAAACCATCGCCTTTTCACAATTGCTCGCCGATATCCGTGCGAATGTAAACCTTGCCTTTGGCATGCTTACCGCTGCCATTGCCGTTCCCGAAGGGGACGCAATGGACGAGGTTCGCAACAAATGGAACTGGGCCGAATTACGCATTACCGATGCGCTGGCCAAACTGCCCGACAATGACGACGGCAACAAAATCCGCGATCTTGCCAAAACCCTGCTGGCTTTTGGCAAAGGCGATGATGGTGTTTTTGCCCTGCGTGAAACCGAATGGTCAAATCAGTCCCAAACCCAGCAAACCCTGAACGCAACCCTTGCCAGTTCCGAACAACTAGGTGCCAGCATTGCCGAACTTGTCGGTGCCAAACGGGCCGAAATTGATGCCAAAGCCGCCAATACCCTGCAAAAGGTCGCCCGGGATCAACGCATCATCGCCCTTATCGGCGTTGCTGTCATTGTTGTCTCGTTACTGGTGCTAGTTTTTTATGTACGCGGTAACCTTATTAAACGGTTATTGCGCGTCATTGCGGGGTTGCGCCAGGTTGCCAATGGCAATCTCGATGCCGAAGTTAACGATAATGGCCGCGATGAAATTGGCATTATGGCCGAAATTTTGCGCCAGTTTCGCGCAACCGCCCTTTCCGCACGCGCGGCCGAACAACAGGTTGCCCGTGAACGTGCCGCCGCCGAAGACGAAAAACGCGCGGCCATGCTGGCCCTCGCCGATGCGTTCGAGGCTTCCATATCAAGTGTCGCCAAACATGTCTCGACTGAAGCCGAGGACATTCAAGCAACGTCAAATCATGTTCGGGATCGCGCTGAAATTGCATCGGGGAATGCCACCGGGGTGGCCGGGGCATCCGAAGAAATATCCATCAATATGGCCTCGGTTTCCCATGCCACTCAATCCCTGTCAGATCGGGTCCGCGACACCGGCGAACGCGCCCGCCAATCGTTAAATGCGGCGCAAAATGCGGTTGATACGGCCGGCCAAACCAACGAAACCATGCGTGAACTTGAAACCGGTGCCAATGAAATCGGCGAAATCCTTAGTCTCATTCAGGATATCGCGGCCCAAACCAATCTTCTTGCCCTTAATGCCACTATCGAGGCGGCCCGTGCGGGCGATGCCGGCAAGGGTTTTGCCGTGGTCGCAAGCGAGGTTAAAAACCTTGCCAGTCAAACCGGTGCCGCCACCGACCGCATTGCGCGGCGTATCAGCGATATTCAATCCACCACCAGTGTGGCAGTACAAGCCATTGCCACCATCGGCCAAAGCATTTCGGGCATCCACGATACCGTCAGCGAAATGTCGCAGGCCGTGGGCGAACAACAAAATTTCGTTACCGAAATCGCCACGAATGTTGAACAATCAGCCCTTGCAGCACAGGAAATGAACGCTACAATCGCCCAGGTCAGCAGTTCTGCCGACGATAACCTTGCCGCTATGGATGGTTTGCAACTGGCAACAACCCGCTTGCGCCATCAGTCCGACGATCTGTCGGCCCGGGTGCGCGAATTTTTAAATTCCATTCGCGCCGAACACAGCATTTCCACGCCCGGCCACAACACATGATCCCAGCCACCATGACCCCGCAGGAAACACCATGAAACGTACTTTTACAGCAACCCTTGGCAAAACGGCTTTTGCGGGTGTCCTGCTTTTGACTTTTTCCGGCGTTGCAATCGCCGCCTCCCCGCTTGATGACGGGGTAAATGCCTATCGCAATGGCGATTTCAAAAAATCAGCCAGCGTTTTTACACCTTTGGCCAGGAATGGCAATGCAACAGCGCAATATCTGCTGTCCTGCCAAATGATCAATGGCATTGGTATCCCCGCCGATCAGGATTCCGGTTGGGAAATGCTGGACCATGCCGCACAGGCGGGCCACCCCGATGCCGAGATTTTGCAGGCTCGCCGCCTTGAGGCATTGCAAGGGTCCCGCCACGATATTCATACCCTATATGAAAATGCAGCCAACAAGGGCAGCGCCCAGGCGTCGATGTGGCTGGCCCTGGATAGTTTGCAAAATGACCGCAAAGAAGACGCCCGACAACACCTGGATAACGCCTGGGCTGCCGGCGACCCCCGTGCTGCCACCATGATCGCCACCCGTTTCACCACCGACCCGGTCGAGCGTGAAAAATGGCTTACCCAGGCTGCCGAACATGGCGAATTACACGCCGCGGCATACCTCGCACAGGATTATGAAAAATCCGATGACCGCGTCAAAGCTGTTGGCTGGTGTGCTGTTGCATCGGGTTTGCCCGGCCATAACGCCAATATCGACTGGAAAAAAATTGGCACCGCAATTACCAAAAACTGCGCCCATCTTGATGCCGATATGAAACCCGAAGCCCGCGCGACCAACCGCGAAAAAGTCGACACATTCCTGCATGATTTTTTCGCCAGTTACCAACCGTGGCAACCGTGGCGCCCTTGTGTGGTTAAACCACAATAAACTGCCCGCACACGACAGCAAACATACCAGTACAGCACCGTCGCACGGGCAACTTTATCGCATTTGCAAAAACTGTCCGCGCCCTGCGACGTACTTTCAATAAATAACGATACAGCGTTATGCCCAAATGTTTCGTACGGATGGCAATATGTCCGCAATACGCGCCCGCTCACCTGGCGGGCGTTTTTCCTTCCTTATAATCAAACAAGAAATACGGCATGTGTCGGCGGCATTAATGTGTTTTGCCCGCCCATAATGCAGGCACAGTTTTTATCGCCCCTGATATGCGCAACCTGTCGCACAAAGGCGGTGTTGCAGCACTCATTGCGCAACACCTGTTGCATTTCATGCAACAGGATAAACATATAAGTATCTGAAAATATTAAATTGTTGTTTGGCACAGCAGTTGCAATTCATGGTTTTACCTCAGGGAGGAAAGTTTGAGGAAACCATGAAAAAAATAGGCATAATTGCCAATCCAGTCTCGGCCCGGGACATTCGACGGGTCATATCACATGCGGGCAACCTGCCCATCAATGACCGTGCCAATATCGTATTGCGCATGTTGGCTGCCCTTGGCGCAACCGGTGTCGAGGATGTGTTGATGATGCCGGAAAATAGCGGCATCCGGTTTCATTTGATGCGCAGCATCGAACGCGAACGCAAAATGGGCCATCACGGGTTCCCGCGCGTTTCCTATATCGACATGCCTGTTACCATGACGGCAAGTGATAGTGCGCGTGCCGCCACCATCATGGCCGAACAGGACGTTGCCGCCATTATCGTATTGGGCGGCGATGGCACCCACCGGGTCGTTTTGCAGGCGTGCGCCGATATTCCCGTTGCCGGAGTGTCAACCGGCACCAACAATGCCTTTCCCGATTTGCGCGAACCTACCATTACCGGCCTGGCTGTTGGCCTTGCCGCCACAGGCAAGGTGCCCGCCGATCAGGCTTATCAAGCCAATAAATGGCTGGAAATTTCGGTGAATGGCGACCGGCATATTGCACTGGTTGATATGGCGGTGGTCGATGATCGTTTTGTCGGCGCGCGTGCGATTTGGAAAACACAAAGTTTCCGCGATCTTTTTGTCACCTTTGGCCTGCCCGGCGCCATTGGCATGTCGTCTATCGTCGGCTTGACCGACCCGGTTGATCGCTGTGAACCCGAGGGCCGACATATCGTTTTATCCTCCGATGCCGACCGGATTTTAAACGCCCCGATTGCGCCCGGGCTAATGGAAAAAGTCGGCATTCAATCCATCACCACAATGACACCTGACAGCGTTCATGCCCCGTCGATCCCGGCGGGAACACTGGCCTTTGATGGCGAACGCGAAGTTACCTTTGATCAGGATGACGACATTTCGGTGCGGCTGGTCGCCAATGCCTTTCGCACCATCAATGTCCCGGCATGTATGCGCTTTGCCGCCCAGGCCGGGCTTTTTATTCAAACCAGAAACTGAAAACAAACACAGGGAGGTTCTCCTCATGTCCAGTCCATTCCCGTTACCCAAAGAACGGCTGTTGGATGCCTATCGCAAAATGAAAACGATCCGCGATTTCGAGGAACGTTTGCATGTGGATTTCGCCCGTGGCGAAATCCCCGGCTTTGTGCACCTCTATGCCGGTGAAGAAGCCGCTGCCGTTGGCATCATGATGCATTTGCATGACCGCGACCGCATTGCCTCCACCCATCGCGGGCATGGTCACTGCATTGCCAAGGGCGTTGATGTCAAGGCGATGATGGCCGAAATTTACGGCAAGGCCACCGGGTGTTGTGGCGGCAAAGGCGGGTCGATGCACATCGCCGATCTGAGCCTGGGCATGATGGGGGCCAATGGCATTTTGGGTGCCGGGGCACCGCTGGCCTGTGGTGCGGCACTTGCGGCACAAAAACTGGGCCATGACGGCATTGGCATTACCTTTTTTGGCGATGGTGCCGCCAATCAGGGCACTGTGCTGGAAAGCATGAATTTAGCCGCCATCTGGAACCTGCCAGCGATTTTTGTTGTCGAAAATAATGGTTATGCCGAGGCCACATCGGTCGATTACGCAACCGCATCCGATAGCTATGTCGACCGCGCCGCCGGGTTTGGTATGCCCGGAATGACCGTCGATGGCATTGATTTTTTTGCCGTGTTTGAAGCGGCGGGTGAAATCATCAAACGTGCGCGCGAAGGGGCGGGTCCGACCTTGCTGGAATGCAAAACCGTGCGGTTTTTCGGCCATTTCGAAGGCGATGCCCAAACCTACAAGGCCCCGGGCGAAAACGAGCATAACCGCGAACATAATGATTGCCTGAAACTGTTTCGCGCCAAAGTCAGCGATGCCGGTGTCATCAGTGCAGCCGAATTTGATGCCATTGATGACGAAGTCGGCAAGCTGATTGATGAAGCCGTCGAACTTGCCATTGCCGCCCCCGAACCCGGGGCCGCCAAGTTAACCACCGACGTCTATGTGAACTGAGCCAAGGCCCGAACGGCCAGAGGAAACGGCCCTGAACGGCCAATGAAAACAGAAAAAACAGGAGTGCAAAATGGCACGGATCATCAGCATGAAAGACGCGGTCAACGAAGCCCTGGACCAGGAAATGAGCCGCGACCCCACGGTTATCATGATGGGGGAAGATATTGTGGGCGGATCGGGCGCGCCTGGCGAAGATGACGCATGGGGCGGTGTTTTGGGGGTTTCAAAGGGCCTTTATCATAAACATCCCAATCAAATGCTTGATACCCCGCTTTCGGAAAGTGCCTATGTCGGCGCGGCCATTGGTGCGGCCACGGCAGGCCTGCGACCGGTTGCGGAACTGATGTTTGTCGATTTTATCGGCGTCTGCCTGGATCAGGTTTTTAACCAGGCAGCCAAGTTCCGCTACATGTTTGGTGGCAAGGCAGAAACGCCGGTTGTTATCCGGGCGATGTGCGGGGCGGGTTTTCGCGCCGCTGCCCAGCATAGCCAGATGCTGACCCCGCTTTTCACCCATATTCCGGGATTGAAGGTTGTTTGCCCGTCAAACGCCTATGACACCAAAGGTCTGCTTATTCAGTCCATTCGCGATAACGACCCGGTGATCTTTCTGGAACATAAAAACCTTTATGCCAGCACCTGTGACGTGCCCGAAGAGCCCTATACCATTCCCTTTGGCGAGGCCAATATCGTACGCGAAGGCGGCGATGTGACCATTGTCACCTATGGGCAAATGGTCCAACGCGCCGAACAGGCCGCTGACATATTGAAAAAAGACGGGATCGAAGCCGAAATCATCGACCTGAGAACCCTGTCGCCGATTGATATGGATACCGTGCTGGAAAGTGTCGAAATGACCGGACGACTGGTTTGCGTGGATGAAGCCAACCCGCGTTGTTCGATTGCGGCAGATATTTCCGCCAATGTCGCCCAGGACGGATTTAACGACTTGAAGGCCCCGATCCAGATGGTCACGGCCCCGCATTCGCCCGTGCCGTTCTCCCCTTCGTTAGAAGACATCTACATCCCGTCAGCGCAAAGCATTGCTGACGCTGCCAGAAAAACAATGGAGGGTTAAGTATGACCGAAATTACCCCGATCCTGATGCCCAAATGGGGCCTTTCCATGCAAGAAGGCAAATTAACCGACTGGCACATCAAGGAAGGTGACGAGGTCTCCGTCGGCGACGAAATCATGGATGTGGAAACCGACAAAATCACCAATGTGGTCGAGGCCGCCGATGGCGGCACCGTACGCCGGATTGTCGGGATGGCAGGCGAGGTTTACCCCGTCCGCGCCTTGCTGGCCGTTATGGCCCCATCATCGGTTTCCGATGCCGATATCGAGGCCTATGTCAGTGCCTATGAAATGCCGGCCAATGACACGGAAGACGAAGATACCGGCCCGGCCTATCATTTTGTTGATCTGCCGATTGGGAAAGTCCGCTATTCCGAACAAACCGGTGACAATGCCGATCAAACGCCGATTGTTTTAATCCACGGCTTTGGCGGTGATCTGGATAACTGGCTGTTTAACATTGATGCCCTGGCCGAACATGCCCCGGTATACGCAATTGATTTGCCCGGTCACGGACAATCGGTCAAATCGGTTGATCCGCAAGACCCGGCGATTTTTACCAAAACCCTGCTTGATTTCATGGACCATTGCGACATCACGCGCGCCCATCTGGTCGGCCATTCGATGGGCGGTTTGGTTGCCGGGGCAACCGCACTTGACCACCCGGACCGTGTCGCCTCGCTTACCTTGATATGCAGTGCCGGTTTGGGCGAAGACATCAATGCCGATTATATTGATGGCTTTGTCAATGCGACCGGGCGCAAGGATTTGAAACCGGTTCTAACCCACCTGTTTTATAATCAAAGCCTGGTGTCGCGTGCGATGGTGCAGGACCTTCTGAAATATAAACGCCTTGATGGCGTGCAGGACTTCCTGACGAAACTGTCGGCAGCGGCGTTTAATGCGGGCAAACAGGCCCGGATCATTGCCGATGACCTCGCCGCACTTGACCTGCCGATCACGGTTATTTGGGGCGAAAATGATGCCATTATCCCCGCCAGCCATGCGGAAAATCTGCCAAACGTCAAACCCCATGTACTGGGCAGTGCCGGGCATATGGTCCAGATGGAACATGCCGGCGAGGTTAATAAAATTATCGCACGCGCCATCAGTTAAACCGGCCTGAAACCAAACCAAACCAAACCATCCCAAAACAAACAAATACCAGGTCGCCCGCCCGTGTGGGCACCTGGTTCACCCCATAATGCGGGAGGAAACGATATGACTAATTCGGTAAAAGACCGTTCCATCATCGTCACCGGTGCGGGACAGGGCATCGGCCAATCCATTGCCGCCGGTCTTGCCAAGGCAGGCGCCCATGTGATTGTCGCCGACATCAATGCCGATACCGCCCAAAAAACCGCCGAAGACATTTCGGCGGCGGGCGGCAAGGCCATTGGCATGACAGTGGATGTTACCAAACGCCAAAGTGTGCGCGAGCTGATCGCCAGGACCGTCGAGAAATATGGCAAGCTTGATGCGATGTTTAACAATGCCGGCATCGCGCACGTCAAAAAATTCAACGACATCACCGAGGATGACTGGCACCGGGTGATGGATGTGAATGCGATGGGTGTTTTGATTGGCACCCAGGAAGCCGCCAAGCATTTCATCGCCCAGGGCACGGGCGGCAAAATCATCAATACCGCCTCGATTGCCGGGAAACAGGGATACGAGCCCCTGGCCCATTATTCCGCCAGCAAATTTGCCGTTGTTGCCCTCACCCAGGCCGCCGCACGGGCCTTTGGCAAACATAAAATCAATGTCAATGCCATCTGCCCCGGTGTGGTTGCCACCGATATGTGGAAACTGATCGACAAGGGCTTTGTCGATGAAGGCCTGACCGAACAGGACAACGAAGCCTTTGACGGCTTTTCGGCCGATATTTTAATGGGCAGGCCCTCGCGCCCCGATGACATGGTGGGGGTATGTATGTTTCTTGCCTCGTCCGGTTCCGATTACATGACCGGCCAAAGCCTGATGATTGACGGCGGGATGGTGTTGATCTGATGGCACAAGATGAAAACCAGATCAGCGCACAAGACAAGCTGAATGCCCTGAACGCCCGCACCATGACCCTTTATACCGCCGAAAAAACAACCATGACCGCCTTTCGCAGTGTCATGCAGGCCGCCACCCGAAAAGGCGAACTTTCCCCTGCCCTAAAGGAACTGATGGCGGTTGCCATCGCGGTCGCCAAGGGATGCGAGGATTGCATCCTGTTTCATGTCAGTGAAGCCCTTAAGCATGGTGCCACCCGGCAACAGCTTGTCGAAAGTCTGGCTGTCAGCATTGAAATGGCCGGCGGCCCCGGCACCGTTTATGCCGCCAAGGCATTAAGCCTGTTTGACGCCCTGCAAAACGGAGAACAAGGATGAAAGCCCTACGTTTCCACGCCGCAAAAGACCTGCGGATTGAAAATATCGACCAACCACCCGCCCCCGGCCCCGGCCAGGTTGTTATTCGCAACCGCTATGTTGGCATTTGTGGCACCGATTTGCACGAATATGCCAGCGGCCCCATTTTTGTCCCGACCGACGCCCACCCCTTTACCGGCGCAACATCGCCGCAGGTTCTGGGGCATGAATTTGGCGGCGAAGTCATCGCCATTGGCGACGGTGTGACCAAGGTGACGATTGGCGATCGTGTTTCGGTGCAACCTTTGATCATGCCGCGCAGTGACGAATATTTTGCCGACCGTGGTTTGTTCAATCTTTCCGGCAGTCTGGCGCTGGTCGGGCTGAGCTGGATTTCCGGCGGCATGTCGGAAATGGCCCTGTTAAATGACTATAATGTCGAAAAAATCCCCGATAGCATGAGCGACGAGGAAGCCGCCCTTGTCGAACCGACTGCGGTGTGTGTTTATGCCTGTGACCGGGCGGGCATTACGGCGGGCGATAGTGTGCTGGTTACAGGGGCCGGCCCCATCGGTATGCTGGCCTTGTTATGTGCGCGGGCCTATGGCGCGACCAGACTGTTTGTATCCGACCTTAATGAAACCCGGCTGGAACTGGCGCGCAAGATTGTGCCCGGTGTGATCACCATCAACCCCAAAACCGACAATATCGGCGATGTGGTGCGCGCACACAGCCAGGATGGTGTGGGCTGTGACATTGCGCTGGAATGCGTTGGCAATGAACATGCCCTGCAATCCTGCCTCGATGCCATTCGCAAACAGGGGGTGATTGTCCAGACCGGGTTGCATCCCGGCAAGGGCAGCATTGATTTCTTCCAGCTTACTTTCAAGGATGCCGAAATTCGCGGCTCCTGGTGTTATCCGACCCATAGCTGGCCGCGCACGATTGATCTTATTTCGTCAGGGGCCGTGCCGGCATCGCGCGTGGTGACCAAAAAAATTACGCTCGATCGCGCGGTAAGTGACGGGTTCGATGCCCTGCTTGATCCTGCCGGATCCGAGCTTAAGATATTGATAGATCTGGCTTCCTGATCCTTCCTGCCACACCGTCGCCGTGGCGACGCACAAGACCTTTGCTATGGGGCGACCAAAGGTGATAATTTGGTCGTCCCATATTATGGGAGGAAACGATGGGAAGGCTAAATAACAATCAGCCCCATACCCTCGAAATTCTGCGCGTAGCAGAAGGGCAAAAAAGCCCCCAACGCGACGAGGATGTGCAGGCTTCCTGGCGGCGCTGTTTAAACGAACACCAGTTGGATCCGACCCGGTACGAAGGCGTACGTATTGTAACCCAACAGGAACTGCGCCATCATCGCCAGGAATCCGAAGAATTGCTTTGCATGGCACGTCACGGGATGGAGGATCTCTATCGCCGGGTGAATGCCATGGGATATATATTGCTGCTTACCAATGCACAGGGTGTGGCGATTGATACCATTGGCGATGCAGATCTGGACCGTGAATTACGCCATGCCGGGCTGATCGCCGGTTCCGAATGGCATGAACGCCATGTGGGAACCAACGGCGTTGGGGCTTGTTTGATGACGGGCCGTGAAATCATTGTTCACCGCACCGATCATTTTGATATGACCTTAACCCCGCTTTCCTGTACCGCAGTGCCCATTCATGACACACAGGGAACACTGATCGGGGTGTTGGACCTGTCACACCTTCAGGCCCCGCAAGATAAAATGAGCCAGGCGCTGACCCTTGAAGTCATGAAATCCTGCGTTCGGCGGATCGAAATGGCCAATCTGGTTCGCACCCACCGACAAGACTGGATTTTGCGGCTTCACCCCTCAGCCGAGTTTTTAGATGTCGACCCCATGGCCGCCATCGCCATTGGCACAGACGGGCGCATTCGCGGCATGACGCATAATGCGCACAAACTCTTGCTACGATCCCTGCCCGACTCTTCTGATGTTGCCAAAAACCATACTTCAATCACCGATCATTTAGTGGGACGTACCTTTTCCGATCTTTTTGCCTTTGACCCCGAAGACCTGCCAAAACTGTCACGATCTCGCGGTAATGGCGATGGCATGATCGAACTCCAAAGTGGCGAAATCACCTTTGCCCGCTCGGTTCCTCCGGTTGCGGCGATAAAAAAGCGGGTTATTAATCCGCTTCCGGCACCGTTGAAAAATATTCATGGTGGCGACCCGGCCTTGCAAAAACTGGCCGAACGGGCATCCAAGCTGGTGGACCGACAAATCAGCGTCATTTTGCGCGGCGAAACCGGCACCGGCAAAGAATTTATCGCCCGCGCCATGCATATGGCCAGCCAACGGCGTGGTCCGTTTATTGCCATTAATTGCGCTGCCCTGCCCGAAAGCCTGATTGAAAGCGAATTGTTTGGGTATACCGCCAATGCCTTTACCGGGGCCAGTGGCAAGGGCAAAAAGGGGCTGATCCGTGAATCTCACCGCGGCACGCTGTTCCTCGATGAAATTGGCGATATGCCACTGGCAATGCAGGCCCGACTGTTGCGCGTTTTATCCGAACGCGAAGTTATGCCGGTGGGCGGCCACCGGCCCGAACCGGTTGATATCCACGTTATTTCGGCCTCTCACCGCGATCTGCCCCAATTGGTCGCAAGCGGTGAATTTCGCCAGGATCTGTATTACCGCCTGAATGGCCTTACCCTTGATATTCCGGCGGTCCGCAACCGGGCCGATTTACAATGGTTGATCCTGCGCATTGCCGCTACAACCGATGGCACCCCAAGCTTTTCTCCCGATGCCATGGAAATATTGTTGTCCCATGCCTGGCCGGGCAATGTGCGCGAAATTGTCAATCTGTGTGCGTTATGTGCGGCCCTTTGTGATGGCAACATGGTCACACCCGATGATTTACCCGCCGATATTACCGATGTTGCGCAATCCCGGCCAACTGCAACATTGTCGCTGCTGGCCGCCAATGGCAATCATCCCTCATACCAGTTGCCGCCCGCGACCGATCAAAACGAAGCCACAACGCTGCGCACCCTGATCATGGCTTGCGATGGCAATATCTCCGCTGTTGCCCGTCATGCCAATGTCAATCGCAGCACCATCTATCGTCGCCTGCAACGTCTTGGTCTGGGCCATCTGATCAAACAAAACCGGTTTTCCGATGTGAACAGAATTTAAAACAACGTGCTTCCATTCTCTATTCAACATGCCGTCAACATGCAAACCGGCCCGCCACTATCGGTGCCGATAAGCCGTCCGGCATACCCCGATCACGGTATCTCGCAACCATTTATGGGCCGGGTCGGCATCCATGCGCGGGTGCCACATTGCCGATATCCTGAAATCAGGTGTGGCAACGGGCAGATCAAAACTGGTTAGCCCCACCATCGCATCATGATCCGGGGTTTGATGATTCCCGACACAGGATTGCGGCACCAGCGCCACCAGATCGGATTGCCGCGCAATTCGCATTGCATCGGGAAATCCGGGAACAACAACCCTGATCGACCGTGAAAGCCCCAATGCGTGCAACGCCGTATCAATCGGCCCCGCCGTATTACCATCTTTTGATACCGCAATATGGTGACACGCGGCATAGGCTTCCGGGCGGATCCCATCGCCCCCTGTCAACAGCCAATGCCCCGTTCGCACAAGGCCGACCAAACGGTCATTAAATAAAAACCGGGTGCGAATTTCGGGTGCAGTTGTGCCAATCACCCCTATTTCCAGGTCTATTATTCCGTCGCGTAACGGTCCGGCATCCTTGTCGGGTTTTGGTGCAAAACGCAGGCACACGCCCGGTGCTGCCGTGCTCACCGCCGCCACAACCCGGGCTGAAAGAAACTCCATAAACGCTTCGCTGACCCGTATCGTAAATGTCAGGTCAAGGGCGCCGACATCGAGTTCGTCGATTTGCGGGCGCAACACAGCCTGCGCATCCCGCGTCAGGATATGAACATGTTCGCGCAACTCCTTTGCACGCGGTGTTGGCACCATCCCCCTACCGGCACGCACCAGCAACGGATCACCGGTTGCAGCGCGCAATCGTGCAAGGGTGCGGCTCATCGCCGAAATACTCAGGCCAAGGCGCTGCGCCGCCGCCGTCACACTGCCTTCGGCCAGCAACACATCCAGCGCGACAAGAAGGTTCAAATCAATATCAACATTCTTCATGTCCTCAGCCTATCTTATCTGTGATGTATGACATAGCGTTTGATGCAACTATATTATGACTTCAAGGCGTCTGGCGCCCATTCTATCATTGTCTATATTTGCGCTATACCCCACTCGCAAAGGACATTGTTTTATGCCAGACACCACCCCCAACACCCCTGCACAAACAATTCTTCTCATTGGCGCATCACGCGGCCTCGGTCATGCCATGGCAGCAGAATTTCTGAAAAAAGGCTGGAACGTCGTTGGTACAGTCCGTGAAGGCAGCGGCCATACATTGCTGCACGATTTACAATTGGAATATCAAAGCCAGCTTGAAATCGAAATTCTTGATATTTGCAAACCTGACCAGCTCAGCACTTTGCATCAGCGCCTGTCTGATCGCAAATTCGACATTCTGTTTGTGAATGCGGGCACGGCTAACCCGGACCCCAGCCAGACAATCGGCGAAATATCGACCAAAGACTTCACCGACCTTATGATCACTAACGCCCTAAGCCCGATGCGGGTAATTGAAACACTAAAAGCCTGTGTCACCCCCACCGGCACCATCGGGGTTATGTCATCGGGGCAAGGCAGCATCAGTAATAATGAAACCGGCCTGCGCGAACTTTATCGCGGCACCAAGGCCGCCCTTAACATGTTCATGCGCAGCTTTGCCGCCCGCGAGGCCGCCAACGCCGATACATCATGCGCCCTGGTCACAATGGCACCAGGCTGGGTCCGCACCGATCTGGGCGGACCGGAAGGTCGCCTGTCAATTGATGAAAGTATCCCCGGCCTTGTTAATGTTTTGCTGGAGAAACATGGCAAACCGGGGCTGGAATATCTGGATTATCAGGGGCGCACGGTTCCGTGGTAACGCGGGTAAAATTGGTTTTACAACCGGGCCGAAATGTCGGCAGTCACGGGCATTTCGGCCCGGGCACTGTCTATTCGGCTGCGCATTTGGCGCCGCAATTTGTTGCAGCTTTTAACAACTGCCACAAATCATTACAGGTCGCAATCGCCGCGCTTGAATGACGGTGAATTCCAGCCTGTCACACCATATAGCACAACCTGTTTCGGGTGCAGTGTCTGGTGATTTATCGCTAAATCTGTCAGTCGTGATATGTTAAAACAGTCTCGTAAACAACTGATAACCCGGAACTCTCAATCAGAACTGGCAAGGACCCATCCTCGCTGATCAGGGCGTCGTCGGCCCCCATATCATAATGGCCGGTATCACCGCAGGCAATGGTGACCGGGCTTTGGCAAACGAGTATACGAACACTCCTGCCAGGCGTTTCAAGTTGGCATTTGCCGTCAAATTCATGCCGGGTTACGCGGTGATTGCATGTGCCGCGCCGGGTCATTACGTTCAAATCGGTAATCGGGCCCTTAATCAAAACTGCCGATGTTGCAACATCTGCCGGAAATGCAAATGGCTGTGCGCCCGGTGTCAGGGTTACCGGCCCTTCATTCCCAATTGTCAACATCATCCCCGCCCCTTGCAAAATTGACAAGGTGCGGTCGATGCCGGGAAAGCTGGAAAACGGGCCGTCACTGGCAACGCTTGCCATGCTGACCCGCCAGGCAAAATCATCCAACCCGGCATTGGCGGGGAAAACGGCGATTTCCACCGTTTCCCCGCCGCCGTTCTTCCACGGCATTCGGCGATAGTTATTTGCCCGCAAAACGCGGATGGCCGAACGATCATTCATGATCAGTTACCCAAAATACCGGGCAAACGCAGGCCATGTTCACGGGCGCAATCCAGCGCAATATCATAACCGGCATCGGCATGGCGCATCACACCTGTTGCCGGGTCGTTCCACAAAACACGTTCCAGGCGACGGGCGGCATCTTCGCTGCCGTCAGCACAAATCACCATACCGGCATGCTGCGAAAAGCCCATGCCAACACCACCCCCGTGATGCAGGCTGACCCAGGTTGCACCCGATGCGGTGTTCAGAAGGGCGTTCAAAAGCGGCCAATCCGAAACCGCGTCCGATCCATCCTGCATGGCTTCGGTTTCGCGGTTCGGGGATGCAACCGATCCACTGTCAAGATGGTCACGGCCAATCACGATCGGCGCCTTCAACTCGCCCGAGGCCACCATTTCGTTAAAGGCCAGCGCCAACCGGTGACGGTCGCCCAAACCAACCCAGCAAATACGCGCGGGCAAACCCTGGAAGGAAATGCGTTCACGCGCCATATCCAGCCAGTTATGCAAATGATGGTTATCGGGCAGGATTTCCTTCACCTTGGCGTCGGTTTTATAAATGTCTTCCGGGTCACCTGAAAGGGCCACCCAGCGGAACGGACCAACACCACGGCAGAACAGCGGACGAATGCAGGCCGGGACAAAACCGGGGAAATCAAAGGCGTTTTCCAGCCCTTCTTCCTTCGCCATCTGACGGATATTATTGCCGTAATCGATGGTCGGAATGCCCTGTTCGTGGAAGGCCAGCATTGCCTCAACATGCACCCGCATCGATGCACGGGCGGCCTTTTCAACTGCTTTCGGGTCGCTTTCGCGCTTGGCTTTCCATTCGCCCATGCTCCAGCCCTTGGGCAGGTATCCGTTTACCGGGTCATGGGCCGATGTCTGGTCGGTCACAAGGTCCGGTTTCACGCCACGGCGCACCAGCTCGGGCACAATATCCGCCGCATTGCCCAACAGGCCAACCGATTTGGCTTCGCCTGCCTTGGTCCAGCGGTCAATCATTTCCAGGGCTTCATCAAGGCTGTCGGTTTTGGCATCGACATAGCCGGTACGCAGGCGGAAATCGATGCTGTCAGGATTACATTCAATCGCAAGGCAGCAAGCACCGGCCATCACAGCGGCCAAGGGCTGTGCGCCGCCCATGCCGCCCAAACCGGCGGTTAAAACCCATTTGCCTTTCAAATCGCCATTGTAATGCTGGCGTCCGACCTCGACAAAGGTTTCATACGTCCCCTGTACAATGCCCTGGCTGCCAATATAAATCCAGGAACCGGCGGTCATCTGGCCATACATCATCAAACCCTTTTTATCGAGTTCGTTGAAATGGTCCCAATTTGCCCAATGCGGCACCAGGTTGGAGTTTGCAATCAGAACACGCGGGGCATCCTTGTGGGTGCGGAAAATGCCGACCGGCTTGCCCGACTGCACCAGCAATGTTTCGTCATCTTCCAGCGATTTTAACGACGCAATGATACGATCATAATCTTCCCAGGTCCGTGCCGCCCGGCCAATGCCGCCATAAACCACCAGTTCATGGGGGTTTTCGGCAACATCGGGGTGCAAATTGTTCATCAACATACGCATCGGTGCTTCTGTCAGCCAGGACTTGGCAGTAATTTCACTGCCATGCGGCGCGATGATTTCACGGATATTGTGGCGCGGATTGCTCATGGTTCAGTTCCCCTTGGCAAGATCAAAGGCGATCTTTTCAATGTTTTGCAAAATGGTTTTCAAATGTGCGCGCAACGGCGCAGCATGGGCTGGGTCATAATCAAATGGTGGTGTTTCGCTCACCAAATGCGATGATTGCGCCAGTTCCATTTGAATGGTGTGAATATTATTGGCTTTGTCCGAATAATGCCGCGTCGTCCAGCCCCCTCGAAACCGGCCATTTAACACCGATGTAAACCCGTTGGCATGTTCGCACACATCCACAACGGCCTGTTCGATACGGGGGTCACATGTGGTGCCGTTATTCGTGCCAATGTTAAAATCAGGCAGCTTGCCCTCAAACAAAAACGAAATATGCGATCGGATCGAATGGCAATCATAAAGTACCACCACGCCATGCTGTGCTTTCACCCGGTCAATCTCGGCTTTTAACGCCTGATGATAGGGCACATGAAACAGCTCATAACGGCGTTTGATCTCGGCTTCATCGGGTTCTGCCCCGTCCCGCCAAATCGGTTTACCGTCAAAATCGGTATCTGGCACCAGCCCGGTGGTGTTTTGCTCGGGATACAGGCTTTGCCCCGACGGGTCGCGGTTGGCATCAATCACGTAACGATGAAAAAGGGCGCGGACCAACGAACTGCCGGGCAATAAATCCCCATACATCTCGTGAATGTGCCAGTCGGTATCGGCAAGGATCTTGCCATTATCGTTCAGCTTTGCCCACACATCCTCTGGCACATCAGTGCCGGTATGGGGAAATGCCAGTATCACCGGCGACGAACCGGATTTAACGTCAAAAACACTCATGATGGAATGTCTCCCGCCTCGTTTGCGTGTCCTTAACCATCTAAAATACCGACTTTTAAAGCCCGGCTATAACGACGATTAAAAAAATTGCGATCACCTGATTGGAATTGAGTCTTTTCCTTACTTGTTTTTATGTATATACATAATAGAAAGCAAAACAACATATTTCTTGCGCTCCGCAAAAATCGGGCCTTAACAAAAGATCAGGGACACGGCTATGGGTACAGTCACGCTGCATGTAAAATCGCTTTTGGGGCAAAATGGCTGGCTAAAGGATGTCCGCCTGACCGTGACTAACGGTAAAATCGCCAGCCTTGAAACCGGTTGCGCCGCCCGGCCAGGCGACGAACACCATAACGTTATTGTCCCGGCCATGCCCAACCTGCACAGTCACGCCTTTCAGCGCGCAATGGCTGGTCTTGCCGAAATGCGCGGCACCGGCAGCGACAGCTTCTGGAGCTGGCGCACCAACATGTATCACTTTGCCCTGTCAATGACGCCCGATGATGTCGAGGCCGTCGCCAGCCAGTTATATATGGAAATGCTTGAAGCCGGTTTTTCCCGCGTCGGCGAATTTCACTATTTGTATCACGATAAAAACGGAAGCCCGTTTGCCAATATTGCCGAAATGGCCGACCGTGTTGCCTGCGCCGCGGTCGCCACCGGCATCGATTTAACCTTGCTGCCGGTGTTTTACGCCCATGCCGGTTTTGGTGGCACCGCCCCAACCGACGGGCAGCGCCGCTTTATCAATTCCCTCGATCAGTTTGAAAAGCTGATTAACGGTTGCAACAATACGGCGAAAAATCACGATGGTATGGTCGTTGGCGTTGCCCCGCACAGCCTGCGTGCTGTCACCCCCGATGAACTTGCCGCTGTCTCGCAAATGGTCGGCGCCAACCCAATTCATATCCACATTGCTGAGCAGCTTCTTGAAGTAAACGACTGCATTTCCTGGTCCGGTCAGCGCCCGGTTGAATGGCTGCTAAACCACGCCGATCTGTCCTCGCAATGGTGCCTGATCCATGCCACCCACATGACCGATGATGAAACAGCCCGCATGGCCCAAACCGGTGCCATTGCCGGGTTATGCCCGATTACCGAGGGCAACCTTGGCGATGGCACTTTCCCCGCCGAAACCTTTTTGGCGCAAAACGGTAAATTTGGCATTGGCTCGGATTCAAACGTGCAAATCAGCATTCCGTCCGAATTGCGCCAGCTGGAATATTCACAGCGTCTGCATCACCATTCGCGCAATGCCATTGCCAATGTATCCTCGTCTACCGGGCGCACCTTGTTTGATCATGCCCTTGTTGGTGGGGCCACTGCATTGGCAGCCGATACCGGCATTTCAGCAGGAAAAACCGCCAATTTCATTTCGCTAAATACTGACGAGGCATCTTATCTCAGCGAAGATCACATACTTGACGCCTGGATTTTTGCCGAAACCATAACAGTTGGCGATGTGTGGGTACGCGGTAAAAAAGTGGTGCAAAATGGTCGCCATGTTGCCCGCAATCATATTGCACCGCGTTTTCAAACAACCATGCGCAACTTGCTTGCGTCATAACGCCCACCCCGGCCCAGCCGCTTTTTTACGAGTTTGTTTTCCCTTGCTCTTTCCGATCAGCTAAAAGGGGTGCAGGCACACCAGACGGGAATGAAACAGGATCCATGCGGGCACCAAAAACCCCCACCCTGCATCAGCAGATCATCAGTGATATCGAAGGATGCATACTTTCCGGCGCGTGGCCGCCGGGCCACCGTATCGCCAATGAAATGGATCTGGCCCAACAATATAATTGCTCGCGCATGACCGTGAACAAGGCCCTAAGTCAGCTTGCCAAGGCCAATCTGATTGAACGGCGCAAAAAATCGGGCAGCTTTGTTACCCAGCCCCAGGCACAATCCGCCATCCTCGAGATTCACGATATCAAATCCGAGGTCCAGTCGCTTGGCCTGCCCTACCGCTATTCACGCACCAGCCGCGTCCAGCGTATCAGCAGCCCCGGGGACATGAAAAACCTCGATCTGCCCGACGCAGCCGATATTGTTGAAGTGGTTGGCAAGCATTATGCAGGCCCCCGTGTTTTCTGCCTTGAAGAACGGCTGATCAACCTTGCCGTTGTGCCCGAAGCAAAACAGGAAGACTTCGTTGCCGATGCGCCCGGCCCATGGTTAACCAGTCACATTCCCTGGACCACGGCCGAACATCTGATCAAATCGGTTGGGGCCGATACCTGGTATAGTGACGCATTGGGCGTTACCCCTGGCACATCCTGCCTGGTGATTGAACGTCGCACCTGGAGCCACAATGGCCCCGTCACTCATGTGCGCCTTACATATCCGGGCGACCGCCATGCCCTGGTTGCCCGATTTACCCCCACCGACCCCACAGGAAAATCCTCGGGTTTTTAGTTCCATATACAACTAAGCCAATATTTTGCACAAATCTTAGCTGGAAGTTGTTTTGCCCTGCCGGCTTTCAAGCCGATAACGCGTACCAGGATAAATTAACCGGGCTGCCGAAACGATTCCATTTGCCGACCATGTCCGCCGCCGGATCATCAAACACGGCTCATTATGCAAAATAACCAGCAATTTTGCCTCCCATGGCTGGGCCAGAATGGACTCAACCACATGCTCCGATCCGGTCAATGGCGCGATCTGCGATAAATACACATTCGGCGTAATTACCGAAAAATCCTGCGCCAAATAATCGGGCACCAGTTCGGGGTTCACAAACCGGTCCTCTATCTGCACCGGCACATCATTTTCACGGTGCACAATCAGCGAATGCAACACCGGCGCACCTATCTCGATATCCAGGGCATCGGCAACATCGGGCGACGCAGCCTGGTCGGCCAAAACCACCACCGATGCCGCATGAATATGGCCGCGCTCTGCGATTTCCTCGGCAATATTACGTACTTCAAACAGGGCGGAATAACCCTTTTTCTGGGCCACAAAAGACCCCACCCCCTGCACCCGCACCAGTTCGCCTTCATGGGCCAGTTCGCGTAAAGCCCGGTTGGCCGTCATCTTGCTAATACCCAGTTCGGAAACCAGTTCATTTTCGGATGGAATCCGATGATTGGGCGGCCATTCTCCGCGATGGATTCGCCCCAGAATCATCTGTTTGACCTCCAGATACAAAGGTCCGCCGCCGTCTTTCCCCTCGCGCAAAGTCTCGCCAGCAAACAACGAAGTTGCTTTTTTCTGTCGGGTTGGCCGCTGTCCGTTGATTTTTGTCATTTTAACCCGTTCCTGCGTAGTTTTTGCACTGCACATATAATACACTTTTTGTTTGATGCGCGCAAAAAAGTGTCATATGTTACATATACAACTACAGACGAAAATGTTTCGGCCTCACCTCTGACGCTGACAAGCCGTTATAAAAAACATATCAGAGTATGCCGGAATCTTATCAGGGCCAATTCGCTTCAGTCGTTCGAAGGAGACTTCACCAATGATGTTCAAAAAAGTTCTTTTGGCAGCTTGTGCTTTGTGCGCGGTTGCCGGTGTTACGCCGTCACAGGCCAAAGAATGGAAAAATGTGACGATCACGCTCGAAGGGGCCTATGCCCCCTGGAACAGCACCAACCCCGACGGATCACTGGGCGGGTTTGAACCCGAACTGGCCGACTATCTGTGCGACCACATGAAAGTGGAATGCACCCTGGTCGCATCTGACTGGGACAGCATGATCACCAGCCTGAATGCGGGCAAATTTGACGTGGTCATGGATGCCCTGTCGATCACCCCGGAACGTCAGGAAGTCATCGCTTTCTCCATTCCCTATGCCAACACCCACGCCGCCTTTGCCGCCCCGGTCGAAAGCGATTATGCCAAAGCTGTCGGCACTGGTGATGTTGTCAAAATGGCCCCGGATTATTCCGGTGGCAAAGACCAGATTGCGGCCATGCGCAAGGCATTTGACGGCGCAACCATCGGCATTCAGGCCGGTACGGTCTATGCCAAATTCATCTATGACAATTTCAAGGATGTCGCCACCATCCGCGAATACAAAAACGGTGCCGAACGCGACCTCGACCTGCAAACAGGCCGTATCGACCTTGGCTTCGATGACACCACCAATCTTCTGGCATCCTTTAAAACTGCCGACGAAGAAATGGCCATCACCGGCCCCGAAATCGCCGGTAACGTTTTTGGCACCGGCGAAGGCCTGGGCCTGCGCAAGGAAGATACCGAACTGAAAGCCATGTTCGATGAGGCAATCAAGGCCGCCATTGCCGACGGCACCCTTGAAAAACTCTCGATGAAGTGGTTTGGCACCGACGTCAGCCCGGAATAATTCCGCGCATATCCAAAAAGCAGAAAGCGCGCCCCTCCCTTGCCCTAACACCGCGCTTTCTGCCCTTGTTCTTCCCCGTTACTGCCATGTCCGCAGTATCGCCCCCAAGCCGTCCTGAAACATGAAGGCCTGGCACATGGAAATCTTCACTTTACTTGGCTTTGGCGAAAAAGGCTGGGGCGTACTCATCCTGACCGGCATGGCACTAACCCTTTGTGTGACCCTGGCATCGCTGGCAATCGGGGCCGTTATTGGTGCCATCATTGCCGCGGCCAAACTTTCAAATCGCTGGTGGGCGCGCGCCCTTGGTACCGCCTATACAACAATCTTTCGTGGCGTTCCCGAACTGCTGATCATTTATCTGATCTATTTTGGCGGCTCCAGTGCCGTTACCGCCATTGGTCAGGCCATGGGCATTCAGGGCTTCCTTGGTATGCCGTCCTTCCTGGCCGGTGCGCTTGCCGTTGGCCTTATTTCGGCGGCCTATCAGGCCGAGGTCTATCGGGGCGCCTATCGCGCCATTCCCAAAGGCGAGATCGAGGCCGCATCTTCCATTGGCATGCCCCCGATGCGCTGTCTTCGCCGCATTATTTTACCCCAAATCCTGCGCTTTGCCATTCCGGGGCTAAACAATGTCTGGCAGCTTTCGCTTAAGGATTCCGCCCTTATATCGGTTACCGGCCTTGCCGAGCTTATGCGCACCACACAGGTCGCTGCTGGCTCTACCCGGCAATATTTCATGTTCTATATCGTTGGTGGCCTGCTTTATCTGGTACTGACCAGCTTCTCCGAACGGGTGTTTAATTCCGCCGAACGTCGCAGCAACAAATCCATGCCGCGCGGCATGGGTCAGGTATAGGGGCCGGTCATGGATTTTCCATTTCTTCTTTCCACGATGAAGGCCCTGCTTGCGGCAACGCCCACCACGCTTGGGTTGTTTTCGCTGTCCATTTTCTTTGGTGGTTTGCTGGCCCTGCTGATTGTCACCATGCGTGTTAGCAATAACATCGTCGCCCGCAATTTCGCCAAGGGTTACATTTTTGTCTTTCGCGGCTCTCCGCTATTGATCCAGATGTTTCTGGTCTTTTATGGCCTTGGTCAATTTGGTGTCATTCGTCACAGCTTTGTCTGGCCAGCCCTTCGTGAACCATTTGTTTGTGCGGTCCTGTCCCTGGCCCTTTGTACCGGTGGCTATTCCGCCGAAATTTTCCGAAGCGGCCTGCGCGCTGTTCCGCCAGGCGAAGTCGAAGCGGCACGGGCTGCGGGTATGTCGGGCTTTTTGTTGTTGCGCCGTATCATTGCGCCCATCGCCTTTCGCCATGCCCTGCCCGCCTATTCCACCGAAATCGTCCTGATGGTGAAATCAACCGCGCTGGCAAGCCTGGTTACGGTTTGGGAAATCACCGGTGTCGCCCAGCGGCTTATCTCGCAAACCTACCGCACAATGGAAGTTTTCATGTGCGCCGCCGCCCTGTATCTGATCCTTAATTTCCTGATCTTGCAGGTCCTGGCTTTGATCGAACACCGGCTAAACCGCCATGACCGCCGCCCGGCAGAACGCAAACCATATGTGCTATCGGCTTTTTTCGGCTCACGCGCTTAAAAACGCCACAACTGCCTTTAACCCGTCAATGCCGGTTTCATCCCGCCATGCCCCGTCATCAGTCCCGGATGTAACCGGCCTCCACCAAAATCGGCCATTCTTCAAAAGGATCGACCCATGTCTGCCACTCCCAGGCTTTCCGTTCGCAACATCCGCAAAAGTTTTGGTGCCCACGAAGTTCTGCGCGGCATCTCGCTTGATGCCCATGACGGCGATGTTATCAGTGTGCTCGGGGCCAGCGGGTCGGGTAAATCCACCTTCCTGCGGTGCATTAACCTGCTTGAAACCGCTGATGACGGCGACATTGTGGTAAACGGCGAAGAAATCACCATGAAAACCACCTCGCACGGTCGCAGTGCCGCCAGCCGCAAACAGCTGGACCGCATCCGCACCAACCTCGGCATGGTGTTTCAATCGTTTAATTTATGGTCACATATGACCATTCTTGAAAACATCATCGAAGGCCCGGTTCATGTGCAAAAACGCCCCCGCGCCGAATGTGTTGCCGAGGCCGAGGCCCTTTTGGAAAAAGTCGGCATTGCCGATCGCAAGGATTATTACCCCGCCCATCTTTCAGGGGGGCAAAAACAGCGCGCCGCCATTGCCCGCTCCCTTGCGATGAAACCAAAAGTCATCCTGTTTGACGAACCGACATCGGCATTGGACCCCGAACTGGTGGGCGAAGTTTTGCGCGTGATGCGCGACCTGGCAGCCGAAAAAATGACCATGCTTGTCGTCACCCACGAAATGGGCTTTGCCCGCAATGTGTCCAACCGTGTCATTTTCATGCGCGAAGGCCAGATCGATTGCGACGGCACCCCGCAAGATATGTTTGGCGGCAAAGGCTCCCCTTATTTCCAGCAATTCATCCGGCATATGGAAACCGAAAATGACGCTGCATAATGTTGTTCTCGACACTGGCCTGACCTGGCACGATGTTTCCGCCATTGCCCATGGCGCCCCGCTTGAAATTGCCCGCGCCCCGGCCGATCGCATCACCAACGGTCGCCAGATTGTCGATGCGCTGGTCAGTCGTGGTATTCGCGCCTATGGCATTACCACCGGCGTTGGCGCGCTGGCCGATAACGTGGTGGACCGCAGCGCACAGGCACAGCTTTCACGCAATATCATCCTCAGCCATGCCTGTGGCACCGGGCCGTTGCTGCCCGCCCCTGCCGTTCGCGCCATTATTGCCGCTCAAATCAACAATTTCTCGCATGGCTATTCCGGGGTTTGCCCGGCCACGGTTGCCGCCCTTCAGGCCTTGCTAAATTACAATTGCATTCCCTCGGTGCCGTCCAAAGGGTCGGCCGGGTATCTGGTGCATATGGCCCATATCGCCCTGGTATTAATCGGGCACGGTCAGGCCACCCTGAACGGCGAAACCATGCCGGGTGCCGACGCATTGGCAAAAATCGGCCTTGCCCCCCTTACCTTGCAAGCCAAGGAAGGGCTCAGTCTGGTAAATGGCACATCCTGTTCTGCCGGTCTGGGCTCGTTTGCACTTGCACGCGCCTATCGTCTGGCTGACTGGGCCGATGCGGTTGCGGCCATCACACTTGAATCATCAGGTGCGCAAATGGCCGCGTTTGATGAAAATATCCTTGCCTTGCGCAAATCAACTGGCATTCAGCATGTTGGTAAAACCCTGCGGGCGCGCCTGGCACATAGCCGCCGGATCGATCTTTCCCTGGGCAAACGCACCCAGGATGCGCTCAGCCTGCGTGCCACCCCTCACGCCCACGGCGCTGTCCGCGATGTTTTTGCCAACACCGCCCAAATCGTCGATCAGGAACTGGCGTCCGTTACCGACAACCCCATCGTTCATGGCACCCCGGACGACCCCAAGGTCGCCTCCGAGGCCCACGCCGTTGCCCCGGCCCTTGCTCTGGCGCTTGATGGTCTGGCCATTGCCATTTCCCAGCTTTCCATGTTGTCTGAACGGCGTCTGGACCGGCTTGTAAATCCGTTGGTCAGCGGCCTTCCCGCCTTTCTTACCAACGATCCCGGTGTTGGCTCCGGCCTTATGATCGCGCAATATACCGCGGCCGCCCTTGCCGCCGAAAACCGCCGTCTGGGCGCCCCCGCCAGCCTTGATGGCGGCATTACCTCCGCCCTTCAGGAAGATTACCTTGCCCATCCCACGGCGGCGGCCAACAAATTGCTTCAGGTGCTTGATAATACCGAACAGGTTCTGGCAATCGAATTGCTCGCTGCCGTTCAGGCCGCCGATCTGGTTGCTGCCGATGTTAAAAACGGGGCCGAAATGCGCGCGCCAGGTACGAACGCCATCTATGATCAGGTCCGCAATCTGTTGCCAAGCTATGGCGACGACCACGCCCTTGGTAACGACCTCGAAACCTTGCGCCACCTTATTGCAACCAGCGAACCGGCCCCCATACCGGCGCCAGCCTAAATCGTATGTGCCGTGCAAGCAGGGCAAAGCCGACGCTTCCCTGTTTGCTGTGCCTGCTTAATTAAAACTGGCTGTTATCACTGGCAAAGTTATAAAATCCGGGTCATCAAAACCTGCTGCCATCAAACCGGGTATAACCGGTAAAACCAAAAGGATTGCCCCATGACTACCCGCTATGATGTTGCCGTAATTGGCCTTGGTGCCATGGGCAGTGCCGCTCTCTCGTTTCTGGCAGCCCGCGGTGTCCGGGTTATCGGGTTCGAGGCGGCCAGCCCCGCTCATGGCCTTGGCTCGTCGCATGGCGACAGCCGCCTGATCCGCCTTGGTTATTTCGAAGACCCCAGCTACGTCCCCTTGCTACACCGTGCCTATGAAAACTGGCGCAGCCTTGAAACCCGCCTGCGCGAACGCATTTTGCACGTTACCGGCGTGTTGCAAATCGGCAAACCCGACAGCAAAATCATCACCGGCACGCGCGCCTCTTGCAGCATGCACAATTTATCCTGCGATGAACTTAGCGCAGATCAAATGCGCAAACGATTTCCGGTTTTCGGGCTGGAAGACGATGAAATTGCTTTACTTGACCCCCAAGGTGGCTGGTTGAAACCCGAAGCCGCCATCTGGGGTTATCTGCGCATGGCCGCTGCCGATGGTGCCGCCTTGCACATGGGTACAAAGGTTGATCAGATCGACCCCGATGATAATGGCGTTAACATTGTTGCGGGCGAACATACCTATCGTGCCGGCAAGGTCATTGTTGCCACCGGGTCGTGGATCTCGCAATTAATTCCAGCCTTGCAAAACATCGCCAATCCAATCCGCCAGGTGGTGGCATGGTATCGTCCGGCCAACGGTTTCGCCACCGACCCGGTCCGTATGCCCGCGTTCTTGCGCGATGAAGGCGAAAACGGTTCGTTCTTCGGCTTTCCCGAAATCGGCCCGGATGGTGTAAAAATTGGCCGCCATGCCCATTTCATGGAAAGCATCAACCCCGATGCCCCGAACCCCGCCGTCAACGACGCTGACCGCGCCCTTCTTGACACCTTTGCCGCCAAAAGCCTGCCCGGCATGAACGGTCGGCGGGTAAACGAAACCACCTGCCGCTACACCATGTTACCGGGCGAAGATTTCCTGCTGGACCATCTCCCCGGCGAAAACCGCGTTATCGTCGCGTCCCCCTGCTCCGGCCATGGCTTTAAATTTACCAGCGTCATCGGCGAAATTCTGGCCGACCAGGCCACCAAAGGCGGCACCGACTTACCCGTGGATGCCTTTACATTTGATCGCCTGATCAAGGCCGCCGAACACGCAAAAGCCACAAAAACCGAAGGGCTTGTTTTACCGCGCTGATACCCGCAACGCGGTAAAACAAATTGGCCAAACGTGCCTGCTCGGCCCCGCAACTACCCGGTTGCGGGGCCGTATCATGTTCAGCCTGCCCAGTGTGAATTACGAATAACCTGGCAAAAATTATGCCGGTGGAAATGGGGCTCCTTATCGGCGATCACGTCCGCTTTGACATTGCCAAAGGTGGTATGCGGTTTGTGGCAAATGCCATCGTAAAACGCCTGAATAATCTCTTCCTTGAAACGGGATTGGCGTGGATGGGCCTTTACAATGGCGCGACGCTGATCATCGGGGAATTTTTCATATTCCATACCCAGCACGTCCATCTCGACACCGGCTGTGACCAGCGCAACAACCGGGTGCATATGTTCCGGAATGCCCGGCGTGGTATGCAGGGCAATGGATGTCCAAACAATATCAATATCCTGCTGCGAAATGCCGCGCGCCTTTAAAAACTGTCGCGCGGCATTGGCCCCGTCAACCTCAAATCGCTGATCAGCACTACTGTGACCGGGCATCAGGCCCATATCATGAAACATCGCCCCGGCATAAAGCAGTTCGGCATCAAATGTCATACCCTTTCGCTGGCCCGTCGCGGCGGCGAAATAATAAACCCTGCTGGAATGGTGAAACAAAAGATCGGTTTCGGTGTCGCGCACAAATTCCGTAATCTCGCGCGTCAGGGCGCTATCAGGAATGGCGATTTCGGCAAGTGAAGCGGTCATGGTCAACTCCGTTAATTGTGAATTGCCAAAGTGTATCGCCTTGCCTAATCTGTCCTCAATTATCGTAATACGACGATTTCCGCCAAAACAGGATAAATACGGTCGCCATGCCCCCGTCAGCCAGAACCGTGGCCATTTTTGCTGCAAATGGTGCCCAGATGCTTGATATTTCAGGCCCGCTGGATGTCTTTGCCGAAGCCAACCGCCAACGTGGCAGGGTTTATTATGACCTGAAAATCATCACCGAAAATACGGGGCCACTTACTACGTCATCAGGCACAAAAATCCTGCCGGATTTAACCATTGCCGATACTCTATGCACCGGCATTGATACCCTGCTGGTAGCAGGCGCCCCGCATGCTGATCAGATCACACCCTCGCTGGCACTTAAAAACTGGCTAACGCATATGTCAAAAACAACACGTCGTTACGGGTCGGTGTGCAGCGGGGCATTTTTTCTGGCCCATGCCGGGGTGCTCAACCATCGCCGGGTTACAACGCACTGGGCCGTCGCCGACACCTTAAAGCTGCACTTTCCCGATATCATTCTCGATATTGATGCCATCCATACCCGCGACGGACGGTTACGCACAGCTGCCGGTGTAACCGCTGGCATGGATCTGGCCCTTGCGCTGGTAACCGAGGATTTGGGCCCCGCCCTCGCCCAGGATATCGCGGCTCAACTGGTAATGTTTTTCAAACGTCCGGGCGGGCAAATGCAGTTTCGCCGCAACCGCACTCTCGCACCAACCGGTCGCGCCGCCTTGCAGGAAGTACAGCGCTGGGTCAGCACCCGGCCAGACCAAAAACACACCGTCGCCTCCCTCGCCGAACGCAGCGGCTTAAGCCCGCGCCATTTCTCCCGGCTGTTTCATGATGAAGTGGGCCTCACCCCGGCCGACTGGATTGAAAATGTGCGGATCGAACATGCCAAAACCCTGTTCCACGATGGTAATCTTGCCCCCAAACAGGTCGCATCCCTGTGTGGATTTGGCGATATCGATACGTTCCGACGCGCGTTTGTCCGGCGGGTCGGCATCACCCCGGCTGACTATCGTAAACGTCACGGTATCATCCATACCGATTAACAAGGTGAAAGCGCTTTCACGCCGGTTTCCAGATACAAAAAAGCGGCAGAAACCATTGGGTTTCTGCCGCTTCCAACACAAGGTTATTAAAGTCTGACTGTTTTACATCAACTAACCCTGATTGCCTGAAACCAGTCTGTTACCTTGATCATCGCCTCGGCCTTCGGCACCGACAATTCGGCATTTTCCAGGTCAGGCACCTCGGGGCCAGCCCGCGTGCGCGCTTAACGTTGCATCGCATTTTTCAGTCATGTTATTTTCAGGAAATAAGGGTATCAGTGGCCCTTAAATGCCCAAGCCACCCGCCATATTCAGGGTTTCACCGGTAATATAACCGGCCGATGGCCCGGCCATAAAGCAAACGGCATCGGCCACTTCTTCCAGGGTGGCAATGCGCCGGATCGGGTGCATATCAAGGATGGCATCCCGGTTGGGCAGTTCACCGGCAACGTCGGCTGCCATGTCGGTGGGCATAATGCCGGGCTGAATAACATTCACGGTAATGTTGCGCGGGCCAAGATCACGGGCAATCCCGCGGGCATAACCAACAAGGGCGGTTTTTGTTCCCGCGTAATCAGCCACACCGGGAAATGGCACATATGCCCCCAAAAGCGATCCGATAAAAATAATACGCCCGCCATCATTCATTTTTGGGGCAGCAGCCCGGGTATTGGCGATGGCGCCCAGTACATTGACCTGCCACTGGCGGTTATAGGCATCACCGTCCAATGCCGGATCATCAACCTTGTGGCCCTGAATGGCGATACCGGCATTGTTAACAAGAATATCAAGCTGGCCAAACTCGGCGATTACAGCATCAATTAACGGCTTTGCCGATGCCAGGTCCGATTGATCACTTTTAATCGCAATGGCCCGCGCCCCTTTAGCTTTCAGCTTTGCCACCACGGCTTCTGCCTTGTCCGCCGATGTCGCATATGTAATGGCAACAGCGGCCCCGCGCTCGGCCAGCTGTTCGGCAATCACAGCACCCAGCCCGCGTGATCCACCGGTAACAACAGCAACTTTTCCGTTCAGAGATTTGGTCATAGCCAATCCTTAATCTGTAAAATCCCGGCGTTCCTGACGGGAAAAATCCGGGATTTAGTTTCGTAACGATCATTAATATAATGACTGTTACGAAACTGGACATAGGCTGTCAAGCAGTTTAATAATGGTCCTTATGAAAATGATTGGTGCGAATTAATGGGACGTCCTCGCAAGATAGACGAAGAAAAAGCACTTGATGCCGTCGTGTGCGTATTCTGGCGCAAAGGCTATGAAGGCACGTCTTATGCCGACCTGACAAAAGCTGCCGGCGTTGAACGCCCGGCGCTGTATTCCGCATTTGGCAACAAGGAACAACTGTTTCGCCTCGCTCTGACGCGTTATTATGACCGTTATCTGGATTTCATCCCCGAAGCATTACAATTGCCAACCGCACGCGCAGTTGCCACCCACCTGCTCTATAAAACAATCGATCTCAATACCCGCTATCCCGAACATCCCGGTTGCCTGGGCATTAATGGTGTTCTTGCCGGTTCGGACGACGCCGAACCCGTGCGTCAGGCCCTGATCGACGCCCGCACCGATGGCGAAGAAAAAGTTCGCAAACGGTTTGAGCAGGCCCAGGCCGAAGGCGATTTGCCTCAAACAGCGAAACCCGCCGCCCTGGCCGCATTCCTGATGACGGTAACACATGGCATGGCCGTGCAAGCAAAGGCCGGGTTCAGCCGCGAAAAACTGGAAACAATCGTGGAACAGGCCCTGTCTACCTGGCCATCGGCATAACCGCGGGTATAACACCCGTCCCCGCCGGTTTTCCTAAAAATTGCTGCATAGCTGTCCAATCACGTCCCTGAACCAGCAATGTGCCGGGTGGGCATCGGTACGGCGATGCCAAAGCAACTGATAGGAAATACCCGGCAATTCAAAGGGTGGCTTAAAAACAGTTAACCGATCAGAAAACCCGCTGGCATGCACAATTCCGCTTAAAACAGTTGCCAGCATGTCACTTTGCGCCACCAGCGACGGCACCGCATATGTATAAGCCACTGTTACAGCAAGGCGGCGCTTAAGCCCCTCTTTGGCAAGGGCTGCATCCACAAGGCCGCGATCTTCGGCTTCGGGCGAAAACAGCACATGCCGCCCTTCGGCATACTCCCGCATCGACCGGGCAAAACGCGAAACATCGGTTCCCTTGCGGGCAATGCCAACAAATTCCTCAGACCATAAATGTCGCGATAAAATACGGGCTTCATTGCCCGGCGATACCCCAATCGCCAAATCAGCCTGCCCTTCATCAAGCATCCGAATGGCATCCTGACGATTACGCAAGGCGCGAATACGCAAATCCACACCGGGGGCCACGTCACGCAACATCTTTTCCAGTGGCACCAGCAATAACTGCGCAGGATGTTCCGCCAAAGCCAGCGAAAACACCTGCTGTGACACCGCAGGCTGAAAATCGGTTTGCAAGGACAAGGCACCATCCACCGTTGCCAGTATGGTGCGAAAGGCCGGTGCCAGGTCCATCGCGCGGGGCGTGGGCATTAACCCTTTTGGTGCCCGAATAAAAAGCTCGTCGCCGGTAATATGACGCAACCGGTTCAGGGCGGCGCTAAGGGCGGGTTGCGTCAGTCCAATCCGCTGGGCGGCCCGTGTCACATGGCGTTCCGCCATCAAGGCATCAAACGCAACAATCAGGTTTAAATCAAATCCCGCATAATTCATAAAATTGATAATTCCAAATAACTATTATTGATTTCAATTATGGTAATTCATTCCCTACCTTCAGGTCATCATAATTTGAACCGGAGCCTGAAATGACCCTTCCAACCCTTCCAACCGTTCCCTCGTCCCAAGCAATGGCACTTACCAACGGCCAAAAACGCGCCCTGGAAAATCTGTATGCGGCCCTTGCAACCGACGATGTCGATCTTGTTGACCATGCCTTGACCGAAAACTGGGATGACATCCCGCTGGGCCCCGGCCAGCAACCGGGCCGCGACGGTATCAAACCCGTCTTTCGCATGTTTCGCACTGCCCTTCCCGACCTGGCCCTGACCATCGAAAACATCATCGCCGAGGCCGACCGCGCCGCAGTGCGCCTGCGCATGACCGGCACCCATAATGGCCCGCTTATGGGCATCGCCCCGACTGGCAAGCCCATCGATATCGTTATTCATGAATTTCACGAATTTACCGGCGACCGCCTGTCACGCACCTGGCACCTCGAAGACCTGCTTGGCCTGTTCGCCCAAATCGGTACATGGCCCAACCTCGGACAGGGAGACGCATAATGAAGGCCCTTCAGGTCGTAAACTACCAACCGGCTTCGTCTGCCCAACTTGTTACCTTGCCCGACCCGACACCCGGCGAAAACGACGTTCTCGTGCGGGTTCAGGCGGCGGCTTTCAATCCGCTTGACGCCAAACTGTCCCAAGGCGTCATGCAGGCCTTTTTCCCGCTCACCTTCCCCTACATTCCTGGCACCGATTTCGCCGGTGAAATTATCGCAGTGGGCGGCAAGGTCAAAAACTTTGCCATTGGTGATACTGTTTTGGGCCGTGCTGATCCCACGGCAGGCGGCGCAATGGCCGACATAATCTGTCTCGACCACACTCTAATCGCGCTGTGCCCGTCCGGGCTGGCGCCCGCCACGGCGGCCTGCCTGCCGACCCCGGCCGGCGTTGCGCAATTGGCTCTTAATACGTTAAATTCCGGGCCAAATACACCTTTGCTGATTACAGGCACAGGGGCCGTGGCCCGTGCGGCAATCTTGCTGGCACGGTCTCAAGGTCCGGGTCTAATTTATGTTTTGGGCGATGGTCTGGACCGTGTTGCAAATCTTGGTGCTACGCCAGTATCACCAACCGACCCCGCCCTTGCCGACATCATGGCAAAAACCGCCCATGTGCTTGATACAGCCGGTGGGCATTTGCAAAAAGCTGTTTTAAATCACGTGCAGCCCGGCACCCATATTGCCACTGTCTCCGTCCCGATTGATGAAGCCACGGCAACCGCCAAGGCACTTAAAACAGGCTTTGTTTTCCTGCAAACAGATCCCGCCATTCTGGCAAACCTTGCCAATACGGCGCTTGCCTCGCCCCTTGCCGTACCAAATATCACAACATTCGCCCTTGCCGATAGCATCGCTGTCTTTAATGATTTCGCTAACGGCACCCTCAAAGGCAAACCTGTTATGGTCGCCTCAACGTCCTGATCCGGACGGGGCTATCCTGTAGCAGTGCTACCCAAAAAACACTTCTGGCCGTCGCCCTTCGCAGGGCGGCGGCCTTGTCGTATCTGTAACCTGTCGTATTTCTGGCCATAATGTGGTTCATTCACCGGGTAATGAACGGCCATCATTTTCACATTGAACAAGAAAATGGTTGAAACCGGTGCCATCTGCGACAAGATTGCGCGTAACAAGGATACCACCTGTCTACCGCCCGTCGGTAAATACAGGATCACAGTTGAAAAGAGCATCACATGAAGCGGGTTATCATCGCCATTACCGGGGCCTCGGGCGTTATCTATGGCGTGCGCGCCCTTCAGCTTTTACGTGATGTCCCCGATATCGAAACCCATGCCATTATTTCCCCCTCGGCCCTGCGCACCGCCCTTGCCGAAATCGACATGGATGCCGACGAAATCCGTTCCTATGCCGATGTGGTCTATAATTACCGCGATATCGGGGCCGCTGTGTCATCAGGTTCATTTCGCACCGCCGGAATGCTGGTTGCCCCCTGCTCGATCAAAACGCTTAGCGGTATCGCCAATTCCTATAACGACGAACTGATTGTCCGTGCTGCCGATGTCTGCCTGAAAGAACGGCGCCGGGTTGTCCTTATGCTGCGCGAAACCCCGCTTCATGCCGGGCATATAAACCTTATGCAGCAAGCCACCCAAAACGGTGCCATCATCATGCCTCCGGTTCCGGCCTTTTACAGCCGCCCACAAACCATCGATGAAATGGTCACTCAAACCACCGGCCGCGCCCTGGACCTGCTCGACATTCACCTGCCCGTCGTAAAACGCTGGACCGAGGAAAACGAGACAGCCCCAATGACAGACCCCGGCCAGTTTACAAACTAACCGGGGTCTAAAAAGACACAAATTCAAGCTTAATTGAGGTTTTTTCGCCCTTTTTGGGCTGTTTTTCTTGCACGATCCTGCAAAACGGTTTGTGCAGGATGCCGCGTTACGTGTGCGCAGGGCGGTGCTGGGCGGCAATATCGCGCGACGGCGACAGGCCGAACAACCGGCTATATTCCCGGCTGAATTGTGACGGGCTGTCATACCCCACCAAAAACCCGGCCATGCCGACATCCTGTTTTTCCACCAGCATCAACCGGCGTGCCTCTCGCAAACGCAACTGCTTTTGATACTGCATTGGCGTCATCGCGGTGATTGCTTTAAAGTGGTGATGCAGGGATGATGCGCTCATACCAACATGTTTCGCAAGGTCTTCAATACGCAGGGGTTGCTTGAAATTTTCGCGCAGCCAGGCAATTGCGCCGGCGATGCGATTGGCCGGGCTTTGTGCGGTGGCAATTTGTAATAACGTGCCCCCAAACGGCCCGCGCAACAAATGATAAAGAATTTCTTCCTCTATCAGGCAGGCCAGACCTGCGACATCGTCGGGGCGTTCAAGCAAACGCATCATCCGCAACACCGCATCAAGCAAGGCATCAGGGGCTTTGTGCACGGCAATGCCAAAACCGGGATTTTTATCGAGATGCCGTTTATCAAAGGCGATCCGCGTCATCACGGTTTTCAGGGCATCATGGTTAATTGCCATGCCCAAACCATACATCGGTTTTTCGGGGCTTGCCTGGACAACCCATGACTCAACCGGCATATCAAGCGAGACCACCACATAATCGCCCGGCCCATAGGATAATTTTTGTGTGCCCACTGTCGCCTGTTTTGACCCCTGTACAATCATGGCGAAACAGGGCCACTGAGCGGTATGAACGGGTTGATTGGTTGCTGTTTTGCGACCGATCATAAGATTGTCGATCGCTGTCGGGATTTGGCCATCTTCGTTAACGAAGCGTTCAATGATACGGACAATTTCTGCAAGGGATTCAGATTGGTTCAAACAGTCCTCCGCCGATCAGGTTAGAGGGCGAGAATGCCCGAGACGGTAAAAAGTACAAAGCAGGAACTAAGCTGATTGCAGGATCGTGCAAGATTTTCACAGCATCGATGCAAAACTGCCACCGTTATGTCAGGAGGTTTCAGACAGCCTGCGTAACGTCCCATTACAGGCAGAAATCCGCCATTTTCGAGCAAATTTTCCTGGTTTTATGCGTTTATTGCCACCTTATGCGACTGGCGTAATCGTCACACGATCCGGATAAAATGCAACGTGATCCTTAATGGCGATAACGGCATCGTGGGGGTTTTCGTATGTCCATATCGCATCAACTGACGTTTTTTCGTCAGCCTGGATCGTAAAGTAGCCAGCTGTACCCTTATAGGGACAATAGGTGGTTTTATCGGACGATACGAGAATGGTGGCATCAACATCGCCACGCGGAAAATAATAAACCGGCGGATATCGGGCTTCATGCAAAACCAGGGTTGCCGCACTATCGGCAATGACACGACCGGCAAATGTTACGGTTATGCGGGTTGTGGCAGGGGCGATATCAATAGGATGATCCGGGCCGGGGATAAGAACAGGTTTGTCGGTCATAATATTATTTCCTGCGGTTTTGGGTATGACGCGCAACAACAATATGAAACATCACACCAAAGATAGAGCATCGGCACCCCCATAAAGCAGTGGTGCCTGAAACTATTCCCCCTAAGAAAACCTTTTCTTGCCAGTTCGTTAGGAAATAATCTTGTGAAATTCTTTTAATAGGCCAAAGACGGCACGGACAAGACAGGGCCAGATAAAGGAAGATTGCCCTATATAGGGTGATGCTGTCGCATAAACAGCCAATTGCGGAAAAATAATAAAACCAGACTGAAATTAAAGCCGATAAAGAGCCGATGCGTCCAGTTCAGACAAGCATGACCGGCCCATCAGACCAAGATCACGATGCAGTTCGGTTTTTAAAATTGCGATTGCCTGTTCTACGGCACTGCTGCCACCCGCCACAGCCGCATATAAAAACGGGCGACCGACAAAAACAAAAGAAGCCCCCAATGCCAGAGCCTTGAGTATGTCGGTTCCGCGACGAAAACCACCATCAATCATAACAGGCATGGCGCCGGCGACCTCGACAACGCGCGGTAATATGCGAAGGGGCGATATGGCACCATCAAGTTGGCGCCCACCATGATTGGACAAAATGACCCCGTCGCCGCCTAGCAAAACAACCCTTTGCACATCTTCCGGTGCCAAAACGCCTTTGACCACCAGTTTGCCCGGCCAGCGTGACCGGATTAACCGCAAATGTTCCCAGGTTAGATGATCCTTGCGGCCAAAATCGCGCATAACATTCCGCGACATGATCGGCGCGCCCCGTTCGGCATAGGAATTCTCAAAATGAGGCATTCCGCGCCGTAAAATGGTTCGGGCCATGGTTCCGAGCAACCAGCCAGGATGGCTGGCAAAATCCCATGCCAGACGCGGCGTCATCCGCAATGGTGTTGAAAACCCGCTACGAATATTGTTTTCGCGGTTTGCCAATACGGCAGTATCAACCGTTGTAACCAGTGTTTTAAAGCCTGTTGCCCTGACCCGGTCAAGAAGGCCAAGGATTTTTGCCTCCTCGCCGGGGACATAGGCCTGAAACCAGCAATCAGGGTTGGCGTTGAAGACTTCTTCCATCGGGGTCAGCGACGACCCGCTAAGGACCATGGGAATATTGTGCTGAAAGGCGGCCCGGGCCAATGCCACATCACCATCAAGTGCCATTAGTGCCGATATCCCCATCGGGGCAATCCCGATGGGGGCATCATAGCGATGACCCAACAGGGATGTTTCGGTTGTTCGCCCGGAAACACCGGCAAGGACACGTGGTATAAAGCCCCATTCGGCCAAGGCATTGCGGTTATCTGCCAGCGATGCCCCGGTTTCGGCAGCGCTGGCGATATAAACATACAAGGGACGCGGCAAGCGACGGCGCGCAACGACTTCGAAATCCTCGACAGATAATGCCCGCCCCATGGTTAGGCTTCCGTGTCGGATTTTCGGGAACGGATAACACGTAAAATCATGGGGCCAACGACAACCGCAATCGTGATGGCAATAATCACCTGACTGGTGGTGTTATGCCACAATGTAGACCAGTCGCCACGGCCAATGCGCAAAGCCAGACGCAGGTTTTCCTCGGCGAAACTACCCAGAATAAGACCCAGCACAACGGGCGGCAGCGGAAAGCGAAGTTTATCCATAAAATAGCCAACCAGACCAAACCCCAATGTCAGATAAACATCAAACATTCGTCCATTGATCGAATAAACACCGATAAAAACCAACGCGATAATAATCGCCCCAAGTAACGGGCGCGGGATGCGCAGAACCTGGGCAAAACTGTTGGTCGCAAGCGACCCGCCAAGGAAAATAAGCAGGATGGCGCCAAACAAAAACTGCCACATAAACCCGAACACCAGATCGGGATTATCGCGAAACAAAAGCGGACCAGGTTGTAGACCATGAATCAAAAGCCCACCCAGCATGACCGCCGCCACAGATGTGCCGGGAATCCCCAGTGTCAGGGCCGGAATCATGGCTGATGCGGTATCGGCATTGTTGGCTGTTTCAGCTGCGGCAACGCCTTCAGGTTCGCCTTTCCCCCAGTCATCGGGGTTTTTGGCGGCACGGCGGGCTTCGTTATAACTAAGGAAAGCAGCCATCGAACCACCGGCACCAGGCAAAATGCCGACAAGAACACCAATAAAACTGGAACGGATCCAGGTTTTCCAGAACCGCAACATGCTGGGAATGGCTTTCCAGATACTTCCAGTGCCAAGTGTAAAACGCTTACCGGTTCCTTCAAAGGACGGATCTTCAAGCAAGTCAATTGCCGGTGGCAAGGCGTAAAGGCCAACAAGCAAAACAACAATATTAATCCCATCGAGCAATTCAAGATGCCCGAATGTCAAACGATCATAGCCGGTTATGGTGTCTGATCCGATTAACGAAACCGTGACGCCAAAAGCAGCACTAATAAGCCCTTTTAGCGGATCCCCGCCCAGTAAAAAGACAATCGACGACAAGCCAAAGACAGCGACCCAGAAAATTTCGGCGGGGCCAAAAAGCAGGGTTACCTTTGCCAGGGGTGGTGCTAGCAGCATCAGAACAACCGCCGAGACAATGCCACCAATGGCCGAGGAAACCACAGCCACTTGCAAGGCATAACCACCCCGCCCCGATTGCGCCATTGGATAACCGTCAAAGCTGGTGGCAACAGCCGCTGGTGTACCTGGAATACGCAAAAGAACCGCGGGAATGGCCCCTCCATACATGGCACCATTATAAATACCGGCCATCATGCCAAGTGCCACAAGCGGGTCCAGCCCAAATGTAAACGGTATTAACACTGAAATTGCCATCGTGGCACTAAGCCCGGGCAAAGCACCGACGCAAATACCGGCCAGAACCCCCACGACAACAGCGGCCAGATTGGCCCACCCCAGAACACTGGGCAGGGCATCGATCAGATTTCCATACATCCATAGTCTCCCGGGTTAGCTGGCAAAAAATTCGGTTGGCAAATCCTGGTTCATCAACACCAGAAAAATCAGCGCAATTCCGCCGACGAAAATGACAGTGGCAAGGGCCAGACCAAACGGTTTGCGATAGCCAAAACACCATGCAACCGAGGGCACCATCAGGGTGGTTGACGTATAAAAACCTAACGTGGCAACGCCGAGCGCGTAGGCCCCAATAGCAAAAACGACCAGGAAAAAACGCCGTGGTGCGACAAAAACCGCACGATCAGACCTGAGATCGGGTTTCAAAAAAGTACGCCCGATCAAAATGATGCCCATCAACGCCATCGCACATAACATAACGACAGGTAAAAGCGCACTCATGGGGGGCATGTCGCGGGTTTCGGTAAGCAACCAGACACTACATGCAACAATTACAAGGCCGGCGATGATGTCAGCCTGCAAAATACGGGAACCGGCAGGGTTCTTCATATTGCTAGTCTTTCGGTTTAGGGAAAACAGCCCATACACCCAACATTACATTGCTGCAGTATTAAAACGGCCTGGTGCCAACTGACGGCATCAAAAGCAACCATATGTGGTGAGATGGGGTAGCAAACAGAAACAATGGGAGAAAACCCAAAGACAATACGGGGTTTAAACGGGGCCCGAAGGCCCCGTTCAGATCATTGTTTCCTATTTCCAGGGAGTGGTTTCCCAAACCTTTTTGGCAAATTCAAACTGTTCCTGGTTCAATGCCTTGAAGTCGGCACCGGCAGCCAGACTTACCGGGTTGCCCGACGCGACCATCGCCTTGGTAAATTCCGGGTCCTGATAGGCTTTTTTAAAGGCGTCGACCAGTTTGTCCTCGACATCCTTTGGCAAATTGGCGGGTGCGACGAAACCCCGCATCGAGCCATTTACAACGTTAAAACCCTGTTCGGCAAATGTCGGAACATTTGGGGCCAGATCAGACCGTTCCGGGCGGGCAACACCAACAATGTTAAGGTCATCGCGAAACCCAAGAACTTCGGAAAGGTTGAAAATACCCATATTGACATGCCCGCCCATGACCGCAGTGCGGGCGGGTGCCGACCCTTTGAACGGAACAATTGTATATTCCGCCCCGGATTCCTTTTGCAAGCGGATGAGGAAAAAATGGTCATCCCCGCCCAGACTGGACATTCCAACCGTCATCCCGCCCGGTTCTTTACGCGCGGCAGCAACCAGTTTGTCCATTGATGTAATATCGCTGCCTTTGGGCGTTACAATGACGTTGGGGTCATCAACCACATTGGCAAGATACGTGAAGCTGTCTGCCGAATAACCTGCCTTGCGGTCCAGTGTGCGGGCCATCATGCCCGGCAGGTTATAGGTGCCAATTGTGTAACCGTCGGGTTTGGCATTTGCAACTTCGGTTACCCCGATCTGGCCACTGGCACCGGGCATGTTTTTGACGACGACAGTGGCGTCATTTCCCAAATAACGTTCAAGAAACGGGGCAACTGTGCGCGCCATAACATCTGTTCCGCCGCCAGCCGAATAACCGACAATGATTTCGATTTTCTTTTCCGGGTATTCAGCCATTGCACTGGTGGCAAATCCCGCGACCAGACATACGGAAACGATGAGTGTTTTTAGTTTCATTTGTTCCTCCCTTTTTTCAGGTATAAGCCTATAACAGCAGTTTTTATTTATGAAAGAGAATATAAATTCATCTTTAAATTAGAATTTCTTATTTACACCTCTCTTTCAGTCAAAGATTGCGGATTTAAGCGAGCGATAACAAAGGTCATCGCAAGGACAAGCGGGCATCCTGCCAGGAACAGAACATGGAGCGATACCGCATCGGCAAGAATACCTATAGCCAGCGCCCCAAGCGCAGGGATCCCCCGGAAAATCATGGTATAGAGGGACAGAACCCGCCCCCGGACATGATCAGGGACCCCGGTTTGCAAAACGACCTGCGTGACAATACCGTTAGCCAAAATGGCCCCGGACAACATGGCAAGGCAGATTGCGGCCATGTACAAACCGTCAAATGACAGGAACAGGGTCATCCCGACCACTGCCCCGCCACCACTGGCAATGATCAGATAGAGGGGCGAAAACCGGGTCAGAAGAAATGACACCGAGATCGCCCCGATCGTGGCGCCAAACCCCTGAAAAAAAGTCAGGATTGAAAAACCATCGGCAGCCGTAACCCCGTAAACATTCAGTTTTTCGGCCAATGCAGGCAACAATTCAAATGCCGGGCGAAAGCACAAGGCAATTAATAGGAAATATGCCAGCAGATATTTCTGCACAGATTTGAGGCTGCAAAAAACTGCCGACCAGTTTCCCGTAGCAACCATATGTTCCGTTGCCTTTTGGGGCACGGTACTTGATTTCAACCGCGCCAAAATAATCGCAAAACCGATATAACTAAGGCAATTGAACAAAAAAAGCGGCCAGAACAGCTTTTCTGCGATCGCCAGCCCGCCAAAAACCGGCCCGATCATGCGCGCCAGATTGAACGTCATCGAATTAAGGGCAACAGCCCCGCCAACACGCGCGCGTTCAACCAGACTGCCCACAAGAACCATCCGTATTGGATGATCAAACCCGTTGATCACCCCTGTTGCAACCGCAACAGCAACGATCCATTCAATCCCAAGCTGCCCGGATAATGACAGGCCGAGCAATAACATCGGCGGCAAAACCGACACCCATTGCAGCATTTTTGCCAGCGAGAGCCTGTCGTAACGATCGGCAATGGTACCGGCAAGCGGCGCAATGGCAACTGAAGGCAACAGATCGGCCATGGCAAGTAGGCCCAGCACCGTTGTTGATTGTGTTAGCTCCCATGCAATCCATAACAGGGCCACCCGCTGCGCCCAGGTGCCGACAATTGAGCCGGTATTCCCCGCCAGATACCAGGCAAAACCGGTATTTGACAAAGGGCGCAACGTTTCACGAATGGTCACGCCGAGACAATCTCGCACCCGGCGGCAAGAAGTGCTTTATCCACCCAGCTACGGTCGTTGGTACGGTTTTCAATATTGGCCATTTGCCGATGTTCGGCTGCCTGTTTTTCACGCGTAGCCTGTAACACATATGCCGTATCATGATAGGGAACCGACACAACACCGTCGGCATCCCCCACAATCAGATCACCCGGTTCGATTACCATGCCTTCAATTGCGATGGCGGTGTTGATTTCACCGGGGCCATGTTTGTAAGGCCCCCGATGGGTAACACCCAGGGCATAGGTTGGAAGGTTAACGCGACGAAAGGCGTCCAGGTCCCGCAAGGCACCGTAAAGAACAAACCCGGCAACCCCCCGGTTAATGGCATGGGCCAGCATCAGTTCGCCGATCAGGGCATTGGTGACATCGCCACCGGCATCAACCACAATAACGTCGCCCGGTTCGGCCAGGTCGATGGCCTTGTGCAACATCAGATTATCGCCCGGGCGACTGCGAACGGTTAAGGCCGGACCTGCCAGCACCCCGTCGCGATGCATGGGGCGCAGGCGACTGCCGCCGGCAAAAACACGCCCCATACAGTCGCTGATATTTGCGACAGGCAATTGCCGAAAATCGGCGACAATAGTATCGGCAACCTTGCGCGTGCGCGGCAAAATCCGGTTTCCAACTGGCATGGTTCTTCCCTTTATTGCGTAATTATTTATTCGGCTGCTGTGCTGCGTTGCAGGCGGGCAGAGCCGTTTTTCAGGATTTCAGGGTTCACAATTCGATCAGGCGTTACATCGCCCCCCGACAACAGCGCGATAACACCGGAAACCGCCGCGATACCGACACGCTGCCCTGCACTTGCGGTAACACCGGCAACATGCGGGGTGACAACAATTGCGCGATGCTGCAAAAGCGCGTTATCGGCAACGGGGGGTTCGTGTTCAAACGTATCGAGCCCTGCACCAGCGATATGCCCGCTTTGCAAAGCCAGCAACAAATCGGCTTCGTTTACCAGCCCGCCCCGTGCGGTGTTAATCAGATAACTGCCCGGTTTCATCGTGGCGATGGTTTCGGCATTTATCAAATAACGGGTGGCAGGCAAAAGCGGGCAATGCAGGCTAACAATATCGGCTGTTTCAAACAGGTTTTCCAGCGTATGACAGCGGGTAACGCCCGCATTGGCAAACATCTCGTCGTGGGGAAGCGGGTCGTAGGCCAAAACGTTTAGCCCAAAACCACGAGCGAGCCGGGCCGTATGTTGTGCAATGGCCCCGAAACCGACAAGCCCCAGACACATACCGGCAATTTCGCGACCAACAAAACCTGGTTTGTCCCAGCGGTTTGCCCGAAGGCTTTGATCCAGGGGGACGATCTGTTTAACCGTTGCCAGTAACAGGGCAAGTGTGTGTTCAGCAACAGACAGGGCATTGGCACCGGGGGCACGCAACACCAGTATGCCCCGTTCGCTGGCGGCAGCAACGTCGATATTATCGACACCGGCACCATGTTTGGAAATGACCTGTAAATTTGGGGCCGCGTCCATTGCGACATGCCCAAACTGACCCATCCGCGAAATAATCCCCTTGGGGGCGTGGTCTTTCATGAATTTTACCAGCACCTCGTCGGACGGATAGGCCGGTGTATGCACTACACTGAAATCTGCCTGGGAAATCAGGGCGGATGCGGCTTCGTCAAGAAAGGGGCCGGTGACAACGATGGTTCCATTTTTAGTCATGAATGGCCCCAGCGGTTTTGATGCGGTGTAAAAAACCCGACATCGTTCCTCCCAGTATTTTTGTCTGATTGACATGTTGATTATGAGATCAGAGATTAGCGGTAGATATATTTTATGAAAGCGAATAATATTTCCGAATAGATTAAGTTTATCTGGAGTTAAAATGGATACACGCCAGCTTCGGACCCTGGTTGCAATTGCCGAACATGGCACATTTGCCCGGGCGGCAGAGGTGGTATATTTAACGCCATCGGCCGTGAGCCAGCAAATGCATGCCCTGGAAACCGAGCTTGCGGTGGAACTTTTTAACCGGGAAACCCGCCCGCCGACCTTGAACACACATGGCCTTCAATTACTGGAAACAGCGCATTCCATTTTACATATGGTGGAGGATACAAAAAGCGCCCTGCAAGGCCAGCGTAAAACCGGCACGTTAAGCATCGGGTCGGTTCGGACCAGTACAATTGGTCTTTTACCGCGCGCGATTGTGGCGTTACGCAATACATATCCGGGATTGCGGATTAATTTACGGGTGGGGCTTTCAAGCACATTGATCAGCGATGTACAGGCCGGGCGGCTTGACATGGCGATTGTTGCCGAGCAACTGGGAATTCCGCAAAATCTGGTGTGGCGGCCCTTTATTCGCGAACCGCTTGTGGTGATTGCACCGCAAGGCACCCCGGAAATGTCGGCGCGCCAAATGCTGGAAACATTGCCGATGGTACGGTTTCGCAGCAATGTGCCACTTGCACACCTGATTGATATGGAACTGGCCCGAATGGGCATCGTGACCAACGACACCGCCGAAATTGATACGATTTCGGCAATTGTTGAATGTGTTGCGGCAGGATTGGGGGCAACGATTGTGCCAAATATTGCCGTGCGTGAAAGCCCGGAAAAATTTCTGATCCGGCCATTTGGCGAACCACAGGTATTTCGTCAGATTGGCATTGTTCAGCGGGTTTCATCGGCCAAGATGGATTTGCTGGAAGAAATCCATGATCAGCTTGCCGTTCTTGCCGATGATTTTGGCGTGCCGCGTTCCAGCCTGGAAAAACAGGAACATACCCTTTGATATGCCCCTGTTTGAATGCCTTATGACGTGGCGATATCGGGCATGAGGTCGTCAATTTTTACGACTTCACCGGTTTTTGCGCTTTTGAGTGCGGCAATACCGCATAATACCGAATAGGCCCCTGCCCTGGCCCCGGCGCGCTGGTGCAATTTGTCGGTTTGGCCGGGCTTGAAAATCATATCGCGCATCCGGTTATCACCGCCGTAATGGCCGCCTTCCGCATGGGGGACAATAATGCGTTCCAGTTTTTCTTCACCATCATTAGGGAAATTGCGAATTAACAGGATTTCGTCCTGATCGGGCATATCCCATGGCTGATCTTCGTGTTGGCGCAGTTCAATCCGGCCCCTGGTGCCGTTAAAAGCAATATGATGCCCTTCGATGGGCTGGAAAGTATTTAGCGAATAGGACACCTGCACATCATTGGCATATCCGATATTGGCGACCATTGTATCGGGGATATCGATATCTTCGCGAAACACACAGCGATCACGGAAATAACCGTCTTCTTTTGCCGGGTCTTCATAAAGGGCATCCAGAAACGGATCGCTGGAAATATCGAAGAAATAATTGCAATCCACCGTATGGGGGCAGGTTTGGCAGCGGTCGCCGCGAAACGGGCCGTTTTTGCCGTAATTCAACAATTTGCCAAAGGCCGAAACTGTTTGCGGGGTACTGTCGAGGTACCAGTTTAGCAGGTCAAAGTGATGTGTCGCCTTATGGACAAACAGGCTGCCGGAATGGCGAATGTAAGCATGCCAGCGGCGGAAATAATCGGCCCCGTGCGCGGTATCAAGATACCAGTGGAAATCAACCGATGTCACCTTACCAATGGCACCTTGCATCAGCAATTCCTTGATACGGGCGGCCGTTGGCGAATAACGATAGTTAAAAGACACATCAATACGTTTGCCGCTGCGTGCTTCGGCCTCGAGCATCCGGCGAATTTTTTCGACCGTTGTTGTCATCGGCTTTTCGGTAATGATATCGGCACCGGCCTGAAGCATTTGCACAACGATTTCGTCGTGGGTATCGTCCGGTGTGCAGACCATTGCCATTTGCGGGGCAATGCCAGCTTTTTGCATCTCTTCGACGCTGGAAAATATTGGCGCGTTGCTTTTGATCATATGGCGGGCCCGCCGGGCACGCAGTTCATTTTTATCTATGATCGCAACCAGATCAACATGCTCGGACCAACCGGCCAGCAAATCGCGCCCCCACATGGTTGTGCCCCGGTTGCCCGTGCCAATTAAAACGTAACTTCTTCTTTCTGTTTTGGATGTTGTTTCGGTTTGGGCCATGACGTTGATCCTCTCTGACAGGTCGCCGCTTTTGGGGGCGACGTAAATACACCCCGTTGCCAAAAGATGCGGTCAGGGTGCGGGCCGGAAATTCTGTTTTTTCATGCGCGCCAGGCAACGGCATGGATTTTGTTTATATTCACATATGAACTAGGCGGGGCTATCGGCCTGACAGTTGTTTTCGTAACGTTCAATGCAGGTTTTCAAAACCTCGTCACCGGGTTTTAACCACCAGTTTTGTGCGGAAAAGATTTCGACTTCCTGTTTTGGTTTTACCCCTGCGGCCTCGACCATGCGGCGAATGGCGGGAAGGTCGATGACGCCGTCGCCCATCATGCCCCGATCGGTCAGCATATCGCGGGTGGGCACCAGCCAGTCGCAAATATGATGGGCGAGAATGGCATTCATCTTTCCGGCACGCGCGATTTGGGTGGCCAGGCTTGGATCCCACCAGACGTGATACACATCTATGGCAACGCCAATTCCCGGGCCCAATATTTCACACATATCAAGGGCCTGGCCCAGCGTGTTTACACAGGCACGATCGCCGGCATACATCGGGTGCAAGGGTTCTATTGCCAGGGGGACATTGCAGGCCCGGGCGTGGGGCAACAGGGCATCAAGGCCATCAACCACCATTTGCCGGGCAGCAACAATATCACGGGAATTTTCAGGAAGACCGCCAACCACCAAAACCAGACAATCCGCCCCCAGTTCGGCGGCTTCATCCACGGCATGGCGGTTATCATCTATTGCGGCGGCGCGTTTATCGGCTGTGGCGGCGGGGAAAAAACCGCCCCGGCACAAACCGGTTAAATGCAAGTTGTTTTGATGCACAATGCGTGAGGCTTCAGCGAGGCCAATTTTGGCGATTTGTTCGCGCCACGGGGCAATGGCGGTGATGCCGTGGCGTAAACAGCCATCGACGGCCTCGGCAAAACCCCATTGTTCGCGCACGGTTGCAAGATTAATCGATAACCCATCGGCAGACATTGTTATCCTCCCTTATTGCCCGGTTTGGCCGGGCATTTTTGTTGGTTTTTAATGTGTCAAAATGCCAGCGGTGCCATTGCTTTCCAGTCCGGCGTAACGGCGCAGCCCAGACCAATGGCATCGTTGCTGCTGGCTAGGGAAACCTGCCCGTTCTGGATCGATAACCGTGCCTGGCCGTTGGCTGTGGCGTGATAAAGATCGGGATGAAGGTTTAAATATTCCGCCTGCTCGGCGGGTGATGCGCCAGCCATCCCGGCGACATAATGATGGCCGTTGCGTTCGATATGGCGCGCCCCGATCAGATTTGCCAAAACAAGGTCCTGTTGCAGGGCAAGGCCGCCCTGGGTTGTCAGATCTTCGGCGGACATGAAGTATTGATCCGAACCGGCTGTATTGTTCCAGCTGGCAACACGGGCACAATTTAGAATGGCACGATAAAACCCCTTGCAGGATTTTGACGAAATGCCGCGATATCCCAAATCCCTTGCAGCAAGAAAAGCCCCGATTGCATCATCGCTTTCGTCAATCTCGAACGGAATTTTTGTGCGTAAATCCCCCAGGGGCTGTGACAATGCGGCAGCACGGGCAACGGGTTGTTCCAGAAACAGCGTGGATTGCCACAGATTTTTAAGCCCGCCTTCGCCCTCGATCCGGCCAATCAGGTTGGCAACATGGTCGTCATTTTCAAACTGTTCATTGCCATCAATGGTTAATTGATACTGCCCGACCTTTTGGTCCAGCACATTGGCAATGGCAAGCAGGCGGGAAATGTCCTGATCAATATGACCCGATGCCTTTAGTTTGAAAAAACGATGACCGTAGGTGGCAATGACATCTTCCAGCGTTTGTGGCAGGCCATCGTTAAGCTGGTCTGCCTTGGCAAGGTCGCGGTTCCAGAGAACATCGCCCAAACCAACGGTATGGCGAATGGCAATTGACGGGCGAAGCACCCGTTTTGCCAAAAAGCCGGAAAGATCAAAACCGGATAGATCCGGCGTCGTCTCGCTGGTGATGCCAAGGGCATTTGTTTGCACAGCACGGGCAATAGTTAAACCGTGCAACCGACAGAACCCGTCAATAATGGCGCGGTCAACCAGTGCCAGACCATAGGATGCAACCAGCCCCGGCAGGTTATGCTGACGGCAGGCCTCGCCATGATCGGCCAGAATCCGTGCATGCAAACCAAAAGGCGTTGACTGCCCCGCAGTTTGAACGGCCTCCATCGCCAGTGTGACAGACCGGCGTAGCTGGTTGATGTTATCATCCGTTGTCAGATCGGCGGATTTATCAAACCATTTGGGCATCATCATTTCGGCCGACTGACCCATGGCGGATCGCCCCTGCCCGTCTTCGATGACGACACGAACAAAAAGTTGCGGCGCCTGCGTTACCTTTGCCACACCAAACCGGAAAGGAAAGCGGAACGGTGTTGTGCGTTCAAATGCGGCAATGTTAATGACACGAATGTCTGGATAGTCGGCCATGATTACCCCCTAACGCCCGCTTTCAATGCCGTGCAGGGCTAAAACCGGTTTCATTCGGGCAACGGCCATTTCCGGATCGGCCAAAACACGGGCCTGATCGGCAAGACGGAAAAGTTCGGCCAAATGCAGGATAGAGCGCGTGGATTGCTGACCACCGATCATGGTGAAATGGTTTTGCAACCCATTGAGATAGGCCAGAAAAACAACGCCGGTTTTATAAAACCGTGTGGGCGCACGAAAGATATGGCGTGATAACGGCACAGTCGGATTTAACACATCAAAGAACTGGTCGTTATCGCCACGACCTAAAGCGGCAAGTGCCATGGATGCCGCTGGCGCAATTGCATCAAAAATGCCCAGCAACGCATCGGAATGGCCCTGTTCGTCACCGGCAATCAGTTCGGCATAATTAAAGTCATCGCCCGTATACATGCGCACCCCGGCGGGCAGTTTGCGGCGCATGACGATTTCCTTTTCTTTTGAAAGAAGGGAAATTTTGATGCCGTCAATTTTCGCCGCATTGTCCGCCAGGATCGCCAGACAGTTTTCCATTGCCGCCATATGGTCATCACCGCCCCAATATCCTTGCAAGGCAGGATCAAACATTTCGCCAAGCCAGTGAATAATGACGGGTTGTTTGACTTGCGACAGAATACGCCCATAAACGCGGGCATAATCCTCCGGCCCTTTGGCGATCGCGGCAAGGGCGCGGCTGGCCATTAAAATGATCTGCCCGTTATGGGCTTCGATGGCTTCAATTTGATGTTCGTAAGCGGCGATGACATCTTCAATTGTCACCCTGGGGTCCAGTGCCAAATGGTCTGTCCCGGCGCCACAGGCAATACGGGCGCCCGGACGATTTTTGGCTTCGGCCAGCGAGCGGATAATCAGTTCGCGGGCTTCATTCCAGCCAAGGCCCATACCGCGCTGGGCGGTATCCATTGATTCCGCCACACCAAGGCCCAGATCCCACAAACGATGCCGAAAAGCCAGCGTTCGGTCCCAGTCGATGGCAGGTTCCAGCCATGGATCATGCGCCACCATCGGATCGGCAACGATGTGAGCCGCCGCATAGGCAATGCGGGGAAAATCCGCGGCCTCGCGTTTTTTAACGACTATTGGGTCACCCGTCAGCTGGTAGGAAACCAGTTTACCATCCCGGGGAAGATCAAGTGCAAGCATGGCTTAAAACTCCAGATCGGGAACATCAAGCCAGCGACGTTCGGCCCAGGATTTAAGGCCCAGTTCAGCCAGTTGCACGCCCTTGGCCCCGGCTTCCAGGCCATAGGGCCATGGTGTATCTTCGGCGACATGACGCAGGAACATTTCCCACTGGGCCTTGAACCCGTTATCAAAATTTTGGGTATCGGGCACTTCGTCCCAGGTTTTGTAAAAATCAATCGTTTGCGGCTGATCGGGGTTCCAGACCGGCTTGGGCGTATTTACCCGGTGCTGGGTCCAGCATTTGGTAAGCCCGGCAACGGCAGAACCATGGGTGCCATCGACCTGAAACGTTACCAGATCATCCCGGCGCACCCGCACCGCCCAGGATGAATTGATTTGCGCGATGACGCCGCCTTCGAGTTCGAACGTGGCATAGGCCGCGTCATCGGTGTCGCAGGGGTAAGGCTGACCATTTTCGTCAATACGTTTGGGAATATGGGTTGCCCCGATGCACGACAGCGATTTGACATTGCCAAACAGGTTATCGAGGACATAGCGCCAATGACACAGCATATCGAGAATGATGCCACCACCATCCCCCTTGCGATAATTCCAGGACGGTCGCTGGGCAGGAACACCCCAGTCCCCTTCAAAAACCCAATAACCAAATTCACCACGGACCGAGAGGATTTCCCCAAAAAAACCGGAATCCCGCAAAAGAGCGAGTTTCCGCAAACCGGGCAGGAACAATTTATCCTGTACTACACCATGTTTCAGACCGGAATTTCGAGCTTTGGTTGCGAGATCTATGGCAACTTGCAAATCATCGGATATCGGTTTTTCACAATAAACATGCTTGCCTGCATCAAGCGCCTTTGACAGTAATTCCGCACGCATCAGCGTCGTACCGGCATCAAAAAAGATACTGTCTTCGGGGTTGGCAAGGGCGGCGTCCAGATCGGTAGTCCAGCGTTCGATACCGTGTTTTTTGGCAAGAGATTCTATTTTGTCGGCATTACGACCAACAATAATCGGATCGACGACAAGGCGTTTACCCGATGGCAGATCAATCCCCCCCTGATCGCGAATGGCGAGAATGGAGCGCACCAGATGCTGGTTATAGCCCATGCGCCCGGTTACACCGTGCAGGATAATCCCGATACGTGTCATTTTTTCCTCCCGTCCGGTCGCTTGTTTTTGGCAGATGAGCAATTTTCACCATCACCATCGCGACGTAACTAACTGGTTACAAGAAGGCCAAGCGACGACGCCCTTGTCAACAGAAAAACAACAGCGCGACAATTTTAACGCGCGCGAATAGATGCCAGGGTGACAGAGACGATTTGCTGCATCCACGCGTCCAGATTGTCGCCGGACATAAGGTCGCGGCCAAAAATCGTTGAAAGCGTGTAGTGATTATTCAGGTAAAAACAGGTCATCGAGGCCATTGTCAGATAAACATTCAGCGGATCTATGCCCGCATGAAAAACGCCGTCGGCTTCGCCTCGTTTCAGAACCTGTGCCAGCTCGGTTATAAAATGCGAATGCATTTCGGGAATGTAGGAAAGCTGTTTGAGGTATTCGGCGCGGTGCAGGTTTTCGGTGCCCAAAAGACTTAGAAATTCGGGATGATCAACGAAGTAATGCCATGTAAATAAAGCAAGTTCGCGGATTCCGTCCTCTGGTGTGCGCCCGGAAAGATTAAGTTTTTTTTCGGCATTTCGAATACCGGCATAGGCGTTGCCCAAAACCGCTGTATAGAGCTGATCCTTATCGCCGAAATAATGGTAGAGCATTCTTTTGTTGGTACCGGCGCGGGCGGCAATGGCATCGACTCGCGCCCCGCCAATACCTTTTTCGGCAAATTCACTGGTCGCAGCCTCAAGGATCAGGGCACGGGTTCTTTCAGGGTCACGCTGGCCTGTTTTTGATTTGGTTTTGGCTGGCTTCGGCCTGGATTGCGAGTCGGTCATTCATCCCCCGGTTGATAAATATTTTTGAGAAAAACAGCTGCCACAGATTGTGATTGCCCCAGAAAACAGCACACTTGTAAAAAAAATCAACAACACATGGCTGAATTTCAAACATCTTCTTGACAGGCGTTTGGCCCTTCCCTTTAATTGTAACCAATTGGTTATTTAATTCAAGTTCTACCGCAGGCCTCACAACAAAAAACGGCTAATCAGGGAGGATAACCAATGAATTTAACCATTAATCGACGGCAATTTATAGCCGGTGGGATGTGTGCTACGTCCCTTGCCATGCTGGGCGGGCGGCGTGCCTTTGCCCAGGATAAAACCGCCTTGCGTTTATTATGGTGGGGGTCACAAAGCCGCGCTGAACGCACATTTAAAGTGATTGACCTATACACCAGGTCGCACCCCGACATTGCAATTGAAGGCGAAAGTACGGGCTGGAGCAATTACTGGCCCCGGCTGGCAACCCAGACATCCGGCGGCAATTCACCAGATATTATTCAGATGGATTACCGCTATATATTTGAATATGCCCGGCGTGGTGTATTAGCCCCGATGGACCCGTTTATTGAATCGGGCGCACTTGATGTTACGGATTTCAGCAAGATCGGCCTGGATGGCGGACGGGTTGATAATAAACTTTATGGTGTCAATTTAGGGCAAAATTCGGCCACTGTTGTTATTAACAAAGCCGCGTGGCAGGAAGCCGGCCTGGATATTCCCCATGCAGGAATGACCTGGGAAGATTATGGCGAGCAATGCGAAAAACTGACCCGCAAAACCCAACGTCGTAATTTTTATGGCTGTACCGATGAAGGCGGCCAGGACAAGGCATTTGAGTGCTGGCAGCGCCAGAACGGTAAAGAACTTTATACTGATGACGGCAAACTTGATTTCGGTGAAAAGGAAATTACCGAATGGTTTGAGTTCTGGGCGGATATGCGAAAACGACAGGCATGTGTTCCCGCCGATATTCAATCCCTGTCAAAAGACACCATTGATACCAATCCGCTTTCGACCGGGCACGCGGCAACCTGTTTTGTTCATTCAAATCAGATTGTTGGATATATTGCGATCAATAAGGATCCACTGGCAATGACGTGCTATCCAGTCAAGGCGGGCAAATCCCGCCCAGGACAATATCTGAAGCCATCGCAATTTTTCTCGATTGCGAACAGCTCAGACCATGGCAAGGAAGCAGCCGAATTTATCAGCTTTTTTGTTAACGACCCGGTCGCGACCAAGGTTTTAGGCGTTGAACGGGGTGTGCCGGTGTCGGCTGCTGTCCGTAAAAGCGTGCAATCCGAGCTAGGGGATGGCGACAAAATGCAGGTCGAATATATCGCTTCGCTTGGCGATGATCTGGTTGGGCCATTGCCTCCGGCACCGCCGCTGGGTGCGGGTGAAATTGAGGTACTGTTCAAACAGGTTAACGAACAGGTGGGTTTTGACGTTTTAAGCCCCGCCGAAGCCGGTGCGCGACTTGTTGAGGAAGCCTCGCAAATTTTGGACCGAAACTAAACGTTCCAAAACAAACAATCAAATCACGGCATTTTATCGAGGCCGAAATGCCGTGATCATTTGCAGCGCACAAAACAATGCTGCGCCGCCATAGAGAATGCCAAATCTGCATACTGACAATGATATTTTCAGTATTTGGCAGAGTCTGTCCGAACAAATAAACCCGGAACCTATACGTAGGTTTTGTTTGCCAAATTACTTGCAAGAAACAGTTGACACTTCGGATCTCAATTGCCCTAATTGTAACTAAATAGTTATTTAGAACAACCATACCCACAAAAACGCCACTTGAATGGCGAACCAGCAGGGAGGATGACGATGACGTTTTCGATAAACAGGCGTGCATTTCTGACCGGTGGGGCGGGTGCCCTTGCCCTTGGCGTGATAAACCCCCGGATCGCCTTTGCCCGGGATGTTCGCTTGCGGTTATTATGGTGGGGGTCCCAGGCCCGGTCCGAGCGGACATATAAGGTAGTGGACCTTTTTCAGGACGCCAACCCCGATATCGAGGTAGATGGTGAAAGTGCAGGCTGGGACAATTACTGGTCGCGCCTTGCAACCCAGACATCCGGCGGCAATGCGCCCGATGTGATGCAAATGGATTACCGCTACATTTTTGAATATGCCCGCCGGGATGTTTTGCTGCCACTTGATAAATACATGGCGGACGGCACCCTTGATGTGTCGAATTTCAGCAAGGACAGCGTTGCTGGCGGCCAGGTGAATGGCAAAACCTATGGCATTAGCCTGGGGGCAAATTCGGTTGCCATGATGATTAACAAGGCTGCCTGGGAAGAAGCGGGCATGGATATGCCCCAGCCTGGCCAGACATGGGAAGAATTTGGTGACCAGTGTGAAAAACTGACCAATACCACCAAACGTAGCCGTTTTTACGGCTGTGCAGATCAGGGCGGGCTTGAACCAGCCTTCGAGACATGGTTGCGCCAGCGCGGCAAGCAGCTTTATACCGCCGACGGCAAGCTGGGTTTTGATGAGAAAGACGCCAGTGAATGGTTTTCATTTTGGGTTGATATGCGCGAGCGCAAAGCGTGCGTACCGGCCGATGTGCAATCACTTGACCAGTTGACGATTGAAACCAGCCCATTGTCACAGGGCCGTGCGGGTGCATGTTTTGCCCATTCGAACCAGTTGGTTGGCTATCAGGCAATTAACAAGGACCCGCTAACCATGGGCCCCTACCCGGTTAAATCAGGGGATTCCCGACCGGGGCAATATCGCAAGCCATCCATGTTGTTCAGTGTTGCGGGCGACACCGAAAACCCAGAGGCGGCGGCCAAATTCATCAGCTTTTTTGTGAATAACCCGGATGCGGCCCGTGTGCTTGATGTCGAGCGCGGCGTACCGGAATCATCGAAAATGCGTGAGGTTCTTAAGAAAGAGTCACAGGAAGCTGACCGTATCCAGATTGAATATATCGGGTCGCTGGGCGACAAATTTGCCGGGCCGTTGCCCCCACCCCCGCCAAAGGGTGCGGGCGAAATCCAGCTTATGATCAAACGTAAAAACGAAGAAGTCGGCTTTGATACAACGTCTCCCGAAGATGCCGGTGCCGCCTTTGTTTCAGATGCAGCGGCGATCCTTGAGCGGAGCTAGGCATTATGGGTAACAAGATGACAGGTCCTGCTGCGGCAAATATCGCCGCAGCAGGACCGCCACACCAGAAAACGCACATCCCGCACCACCCGCAACGCAAACCACAGCCGACCAGCTGGCTTGGCCGGGCATGGCAAGGCAGCGGGCCGGGATATATGTTTTTATTGCCGTGGTTCATTGGTTTTTTCGGGCTGACGCTGGGCCCGGCGATTGTATCGCTTTATCTTTCTTTCACCGATTTTGATTTGTTGCGCGCACCAAACTGGGTCGGCATGGCAAATTACGTACGGATCGCAACTTCTGATCCAAAATTTGCGGCATCGATGGGTGTCACACTGTTTTTCGTGCTGTTTTCAGTTCCGTTGAAACTGGCATTTGCATTGGGTGTGGCCGTGGTTTTAAACCGGGGCATTCGCGGATTACCGGTATACCGGGCCGTATTTTACCTGCCGTCCCTGTTGGGAACCAGCGTTGCGATTGCCGTTTTATGGCGGCAGCTTTTTGCCAGCGACGGCCTGGTTAACAGCATTCTGGCTGAATTCGGGATCGAGGGGCCAAGCTGGATCAGCCATCCCAGTTATTCAATCTGGACGTTGATTATCCTGAGCATTTGGCAGTTTGGATCGCCGATGATTATTTTTCTGGCGGGTTTACGCCAGATACCAGGCGACATGTATGAAGCAGCCAGCCTTGATGGCGCTTCAAAATGGCGGCAGTTTTTCAAAATTACCCTGCCCCTGCTAACGCCGGTGATTTTCTTTAACGCGGTTGTACAAACGATTGATGCCTTCAAGGCCTTTACACCAGCTTTCATCATTTCAGGCGGCACCGGGGGCCCGATCAATTCGACGCTGTTTTATACCCTGTATCTGTATCAGGAAGCGTTCGGGTTTTTCCGTATGGGTTATGCCTCCGCCCTGGCATGGGTGCTGGTGGTGATCATTGCGCTGTTTACCGCTTTCTCGTTTTTGACCGCGCGTTTCTGGGTGCATTACGATGACTAGTCTGGCTATTTTCAGCAAGGATGACAGCATTTCGCCGCGCCGCAGCCGGTTTGTCAGCCTGCTTTTCCATACGTTGCTGATGGTGGTTTCCATCATCATGCTTTATCCGCTGTTATGGATGCTGTCGGCCTCCATTCGGCCCGAAGCCGAGATTTTCAGTTCAACGTCGCTTTTGCCATCCGCGATTGACCTTTCATCCTACTGGAAGGGATGGACCGGGTTACGCGTTGAATTTGGGCAGTTTTTCTGGAATTCGCTGGTGATTTCGGTGTTGTCGGTTGCCGGTAATGTGATTGCCTGTTCGTTAGCCGCCTATGCCTTTGCCCGGTTAAAATTTGCCGGCCGCAATTTCTGGTTTGCGATCATGCTGGGCACGTTGATGATCCCGTATCATGTAACGCTGATTCCGCAATATGTGCTGTTTTTAAAACTGGGATGGGTCGACACGATATTGCCGCTGGTGGTGCCAAAATTTTTGGCTGTCGATGCGTTTTTCATTTTCCTGATGGTGCAATTTTTTCGCGGTATTCCCCGTGAACTGGACGAAGCCGCCCGCATGGATGGATGTAGTGCCTGGCGCATTTACTGGAAAATCATGCTGCCGCTTTCGACACCGGTTTTGGCAACAGCGGCGATATTTTCCTTTCTGTGGACCTGGGACGATTTCTTTGGCCCGCTGATCTATCTGAACGATATGAACAATTACACGGTGCAGCTTGGCTTGCGATCCTTTGTCGATAGCTCGGGATCATCACAGTGGGGCGGTTTGTTTGCCATGTCGACCCTGTCGCTGGTGCCGGTGTTTTTCTTCTTTCTGTTTTTCCAGCGCCTGCTGATTGAAGGCATTGCCACAACCGGCCTGAAACGCTGACCCCTCATACATCTTTGATGTAACCACAATCGATGTGGAGTAATCATGACTGACATAAAATTTGCCGCCATTGGCATTCAGCACGACCATATTTACGGACAGTGCAACTGCCTGATCCGGGCTGGCGCAAAACTGGTTTCTTTTTTTGAAACAGACGAGGCTTTTGCCAGGGAATTTGGTGAAAAATACCCCGATGCCAAACGTGTTACGGACCCCGCCGCAATATTGGAAGATGGCAGCATTGACATTGTTGTCACTGCGGCAATTTCGACCGAACGTGCCGGTATTTCAATTAAAGCAATGCAGCATGGCAAAGACGTTTTAAGCGACAAACCCGGCATGATCAGCTTTGATCAACTGGCCGATGTCAAGCGCGTACAGGCCGAAACCGGGCGAATATATAACATTTTATATTCCGAACATTTTGAGAACCGCGCCACGGTAAAGGCCGGGCAACTGGTGGCGGATGGGGCCATTGGCGAAGTCATTCATACCGTGGGCATTGGCCCGCATCGTTTACGCAAACCCACCCGCCCGGGCTGGTTTTTTGACCGCTCGCTTTATGGTGGCATTTTAACAGACATTGCATCGCATCAATGTGAACAGTTTCTGTTTTTTGCCAACCGCAACAGCGCCAAAATACTGTCTGCCAGCGTTAGCAACCGCGCCAATAGCGACACGCCCGGATTACAGGATACTGGCGATATTCACATGGCGACGGACAATGCCAATGGCCTGATCCATGTGGACTGGTTTACCCCCGAAGGATTGCCAAGCTGGGGTGACGGCCGATTGATGATTACCGGCACCTATGGGGCAATTGAAATTCGCAAAAACATAGATATTGGCGGGCGCGAGGGGCCAAACCATTTGTTCCTGACCGACAGGAAAGGTGTGCGCCATATTGATTGCAACGATATCGAATTGCCGTTTGGCAAACAGTTTTTAGCCGACATTCGCGACCGCACCGAAACCGCCATTCCGCAAAGCCGGGTTTTTAATGCCATGGAACTGGCCTTAAGCGCGCAAAAAATGGCCGAAGACATTGCCAGTTCGGAGGATAAATAACATGACCCGTAAAAACGTTGCCGTTATTGGCTGTGGCATTGGTAAATCGCACATTATTGAAGGATATGTGCCCCACCCCGACAAATTCAAAGTTGCTGCCATTTGCGATTTAAATGAAGACCGCCTGAACGCTGTTGCCGATGAATTTGACATTCCCGTTCGGACCACATCGTTCGAGGAATGTTTGCAAAACGACGATATTGATATTATCGACATTTGCACCCCGCCGGGCATTCACCGCGAACAGGTGGTTGCGGCCCTTGCCAGTGGCAAACACGTGATTTGCGAAAAGCCGCTGACCGGGTCGCTCGCCGATGTGGATGCAATTATAGCAGCCGAGAAAACCGCCAAAGGCACCCTGATGCCAATTTTTCAATATCGGTACGGCGATGGCATTGAAAAAGCCAAGCGCATTATCGATGCCGGCATTGCCGGTAAAGCCTATATGGGTTCGGTCGAGACATTTTGGCTGCGCACAGCGGATTATTATGCCGTGCCATGGCGGGGCAAATGGGATACGGAACTGGGCGGCGTACTGGTTACGCACGCTTTGCATTTGCACGATATGATGATGCACCTGATGGGCCCGATTACCAAGGTTTTTGGCCGGGTGGCAACACGGGTTAATGATATTGAGGTTGAAGATTGCGCCAGCGCCAGCCTTGAAATGGCCAATGGCGCGTTTGTTTCGTTGTCTTGCACCCTTGGATCACAGGAACAGATCAGCCGGTTACGGTTACATTTTGAAAATGTGACATTTGAAAGCAGCCACGAACCGTATGCCCCGGGCAAGGACCCGTGGAAAATTTTGGCTGCGAATGATGCCGTTCAGCGCCAGATTGACGAGGTTATTGGCGACTGGCAACCGGTTAGCCCGCGTTTTACAACGCAAATGGAACATTTCCATCGCTATTTATGCGGCAATGGCCCCCTGCCCGTTAGCAGCATTGATGCAAGGCGTGCGCTGGAACTTGTAACGGCCATTTATCAGTCATCGGACAGTGGGGCGCAGGTCGCATTACCGGTAAATGCCGATAGCCCCAAATACGCGTCATGGCGCGCAAAAACCAAATAACACTGGTCAAAACGACCAGCCCTTCGGGAGGAGGCCTATCATGACGACCAGCGTGGTTCTGGAAAAAGTTGAAAAGCGGTACGGCGTATTTGACGTTATCCATGGCATAGATTTGCAAATCGACCCAGGTGAATTTGCCGTTTTTGTTGGCCCGTCGGGCTGTGGCAAATCGACCCTGCTGCGCATGATTGCCGGATTGGAGGAAATCAGCGGCGGCGCCCTGATGATGGACGGCGAACGGATGAACGAGGTTGTGTCATCCGAACGCGGCATTGCCATGGTTTTTCAGTCCTATGCACTGTATCCGCATATGTCGGTTTATAAAAACCTGGCATTCGGTTTGGAAACGGCGGGCTATAAAAAAGCCGAGATTGAACCCCGTGTGCAACAGGCCGCCCGCGTATTGCAAATTGAACCGTTATTACAGCGCAAGCCAAAGGCATTATCGGGCGGGCAGCGCCAGCGGGTTGCCATTGGCCGTGCGATTGTGCGCGAACCAAAGCTGTTTTTGTTTGATGAACCATTATCGAACCTGGATGCCGAATTGCGCGTGCAAATGCGGGTTGAAATTGCCCGCCTGCACCGCCAGCTGGGCAACACCATGATTTATGTTACCCACGACCAGGTGGAAGCCATGACCATGGCGGATAAAATTGTGGTTTTAAATGCCGGGCGGATTGAACAGGTGGGACGACCGCTTGATTTATATAATCATCCGGTCAACCGGTTTGTGGCCGGGTTTATCGGCAGCCCGAAAATGAACTTTTTAGAAGGTGTTATTGAAAGCACCAGCGCGGATGCCACCGTTATTCGTGCCTGTGGTGCCAGCATAAAATTGCCGCGTGCCTTGCGTGCGGTTGAAAGCGACATGCCAGTGACATTGGGCCTTCGTCCTGAACATTTGAACCGCGAGGAAACCGGCGGAATCAAACTGGCGGACCTGCAAGTTGACCTGGTGGAAAACCTGGGCGATGAAACCTTGCTTTACGCCCGAAGCCCGGACGGACAGACCATTAATATGTCGCTGGCAGGGCAACAGGTTATCTTTAATGGCAGCACGGTCCCCGCCTTTTTTGACATTGCGCATTGCCATGTTTTTGGCCCCGATGGGACGACGATATAGCTTAATTCAATCTGGCTGATCATCGTTGCAAACGCCCGGATGCAAAACCTGCATTCGGGCGTTACATTTGCCCCGCTGCCCAGCCGATAAACTGCATCAACCCAAATAGAATACCCCCAATAAGGGCACCAACAAGGGTCCCGTTCAGGCGGATCGACTGAAGGTCGCTTCCCATTGCCAGTTCCAGCTGGCTTGTCAGTTCGTCCGCGCTCCAGGCCTTTACCCGCTCCATAATGAAACTGCGGATTTTTTCGCGATATTCTTCGATATAAGGATCAATTGTTCCGACAATCCAGGTATTGAGCCACATTTTCATGTCGGGATCGGCATCAAGTTTGGTGCCGATATTGCGCGATGCCCCCATCACCGCCCTGCGAATTTCGGAATTGGGGTTGGCAAAATCCTGCTTGATCCAGTTAAGGGTTTTGCGCCAGATATGGCCGATATAATCGGATAATTCCTGATTTTCCAGCATCCGGTCGCGAAACTGGTCTATCCGGTTCCGTAAGACCGGATCGGTATTAAGACGATCGATGAAAAGCGGTATTTTGCTTTCAAATTTCCGGCGCAGTTCGTGATCCTTGTTTTCGGCCAGATCCTGAATAAGTTCGCGCAGGCCGACGGCCACCTTTTCGGTAATGTTATCGGCCACAGCTTTATCAAGATTAACCCAGCGCAAAACCGACCATAGTTCGCCCGCAATTTTATCGGCCAGCATATTGCGGGTTTCGTCGCTGTTGGTAAAATCAGCAATGTCATTTAACAAGCTGTCAATTAATTCGTGATGACGACCATCCTGGGTCAGGATCGTTAAAAACCGGGCCGAAAGCCTTCCGCCATCCATATCACGCAGTTTTTCGCGCGTGGTTGTCCGAACAAATTCCTGTAATTCGGCACTGTCGAGCAAATACATCAGCCGCGGAGCAAATTTTACCACCAGATCGGCGATTTGTGCCGATGTTTCGGGCGCAGCACAATATTTTGCCAACCGGTCCGCCGGATCAAATTCGCGAATTTTATCAATTACATGGTCTTTACCAAGGAAATGATCGCAAATAAAATCGGCAAGGTTGCGGGCGATTTTATCCTTGCTGCGCGGAATGATGGCCGTATGGGGAATTTTCAACCCCAATGGATGGCGAAACAGGGCAACAATGGCAAACCAGTCGGCCAGGCCCCCCACCATCGCAGCCTCGGCCATCGCAACAAACAGGCCGACCCACACATTATGATGTCCCGGATCATAAATGGTCAGACCAATAAAACAGCCACAAGCCAGAAGCAACGTTAACAAGGCAAGCCGTTTTTTACGCGCCAGTTTTTGCGCCTTGAACGCAACAGCATCGTCGGACTGCGTAAAAATTTGCGGCGAAGGCTGTGCCATCAATTTCGTTCCAGTTCAATATAATCACAGGTGCCTGTCCGTGATACACCACCAGGGCCTGATGCGTGCAAATAGTGTTTTTAGCCCCCCTTTGCAACTTGGCCTGTCAGATCGGTACATATGCCTGCCTGCACAAAACAACATGCCCGCCAGGCAAAACCGGGCGGGCATGGAAAAATACAACAACGTTAACAGGCCAGAACTAGGCGATTTTACCTGCCAACTCTGCCTGTAGCGTTGATATGACACCGTCTTCGATAATGATATGCAACCTGGCAATGACAGCCTGCTGCCATTGTGGAACAGCCAAAAGTTGCGGGTCAAACAGCGCGGGTAAAGCCACAAGTGCGGCGTAAATCGCAGCGGCATTATCCTTACCCGTTAGCGCCGATATGATCGCATCCTTTTTCGGATCGGATATTTCATCGCCACGGCCCGTTGCCACCAGTTTGTGAACATAAGCCATCCACATGGCAACCGCGAAAGCAAACGTCGCGATATCGTCGGACTGTGACAAGGCATCGTGTGCCGGCGCAAGCAAACGTTGGGGTAGTTTTTCAGTACCATCCATCGCGATTTGCCGGGTTTCATGGGCTATGGCCGGGTTTTTAAACCGGGCGATCAGATCGTCGCTGTAAACGGCAAAATCCAGTTCGGCAACTGGTGTAAGTGTTTTGGCCGCTGCGGCCATATGACGGCGCACGATTGCAACACAATCGTCATCCGCCATGACATCGCGTACATATTTAAAACCGGCAAGCTGGCCTAAATAGGCAATCAGTGAATGGCTACCATTTAGCATTCTTAGTTTCATATGCTCAAACGGGCGCACGTCGTCGACCATCAACACCCCGGCCTGTTCCCACGCCGGACGGCCGGTTGGGAAATCATCCTCGATCACCCATTGCGAAAAAGGTTCGGTTTCAACAGCACAGGCATCGTCATGCCCGGTCATGGCGCGCACGGTTTCAAAAGTGTGCGCAGTTGAAGCTGGTGTAATACGGTCGACCATCGCGCTTGGGAAATGGACGTGCTGTTCGATCCAGCCCGCAAGGTCCGGGTCGATATGACGGGCAAAATCCATCACTCCGGCGCGCAGCACAACGCCGTTTTCCGGCAAGTTATCGCAGCACAGACAGGTAAACGGGGCCACGTCAGCATCCCGGCGACGGCGCAAGGCTTCGGTCAGCAATCCCAAAACACCTGTTGGATGATGCGGATCGGCAAGATCATGGGCGATGGCGGCATGGTCTGTTGTCATCGTCATGGTGTGACGGTTAATGCCATAAGCCTTTTCGGTCACCGTCAAGGTCACAATCCGGATTGCCGGGTCGCACAAGGCGGCCATAACGGCATCGCCATCGCGCGCAGCGGCCAGAACATGGGAAATGGCATGAATGGTTTGGCATTCATCCCCGGCCGGGTTGCGCACGACAACACAATAAGCGCCGTTTTGCGCATTTAGCTGATCGGCAATATCGGTGCTGCGCGGTGAAACGCCAATAATGCGCCAATCACCCCCAGCCGCCAGCATTGCCTGCTGGGTATAAACGGCCTGATGCGCCCGATGGAAAGCCCCTACCCCGATATGAACAATGCCGTTGCCCCGATTGGAAAGCGAATTTTCCGGCCAGCCATCCTGTTGAGTTAATGAAGAAACTGTCATCATCAGCCTGCCGGTTTGCGATTGGGGCGCGCCATAAGGGCCGTCATGATACCGCGCAATTCGGCCAGACCTTTCAGGCGACCAATTGCCGGATACCCCGGCTGCCCCTGACGGTTGAGGTCATCTAAAATGTCATGCCCGTGATCGGGGCGGAACGGAATGTTCCAGTCCGCACGCCCTGCAGCCTTACGGGCGGTTTCTTCGTCCAAAATGGCTTCGATCAGATCCACCATATCGGTGTCACCACCCAGATGGTCGGCTTCATGGAACGAACATGGCAGACCTTCGGTTTCACGCAAGGTATTGCGCAAATGAATGAAATGCACACGATGGCCCAAACGTTTCATCATGCCTGGCAAATCATTTTCAGCGCGAACACCAAGCGAGCCTGAACACAGGGTAATGCCGTTTTCGGGCAAATCAACCGCTTCAATAACGCGGCGATAGTCGTCCTCGGTCGACATGATGCGTGGCAGGCCCAAAAGTTCGAAGGGCGGATCATCGGGGTGACAGCACATACGAATGCCCACTTCGCGGGCAACCGGCACCACTTCGGCCAGAAAATCGATCAGGTTGCGGCGCAGTTGTTCGGCATCAATACCGGCATAGCTGGCCAATAAGCCGCGCAAATCATCCAGTGTCAGTTTTTCGACCGACCCGGGCAGGCCAAAGGCCACCGTGCGGGTTAATTGTTCGCGACGCGCATCATCCATATTGGCAAAGCGTTCTTTGGCCTGAGCCAGCAAGGCCGCTTCATAACCTTCATCCGCCCCCGGACGGGCCAGAATAAAGCAGTCAAAGGCAACAAAATCGATCAGATCAAACCGCATGCAGGTCGCGCCATTGGGCAACCGCCAGTTCAGGTGCGTGCGGGTCCAGTCCAGAACCGGCATGAAATTATAACAGACAATGTCGATCCCGGCAGCGGCAAGGTGGCGCAAACTTTGTTTATACGCCTCGATATGGTCGCGCCACGGGCCTTCCTGCTTTTTGATGGCCTCGGAAACCGGCAGACTTTCAACCACATCCCACTTCAAACCGGACGCCACACCGTCTTTCATAGTGGCAATTTCGGCCTGACGTTTGGTGATTTCGGCCGGGCTCCAGACGGCACCACTGGGAATATGATGCAAGGCGGAAACCACCCCTTCGGCCCCTGCCTGACAAATATCGTCAATGCTGACCAAATCGTGCGGGCCGAACCATCTCCAGGTTTGTTTCATGCTGTTCTCTCTGTGTTGGCGTGGCTGCATGTCCACGGTCTATAAGTCTGATGGTCATCATAACATGACAGATTATGGTTGACTAGTATGGTAGTATGCATCATAAGCAAAAAACGCAAGGAGTTAAAATATGACCGATCCCGGCGAATATAACTGGTCCGTTTCCCCGGATCAGGCGGTTGGCCCGCAGATCCATCGCATTATTCGCGAGCGGATTGTCTGCGCCGATCTTTTGCCCGGCGCTCGTATTTCCGAAGCTGAACTGGCACGATCCTATGATGTGAGCCGCCAGCCGGTCCGCGAAGCCTTTATCAAGCTGGCCGATGAGGGATTGCTGGAAATTCGCCCGCAACGCGGCACTTATGTGCGCAAAATTTCGGTTTCATCTGTGCTTGATGCGCGCTTTGTACGCGAAGCAATTGAGGCCGACATTGCAAGTTACGTTGCCAGCAACCCGGCCGACGGTGCAATTGACCGCCTGCGCGAGCTGATCGCGGCCCAGCGCAACGCCATGAAAAACGACGCCAAATCATTTCTAAGTCTGGATCACGATTTTCACCGTTGCCTTGCGGAATCTGCGGGCAAAACATATGCGTGGAAAGTGGTTGAAGACGTGCGTGCGCAATTGGATCGCGTTCGTTTCCTGAGTTATTTTCAGTTTTCGATGGAAGACATTGTGGCCCAGCACGAGGCCATTTTAACCGCCATCGAGGCAGGAAACCCGGAACAGGCCGGTGCTGCCATGCGCCGCCATACCCGCGAAATCCTGCTGACCCTGCCTGACATTGCCAAATCAAGATCCGAACTATTCGACAATGCCGATCCGGTATTGTCCCCCTGAGGCATCACCACATAACGGGAGGAAAAATGATGCTTACGTTCAAGAAAACAAAAACCATGCTTATGGCCGGGGCTGCGGCACTGCTGATGACGCACAGTGCAATGGCCGCCGAAATGACCCTGAAACTGGGGCACCTTGCCAACGAACAGAACGCCTGGCACAAAGCCGCTGTTAAATTTGGTGAAGAACTGTCCAAGCTGACCGATGGTCGTATTGATGTGCAGGTTTTCCCGAACGAAACTTTGGGCAAGGAAATCGATTTGATCAACGGCATGCAACTGGGATCGGTCGATATGACCATTACCGGTGAAAGCCTGCAAAACTGGGCGCCGATGGCTGCCCTTTTGGCGGTACCTTATGCCTATTCCTCGCTTGAGGAAATGGACGAAGTTGCCAGTGGCGACATTGGCAAGAAAATTGAAGAACAGATTATTGAACGTGCGCGCATCCGCCCGATTGCCTATTTTGCCCGTGGCCCGCGTGACCTGACATCAAACCGCCCGATCAAAACACCGGCCGACCTTGACGGTTTGAAACTGCGCGTCCCGAACGTTCCGCTGTTTGTGGACGTATGGAAAACCCTTGGTGCCCGCCCGACCCCGATGGCATTCTCCGAAGTGTTCACATCTCTTCAGGCTGGTACCATTGATGCACAGGAAAACCCGCTGGCCCTTATTGAATCGGCCAGCTTTAACGAAGTGCAGAAATATGTGAACAAGACCGAACATGTCCGGTCCTGGATCTATCTGACCATTTCGGAAATCACCTGGCAGAAACTGTCTGATGAGGACAAAAAAGCCGTGATGGAAGCTGCCAACCGGGCCCAGAAATTTGAACGTGGCCTGTTCCTGGATGACGAAAAACGCCTGACCAAGGAATTGCAGGACAAAGGCATGACCTTTGTTGATGTGGACCAGGCAGCCTTCGCCAAGCAAGCCGAAGCTGCGGTTTTGAAAAACGTGTCTGACGACATTCGCCCGATTGTCGAAGACCTGTTTGCCAAAAAGAAATAAGACCCAAACAGCCCGGTTGCCAGGCGCAACCGGGCTATTCCCGACATAGGGGAGTTATCGTGATCGCCACCCGTTTATATGCCCTGTTGATTGCCCTGTGCCGGATTATGACCGGCGTTGCCTTTGGATTGCTTTTTGCGACCGTGCTGATCCAGGTTTTTGCCCGTACTTTTCTGCCTGAATCACCGGTATGGACCGAGGAATTTACCCGTCAGTGCCTGCTGTATATGGCAGCCTTTGGTGTGGGCCTGTCTTACCGCAATGGCGAACTGGTCAATGTGGAACTGGTAACAGATATTCTGCCAGCCCCGATCCAGAAAACACTGTTGTTTGCATCCGCTGTTCTGACCACTGTTTTTGCCGGGCTACTGGTGATGCCGGCATGGCAGTTTGTCTCGATTGGTAAATGGCAAACGTCCCCTGCCCTTGGGGTTCGCATGGATTTTGTTCATGCCTCGGTTTTTGTTTTACTTATTCTTTTGTCGTTATTTGCTGCGTTGCGTGTCGTGCGTATGATTGCCGGGGTTTCGAATGGCAAACCCGAAGGCCAGACCGGAGAATTGCCATGAGCCTTGCTGTTTTGCTGGGTGTATTTATTCTTGGCCTGATCATCGGCCTGCCTGTTGCCGTTACGCTTGGCCTGTCTTCAATGTGTTATCTGCTTATGCAGGGCATGCCACTTGTGATCATTCCGCAAAAAATGTTTGCCGGGATGGATGTGTTCGTTTTGCTGTGTATTCCCGGGTTTATCCTGGCGGGCAACCTGATGAATGGTGGTGGCATTACACCGCGTATTGTGCGGTTTGCCAATGCCATGGTTGGCTGGATGCGCGGCGGCCTTGGCCTCACCAACGTGGCCGGCTCCATGCTGTTTGGGGGTATTTCGGGCACCGCCGTTGCCGATGCAGCATCCATTGGCGGCATGATGATCCCCGGCATGAAACGTGCAGGTTATCCTGCGCCGTTTTCGGCCGCGGTTACTGCTGCGTCATCCACCGTTGGCCCCATTATTCCGCCCTCGATGCCCATGATTATTGTTGGTGCCCTATCGGGCATTTCGGTGGGTAAAATGTTTATCGCCGGGGCCTTGCCCGGTATGATGATGGGCCTGGCGATGATGGTAACCACCTATATCATCGCCGTTAAAAACGATTTTCCCCATCAGCCCTGGCAGGGTGTTGGCGAACTTGGAAAATCCTTTTTAGGGGCTTTTTGGGCACTTGCCATGACCGCCCTGATCATTGGCGGATTGCTCAGCGGCATTGCCACCCCGACCGAAACGGCGGTTATTGCCAGCCTGTATGCCTTTGTCGTTGGCGCATTTGTCTATCGCGACCTGCCCATTCGCGCGGTTCCGGGAATTTTGATAGACAGTGCCATTACAGCGGCAGCAATTTTAGCCCTGGTTGGCTTTGCCAATGTCTTTGGCTGGATTTTGGTTTCCGAACGCATCCCGACCATGATTTCAGACGGCGTACTGTCCATCACCGACAACAAATATGTTGTGATCCTGTTGATCAATCTGGTGTTGCTGATTGTCGGCATGTTCATGGAAACCATTGCCGCCCTGATCATTCTGTTCGTGCCGCTCCTGACGCTGGCCCAGAATGTCGGCATTGACCCGATCCATTTTGCCGTATTTGCGGTGTTGAACCTTATGATCGGTCTGACAACCCCGCCAGTTGGTATCTGCCTGTTTATCTGCGCCAATATTGCCAGATCGCCGCTCGGCCCCGTGATCAAGGCCCTTGTGCCCTATCTGATCACAAACATCATTATCCTGTTTTTGGTGTCTTACGTGCCGTTCTTTTCGACCTGGCTGCCGTCTTTGATGGAGTAATCAAATTATGGAAACCCGTGTTTGCCGCCTGTATGGGCAGCAAGATGTTCGAATTGAAACCGATACCGTCGCAACACCTGAAAATGGACAGGTCACTGTACGCGTAGGTGCCGGTGGCATTTGCGGTTCGGACATTCACTATTTTTATGAAGGCGGTATCGGCCAGATCCGTGTGCGTGAACCAATTATTCTGGGTCATGAAGTTGCCGGAACCGTGATTGCCGTTGCCAATGGCGTTACCGACCTTGCCATTGGTCAGAAGGTTGCCCTTAACCCCAGTCATCCTTGCGGTGAATGCGAATATTGTAAGAAGGATTTGCAACAGCATTGCCTGAATATGCGGTTCTTTGGCTCTGCCATTCGGTTGCCGCATATGCAAGGTGCGTTTCGCGATGTGATTACGCTGGATGCTAAACAATGCGTGCCGGTTTCCCAAGGCACCAGTTTGGCCCAGGCCGCCTGCGCCGAACCGTTGGCTGTTTGCCTTCATGCAGTTAGCCGGGCTGGCGATTTGACGGGCAAGCGTGTTTTGGTTACAGGTGCCGGGCCGATTGGCGCATTATGCGCGGCGGCGGCAAAACAGGCAGGGGCTGCCGAAATTATTGTAACCGATTTGCAAGATTACGCATTGGGTGTGGCCCGCCAAATGGGTGCCACCAAAACCGTAAATATTGCCACCCACGCCAGGGACCTTGCCATATATGAAGACGGCAAAGGCCAGATTGATGTGTGCTTTGAATGCTCGGCTGCGGCCCCGGCCATTCAATCGGCCATTAAAATGCTACGGCCGCAAGGTATTTTGGTACAGGTTGGCGTTGCAGGCGACATTCCGGTTTCGTTCAACCCGGTTGTTGCCAAGGAATTGATGATTATTGGCACCCATCGTTTCCATACCGAATATGCCGATGCTGTTCATGCCATCGACAGCGGCAAGATTGATGTCCGCCCGATCATTACGACAAGCTTTGATTTGGAAGGTGCCGTTGCCGCATTTGATATGGCACGGGATCGCAGCAAGGCGGTTAAGGTTCATTTTGCCTTTGCTGACGAAATGTCCCATTAAAACGGGACGATCATGGAAAATGCAGCTTAATTCCTAGCAAATCAACGGCTTGATGGTCGTTACAGACATCCTCATCACCTATATGTTTGATGAAATGTCAGCGATCTTTTCGAGGATGTTGTTTTGCCGGGTGTACATAATCCCTGCATTTTCCAGATACGGGCAAATTTTTGCAGTTGGTCCTTGATGCCGCAAATATGAAAAACATTTGCGGCATCAAGGTTACCAGATCTGTCGATGTTGCCAAAACGGCAACATCGACGCCCAGTCTGCTAGGCACTGCGTAAGATATTGATAATCCTGGCAGTGATTATTTCGTGGTTTATTTCGTTCCCTCGCCCGTGGGAAGGGCATACGCCATAACATAATCACCAATATCCGTTTCCATGAAATGATGGCCGCCAGCCATAAAACCGATATATTGCTGACCATCAACTTCATACGTCATTGGATTAGCCTGCCCACCGGCAGGTAATTCATCGCTCCAGACGACTTCACCTGTTTCGATATCGATTGCCCGAATCAAATCATCTGTTGCCGCAGCAATGAAAATCAAGCCGCCCGCCGTAACAAGCGGTCCGCCGTTATTTGGCGTGCCGATTTGAACCGGTAAGTGAGACGGGATCCCGAATGGACCGTTTTTACGCGCTTCGCCAAGAGGATGATCCCACAGGGTTTTACCGGTTTTAAGGTCAATTGCTGTGATCCAGCCATATGGGGGTTCTTTACATAACAAACCCGTAAAAGGCACACGCCAGCCCGCGTTAACGTCAATCCCATAAGGAGATCCAACCTGAGGGTCGCCATCACCTTCGGCGTTGCTACCGCTTTCGGTGCCAGGCTGTTCGTTAATTGCTTTTAACCCGCGTTTGTCAACTTCGTCACGCGTGATCAAACGGTTGAAATTTGGCGTGTCATTATAATTGGCAACCAAAATACCCCGTTTGGTATCAACCGCGACGCTACCCCAGTCAGAGCCGCCGTTATAACCCGGATATTCAATCCAGGGCGTTTTCGTGGTTGGCGGTGTAAAGCGTCCTTCGTAGGAAGCCCGGCGAAACTGAATGCGGCACCACAATTGATCAAGCGGGGTTGCCCCCCACATGTCGCGTTCCGTCAGGCGCGGTTTACGCAGGTTGTGATAGGTGGACACGGGTTGTACATGCGATAGATTTTCGGGTTCAACACCCCCGGTGGGCGCATCGACATTTTCCACCGGAAACAGACTTTCCCCGGTTTCCCGATTAAGAATAAAAATATCACCCTGTTTTGTTGGCAGAACCAATGCCGGTATCGAACCATTTTCACCGGGAAAATCGATCAAGGTCGGTTGCGACCCCAGATCATAATCCCACAAGTCATAGTGGACTGTCTGAAAATGCCAGGCCGGTTTACCTGTGGTGACATCCAAGGCGACAAGTGAACTGCTATATTCGTTTTCAGCCTTGCTGCGGTTACCGCCATAATAATCTACCGCTGAATTACCAAGCGGCAAATAAACGTAACCCAGCTTTTCATCCCCGACTGCCGCGGTCCACATATTGGGGGTGCCACGGGTGTAATGTTCGCCTTCGGGCGGCATACCGTTCATGTCAGGTTTGGCCAGATCCCATGCCCATACCAGATCACCGGTAAGGACATTATACCCCCTGATCACTCCGGACGGAGCGTCTTCCGCCTGACCATCTTTTACCTGGGTGCCGGTTACAATGATGTTTCGAACGATCGTTGGCGGGGCAGTAACCGATAACCAGCCCGGCACTGTCTGACCAATGCCTTTGGTCAGATCAACATTCCCATCATCACCAAATTCGGGGCAGGGTTTACCGTTTTGGGCGTCAACAGCAATCAGCCGGGCATCAAGGGTACCCGCAACAATGCGTGAGGCGCATAAATCGCCGTCATTTGCATCGGAATTTTTATAAAATGCAACACCACGACATGTCGCGCCATAGGGAATAGACTGATCAGACACTTTTGGGTCAAACCGCCACTGTTCCTTACCTGTTTTGGCATTTAGCGATATCAGAATGTCCATCGCAGAACAGACATACAGGCTATCGCCAACCTTTAGCGGCGTGTTTTCTGGCGAATACTTACCTTCTGTTTTTTCATTTGGCATATCACCAGTGCGATACGACCAGACTTTTTTTAAATTGCCAACATTCCCGGCATTGATCTGATCAAGCGGCGAATAGCGCGCCGCATTACCGCCGCCCCCGTAAAACGGCCAATCTTTGCCAACCGGAGGAAGTTTATGAACAGCCGAACCGGAATTTTTGGGCTGAGTTACATTTGTGTCGGGTGGTGACTGATTTTGAGAATTTTGACTGTCAATTTCCTGCGCCTGTACGTCAGGGAAAACGGCAATCGAGAATAGGGCTGCACCCGCCATTGCGGCACATGCCCTGAAAAGATGTCTCGAATACATGATTGTCCTTTCAGCCTCACACAATTCCTGCATTGAGCATTTGCCAATATGGAATTGTCTGTTCAGGCTGCTTGCGAGTGGGGATCGGTATTTTGCTTTTGAACTGGCTGGTGCTTTGAACCGCGATGCAGCAGTTGTGGCAAACACAACAGGACCAGCACCATAATGACACTTGGCGCGACCAAACGGGGGACCTGGGCCCACCAGTCAAAGCCGGCCTCCCAGAAGGCCCACACGACGGTACCAAGATAGGTTGCAAGATAAATCCAGAAACCAAAAAGCGACGTTCGAAGCAGAAAAACCCCACTTGCAACAAGCCCGATACCTGCAAACAGATAATACCAGGAACCGCCCAGCGAAATGAGCCAGAGACCCCCTGCTAAAATGGGAAGACCAAAGATCAGAACCACGACACCTAGCGCAACTGTCAGCCAGTGCCCAATCCCATGCGGATATCGAGATGAAACGGTTTGAGCTGGAGCCATAACCATCTCCTTATTTTCGTCCAAAAAATGACGCAACAAGGCGCCAATATTTAAACGCGACGAGATGACATAAAGTTCCATTTCAAGTCTGCATGCTGCTATTTTGATGTGTTCTTAGTTATAATGATGCGCCCAAAGCAGAACCTTACAATTCAAAACGGCGCGCCCGTTTTGAAAACAAGCATCATTCAACAGCCCACGCAATATGCCGACATCAACCCGGCGAATAGACACAATTATGAGACGATCCCGCCGCCACTGCCTTTGCTGACCGGGCGTTGTTTACCCACCTTTTCGCGATACCCGGTGGCGCGATAAGTTGCAAGCGGGTCGATTGCGCCCCCTGCCCGGTGCCGTGCCATAGCCAAAATGGGCGATACATCGGTAATGTAGGCTGATTTCAGGGTCCGGTTTGCCATCATCACGTCGTTGGCATCCTGATAATCGGCCAGTTTGGCGCGGTCCACCAGCAACGCCTGAACATAGGCGCGCTGCACTTCGATCGCACTTATGATCAGGCTTTCGATCGGGTCCGTTACATTGTGGGATTGATCAAGCATATAGGCCGGATTGAAGCCGGACGGATTTGCAAGCTCGGCATCAACCAGTTCGTTAAACACCAAAAACAACTGATACGGATTGATCGACCCTGCATCAAGGTCGTCATCGCCGTATTTGCTGTCGTTAAAATGAAATCCCCCAAGTTTGCCAAACTGGAACAGGCGGGCGACGATCATTTCAATATTTACACTGGGCGCGTGATGGCCCAGATCGACCAGGCATTGCGCCTTGTCGCCCAGTTCCCTTGCCGCCAGATAGTTGCTGCCCCAATCCTGTATAACGGTAGAATAAAAGGCCGGTTCATAGATTTTATGTTCGATGAAAACCCGCCAATCATCGGGCAAGGCGGCATATACCTTTTTCATCGCATCCAGATAGCGTTCAAAACTGCGGGTAAAACTTTGCTGACCGGGGAAATTGGTGCCATCCCCGATCCAGACGGTTAACGCCTTTGACCCCAGCTTTTGGCCGATTTCAATACATTCAATATTATGTGCTATGGCCTGTTCGCGCACGGCCTCGTCAGCATGAGACAAGCTGCCAAATTTGAATGACAATGGCATGTCGTCATGATCCTGAAAGGTATTGGAATTCATGGCATCAATGCCAAGACCCCACGATGCCGCCATATCGCGAAGCTCGGCCGGGTCATCGGGGCGGTCCCACGGAATATGCAGCGACACTGTGGGGGTTGCCTGCGATAATTGCGCAATCACCGCGCAATCAGCCAGTTTCTCATAAATATTGCGCGGTTCGCCAATGCCGGGGAAACGGGCAAAGCGCGTGCCGCCCGTGCCAACACCCCATGACGGTATGGCAACGCCAAAATCAACCGCCTTTTGCGTTAATTGTTCAATATCAACATTCTGGCGGGCAAGTTTTGCGCCCAATGCATCGTAATCCGCCTGCATATCGCCAACAGCGTTTTGGTTGTGATCGGCAATCAGCGCCGGATCAATCTGTTTGGTCGCCATTTGTTTTTCCTCCCTGGCCCGTTATTATCTTTTTCGGGCCATTATATGGGTTTAGCGCGTAAAGGACGGGGCGTGCCCGGCATCAACATTGAGGATATTACCGGTTGATTTTGCCGCCATATCAGATGCAAGGAAATAGATGGCTTCGGCAATGTCTTCGGGCAGAACGTTGAGCTTTAACATGCTGCGTTTGCGATAATGTTCTTCAAGTTGGTCAGGTTCCATGTCATAGGCTTTGGCACGCTGTTCGCGCCATTCGCCCGTCCAGATTTTGGACCCGCGCAACACGGCATCAGGGTTAACAACGTTAACACGAATACCATAGGGCGCGCCTTCCAGGGCCAAACACCGGGCCAAATGAATTTCCGATGCCTTTGCCGTGCAATAGGCCGATGCACCCGGCGAGGCCACAAGGCCGTTTTTACTGGCAACAAAAACCATGCTGGCCGCGCGGTCCTGCAATTTCATAATTTTAAAGGCTTCGCGCGATACCAGGAAATACCCGGTGGACAGAATATCCATATTGCGCTGCCAAACCGCCAAGGATGTTTCATCAATCGGTGCGGCAGATGAAATACCAGCATTGGAAACCAGAATATCAATGCCGCCAAATTCCGCGCAGCTATCATGCATCAGCTTGATCACCGATTGTTCGTCGGTCACATTTACCGGCAAACCACGCACAACATCCTTGCCAAAGGCCGATTGCAAATCGGAAACCGCCGTTGCAAGACCGTCGGCATCAATATCGCACGCAACGACACAGGCTCCTTCGCGCAACAATCGTGCACAGGTAGCGCGGCCAATGCCGCCTGCCCCGCCCGTGACCACGGCAATCTGTCCGGCCAGGCTTTTGGGTTTGGGCATGCGCTGCAATTTGGCTTCTTCCAACAGCCAGTATTCAATGTCAAAGGCTTCCTGTTCGTCCAGCCCCATATAGGTGCTAACAGTATCGGCACCGCGCATCACATTGATGGCATTGACATAAAACTCGCCAGCAATGCGCGCCGTTGCCTTATCCTTGGCAAACGACAACATGCCGACACCCGGGATCAGATAAATTACCGGGTTGGGGTCGCGCATCGCCGGGCTGTTGGGGCGTTTGCAGCGATCATAATAGCCTTTATAATCTTCGCGATAGGCCGCAAAGGCATCGGATAGACCAGCAATAATACCGTCCACATCAGGCTGTGCCGGGTCCAGATCAATGATGATCGGGCGAATTTTGGTGCGCAGGAAGTGGTCCGGGCAGGATGTGCCAAGGGCAGCCAGATCTTTAAGTTTTTGCGAATTAACGAATTCCAGTACCGCCGGATCATCATTGAAATGGCCGATTTTACGTTCATCACGATCAATGAAGCTGCGAATACGGGGCATTAAAGTTGAGGCAATGGCGCGACGCTGTGAGGCGTCCAGACTGTGATGTTTTGCCCCGCCAAACACCGTTACCCCGTCAGTTTTGGTCGCAAACCAGGCAATGGCCTTGTTAATGATGTTGATGGTGGTGGTATAGCATTCCTCCGCACTGTCACCCCAGGTAAACAGGCCGTGCGATTCAAGAACAACACCCTTGGTATCGGGGTTATCAGTAAAGAATTTTTCCAGCATCAGGCCCAGTTCATAACCAGGGCGCTTCCACGGTAACCAGCCAATATCGCTGCCAAAAACTTCTTGCGTTATGGCCTTGCTGTCCTTGGATGCGGCTATGGCAATAACCGCATCGGGGTGCATATGGTCCACATGGGGTTTGTTGATATAGGCATGAAGCGGGGTATCAATGCTTGCAGCACGGGGGTTCAGGTTAAACGTGCAATGAGGCAGATAGCCGACCATTTCGTCTTCATAGTCCGGTCCGCGATAAATGCCCTTTAGCGCGCGCAGTTTTTCCATATACAGGGTCGAAAAACCGTCCAGTTTCATGCTGCCAACATCGCCGCCTGAACCTTTGACCCATAATACTTCGACCTCGGCGCCGGTAAGCGGGTCTTTTTGAAAGACCTTTGCCGATGTATTTCCGCCGCCAAAGTTGGTAATTCTCAAATCAGAACCCAATAGATTGGAACGGTATAAAAGCCGTTCAGGTTCGCTTAGTTTCGCCGCGTGGGCGGCATCCCATTTATTCGGAAGAAGCACATCAGACGAAACAGAAGCCATGACCTGATAACCTGTTGTTTGGACGTTACACCATGAGGGCCAGCGTTAAATGCCAGCCGATTTTTTAAAATGCCTAACGCCGTTTCCGATCACAGTCAATCAATAACGATCATAAACTTTCAATATTGCACCGCAATATGACGGATTGTGACAATTTTACGATTGACAATGACAGATTTTGCACGGATATCTGGCAAATGGAGAGACAGAATGCACGAACGTGAACGACACAGATTGATTTTGCGCGCAGTTGGCGAGCGCCCGGTAGTTACCGTGACGCAGCTTGTCGATATGCTTGATGTGTCCGAGGCAACCATCCGCCGGGATATCAATGCGCTTGATCAGGATGGCAAGCTGCGCCGTATTCGCGGGGGGGCGGAAGCCTTGCATCCGGTATCGAACCAGTCGCTTCTGGGGCGTCCGTTTTTTGTCAGCAAAACCATGAAGGTGATGCAAAAATCGGCCATTGCTGCCAAAGCGGTTGAGATGTGCAGTGCTGGTGATTCCATTGTGATCCACGGTGGATCAACGACCTATCAGATGGCGCCTTTGTTAAAATCGCGCAAAATGCAAATTTTGACCAATTCGTTTTTGCTGGCCGAATTTTTGATCAAGCATAGCGAAAACAATGTTGTGTTGCCCGGCGGCACCATTTACCGCGAGCAAAATATTATTTTAAGCCCGTTTGAAAGCGATGTGATCCACAATTTTTATGCGTCTAAGGCCTTTGTCGGCGCACAAGGGATCAACGCGATGGGGCTTATGGAAAGTGACCCGTTAATCATTCAGTCCGAGCAACGCCTGATCGAGCAGGCCGAAAAGCTGGTGGTGATGATTGACAGTTCGAAATTCAGCCAGCGCAGCAACATGTTTTTGTGCCGGCTGGACCGCATTGACACCCTGATTACCGATGATGGCATTCGCGACGAAGATCGCACAATGCTGGATAAGGCGGGTGTGAATGTTGTGATTGCGGAGTGTGAAGAAGACGCCACGGAAGAAACGGCAAGCGCATAACATAAGGGCCGCCAGAGCCTGTGCGTGACGCCGGATAATGAAAACAAACATCATATCATGGAGGAAACGCTATGAAATTCAGGAAGTCCCTTTTGGCGGCTGCTGCCCTTGTTCTTGGCCTGGCAACCGTATCGGCCCAGGCGGCAGACACCGTTCGTGTTGGCCTGGTGGTGAAATCGCTGGGGAACGGGTTTTTTGAAGCCGCGCGCGATGGCGCGATGGAAGCCGCCAAGGAAGTTGGCAATGCCGAGGTTATTTATACCGGCCCGACATCGACCACGGCAGAAGGCCAGATTGAAAGCATCAATGCCCTGATGGCCCAGCATGTGGATGCCATTGCCGTATCAGCCAATGACCCCGACGCACTGGCCCCGATTTTGAAGCGCGCCATGCAACGTGGCATCAAGGTTATTTCGTGGGATAGTGGCGTGGCTCAGGATGCCCGCATTGTGCATCTTAACCCGTCCAATAATGAACTTATCGGTAAAACCTGCGTTAAACTGGCCGCCGATGTTGTAGGTGATGGCGGCGGTGACATCGCCATTTTGAGTGCAACCCCAACATCAACCAACCAGAATATCTGGATTGGCGAGATGAAAAAGGCCCTGCCCGATTATAGCGGTTTAAAGCTGGTTGATACAGTTTACGGCGATGATTTGGCCGATAAAAGCTATCGCGAAACCGTGGCTCTTTTAAAGAAATACCCGGACCTTAAAGCAATTGTTGCCCCGACATCGGTGGGTATTGTCGCCGCCGCGCAAGCAGTTGAAGACCAGAACATGGTGGGCAAAGTATTTGTCACCGGCCTTGGGTTGCCATCTGAACTGGCGGGTCATGTTGAAAAAGGATCGGTGAAAAGTTTTGCCATCTGGAACCCGATTGATTTGGGTTACAGCGCCATGATGATTTCGTACAAACTGGCAACCGGTGCCGAAGGTGGCCCGAATTCCAGGATTGAAGCGGGTCGTATGGGGACTATTTCGTTTGACGAAAATGGTGATGGCGCCATGTCGGAACCGTTTGTTTACGACGCCAGCAATGTTGAAAAATTCGCCAAAATTTTCTGATCCCGCAAGGGTTGATGGAAACCGGTTTTTGCCTCCCTGTGCCGGTTTCCATTTTTTCCTGCAACGGTTTTTGGTGGCGTAAACATATGTCGCGCAGACACAGCCAACGGCACAACTGCGCCATACGCACCATTTCCACATTTTTCGATAGTGACAGCGACAAGGGTCCGTTTCATGGACACGCCTGTTTTAGAACTTAAAAACGTTTCCAAGACCTTTCCCGGGGTTAAGGCACTGGACGGTGTTGGCCTGCGGCTGTTTCCCGGCCAGGTCACCGCGCTGATTGGGGAAAACGGTGCTGGAAAATCCACGCTGGTTAAGGTTTTAACCGGTATTTACACCCCGGACGGCGGCGAAATACGGGTGGGTGACACTGTGGTTGAATTTCATGCCGCCACCGATGCCGTAAAATCGGGCATTTCAGCCATTCATCAGGAAGCGGTGATGTTCGATGAACTTAGCGTCACTGAAAACATTTTTATCAACAATCAGGACCGCAACTGGCTGGGGATGCTGGATTGGCCCTTGATGCGCAAACGCGCCCGGCAATTACTGGAATATCTTGATGTGCCGGTTGACCCGCAAACACCCCTTAAAAACCTGAGTGTTGCGCACAAGCACATGGTGTCGTTTGCATCGGCCATTTCGCACAATTCCAATATCGTGATCATGGATGAACCGACAGCATCGCTGTCGCATCAGGAAATCAACGATCTATACAAACTGGTGCACCGCCTGAAAGAAGAAGGCAAGGCGATCCTGTTTATCAGCCATAAGTTTGATGAAATTTTTGAAATTTGCGACCGCTATACCGTGTTTCGCGACGGGCAACTTGTGGGATCGGGCATGATCGGCGACGTAACCCAGAATGACCTGGTTGCCATGATGGTTGGCCGCACAGTTGAGCAGGTTTACCCCAAAACCGACGCCGAGATTGGCCCGGTTGTAATGACAGTGCAGGGCCTGTCACACCCGACTGAATTTAACGATATTTCGTTTGATTTGCGCAAAGGCGAGATTTTGGGCTTTTACGGGCTGGTGGGGGCCGGGCGCAGCGAAGTGATGCAGGCCCTGTTTGGGCTGACAAAAACCAGTACCGGTAGCATGACACTGCAGAACAAACCCTATGCCCCGGCCAATACCAGCCAGGCCATCTCAAGCGGGCTGGTATATGTGCCCGAAGATCGCCAGCATCAAGGCGCGATCCTGAGCCTGCCCATTTTTCAAAACATTACCCTGCCCCGGTTAGGCGGCCTGTCGCGCCACGGGTTTATTGACATGGCACGCGAATATGACGTTGCCCGCCATTATGCACAAAGCCTGAATCTAAAGGCCGCCAGCCTAAGCGAGAATGTTGAAAACCTGTCGGGCGGGAACCAGCAAAAGGTGGTGATTGGCAAATGGCTGGCGACCAACCCCAATGTCATTGTCGTTGATGAACCGACCAAGGGTATTGATATCGGGTCGAAGGCCGCCGTTCACCAGTTTATGGGTGATCTGGTGGCACAGGGATTGTCGGTGATTATGGTGTCATCTGAATTGCCCGAAATTATGGGCATGTCCGACCGGATTATAGTGATGCATGAAGGCCGCATTGCCGCCCGGTTTGACCGCGACACGGCCAGCGCTGAAGCAATCGTAACCGCTGCAACGGGGGCTGCATAAATGACAAACACCCCAACACCCCTTGCCAGAATTCTGGCCCATCGCGAATGGATCCTCGCGGTGATTATTGTCTTAATGACCGTCGGAATTGGCACACAGGAAGCATTTTTTATAAGCCCCGATAACCTGTCTGAACTGTTAGATGACACGGCCATTCTGATCATGCTGGCAATGGTCCAGATGCTGGTGATTGTAACACGTTGCATTGATTTATCGGTTGCGTCCAATCTGGCATTGACCGGGATGATTGTTGCGCTGATCAATGTGGCGCACCCCGAAACCCCTGCCCTTGTCACCCTTGTGATGTCAATTGGTATTGGTGCAGTTTTGGGCGCCTTCAATGGCATATTGGTATGGATGGTCGGCATTCCATCCATCGTTGTAACCCTTGGCACCATGAGCATTTATCGCGGCATGGTCTTTTTGCTAAGCGGTGGCGAATGGGTAAATGCCCATGAAATGACACCGCAATTTTTGGCGTTTCCCCGTGAAGTGACATTGGGCCTGACAACACTGTCGTGGTTGGCAATCATCATGATTGTGCTGGTTGCGCTGTTTTGCCGCTATAGCGCCACTGGCCGCGCCATTTTTGCCATTGGCGGCAACCCCAAGGCCGCCGTGTATGCCGGACTGAATGTGGGTAAATACCAGTTCATTACATTTTGCATTTCTGGCGCGATGGCGGGTTTGTGCGGGTATTTGTGGGTATCACGGTTTGCAGTTGCCTATACCGAGGTGGCCCTGGCGTTTGAATTGCAGGTGGTTGCCGCCTGTGTAATTGGCGGTATTTCCATTGCCGGGGGTATTGGTTCTGTGTGGGGGGCGGCATTGGGCGCGATTTTTTTGGGCCTGATCAAAAACGCCCTGCCGGTTTTAGGTATTTCACCGTTCTGGCAAATGGCAATTTCCGGGGGCGTGATTGTGCTGGCCGTTATTATTAATTCGCGCAGTGAAAAACAGGTGGGACGCCGCATTTTGCGAGAGGTGCACCAATGAACCGTCAAACCCTGCAACAAACCGCACCGCACACGACACAACACCAAACCGGAAACCAGCGATTTTTACCCGACAATCTGAACGGGGCCTGGCGCAGCCGTTTGCTGCGCTGGGAAACATTATTGCTGGTATTTGTGGCGCTGGCATTTTTCGCCAACACACAATTATCCCCCTATTTCCTTGACCCGTGGAGCCTGTCGGATGCGACATTTAACTTCACGGAAAAAGCAATCATCGCCTTGCCAATGGCGTTGCTGATTATTGCCCGCGACATTGATTTGTCGGTGGCATCGACCATTGCCTTGTCATCCGTTGCAATGGGGGCGGCCAACAGCGCCGGTATCGACCCTGCGGGAATGGTAGCAATTGGCGCAGGCGTAGGATTACTCGCCGGGCTTTTTAATGGCTATATCATCACCCGCTTTGACATTCCTGCCATTGTTGTGACCATCGGCACCATGAGCCTGTATCGCGGCATCGCCTATATCGTGCTGGGCGACGGGGTGTATCGCGATTATCCGCAAGGTTTTGCCTTTTTCGGCCAGGGTTATGTTTACGGGGTGATTTCGTTTGAATTTACCCTGTTTCTGTTGCTCGCGGTGATTTTCGCCGTGATTCTGCATAAGACAACCTTTGGGCGCCGCGTTTTTGCCATTGGCAACAACCCGACAGCGGCGTTGTTTTCGGGCATCAATGTAAAACGGCATCGCATGGTACTGTTTACACTGGTGGGGCTTTTTTCCGGGATTGCCGCCATCTTGCTCACATCACGCATTGGTTCCACCCGCCCGTCCATCGCCATGGGCTGGGAACTGGAAGTGATCACGATGGTGGTTTTGGGCGGGGTCAGCATCATGGGCGGGGCGGGCAGCATTGCCGGCGTATTTATTGCTGTCTTTTTGATGGGACTGGTGACATTTGGCATGGGACTTTTGAATGTGCCAGGTATCGTTATGTCCATTTTTACCGGCATTTTGCTGATCGCAGTCATTGGCACACCCATTATATGGCGACGGGTTGTGCAAGCTCAAAAAATGCGTTCAAAAATGCGAGGCGGATAAATGGAACAGATTGCCTTTAAGATGCAGTTGAACCCCGGCCAGGCAACCGAATATAAACGCCGCCACGACGATATCTGGCCCGAACTTGTTACGGTTTTAAAAGACGCCGGAATTTGCGATTATAGCATTTTCATTGACGAAGAAACATATGTTCTGTTTGCTGTTTTAAGGCGCAAGGCGGATCATGGCATGGATACCCTGCCTGATACTGCCATCATGCAAAAATGGTGGGCCTATATGGGGGACATTATGGCAACCAATGCCGATGACAGCCCTGTCAGCCGCCCGCTTTTACCCGTATTTCATATGCCGTAATCGCCATGAAACATACAAGACCCGATGCCATTGCCGTTTTTGATATTGGCAAAACCAACGCCAAAATCAGCATCCATGATGCGCGAAATGCGCAGCTGTTTTGGGAAGAAAAGCAGGCTAATACACCCCTGCCCGGCCCGCCCTATCGCCATCATGACATTGATGGATTATGGCAGTTTTGCCTGGCACAATTACAAAAAGCAGCAAACGAATTTAACATTACCCGCATTGTTGTAACCACACATGGGGCAACGGTTGTTGTTTTGCACGACGATACAGTTGTTATGCCGGTAGTTGATTATGAAAATGAAATACCGGCCGCCATTAACGCCCGTTACGCCGCCCTGCGAGACCCGTTTGTGCAAAGCCTAAGCCCCGATTTGCCCGCCGGGCTTAATATCGGGCGGCAAATTTATGCATTAAGCCAAACGCAAGGTGATGTGTTTGATACCGCCAGCGATTTTTTGCTGTATCCGCAATATTGGGCGTGGCGGTTATGCGGGGTAAAAGCCAGCGAGTGCACGTCATTGGGGTGCCATAGCGATTTGTGGCACCCGGAAACGGGGGAATGGTCCAACCTGGCAAAAAAACAGGGCTGGCACAGAAAATTTCCCGACGTCAAACGGGCAGATGCCGTGATAGGCACCCTTTTGCCCGACATTGCGGCACAAACCGGCATATCACCTCAATGCGAAATTTTATGCGGTATCCACGACAGCAACGCATCGCTTGTGCCCTATATTCAAACAATGCCCAAACCCTTTACGCTGGTATCAAGTGGCACCTGGGTAATCTGTTTTGGCGTGGGGAGTACCGCTACCCGCAATTTGCGCGAAGATCGCGATACATTATGCAATGTTGACCTGGACGGGCATGCCGTGCCCAGTGCGCGATTTATGGGCGGGCGCGAATATGAAACCCTGTGCGCGGATGCAAGAACCGACTTTAACATCGATGATATCGACCATGTGATTGATCAATGTGTTTTTGCCATTCCATCCTTTGCAACGGCAGGCGGGCCTTTTGCCGGGCATCATGGCAAAATTGAAAATCACGACCTCCTTACAACACCGGCCCACCATGCGGCACTTGCAACGCTTTATAGTGCATTAATGATCGATTATTGCCTGGGCATGATCGGGGCGGGTGGCCCGCTGATACTGGATGGTCCCTTTGCCCAAAATGCCCTGTTATGCCAAATTCTGGCGTTATTTCGGGCCGAACAACCGGTGCATATTGCATCGGGCAGTGGCGGGACCAGCCATGGGGCGGCCCTGCTGGCATTGGCAGAAAATGATACACTTGCCCCCGACGAACTGCTGCACGAAATTGACAGGGAACTGACCGGTGCGCGATATACAAACTATCGACATCAATGGTTTTTAAGATTGCCTGCAAGGTAACATCAAACCGGCATGTTCCCCGCCAGGCCCTGAAATGTTTTCACGTTTTGCTGATGAATTCTCATTCGCCAAAACAAAAATGTGCTGTCAATCTGCTGTTCCAGATCAGATAAATTTTTAAAATGCGATCCGCATTGCCGGTTCATTCTGCAAGGAACAACATGGACATTGCCACCATTTTTTCCCTGGCACTATATGCTTTCGTGATGTCCATAACGCCGGGGCCAAACAATGTCATGTTGACATCATCGGGCCTGTTATTTGGTATTCGGCGCACGGTTCCGCATATTTTGGGTATTCCATTTGGCGTTACCCTGCAACTTTGTCTGACAGGCGCAGGACTTGGCGCTGTCTTTGCCGTTGAACCACGATTGCAGCTGGTTTTAAAAATTTGCGGCACCCTGTATTTATTGTGGCTGGCCGTTAAACTTTGGCGTGCGGGCGATTTAAAAGAACCCGGAGCCGCCCGACCGATTTCGTTTTTACAGGCGGCTGCATTTCAATTTATCAATCCCAAAGCATGGCTGATCGCGATTACAGTTATTGCCACATTTATTTCACCAGGGGATCATTACTGGCTGCAAATTGCGTTAGGATGCCTGGTTTTTACAATAACCGGCGTTCCCAGCATGGCGGTTTGGGCTATATTTGGATCCGCATTGAAAAGCATTTTACATGACCGCAAAAAACTGCGTCTGATTAACCGGACAATGGCCGGAATTGCAGCGCTGACGGCAGCGCTTTTCTGGGCATAAAAGTGGCGCAAGACAATGTAACTGACCGACAGGAATAAAATGAAAATAGCTGTAATTGCCGATATTCATGGAAATGCCCTGGCGCTGGAAACTGTCATTGCGGACATAAAGCACCGGGGCGGCGCCGACATTGTGGTGAACCTGGGTGATTGTGTATCTGGCCCGTTATGGCCGCGCGAAACCATGGAAATTTTACACCGGCTTGGCGCTATTACCGTGCGCGGCAACCATGACCGGCAGGTTGCCACCCTGCCCCTGGAAACAATGATCGCATCTGACAGCTATGCCGTGCAGGAAATAACAACGGTGGACAAAAACTGGCTGGGTGCATTGCCACAAACCGTAATGCCCGTGCCCGGCATTTTTGCCTGCCATGCCACACCGAACAATGATGCCACCTATTTGCTGGAACGCATTGAAAATGGCGGATTGGTACGTGATCACGAACCGGCAGTGTCGCAACGCCTGGGGCCGGTTAACGGTGCCAATATTGTGCTAACCGGTCATAGTCATCGCCCGGACCTATTGCGGACCAAAGGCGATATAACGATTATTAATCCCGGCTCTGTCGGGTGCCCGGCCTACAACGACGACGCCCCGGCCCATGTATCAGAAAGCTGCAGCCCCCACGCACGTTATGCCATTATCGCCTTGTCGGAAAAGACCTCTATGCCAAACGTAGACTTCATTGCGGTGCCTTATGACCATGAAGGGGCCGCCCGGCGAGCAGCCGATAACGGACGAGAGGATTGGGCCCATGCCATTCGCACCGGTTATGCCACCCCGGCATGACCTAATTCTGATCCAGCCATAAAAGAATTTCATCGGCATGGTTTTCGGGCACCGTAACCGGATAAAATACATGGCGAATAATGCCATCCCTGATCGCCAGCGTTAAACGGCGCAGCAACGTCATGCCATCAACCTGGAAAACCGGCAATCGCAGTGCGGTGGCCAGTTCAAGGTTTTCGTCACTTAAAACCACAAACGGTAAGTGCAGACGATTGACCATTTCAACCTGGTAGCCGGTTGACTGTGTGCTAAGGCCAACAACATCGGCCCCCTTTTGCTGTAATTCGCGGTAATGATCGCGAAAGGCGCAGCTTTGCGGGGTACAACCGCGCGCGCCGGGGATAACATCCCAGTCCGTCGGTGCAGGTGTGTCGGGTGAACTGGTGCGCGGATAACAATAAACAATCAACCAGCCGGGGCGGGCCACAGCAAGATCAAACCCGGTACCGTCAGTGGATGGCAGGGATACACCGGGCATCGCCATGCCAATCAAATGGCGGCATTCATCATCGCCGGGTGTATCTGCGTGATCAGATTTCAGGTTATCGGCAACAGTCATTTATCAGCCTTTATCTTCATAGCGATCACGATCAAACCGCCACAAAGTATAACCCGGCATTTGTTGCAACATATAATGGTTTAGGGTCAAATAGCGCAAAATGGCCGTCGGCAAAGCCTGCTGCCCAAAACATATAAATATCAGGAGGGAATAATGACCAGCAACGCGTTTGGTTTTACCACTGTGGCCGACATTTTTGTGGAATGGGGCGGATCAAAACAACTGGGTGCGTTGCTTGCAAGCCGTTTTGACGTGCGCCGGGCCTTGCTGATAACGGATCGTGGCCTGATTGACGCGGGCCTGATTGCACCGGTAGAAAAATCGCTCGTCGCGGCAGGGTTTAACGTTACCCTTTTTGATCAAGTGGTGGCAGACCCGCCCGAATCAGTCGTGCTGGGCTGTGCCGATATGGCGAAAACAAAACAGATCGATATTGTGATTGGCCTGGGCGGAGGATCGTCGCTTGATATTGCCAAACTGGTCGCGGTTCTAATTGCCAATGACCAACCGCTGACTGAAATGTATGGCATTGGCAATGTTAAGGGAAACCGATTACCGCTGGCTTTGGTACCGACCACTGCGGGTACCGGGTCAGAGGTAACAAATATTTCCATTATCACCACCGGAGAAACGACCAAGATGGGTGTTGTTTCCCGGCAGCTTTACGGTGATTTTGTTTTGCTAGATGCGGAATTGACCGTGGGCTTGCCGCAAATTCACACCGCGGCCACCGGCATTGATGCCATGGTACATGCCATTGAAGCCTATACATCCAAATTCAAAAAGAACCCGTTATCCGACGCGCTGGCCCGCGAAGCCCTTCGGTTGTTAAGCGACAATCTGATCGCGGCTTGCAAGGACGGCACAAACCGTGCAGCGCGCGAAAAAATGTTGCTGGGTGCGATGCTGGCGGGGCAGGCATTTGCCAATTCGCCCGTGGCGGCGGTCCATGCACTGGCCTATCCGCTGGGCGGGCATTACCATTTGCCCCACGGGCTGACCAATGCGCTGATGCTGGGACCGGTATTACGCTATAACGCCAAAGTCGCCGCCCCGCTTTACGCCGAACTGGCCGATGTGATGGCAGTACCCGGAACGGGCAATGTTACAGCGCGATCAGATGCGTTTGTCGCCCATATGCTGACGTTAATGGATGAAAGTGGCGCACCGCGACGATTACGCGATGTCAAAGTGACAGACAACAGCCTGTCGATGCTGGCAAAAGATGCGATGAAACAATCGCGCCTGCTGGTTAACAACCCGGTTGAGATTACCGAAGAAGATGCGCTGGCGCTGTACCGCGAAGCATTTTAGGCGCACCTTACCCCACAAATAAAACCCCGGCAATTTGGTACCCTGCCGGGGTTTTGTTTTATTTCGGTAAGGCACGCATGGTTTCGACCAGATTACGGGCGGTAAAATTGTCCTTCAGCTTGACACCGGAAATGCTGTTTTTGCGCGCCTCGTTCATCAGGTAAGCCAGCTTGTGCGCCGCATCGCCAACCGGAAAGCCGGCAGGACGGATGTTTGAAATACAATTACGCTGCGCGTTGCTGCACCCCGGTTTGGGCGCAAAGGTAAGATATGCACCCAAACTATCCGCACTGGAAAGACCGGGACGTTCGCCGATTAAAACCACACTAATTTTAGCCTTCAACCGGGTGGCAATTTCGTCGCCTAGTGCCACGCGGGCCTGATGGGCCAGAACGAGTGGGCCGATGGACCAGTCATCCCCCAAACACGCAATTGTCTGGCGTAGCATATCGGCACCATTTTCATGAACGGCACGGGCAGAGAGGCCATCAGCAAGGATAAAGACAACATCGAATGAAGGATTGGCATCTGCACTATTTGCCGCATTCACAAGATCAGCTTCGCTTTGCGGGGCCAGTGTCCGACCATAATCGGGACGTTGCAAAAATTCGGACCGGTTGGCGGCAGCGGACTGAACCGTGATAACCGGCAACTTCAGCGGCATCAGACTAGTCGCAACTGCGGGTGCATCAAACGGCATATGAACGGAATCGCGTGCGCGTGCGTGGGCCATTTGAAATTCCAGCAACTGGCTGGTGGGCAAGCCATCACCCACCCGGCCAAGGCCGATCCGCGCACTGGTATGCACGCGAAGACGCGACCACGGGTCCAGCCGGGGAACGTTGGGATTATCAGATAAACTCATTACGCGGCCCCCGACCATGCCAGTAAATCCTGCGTCAAACTGCTATCAAGTTTGGGGCGGGTACGTCCGCTTTGATCAAAGATTTCCATTTTACGCAGCCACTGGGCAAATTCCGGTGCTGGCTGCAAATTAAGGGCAGATCGCAGATACATGGCATCGTGAAAACTGGTGCTTTGATAATTCAGCATGATGTCATCTGCGCCAGGCACGCCAATAACAAAGTTGGTACCCGCCACACCGAGAAGGGTTAGCAGATTATCCATATCATCCTGATCGGCTTCGGCGTGGTTGGTGTAACAAACATCAACCCCCATCGGCACGCCTAACAGCTTGGCACAAAAATGGTCTTCCAGACCGGCACGGGTAATTTGTTTGCCATCAAACAGATATTCCGGGCCGATAAAGCCCACCACCGTATTAACCAGCAAGGGCGAAAACGCGCGGGCAACCGCATAGGCCCGTGTTTCAACGGTTTGCTGATCCAGCCCTTCATGCGCATCGGCCGATAATGCGGCCCCCTGCCCGGTTTCAAAATACATTACGTCTGTGCCCACCGTACCCCGGTTAAGAGACAGCGCCGCCTGTTGGGCTTCGGCCAATATGGCCAAATTAATACCAAAGCTGTCATTGGCGGCCTGGGTCCCCGCGATGGACTGAAACACCAGATCAACCGGGGCATTGCGGTTCATTGCCTCGATCGCGGTGGTAACATGGGATAAAACACACGACTGGGTGGGGATTTGCAGCCGGTCGCGCACATCATCGATCAATTTTAAAAGTTCAATCATGGCATCGGGGCTGTCGGTTGCCGGGTTAATGCCAATAACGGCATCCCCTGCCCCGTGCATCAAACCATCAAGAATGGAGGCCGCAACCCCGGCAGGATCATCCGTCGGGTGATTGGGCTGCAGGCGCACGCCCAAATGCCCTTCCAGGCCAATGGTATTGCGAAACGAGGTAACAACCCGGCATTTGCGGGCAACGGCGATCAAATCCTGATTGCGCATCAGTTTGCTAACAGCGGCGACCATTTCCGGGGTCAGCCCAGGTGCCAGCGCCTTTAGCGCGGCGGGGGTTGCATCATCCGATAATAACCAGTTACGAAAATCGCCCACCGTTAGCGACGATACAGCCATGAACGCAGTATAATCATGGCTATCCATAATCAGGCGGGTCACTTCGTCACGCTCATAGGGCACCAGCGCTTCGGACAGAAAGCGTTTTAACGGGATATCGGCCAGAGCGTAGCGCGCCGCGACCCGTTCTTCGTCTGTTTCGGCGGCCAGCCCCGCCAGCAAATCGCCCGAACGCAGCGGGCTTGCTTTGGCCAGCACTGTTTTCAAATCAGGAAATGTAAACCGGTTAAAACCGGTGCCAGATGCAGAATGCAAAATACAGCCCCCTGATGCTATCAGACGTTTTGCGGCACAGTCAGGAATGCCGCAGACATAAAGATTTCAATTTTATCAAACGATGATGCCGACATTTACCCCATGCCGGAATGCGCGATCTGGTGCAAACACCTGTGTTAAAATTTCAGCAGTTTGAAACAACAAGAAATAAATGACTATAAAATAGGCATGCCTTTTAAAAGGCAGTCCCGGCAATGGCAAATACCGCCAAGCCGGGACCAGAACCGTTTTATTCTGCTGCGAATTTGGTGAGAATTTCGTCAGCCCGTGAACCGGTTTTTGCTTTCCAGTCTTCAATTACAGGCTGGGCGGCTTCCGACAAGGCCTTGGCAAATTCGGGATCAACCTTTTCAACCACGGTCATGCCGTGCGAACGTAATTCGTCATATTTAGCAGCCTGATTTTGGCGGATCTGCTCGGCGCGCCATTCGGTGGCCTCTTCACCGGCCTGCATCACTGCTTTTTGCAATTCCGGTGGCAGGGAATTATAGGCATCCATGTTCATGTGAACAAAGGTCAGCGGCATGGCATAATTGATCTGGGTGAAAACACTGGTGTAATCCCAGAAATTGGCAGCCGCCCCACCATCAACCCCGGTCAACACAGCCGAGATAGAACCGGTTGCGAGCTGCGGCACCACGTCCGACCACGAAATTTGCAGCGGCGATGCCCCCAAAGCATCCAGTACCCGGGTGCCGGTGGCATCATAAGTGCGGATGCGCAGGTTTTTCAAATCGGCCTGTGATTTGATTTCGTTTTCCGCCCAGATGCCTGACGGATCGATCCAGCCGGCGTGGATCAGTTTCTGGTCGTATTTTTCGAATACTTTTTCGTAATACGGCCGTGCGATATCCCACAATTTACGAACATCGTCAAAATCCTTGGCGACGAACGGAAGCGAGCTTAGCAAAAAGATCGGATCAACACCGGCAAGCGTACCGCTAACCGTGGTGGCAATCGGCAAAGCACCATCGGCGACAGCAAAAAGATGATCTTTTTCACGAAAGCCGAGCGCCGCGCCCGAATGGATGGTGATGGCGATTTTACCATCCGACAGTTCCTTAAGCCGGTCGGCAAAGAAAACGTCGGTTTTGGTGTTGATCGAATTGGGGCCATATTCGGTGGACTGGTCCCAGTTATATTCGGCGGCCTGTGCCTGCCCCAGACATAACGGGACAAACGCAACAGCAGCGAACAACATTGATTTGATCATTTTTGAAGCCTCCATTTTTTTAGTTGAACAGTGTATTTGGCAAATACATGACGATTTCAGGGATGAAGTAGAAAATCGCCACGCATAGGCACATCAGAAAACAGAACGGCAAGGCATAAAGCGCCATGCGCGAAATAGGCACACCGGAAATTGAGTGGATAATCATAAGGTTGAAGCCAACTGGCGGGGTGATTTGCCCAACCTCGACCATGATCACGAGATAAATCCCGAACCAGATCGGATCGATGCCCAGGCCCTGCACGATGGAAAACAGGATCGGCAGGGTCATCACAATAATGGAAACACCATCCAGGATCATGCCAAGGAACAGGAAAAACACCGAAGTCAGCAAGATGAACTGGCCGGGCGACATGTCTGATCCGACAATGTAATTGGCAAGTTCAATCGGGATATGCAGATAACCAAGAGCAGTTGAGATCAGCGACGCCGCAATCACCACGGTAAAAATCATGATGCTGGTGTGAAGGGTGCTCATCAGGGACGACTGAAACACTTCCCATGTCAATGCACGGGTGGCAGCGGTTAACACCAGCACACAGATCATACCAATCCCTGCGGCCTCGGACGGGGTGGCCACACCGGTATAGATCGACCCAAGAACCAGACCGACAATCAGCATGATCGGCGCCAGGTCCTGAACGCTGTTCCAGAGTGTGTAACGCTCGGCAGGGTCCTCGACCGGGGCAACTTCGCGATATTGCGCTGAACCGGGTGCGTTCTGATCCCCCGAAATCAAACACCGAATACCGACATAAGCCGAAAATACCAGCGCAATGAAAATACCGGGCAGGATACCGGCCGCAAACAGCCGGTCAATCGGCACCTCGGCCAGAACACCATAAACAATCATGACAATGGATGGGGGAATAAGCAGACCCAGGCTGCCCGATCCGGCCAAAGATCCCAGCACCAGACTTTCACGGTAGTTTTTATTGCCCAGCTCGGTAATGGTGATTTTACCAACCGTCGCCGTGGTGGCAGCACTGGACCCGCAAATGGCGGAAAACAGGGTACAGCCAAAGACATTGGAATGGATTAACCCGCCCGGCAACCGCCTGACAATGGGGGCCAGACCGCGAAAAATGCGCATCGAAATATCGGTTTTCAGGATCAGTTCACCAATCCAGATGAACAATGGAATGGCGGAAAGCTCCCACGACCCGGCACTGCGCAAAATGATCGAGCCAAAGATATTCATGACCCGGTCAAGCGGCATGTGGCCCAGAAACATCAATGAACCGGCCGCGACCAGAATAAGGCCGACATAAATCCAGATGCCCGATGCAAGAACCAGTAGAATGGCGGCCAGAACAACCGCAGCAGATGTTAACGGGTCCAATTTAACCTCACCTGAAGCATTGGCTTTTTTAAGCCTTTAGTGATTTTTCGGCGTGCCGCAGCACATTGACCGCCAGACGCAGGATATAAAACCCCAGGCCAAGAATGATCAGCGATTGCGGTATCCACAGCGGCGTTTCGGAAAAGCTGGAACTGGTAATTCCAAAGCGCAAATTGCGCGTGAAAATGTTGTAAAGCGCGCCAAATAACAAAAGACACGCCGCCAATGCCGCCAGATTGGCAAAGGCATCGGCAATTTCACGTCCGCGTGGACCCAGAATGTTTTTTAACAGGTTCACGCGGATCAACCGGTCTTCTGTGTGGCTTGCGGCAAGGGCGAGAAAAATCATCGCCCCTAACGCATAACCCACAAATTCCTCCAAAACGAAGGTCGATGTATCAAAGAAGGCCCGCAGCACAATTTCCAACGTTATATGGCACAGCATATAAACAATCAGCGCCGCCGAAACCCACGATAACCAGCGCCCCAACCGGGTCATACCCCCATCCAGGCGCGCAATGAAAGACGTGCTTTGTTCCGTCATTTTCCCGATATCTCGTTCATGTCGTTCATGGCTGTTTTCAGCCCCTGAAATATCGCGCCATGCTCCATTATCAAAACGGAATATGCAGCTCCGTTCTTATGGGCAAATGCTTTTTCTTCGGGGCTCCATGCCGGTAACGCCCAGACTTTTCCACTGGCTTTGGCCGCGGCAGCAACCCGGGCGAGATCATCGAAATCGCCTTGTTTGCGTGAATAGGCTCCGCGTTCGCGACGCAATGATAAATCCGACGGGCCGACAAAAACGCCATCAACAGTTGGCAAAGACAAAATGCCTTCGATTTCTTCAATTGCGCCGTGATCTTCGATCATGGGGTAACAACGGGTTTTGGTATCCTGAGTGGCAACCCATTCGTCGTTAAACCCGGCATAAGAAGATGTGCGACCCCCTGCAAAGCTTCTGTCGCCCAACGGCGGAAATTTGGCAAAGGCACAAATCTCTTCGGCATGGGCCTTGCTAAGAATATGCGGGATGACAACGGCGTCAGCGCCAAAATCAAGGGCCTGCTGGATCGGCCCCCGTTCGGGGCCAAGCACCTTTGCTAGCACTTCAAACCCGAGAGCTTTTAAAAACGGAATGAGACGTTCAAGGTCCTGCAAATCGAACGAGCCATGTTCGATATCAAGAATAATAAACTCGTACCCGGCAAGCCGCGCCATTTCGGCGGCAGCAAAACTGGGCGATGACATCCAGAAACCGTATTTGGAAGCGTTCATTGCAGGGACCTTTTTATATATTCAAGTGGTGACGTGAGGGCGTTTGAAATACCTAGCGGTGCGCCCGTACCGGACGCACCGGTGGGGTGTTTACGCTGTTTTCAAATCGTAAATATCAGCCCGGCGATTGCCCAGTGACGGCAATTCTTCGCGGGTTTTGGTTTGCATGGAAAAATCCAGATCGGCGATGGCGTAACCCACCTTATCGGCCATGCGGGTCAAAACATTGCCCCATGGGTCGATGATGATGCTGCGGCCATTGCACGCCCCGGCGGGCGGATACGGGCCAAACTGCCCCGGCGCAATCACAAAACACTGGTTTTCAATGGCGCGGGCCCGCAACAGAACATCCCAATGATCGCGCCCGGTATAAAGGGCAAAGGCCGCCGGAACGAACAGAATTTTTGCCCCCTGAAGGGCCTGTAAACGGAACAGCTCCGGGAAACGAACGTCATAACAAATCGACAGGCCCGCCTTGTGACCATCGACCTCGCCCATCACAATATCCTGGCCTGGCATAACGGTATCTGATTCACGGTATGTGATACGGCCCGGCAGATCGACATCATAAAGATGCAGCTTGTTATATTGCGCAACAACTTTGCCATCGCGGCCGAACAGGAAACTGCGGTTGTTACAGCGTGCGGCATCATCTGTTTGAATGCGGATCGAACCCAGCAAGATATTCACACCCAATTCAGCCGACAGGGCCGAAAACCGCTGGGTGGTGGGGCCATTTTCAGGCTCGGCGGATGCCAGCGCACCTTCTTTTGGTCCCTGGTAATCGGTGTATTCGGGCAAAGCAACCAAGTCGACCTTATCAGCCGCCGCCTCGCGCACCAGCTTTTCAGCGGTGGCAAGGTTTAGTTCCTTATCGTCCTGAGAGTTCAGCTGGCAGATTGCAACGCGCATTTCCTGTCCTTTTCGACAAACGTTATTCACCGTGTATACATGACATGTACAAAAAAAATATTTCGTTGTCTACCCCGTCTGTGTGGTGTAATTCTGCTTTGGGACAAAAACGAACCCGAACGAGGAAACATGACGCAGACAGCCCGCAAGACAAAAACCACGGACGACGGCCCCAAAAGACCGGCCAAGGACCTTGTCTATGACTATGTTCGGGGGAAAATTTTAAATGGCGAATGGCGTGGCGGTGATTTCATCGAAGAAAAAATCGTTTCCGACGCGGTTGGTGTATCGCGAACACCGGTGCGCGAAGCCCTGCACCGTTTGCAAAGCGACCATTATATCAGCCTTACACCACGTCGTGGCGCGGTTGTGCGGCAAATTACGGCACAGGAACTGATTGAAGTTTATGAAAGTCGCCGTCTGATTGAAAGCCATGCAATGCAACGGATTTGTCAGGAACGGCTGCCAATCCCGGCGATATTGCGCGACCTGTACGAAAAAATGTGCATTACCAGCAAAAGTCAGGATTTTGTCCAGCGTGCGGAATATGATCAGGCTTTTCACCGCAATATTGTAGCGACCATCAACAATGCCGTTCTGGTGGAACTTTATGGTTCATTGCAAGTGCGTCAACAACGGGTGGCAATTGCCGCAATGCGCGTGCAACCGGCGCGGGCTGAAACAATTGACCAGGAACATCACGATCTGCTTGTTGCGCTGGAAAATTTTGATGAAGAAGCCGCACTGGGCATTATTTCACGCCATTTGCGCCCGGTTCTTGATGTCGTTTCACGATTGCCAGTGTAAAGACCAAAACGCCCGGCAACCCTTATGCCTGTTGCCGGGAATTTGAAAATTGAACATCAATTATAACGAAATACTAATTCCGCCATCTACAAACAATGTATGACCATTTACAAAACTTGAAGCATCGCCACTTAAAAATACGGCGGCGCCAACAAGTTCATCTACATTGCCCCAACGCCCGGCCGGGGTCCGCTTTTCAAGCCAGGTGGTAAATTCGGCATCATTCACAAGGGCTTCGTTTAACGGTGTTTTAAAATAGCCCGGCGCAATGGCATTAACCCGCAAGCCATATTTGGCCCAGTCAGTTGCCATACCACTGGTCAAATTGCGAACAGCGCCCTTGGTCGCGGTATAGGGTGCAATCCCGGGGCGCGCCAAAGCACTTTGCACCGATGCCATATTGATAATACGCCCGGCACCCCGTGGAATCATTTTTCTGGCGACCGCCTGTCCAACATAAAACAGGCTGGAAATATTGGTTTGCATCAGCTTTTCCCACTGATCAAGCGGGAAGTCCTCCAACGGGGTTCGGAACTGCATACCGGCATTATTAATCAGGATGTCTATTGGCCCCTGATCGGTTTCAATCCGGTCAATGGCATCAGAAACGGCATCGGAACTGGTTACATCAAAAACGGAAACCCCAATATCAGCCCCTTCCGCCCGCAGTTCATCGGCTGCGGCATTGGTTCGTTCTTCGTTGCGTCCATTAATAACAACGCTGGCCCCATGCTGTGCCAACCCCCGCGCCAGCGCATACCCAATCCCCTGCCCCGATCCGGTAATAAGGGCGCGGCGTCCGGTCAGATCAAACAGGGGAAATGACATTGTGGCTCCTTGAAATTCATATCAAACATGCCAAACACCACATCATTATTTACCCGCAACTTCAAGGCAGGAATGATCAGAAAATCTGTTGATTTGTAATAACGCCTGTCGCCCTGTTTTTGCCCGACCAGGCGACATTCCGCCTGATCGGGCGAAATGTCGCCTGAAAAATAAAGCTTTAATATTCAACTAAATATTTAAAAACATTGAAAAATAATTACTTGGCAAAATTCATGCTGTCTTTATTTTGTCTTAAAACAAATATTATTCTGCTCAACAGTTCTGACAGACTGAAAATGACTTTTTGAATTAAACAAATTTCACTCCGACCTGCTAAAAAGGGGACGCGTGTGACATTACAGTCAGATCAAAAAGAATTTCGATCATGGTTGGGCACATGCCGTTTTTCAAAACCGGCCGACAATGGTGAAACCGTGTTCGGTTCACAAGCAGTCCCGACAGAATGTAAAGCCGTGGTTGCGATCTGGGCGGATAGTGAAGAACAATATTTAAACGTGCTATCGCTTCGCATGGAGCGTTACGGATACGGCATTATTCAGGTCGACGACATTATGCCCGCACCGGCATGGATGGTTTTAAAAGCCCGCAACCGTACCGGCCCTGTTTTGGCGCGACAGGTTTCTGCAGAATTCCCCTTCGCCCTGGATCTGATTGAGAATAATCCGATCTCACAGGATGACAACGTGGGGGACGACAAAACCCTGAAGGTTATTGTAACAACCACATTGCATCGTGTTGAGCCGCTAGATGCACAGTTTGGCGTATTTCCCCGCAAAACCCTGCCAGAGGCCTTAACCGAATGGTTCTTTGGCCCAGCCACCCCCAACATTTTTGCCAACCGGGCTGACACGGGCAACACAGATGACAACCCATCCCGTCTCTATGCCGTACTTGATGCAGGCAAAATCCCCAACCTTGGCGAATTATTGTCATCATCCGGGTTGGAATATCAATGCCTTTTCAACGGGAAAACGGCCAGTGAGCTTGCGGAGGTTGCGCCCTATCTGGTTAAACTTGAAGATAACAACAGCTTTACCCGACAGCTTTTTAGCCGTGGCAAAGAACCATGGTTTTTGTGGGATCGCGCCGGAGGAATATTTATCCGCACAGCGGCAACCTTAACCGAATTACGCAAACATTTACGCAAGTTTACCCGTATTAACCGTGGCAAAAACGACTGGGTATATTTCCGTTTTTGGGATGGTCCGGTTTTAAACGCTCTTTTACGCGGCATGAAAAGCAAACCCAGCCATGTGGCAACATTTACCCAATGCCCGAAAACCCTTACTTTCATAACTATTGACCCACTGACCGACACAGCAAACAGATTTATCATCGATCAAAAACGGCTTGCCGGCGCAAAAAAACAACCGGTCACACCAGCCGCGCTGATTGACACTGTGCAACTAGAAACAGAAACACAGGTTTCAACCGAAAAACGCCTGATAATTGAAGCACACCGTGAAGCATTGTTCACTGCCCCGGGGCCAGATGATGCCAGTATGGAGTTACTGAAAAATGAAATCCCGTTTCTAAAAACCTGCGGCATTTCAAAAACACAATATCTTCATGATGTTCTTGTCTTCTTAATCCGTAACGATCTTACCGGGGGGAAGTTATCCCCGGAGCAGCGCGACATTCTGATGCACAAGCGAAACAACGCGCCCACCAAAATCCGCCAACTTGAAAAGACCGTTAGCGCATGATGACAGCCAAAAAAATCGTTTTATCCGTTTTCATCGTTACCGGGTTCATCGTTACCGGGTTCATCGTTGTTACACTCTTCATGGATGCCCGGCTCCACAAGGCGAGGACAGAAATGGCAGAAAATTCAAACAATGTTTCCGTCAAAACCTATTGTATTGGTCGATATTTAATCGACATACCCAATGACTTCACCATTAAGGGCAGAGATGACATCATAAACGGTGTCGAGATCAGATTACTTGACCCTGCCGGCGACACTAATCTTGAAACGATAGCCCGTCAAAATCAGATACCGGCCAAAACAGGCCTGACACCACTGGAAAATCGGGAAAAAGAGAACCGGAACGTCATCATTTCCGGTCAAAAATATAATACGATTGGCGATATTACGTCGTGGGAGATGCGTGCATTTAGCCGTATCGATGACCATGTTTTTCAATTTGATTACAGCGCCATCAATGTCAACTTTGATGAAGCCAGCCATCATCTTCAAAACATCATTACCAAAACACAATACCGCGCAGAAGGGTCCATTCCCGATATAGACGGTTCGTGCCTTGCGGATGCATTTGTTGCCATGCCACCAATGGCAGGGTCCGATTTTACCGCAGGTTTTAACCTGCCCGATCAGGACGTCCCCTATGGCATCAGCCTGCAATTTTCCTATACCGAACAAGCACCTGAAATGGCACTGGACCCACAACACGCCAAGGAACGCCCGTTCCTAGGCATGAAAGCACAAGAATCGCTGGAAGAAGTGACAAACGACCACGCCCGCGACAGCGGAACCTTTTTCTGGTTGGAAACGGTCAAAGCTCCGTCGGCAAACGATCCTGCCCTTCATGTGAATCTGCAGCTTTTCAAGCAAAATGACTTTCCAAATTCGGAACCCTACACGCTGGAACGCAACCTGGCATTCTGGAACACCATTGTTGAAAGTGTCCGCCCTATTACGGAGCAATAACATGGCCCCGACCAATCCCCGGCAATGCCCGCGTTCCTGCGTGTTACCGATCGTTTTTGTACCCGGTATCATGGGGTCGCGCCTGAAAGTTACATCAAGTAACAAAATTGTATGGGATCCACCGTCAACTTCACCGAACAAAGCCGAACGGTCCCGCGCCAGTGACCCGAAACTAGATGACGAAGACATAAGGCGTTTTGGTTACACCGGCGGCCCTGGCCCGCATACCGAAAGTGCAGCACGGCACAGGTTGGCCCGAATGGAAGATATTCGGTCGGTTAAGCATATCGCATCGACCGCCTGGAACTGGGGTTTTTCCAATGCAGCAGAGCGCCGAAATCGCATGATCGGCCCCCCTGGCAAACAATTTTCGTCCCGTTTTCTTTCGGTGCATTTTGGTACCCGTGATGACCTTGAGGATCGCGTCGTCGAGCATTTGGTGGACGAAAAACTGAATCGGGGCTGGGGTGGTGTTGCCTGGGGGTCATATGGAGGGTTCTTGCGCTGGCTGGAATATAACCTGCCGGGCATAATTCCCTTGCCTGCGGAATGCAGCGACCTAACAACCGAGGTTTGGGCGCATCCTTATAACTGGAGCGACGACAATAAAAATGCCGCCCAAAAACTGGCAAAAACGGTAACACAGGCCAAAACAAGCACCCGGCAGGCATGGGCCAATAGCGATAAAAAAATCCTCGACCCTATAATCATCACACACTCAATGGGGGGCCTTGTCGGTCGATCCTATGCTTTGTCATTTGGTGGGGATACCAACTGCCACGCCATTATTCACGGTGCAATGCCAACATACGGTGCTGCAGCGGCCTATAAACGGTTGAAAGGAGGTTTTGAAGGCGTTTCATCCTTTATCCTTGGCCGGAATGCACCACAAGTGACAGCCCTTTTAGCGAACATGCCTGGCGGACTTGAACTACTTCCGAACCAGTTTTACGGCGCCAACTGGTTAAAAATCACCGATGAAAATGGCGGCACATTAAAACAGCTGCCATCTGCCAACCCGTTTGACGAAATTTACCGCGACATCGGAAACTGGTGGCGGTTGGTAAAGCCGGAACTAATCAACCCCGAAGGCGACAAGAATGCGGCGTTAAATGCTTATGGATCGCATCTTGCTGTTGCGCAAAGTTTCGCCGGGGAATTGGGACAGTCCGGCTTTCATTCTCAGACAAAGATGTTTTACGGAGATTCCAAGCAGCATAAAAGCTGGCACGATGTAAACTGGAAAGTCCGCGATCCACGGTTCACCCTGCCTGACAATGGCGACGCCCCCCACAGGAGGTCTTGCGAACCGGGGTGACGTATCAAGACAATTACCGGGGAAAAATCGTTTTTAAAAACGGTGCCCGGTCAAGCCATGTCGCAGAAATACAGCCTGCCAAAGCCAACGGTGACGGAACGGTTCCTGCGTCTGCAGGGCATATCAATAATGCAAATGTTGAAAGTGAAGGCGGATATTCGTTTGACCACGAACTGGCCTTTAACAATGAAGCTGCACGTCGCCAAATTACCCGCTGGCTATCGGAAATGGTCGAAAACATGCTGACGAGTTAACAAAATTAAAAAACGGGCCCTGCCATGCAGAACCCGTTTTTAATATTTAAACGTGACGATTAAAGAGCATCACAGAATTTTGAAAATTCATCGACAGTCGCATAGGACTTTTGCGTACCCGGGCGGGTGATGCTGTCGGCAGCATAGCGCACAGCCATATTAAGGGCAGCCTTGATATCGTGGCTTTCGACATAATAGCGCGCAAAACTACCGATAAAGGCATCGCCTGCACCGGTTGTATCAACCGGTTTGACTGATACCGGATCAACATGAACGGCTTCGTTATTACCATCAATCAAAAGCGCGCCATCACCGCCCAAAGTCACAATCACGGTTTTAACACCGCGTGCGATCAGGCTGCGTGCTGCGGCTTCGGCATCAGCCAGCGAATTGACCTCCATGCCCGAAATCGTTGCAAGTTCCGTCTGGTTCGGCACCAAAAACGTTGCCTGTTCAATCTTGGTACTATCAAGATCGGCGGGGGCCGGAGCCGGGTTGACCAGTGTTTTAATGCCGTGTTTCGCGCCGAAAGCGATGGTGTAATAAATCGTTTCCAGCGGCACTTCGAGTTGCATCAGAATTAGGTCGCATTCCTTCAATGCATCGGCAGCGCGATCCACATCAGCGGGGGACAATTCGGCATTAGCCCCCTTAACAATCAGGATGCAATTTTCGCCCGACGGATCGACAAAAATAGGGGCAACACCGCTGGAAGTGCCGGGAACGCGATCTACAAACCGGGTATCGATGCCAGATGTTTCAAAGTTACGGATGGTGTTATCGGCGAAAATATCATCACCAACCTTGGTCACCATCATCACATCGGCACCAAGGCGGGCCGCTGCAATGGCCTGATTGGCCCCTTTTCCGCCGCAGCCCATTTCAAAACGCGGGGCCTCGATGGTTTCGCCCGGCAACGGCATCCGATCGGTATAGGTGATCAGATCGACCATATTGCTGCCGACAATGGCAATTTTGCCTGCCATGATAGTTCTCCTGATTTACAGCGAACGGATCGCCTGTTCGGCCGCGTCGCTATCGGCACGGGTAAGATAGCCAAGACGTACGGAATAATGCCTGCTTTCGCCACCTGGCAACGAAATCACATTGCCCTTGCCCTGCTCGGCGGTAAAACCTTCGGGTTCACAGGTTGACGGCAGGGCAAACGCGCATACCTTCTGGTCCTGATTGGCCATAACCCAACGCACAGTTTTGGGGAAATCGTTGGTATTATAGGTAATATGGAAGGCATCTCCTTCGGTTCGACGCATCATATAGGATGTGTCGCCGTTGGCAGCGGCCCTGCCATTGCGAATGTAAAACACCTGTTCTGGATCGTAACGGTGCGGTTCGCTCATGGTTTCCATTGCAGCCGGGTTTTCGGCCAGCGTTTGCAAGAAGGCATCGTAATCGGGGTTCCGCGGCACATGGGCCGGAACCTCGGTACGGACGATGGTTTCATCGGGCGTGAATTTTGCCGGTTGAATGATACGGCCACCTTCGCAGAACGCGAAATTGACGTGACACATATACATCAGGTCCATGGCCGCACCCGACAGATTTTCAACATTCATCTGAATATCAAAAAGGGTGGCATCCGGCCGCAAAACCACACGAGGACGGGCGACATAATGAGCACCAAAGCCCATGACATATTCCCGCGTGCCGGTGATGGCCATATAGGCCCCTTCGTCATCAGACCCAAATTCGATAGCCGCACGATCCATTGGGGCGCAGGGCATTTCACCGTGTAACGGATGGGTATCGGTTGGCCCGGGGCACCCATTGGTCAAAAGACCGGAATGAAACGCAAAACAGCCATAGGTGCCAACAATCACCTCCGCCGGGCGCGGCATGCGAAACATGTTTTGCATCGTCAGATCAACGCCATCAAACACAGCATCCCAGATCATTTGCCCCATATAGGGCAAAATCACCAGATGACCGCGCCCGTTTTTCAAACGAACAGCCTCTATCCCGCTTTCATACCGAAACAGGCTTGCCGACATGTTGCCATGGGCCGCAATGACCTGTTCGGCATCACCGAAATAGTCTTTGCGCAGATTGATTTGGGTCGAAACACTCATCTTTTCTGCATCCCTTAACGTGTACGGTTTTTATAGGCGTTAATGGCAATAACCAGCAGCAGGAACAGGCCCCAGATAAAATCGATCAAATGGTTGGAAAACCGTAAAATCTGAAATCCGCTGGATAACAGCATCAAGGCCGCAACCGCAATTGACACACCCAGAACGGTGCCACGGCCACCAGCCGGGTTTGTCCCGCCCAAAACGGCAATCAGCACGGCCTGCAACAGATAGGACGTACCATAATCAGACTTTGCTGCATTGGTCCGCCCCGAAAGGATGATCCCGGCAATAGAGGCCATAACCCCGGTCAGCATATAGCTCATCAGGACCATTTTTTCGCGTTTCAAACCGGCGAACAATGCCGCCTTGGGATTGGTCCCGATCAGCATCAGGTTGATGCCAAAAGTGGTACGACGCAAAATGAAGGCGATCAGGCAGGCGAGAACGATAAACAGTACAAACGGTGTTGCCAGACCCAGAATTTTGCCGTTGCCAATAAAGGCCCAGGCATTGGGAAAACCCACAATGGCAGGACCACCGGTCATGACAATGGCAAGGCCGGTAAAGATTTGCCCGGTGCCAAGGGTTGCCAGAATTGGGGTAATTTTAAGCCGCGTAATCAAAAGCCCGTTTAATGCACCGGCAACAAGCCCTGTGCCCAGCGCAATAACCGCCCCCAGAAGCACAATACCAAAACCGGTATCGGCAACACCGGCATCGGTGGCAAACTTTTTAAACATCACCCCGGCAAAAATACCCGACAGATTGGCAATGCCAATGACGGACAAATCGATACCGCCGGTCAACATTGCGATCATCATCGCTATCGACAACAGGCCCAGTTCGGGAAAAATGTAGGTGATGGATTCAAAGTTATAATACCGCAGGAACTTGTCCGGGCTAAGTGCTGTCATGACAACAAAGATCAGGATCGTCATTGCTATCAGTTGAACAATGTTATTGTCCCGGTTGAGCAGGCTGCGAAAATCCATTTGACGTTTCATATCGGCCTCCTCACGCGTTCGCACGGCGGTCACGCCAAGCCGTGATGGCAGTGGCAATAACAATGATGACACCGACAACAACGCGCTGCCAGGTCGTGTCGATTTTCATAATGATCAGGCTGTTTTTAACCATCACCAGCATAAATACGCCCAGCATGGTGCCCAGAACCGAACCGCGCCCGCCAAAGATGGAAGCCCCGCCCAGAACGACAGCCGCAATCACGTCAAGTTCCAGCCCGACAAAATCGCGGGGATTGGCAAGCCAGATCATGCCGCTGTGAAGCAGGCCGGCAAAACCTGCCAATGCCCCGGCAACGCAATAAATGAAAAACGTGATTTTACGAATGTTAAAACCAACCCGGCTTGCTGCTTCCGGGTCGCCGCCAAGGGCATAAACCCCACGGCCAATCATGGTATGGCGCAGCACCAGATGCAGGGCGACGGCCAGTCCAAAATAAACCAGGATCATGGCGGTCAAGCCATAAGTGGTTCCGTCGGCTTTGACCATATTAACGATGTCGGATTTACCAAAATCGATCAGCGCATCAGGCATTTTGTTAATGTTGATCATGCTGGTACCAACAATGCCCAACAGAAAACCACGGACCATACTGCCCGTACCCAATGTTACGATCAGCGGAATCATGCGGAATTTATAAACAAAAAACGCATTCAGGCAGCCAAACAGCGCTCCCATTGTCGCAGCCGCAACAAAAGGCAGAACCACGCCGTCATAGTTGAAATAGATCATGCCTTTGACGGTCAGATACATTGCCGCAACGGCAAAGGCGGGGAAAGAAACATCGATCCCGCCCGATATCATCACCAGCAAAACCCCCAGCGCCATAATGCCGATAATGACATTGCTGCGCAGAAGGCTGAACATATTGTCCAGGCTCCAGAAGGCGGGATTGACCAGCCCGATAATGACCATGGCAAGCACAAGAATGCCCGCGATGACCACCTCTGATTTTTGAAACCAGGCCATCGAGTTTTTCCTCACGTTAAGTTCTTGAGCTTGTCACTGATCTGGTCTTCGGAGGTATCGACAGACGCCATTTCCTCGACAAAGGCCCCACGGTGCATCAGGACAATACGGTTACAGTTATGGACCAGTTCCGGTACGTCATCGGAAATCATCAACACGGCCAACCCTTCTTTTTGGGCCAGTTCACGAATGATACGATGGATTTCCGCCTTTGACCCCACATCAACGCCAACAGTGGGACCGTTAAGGATCAAGAACTTGGCATGGGTTAAAAGCCAGCGGGCAATGACCACGCGCTGCTGATTCCCGCCGGAAAGTTCCTTAACCAGTTTTTTGCCGGTGGGCGTTGCGATCTGCATATCGCGGATCATGGTATCAACCCAATCTTCGGCCTTTTTACGGTCAATCAGCAAGCCCGGCGCCAGCTTTTCATAGCTGGTCGACAGCATGTTGCGGTCAATCCCCTGAGTCAGAAACAAACCTTCGCTTAACCGGTCTTCAGGCACATAGGCAACACCTGCCTTGATCGCATCCTGTGGTGTATCAAGCGATGTTTCCTGCCCGTTCAGCATGATCGAACCACGATAACCCGGCATCATACCAAACAATGACAACGCCAATTCTGTACGACCCGACCCAAGCAAGCCGGAAAGACCAACAATTTCACCGGGTTTGATCGCCAGGTTAATGTCGTCAAGGTCCGTCCCGAATGACAGATTTCTGGTTTCAACACGTGCCGGCATCAGCCCGTATTTTTCACGATCCCAAATATAGGGTTCGGAAACAATGTCCAGGCCGGTCATATGGCGCGTAATCAGGGCTTCGTCAAAATCGCGCGTCGGGCCATCGGCCACTTTTTCACCATTGCGAATAACCGTGATATGATCACTGATTTCCAGCATTTCGCGCATTTTGTGGCTAACAAACAAAATGGCAATACCGCGCGACTGGATATCCTTGACGATACGAAAAAGCGTTTCAATTTCCTTGCCGGTCAGGGCCGTTGTCGGCTCGTCCATAATAATCAGACGGGCATCGGACATCAGCGCACGGGCAATCGCGACCAGCTGTTTTCCGGCAGTGGAAAGTTTTTCAACGTCAGTATCAAGGTCGAGCTCAACACCAAGACGGCTTACCGCTTCCCTGGCGATTTCGCGCATTCGCCGCCAGTTCAAGATATGGCGCTGTTCGCGTAATTGCACGTTCATCGCCAGATTTTCAGCAACTGTCAAATTGCCGAACAGCGAGAAATCCTGGTAAATAACCTGAACGCCATGCTCGATCGAGGCCATTGGCGACAACTGGCTGACTGCTTTTCCATCTATGGAAATTTCGCCGGAATCAGGCTGATATACACCCGACATCACCTTGATCAAGGTGGATTTCCCCGACCCGTTTTCGCCGGCCAAACAATGAATTTCGCCTTTGCGTATCGTCAGCGAAAGATCGTTAAGTGCAACAACGCCAGCAAATTCCTTACGGACGTTTCGCAATTCAATAAAATTTTCAGACATGACAAGCCCGTCAACGTGAAACAAAGGGCCCGATTTCAAAAATAAAATGAAGGCGCCCAAAAGGACGCCTTCATCATCTGATGAAATCAGAAGTTATACTTGTCCATGTTTTCCTTGGTCACGCCAACCCAGCCCTGACCATAAACAAGGTTGGCATTGCCACCTTCAGGAGTGCTGAGTTTGGTGTAACCCGGCAGGCCAAGATCCAGACCAGCCTTGATCTGATCACCTTTGCCATCAAGCGCCATAACAGCCAGCATGTTCATGGCATAACCGGCAACGGCCGGATCCCAGAACTGGATGTACTGAATGTCACCATTTGCCAGATATTCACCGGCAACCGAAACAAGGCCCGTACCGGCAAAGTGCAGTTTACCCTGCAAACCGCGTTCAGCAATCAGACGGCCTGCACCGGCAGAAGTCGGCATCGGCCCGCCAACAATACCGGCAAGATCCGGGTAAGTGGTCAGGGTTTCTTTAAGTTTGGTATAATCGGTGTTGGCGTCGTCATAGGTTTCCAGACGCTTGGTCACCAGTTCCATATCCGGGAAATGTTCTTTCTGGTACTCAACGGCACCATCAATCCATTCGTTCTGGGATTTGGAGGTCAGGCTGCCAACGGTCGCAGCATATTTGCCCTTGCCACCCATGGATTTTCCCAGAACTTCCATCAACTTGGCGCCATAGGCCTTGTTGTCGAATGCTTCAAGGATGTAATCAGCATTTTTCAGGTTCGATGCTTCGTGTGCAATAACGACGATGCCACGATCACGGGCTTTTTTCAAAACCGGCTCAACAGCTTCGACAGAAAACGGCACGATGTTAATCGCATCAACGCCCTGGGCGATCAGATTTTCGATCAACTGAACCTGTGCGGCTGCGTCAGCCTGGCTTGGTCCAACCATCCAGGTGTCGTGGCCGGTATCTGCGCCAAACTGTTTAACGCCTTCGCGCATACGGTCAAACCAGGCGATACCATCAACCTTGACCACGGTGGCAATGGAATATTCCTTGCCAGTGGCTTCCGATGTGAATTTCTGGATGATGTCCGGCGTTTTTACCGCTTCATCGGCGTGTGCAGCCCCCGTAAACAGGGCCCCCGCGATGAGAAGCGACGAAAGAAACTTGTTCATTGTTACCTCCAAATTAAATCAGTTTTTTGTCTGGCAGTTTTCTGCATCTTATTGGCACAGACCGCAAGGATGCGATTTATGCAATCCGTTAAAAAGACAGGTAAATAACCCGGCAGGTTGAACGGAACCCCTGCCTGTTAACCTATTTACTGACCGATGATTTTGATACTGGCACTGGCGCCGATGCGCGATGCACCTGCGGCGATCATTTTAAAGGCATCTTCCGTGGTACGAACGCCACCCGATGCCTTAACCCCAATATCCGGGCCAACGGTTTTACGCATTAAAGCAATATCTTCCGCCGTGGCACCGCCACCGGCAAAACCGGTTGATGTTTTAACAAAATCGGCACCGGCCTGTTTGGAAAGCTCGCATGCCAACACCTTTTGCTCATCAGTCAAAAGGGCCGTTTCAATGATAACCTTAAGAACAGCATCACCACAGGCTTCCTTAACTGCCGCAATGTCGGCACGTACGGCATCGGTATCACCACTTTTAAGCAGGCCAAGGGCAATAACCATGTCCATTTCGCCAGCGCCCTGTTCAACAACCCAGCGGGTTTCAGAAACTTTGGCCGACACCGGGTCTGCGCCAAAGGGAAAACAAACAACCGAACAGGTCAAAACGCTGGTTTCTGCCAGTTCACGCACAACCAGCGGCACGTAAATCGGATTAACGCACACAGCCTTAAACGAATGAGTGCGCGCATCGGCACATAAGGAAATTATTTGCTCAGGCGTCGCATCTGCGGCCAGAAGAGTGTGATCAATATAAGCTGCAAGGTCACGTGCAGCGAGTGGATTCTGACCATTTGACATTTCGACGGTTCCCTTGGTTTTGAACAATGTTCGCAACCATTTTGTTAACTTTATAACATTTGTTGAAATGATCCTGTCATCCGGCTAACATCAGGTCAAGCCAAAAACATACTTTGGTAGAACCTAACCATTTAATTTCCTGCCAGGTCACGCTGCTTTGTTGGTAGACCACACCGCTGGCACAAATTGTTTTGTGCCAATTTGATTTTATGCGTGCCTGCAAGGTGCCAATAAGATCATATGAACCATTGCCTGGTACTGCCATGAACGGAGACTGAATGTCGACCAAATCGCTGGACCGAATAGAAACACTGACCCGCAGCCTTGAGGTCAGCAATGTTATCCGGTTAAAGGATGCCGCCGATCTGCTTGGCGTGTCGGAAATGACCGTGCGCCGTGATGTTGCCGCGTGCGACAATACCTTTACCTATCTCGGCGGTTACATAACCCTTAAGTCGCCGGCAGCGGGCGGCCTTGGTTATATTATGGACCGGGAACGGGGGGAACATACCGACCTTAAGCGGGCAGCGTGCCAGATCGCAGCACGTCATGTTAAGCCCGGCGACACCCTTTTTCTCGACTGTGGCACGACGATCCCCTATCTGGCCAATGCCCTGCCGGAAAATCGCGATATTACAGTGGTTTGTTATTCAATTAATGTGGCCGAAATACTGTGCAAAAAAACCGGATTGCGGGTGATCATGCTGGGCGGCATGTACCATGCTTCGTCTGCATCCTTCGCCGATAGCAACAGTGTAAATGCCATTTTAAACCTGAATATCAATACAGCGTTTATGTCGGCGGGCGGGGTCAACATCACACGTGGGGTGAGTTGTTCCAACCCGCATGAGGTTGATATCAAACAGGCTGTTTTAGAAACGGCGGCGAACAAGATACTTGTTGTTGATTCAACCAAGTTTAACGTCATCAAACCCATGCTTTTCGCCAAACTGGACCAGTTTGACATGATTTGCACCGACCAGCAGTGCGCCCCGGAACTGGCAAGTAAAATTGATTGTCCGTTAGAAATGGCATAAATCACGCATCTTACCCGGCCCCGACACAATCGGCACAAGCATTTCAGAACAAACATTTTGCATCCATGTCACGCCTGTACCGTAACGATGCCGGGTATGACACCCTAAAATGTTCATGATTTGTCTTGCATTGCAGATGGCCCGACTCTAGGATTCAGCTAGGTTTTCAAGGTGAGAACATGCAAAATCCTTATCTCGACCGGCTTCAGGCCGCAGCACAACAAAGTACCCGCCCCCGCTTTGCCAGCGCCCTTATTCTAGTATTACTGGCCCATGCTCGTGAAAACGGCCAGATCGATGCCAGCCGGGCCGAACTGGCCGCTGCGGTAGACCGAAGCCATGCTTACCCCGCCCGCAATCAGGCGCGGGCAGAACGCCTTGTAAACCGGCAAAAAGAGCTTGACCAATATCTGTTGCAGCTTGAAACGAGCCATACCAAAGGTCGCTTGACCTATGGTGAAATGAAACAGGCCCGCGAACGTGCCATAGACAGTTTTTTAAAAGAGGTCCGGTCCCCGACCCTTGCCAATGTATCGCGGGTAATTAACGAATTTATCCGGGCCGGTATGTTGTCGGCACGATATGTTGATGCCCAGGGTGAATATTACGGCACCCCTGCCAAGGGACGGATCGCAGAATATAAACTTACCCCGCCGACATCATCGCAGCTTTCAAAGATGCCTGCTGCAGCATCGCAAAACCATAACAACATCACACAAACTTTTGCGAACCGCTTTGCAACATCAAGCCAAACGGGAACGTTTAACAAGGGGCTTCCAGCCAGGCAGCTTGACCTTTTATAATAAATTCACATCGATGTGCACCATTCAGGATGAGATCAGGGAAAACAAGCATCTGATTTTTATGTCTTTTCCAAGGGTGTCATGAATGACATGGTAATTTTTCACACCGGATAATCAGGCCCTGCCACTTACGGGGGCCGCACAAGGCAGTATTCATAAAAACATCAACGCAAGGGCTGCCCCACCCTTTCCATTCGGAAACCGCCCCTGATGCTGAAATGCTGAAGCGGAAATTTCGCATGTCGTTGTGCAAAAAATGAAGTCACAATTTAATCCCGATACACCTTAAGGAAATCGGGACCAAGCAAAACAATAACGCCAATTTTCCGTGTCGCGACAATGGTTTCGGCCACTTGGCAAAAGCAAGGGCAAGTGACATGCCGGCCTTATGATTTAGCCAACATCTTTCCTGCGCAACAGACGCACACAACCCAATCGTTATTAAAAATAAAAACCCCCGAAGGTTGATATCCAACTTTCGGGGGTGAGTTTCGTCGCAACCGCGTCTTAATGCCGCACAGTTAATCGCCGTGTTTATCAGCTACCGCAGGCATTGCGTGACAACCAGCCGATAAAAACGCCGTCTTTTTCGAGCTTTTTATGTTGATAACAATCATCCGCCGGATACGCGCCCGATGCTGGTGTAAACAGAACATCGCGTTCGCCAGGTAAAATGTTGGTTGGCCCCTCGACGGCTTCAACATGGATGTCCCCCAACCCTGTCGAGGGAGCAAGACAGTCATAGCGCCCACCATTAATATTAACTGTTCGCACCCCGATAGTGCCGTGGCTCATCGGCCATGCCTTTAGCACAGATGGCAAATCGCCCACCGGGCGTTGCAGGCATGCCTTGATCGCGGGCATCATATCATCGAAATAACGGGTCCATTCCGTGTTGTCCGCCTGCATCAAGGAAGCAACGCTGACAACGGGGAAATCACCGGGCGCCAGGATCAATCCTGCAATTTCAGCCGAGACACTGCACCCGGTTTTGCTTTCATTTGCCAACGAAGACCATGTCGCGTTTTGGCCTTTGCCCTGCAATGTATAATCGTCATTGCCGTACAGAAAGCCCGATGCCGTGCGCTTTTGCGGCAAATACAGGGGATCTCGCCCTAAAAACTCGATCCGGACCTGATGTTTTTCCTGGTCAAAGGTGGCATAAAACCGCGATTGATTGTCACAAACAAAGGTTTGCCGTCCATCAGGTTCCGACATTTCAGTGGCGGCCAGTTCTGCTTTTAGCCGAGTTTGCACCAGTTTTGCCTGGGTTTGCGCACCGCTGATTTCGTGTTTATCCGGTGCCGTGATCTGCCCGTTAATACGCTTTTCACCGGTCTGATAGTTGCCTTTGGCAAAATCAAGCTGCAATTCATATTCAAGTCCGTCGGCACTGGCACCGGCATTTGCGACGGTACTTCCAAAATTGGCCCGTGTCGCGCGCTCGTCAAACCGCAACAAAGCCCCCTTGCGGAAATAAAACGCAACATCGGATTTTCCGTAATCCCCCAGATCACGGGTTTGGCGGATCAGAACCGGTGTTCCGTTTTCAGTAACATACGCTTCAAAACTGCCTTCGCCATCGTTCCCCGCATGTTGCCCGACAAGTTTGCGATATTTCGACAGACTTTTGTCGATCTGGGTTGTCAGTTTATCTGTCGCTGATTTTTTTTCGTCATGCGATTTGTCCACACCGGGCTGCTGGCGCAGCAACATAACATCAATGTTTACCGCATCGGGGTTTCCCCCCGTCAAAACCGGATAGGATGTTTCATTCCGAAACAGGTTATTCCCCGCCCCGTCTGTTACAATCGCCTCAACCGCATAGCGATGTGCCGGGTCAATGTCTGCTGTCTGATATGGTAGCGCAAAAGACATCGGCGGGTTTGTTGCCGGTTGCGACCGGGATGCAACCACCCGCGCGGGAGCATCCGCCCGTGAAACATCAAGCAACCTTACCGTCAGGATATTTGACGGGGTCATCGCAATACGTTCGCGATAGGAAACCGTCCCGGCAATTGTATCTGTTCGTGGCACTGAAAAACCGCAAGCTGCAATCATTAAAACCGCAACCAGCGCCATAACAGCGCGCACCTTGTCCCATCGGAAAGGTGAGATCTTCATTTTTGTCCTCGGATTTGCTCGTTCTTTTAGACCCGCCTCTAATGGTGATCGCAAAAGACAAGAAAACCAAGACCAAAAAACAGTAAAATTGCTTCTTTTCTAAAACATTACAAAACTGCCACGTGAAAAATAGTACTTCCCGCCAACATTTCTTAACCTGCTGTTAACAATGATCGCACCTGGCCCCTAGCCGGCAAAAGCATGGCACGGCATACCAACAATACCGGTTTCAATTGCCAGCAACGCCCCTTCAAGGGGCCGTTCAGCCGATGTACCAGCTGCGGCCGACGTAATATACAATGTGGTCATATCCGGTCCGCCAAAAACACAACTTGTAGGATTGGTCACTGGTAAATCGATAATACGATCAACTTCCCCCGCCGGATTAAACCGGATCAGGCAGGACGCACCATATCGGGCATTCCAGATATACCCTTCGCTATCCATCGCAGAGCCATCCATACCGCCATATCCCTCGACCGAACAAAACAGGCGTGGGTTGGTAGCGTCACCGGTTGCCATGTCAAAATCATAGACATCCATACGATTTGCCAATGTATCGCCAAAAAACATTTTTGTACCGTCGGCAGACCACAACAATGTATTGGAGATACCGATATTTTCGCCAAACCGGGTTACCGTGCCATCGACGTCAACGCGGTTTAATGTACCGGTATGCTCGGTTATGGCCACGTCTTCACCATTCGGCCCAATATTGTTTTGCATCGTTGCATGCCAAAACCGGCCCATCGGATCTACCCGGGCCTCGTTGGAACGGTTCTGACGGTGATCGCCATCCGGAGCGACAAAAGGCATTACTGTTTCGTCTGCCGGATTGAAAAACGCCAGCTTGTCACGCAAGGCAACCAGAAATCCACCTTGTTGGCGCGGCACAATTGCCGAAATAACGCTGTCAAAGTGCCAGCTTTGCAGATCATTACTGGCCGGTTGCCAGCCAAAGGCCGTTTTGCCAATAATATCCACCCAATATAAAGTCGCATTTTGCTGGTTCCAAAATGGGCCTTCGCCCAGCTGGCAACGAATATCCTGTAACGGGGTATGGATTTGCGTCATCGCGTTTCCCTGATTTTTTGGTTTTTTGGTTTTAAACAACATGCCCGCTACCATGAGGTGCGGCCGCACGTTACGGCACATCACCATACCGTCAATCCATTGCTAGCGCGGCCTCCGGATTTATAAAAGACATAAAATAAGATAAAGGGCGGATTGCCACCTTCTCATTGCTGCAATCGCAACTCGGTTGCAATTAACTTGCGTTATTGATAAGCATTCTCACAAATACAGCTGATAGCGCCCATGCGCCGGTTTCCCGCGATACCGCCATGCCCAACCGAGTTTAATATGCGATGTTTGATCTGAAAGATGTTGGCTTCCGGACCGAAGGCAAAGCCGCAAAAACCTTGCTGTCGGATATTTCTGTGTCGTTTCCAACGCAGGCATTTTCGGCCATTGTCGGGCATAATGGATCGGGGAAAAGCACCCTTCTTAAAATTCTCGCCCGGAAATACCGCCAGTTTAGCGGCGATATTCATATGGGCGAAAAGGCACTGACAGATCATTCCATTCGCGATTTCGCCCGCAAAGTTGCCTATTTGCCGCAAAACCCGACGGTCCCGCCACATCTTAGCGTTCGGGAACTTGTGGGGTTTGGCCGCTATCCATGGCGCGGTGCCTTTGGCCGTTACCGCCCGGTCGATTTCGAAAAGATCGACCGGGCAATGACCCTGACGCATATTGAAAACTTCGCCGACCGGCTGGTCGCAAGTTTGTCGGGCGGGGAACGCCAACGGGTATGGCTGGCTATGTTGTTGGCGCAGGATGCGCCGATCCTGCTGCTTGATGAACCGACAAGCGCACTTGATGTGGGTCATCAACGCGACATTTTACATCTGGTGTCAGACCTGAAAAACACCATTGGATTAACGGTTATTGCCGTTTTGCACGATATCGACATGGTGGGACGCTTTGCCGACCATATTCTTGCATTGCGTCACGGCCAAACCTGTTGGCAAGGCGATGCCCGAAATTTCATGCAAGCAGGCACCTTGCAAAAAATTTATAACGCGGATATCGGCGTTATCACCGTCCCGCAATCCAATATTTCCATAAGCTATATCGCATAGAGGGCCACAATGCGCCGTTCGTTTCTAATTGCCATTTTTGCCATATGCGCTGTGGCGTTCCATCCTTTGTCCGCCCTGGCACAAGCCAAAACCTACACGCATGAAATGGGCAGCGTTACATTTGAAACACCCCCGACCCGGATCGCTGTTACCAACTGGTCCCTGACAGAAACCGTCATCGCACTGGGCATAAACCCGGTCGCAATTGCCGACCCTGACGATTACCGCCAGTGGGTAGTCAAACCGGATCTGCCCGCCAATTTTGTAAATATCGGCCAGCGTCAGTCTCCAAACATGGAAGCCCTGCGGGACGCAAAACCCGACCTGATTCTCATCAGTGGCGAACTTGCGGCAGCCTATGAGGCGTTATCGGAAATTGCCCCGACCATTGTAATTTCGACCTATAACAACAACCAGCCCGCCCTTGACAGTATCCGCAAGGCAACGCGCACAATTGCCGCCATAACCGGCCGTGAACAGCGCGCCGAAGAAATTCTGAAACAGGTGGATGCCACGTTGGCCCATGATGGCGCGCGCATCCGCGCGGTTCTTGGCCCTGACCAGCGGATCGCTGTTATCCGCATCAATTCCGACGCGCAAATCAATGTTTTTGGCCCCCCGTCTCTTCCCAATACGGTCATGGCGGCCATGAACATTCCCACCGCATATAATGGCGAAACCACAGGCTGGGGTTTCGCCCGCGGCGGACTGGAGCTTTTGGCACCTTTTGCCAAAGACACCATTGCCTTTATCGAACCAACACCGGACCCGGTACGCCAACGCATTCTGACATCGCCACTGTGGAAGATGCAGGGTTTTGCCCGCAATAACAGGGTTTATCAAATACCGTCTGTCTGGACATACGGCGGCCTTTATTCGGCCATGCGCTTTGCCGATTTGCTGGCAACACAAATTGAAAATGGCCCCTATAAATGATCATGCGCCCGGCCCATGTCACAATTGTGGTTTCTGCCCTGTTTATTGTATTGGCAGTGGCCAGCATCTTCGCCGATCTGCTGCCTTTTTTACAAAACAGCACCGCATGGCAAGCCCTGTTTAAACCCGACGAAACCCGGTTTGATCAAATATTTTTCCATTTCAGCACCCTGCCCCGCACCGTTATGGCCTTTATGTGCGGGGCGGGCCTGGCTGTTGCCGGCGGCGCAATCCAGACCATTTTCCGCAATCCGCTGGCATCACCAACGACATTGGGCGTGGGTGCCGGGGTTGAACTGGCTTTAACCATTTTTCTGGTGATGGCCCCGGCAAGCCTTGCCCCGTATCAGGATATATTCACCCTTACCGGTGGCATGGTGGCGCTCGGCGTGGTCTATCTCATTGCATCAGGGCGCAGCAATGCCACCCTGTGGCTGATCCTGGCGGGTATGATTGTCAATTTGCTGCTGCATTCGGCAACGCAAATTTTCATGCTGTTTCACCAGCAATATCTGGATTCAATTTTTATGTGGGGGGCGGGCGACCTGGCCCAAAACGGTTGGGATTCAACCTTTTATCTGGCTCCGCGGCTGGTGTTGGGCATCATCGCCATTTTCGCGCTTGTACGGCCGCTTGATATTCTGGCCCTGGGGGATGATACCGCCAATTCGTTAGGCGCGCCGGTAAAATGGCTTCGGTTGGCGATTTTAACCCTGGCAGTGTTTGTTACCACCAGCATCATTTCGGCCGTCGGCATGATTGGTTTTATCGGCCTTGCTGTTCCCGCCACCTTGCGTTTTCTGGGTTTTAACCGGTCAAAATCATTACTGGCAATGTCGCTGCTGATTGGTGGATGCAGCCTGTTGCTGATTGATTATGTTCTGCGCCAGTTTTCCGGCACTGGTGGCGATATTTTTCCAACCGGGGCTGCAACCGCCCTGATTGGCGCGCCATTTGTAATTGTTATCCTGCGCAAAGCCCGCATCATGCCCGATGGCAATGCCAACAGACAGGATCACCCGGCAGATTATAGTCTGGCCCCCAAACACATGTTAATGGCCGTTCTGTTTGCGGTGCTGCTAATTGGGCTGGCGCTGTCGTTGATGGTTTCACTAAACGAGCAAAGCCAGGTTATCTTCACCCCGATATCGGATTTGTTCACTTTAAACAGCACCCTTGGCGACCGCGCCCAGCGCACCCTGGCGGCCATTGTCTGCGGGGCCGCACTTGCTGTATCAGGTACGCTTATTCAACGGGTGGGGCATAATCCCATGGCCAGCCCCGAAATAACCGGTGTCAGTTCAGCAACGGCATTGGCGATGATTATCGCGATGGTTTACTTCGGGTTTGAAGGGCGAACCGATTTAATGATGATCGGCGCCATTGGCGGAATTATTGCCCTGCTTGTATTATTGGGTCTTTGCCGCAATTTTACCCATGCCCCCCATTATCTGCTGCTTAATGGCCTGGCGATTACCGCCATTCTGGGTTCAGTCGTACGCATTGCCTTAACCCATAGTGGCACAAAGGCCACCATGCTGATTTCCTGGCTGGCTGGCACAACCTATTTTACGCGAATGGACGAAGTAATCGCTGTTGCCTTGATTACCGCAATCCTTACGCTGTTAACCTTACTGGCGCGCCGCCCGCTGGAACTGGCATCGATGGGGGCTGATCAGGCGATGTCGCTAGGGCTTGGAATATCGTTATTCCGTCTGGCCATGATGATGGCAGCGGCCATATTGGCAGCAGTATCAACCTTGCTGGTCGGGCCGCTAAGCTTTGTCGGGTTAATGGCACCACATTTGGCCCGTATTGCCGGTTTCAGGCTGGCGGGCGCACATTTGATTGGTGCTATCCTGATCGGGGCTAATGTCATGATGGTGGCTGAATGGCTGGCCCGCAACATGCTGTACCCCCAGCAATTGCCCACCGGGCTTATTGCCGCATTGATTGGCACGGCCTATTTCCTGATTTTATCTGCCCGCCGCCAATAACACAGGCCAAATGCCCATGCGCACGGCCACGGCCCCTAATGCCTGATCCGATTTACCCGTGATCGCGCGCCAACGCGACCAGGCCTTGGGGGTTACTAACAACAATATGTTTACGACGGCTTTTCACCAGACCGTGCTTTTCCCAGGCACTTAACAACCGGCTGATCGTATGCAAGGTGGTTGCCGTCATTTCCGATAGATCCTGGCGGGTAATGGAAAAATCAACTTCAATTCCGTCTGCCACCTTGCGCCCGGTCTGGTTCACCAGCCGCAACAGCGTGTTGGCCACGCGTTGTTCAACCTGTTGTGTTGCCATTTCAACCACGCGCATATTCAACTCGCCCATCCGCAGACCCAAAATTTTATAGGTCTCGGATGAAAATCCGGGATAACTGACGACAAAATGGTCCCAGACGGTTGTGGGCCAGCTTAGAATAATTGCTTCCGACGCGGTAATGGCTGTTGCCGGATAGGTTTCACGGCCAATCGCCCGGGCAATGCCGAACAACTGCCCACTGGGAATATGCAGCGAAATAATCTGTTCACCCGCCGGTGTTACCCGCACAACCCGAATATAACCATCCAGCACCATAAAAAAACGGTCAGCGGGGTCTCCCTCGTTAAAAACGGTTGTGCCTTCGCCGTAACGACGCACCGTGGCCTGATCAAGGATTTCGCGAATCTGCTCATGTGAAAGCAGCGAAAACGGCGGAATATGGGTAAGCAGGCTTTCATCAAGCCGGGTCAGTGACCTCTGCGCAATATAATCGTCCATGACCTGTCCATCGCCCCCTTGCGAAATGGAAACTCTCATAAGCTGTTGTAACTGTCGCCACAAATTTCGCAACAAAGGTTGTGCTAGCGCAAAGTTTATATCCGTCCACAGCGTATTTTCACCCCAGGAAACGAAAAATAACTCCGAAAGGGTCTGAAAATGCTTCGAACAATTACCGCAGCAGTTCTTTTTACCGCATTCATGGGTGGAACCGCACTGGCCGACACCTTTGAGGTCAAAATGCTGAATAAAAACGGCGACCAAACCATGGTTTTCGAACCCGACTTTTTGCGGGTTGCGCCTGGCGACACAGTTAAGTTTGTCCCGACCGACAAAGGCCATAACGCCCAGAGCATCAAAAACATGACCCCGGCTGGCGCAGAGCCGTTTGCAGGACGCCTGGGCAAGGAACTTGACGTTACATTTGATACTAGCGGGGTCTATGGCATCGAATGCAAACCCCACTATGCAATGGGCATGGTGATGACAGTTGTTGTCGGCGACGTCGCAAACGCCCCCGAAGATTTCCTGGCTGGTCGTATTCCGCCCAAGGCGAAGGCACGGTTCGAAGCCCAACTTGCAAAATTCTGATACGGCCCCTTTCACATACCACCATCACGTTGCACTCGCGCTGCAAAATTGAATTACTGGAGGCACCAATGCGTAAACTGTTTGATCCTGAAGTCCTGAAAATCAACCGTCGCAACATGCTGCGAGGCGGGTTTCTGGCAGGGGCCGCTGCTGCCACACTTGTGACAAGTGCCAACGCCCAACCCATCGCCGCCCGTCCCAAACTGGTAACCCCGCGCAATGTGCCTCTGCATCTGGCAAAGGCCGAAGCCAACAGCCAGGCGAAAGCAAAACCTGCCGACCTGACCGGCTATACCCGCGTCAAACAGGAACTTGTCGCCCCGCCCTTTGCCCCCAAACACGAACAGGTCGCAACCGGGAACCCGAAAATCATTGAAGTCACGATGACGATTGATGAAAGACTGCTGACTGTTGACGAAGACACCGGGGCCAGCATTTGGGCCCTAACCTATAACGGATCGGTCCCCGGCCCCATCATCATTGCCCATGAAGGGGATTATATCGAACTGACGCTGCGCAACCCTGCCAGCAGCGCAATGGAACATAACATTGATTTCCATGCCTCAACTGGTGCCCTTGGCGGCGGCGGGCTGACCCATGTTTACCCCGGCGAAGAAACCGTTTTGCGCTTTAAGGCAACAAAACCCGGTGTTTTCACTTATCACTGCGCACCCGGCGGTGCGATGATCCCCTATCACGTTACACATGGCATGAACGGTGCCGTGATGATTTTACCGCGCGCCGGCTTAAAGGACCGCGATGGCAAGGCACTTCGCTATGACAGCATTGCCTATGTCGGCGAACAGGATTTTTATCTGCCGCGCGACGAAAACGGTGATTATAAAACCTATAAGGCCGCAGGCGATGATTATGCGGACAGCATTGATGCGATGCGCACCCTGACGCCAACCCATTCTGTTTTCAACGGGGCGGTTGGGGCATTGACGGGCGATCATGCCTTGCGTGCCAAGGTCGGCGAAACGGTTTTGATCATTCATAACCAGGCAAACCGCGACACCCGGCCGCACATGATTGGCGGGCATGGTGATTATGTTTGGGAAACCGGCGCGTTTGGCGATGCCCCGCAAACCGGGCTTGAAACATGGTTCGTCCGCGGCGGCAGTGCCGGGGCGGCCATGTATACGTTCAAACAGCCCGGCGTCTACGCCTATGTCAACCACAACCTGATCGAAGCCGCCCTTCTGGGTGCAACCGCACATTTTGTTGTCGAAGGTGAATGGAACAACAATTTGATGGAACAGGTTATCGCGCCACGCCCGATTAAGGCCTGAAAAACAGAACGGTATCACAGATGAAAACCGCCGCCAGCCCACCTGGTTTCCTTGCAAAACGCATCGGCATTGCCGGGGTGCTGGCGGCCTTCATGTTGGTTGGCGCCGCCTGTAAAGATCACAGCATCGATTTACGATATGTTCCGCAAATGGCTGAACACCCGGTAACCTTGCCCGACGGACATAAAATTTATGTTCAGAAATACGAAATAACCATCGCTGAATGGAATACCTGTCACAGCGATGGTGCCTGCAGCGAAAGCCTGCGTCCACCTGCCGGGCGCGACCCGGAAAAAGTGCCTGCAACCGGTTTGAACCACCTTGATATCGCACAATATCTTGATTGGGTGAATACCAGTTCCCGGCACATTTTTCGCCTGCCGACAAAACCGGAATGGGAATTTATGGCAAGCAACGCCCTGCCAAAAAAGCACGACCCGATTTTTACCAATCCTGATTTAAGGTGGGCTTCAGCCTATCTCACTGAGGGGTTAACGCCGCGCGTTTTACGCGATCAGGGCAGCTTTTCAACAACTGCCGAAGGCATTGTCGACCTTGATGGCAGTGTATGGGAATGGACCAACGATTGTTATGCAGGCAACAACGCCCCAACAAATAATGACCGATGCCCCGCCTATATTGTGGCCGGGGAACATATCGCCGTTATTCCCTATCTTGTCAGGGACCCGGCACGGGGTGGATGTGCTGTTGGTGCGCCGCCTGCCCACCTCGGTTTCCGTCTGGTGACAGATACAAAACCCGAATAAATCACACCCGCTATGAAATATTTGGGACACATACAGCTTGGGGCCTGCCATGGATTAAGGCAGGCCCCGATTTGTTTTGGCATTTAACACGCACGCCAGGTGCAAACCCAGTGGTGATCAGTCCTCGAAATGGCCACGGGCGGCAAAGCCCCCGCCCTGATAAATCACAGCGGCATCGTGGCGGTCTTCTTCGGGGAATTTGGCCTCGACATCGGCGCGGAATGCTTCCGAGCTATCTTGCGGTTGCCAGCCGATAAATGCTGCATGATCATTTTTCCACCACACGGTTTTATTGGGCGAAACGCCGTACATCACAGTATGGCCGGTCATCGGCGCATTAAAAATTGCTTCAATCAACGAAATAAAATCACGCGGGCTCATCCAGGTGGACAGCATTCTACGGTCTTTGGGTTCAGGAAAGCACGAACCGATGCGCACGCTGACCGTTTCAACATCAAACTTGTCGTAATAATAACTCGCGAGGGCCTCGCCATAACATTTGGTTACGCCATACAGGCTGTCTGGCCGCAATTCAGCCTTTTCATCGAGCATTTCTGTACGCTTGTGAAACCCGATAGCATGGTTGGAACTGGCAAACATAATGCGTTTTACACTGTGTTTGCGTGCCGCTTCGTAAATATTATAGGTGCCAAGGAAATTGGCCTGAAGCAAATCATCAAATGCAGCTTCAATTGAAATGCCACCCAAATGCACAATACCATCGCAATCCCTGACCAACTCATGCACAGCAGCACGGTCTGACAAATCACATTTGACGATTTCTTCATTTGGCCCGGCATCGCCCATATCAACAATATCAGACAGACGCAGCACATCGGCATAGCCCTTAAGGCCGTCGCGCAAAATTTTACCCAAATTACCGGCTGCACCGGTGATGAGAAGCCGTTTCATAACGATCCCCTGTTCGTAAATTTCAGTCAAATATCGGCAACAATCAGTTACCAAAAACCAGATTGGGCAATGTCATCGACACAGCAGGAACATATGTCGTCAATGCCAGCGCCACGAGAATTGCCAGATAAAACGGCCAGATCGTTAAAACCGCTTTTTCAATTTTAACTCCGCCAATGGCGCAGCCCACAAACAGGCACGATCCAACAGGTGGTGTACACAGACCAAGCCCCAAATTCATCATTAAAACCATGCCGAACTGGATCGGATCCATACCAAACTGCACCGCCAAAGGCAAAAAGATCGGCGTACAAATCAGGATCAGGGCCGCCATATCCATGACCATACCTGCCACCAGCAACATAACGTTGATCAAAAGCAGGATCATGGTCGGGTTCTGGGTATAGCTGGTGATAAAACCGGCCAATGCCTCGGGCACCTGATAAAATGCCAGCATATAACCATAGGCGGCGGCACACCCCACCAGGATCATAACCAGCGCGGTTGTTTTCGATGCCTGGCGAACCGCAGTAACAAAGCCTTCCCAGGTGAGTTCCCGATAGACAAGCCCGGTAACAACCATGGCATAGGCCACGCCAATCGCACCTGATTCTGTTACCGTGAAAATACCGCTTAACACACCGCCAACAATAATGACGGCGGTAAAAAAGCCCGGCAATGCGCGAATGGCGGTTTGGCCGACCACTTTCCAGCCGGGAAACGGCACTGATGGATACCCGTGGCGCACCGCAACAATCCAGGCGGCAAACCCCAGCAACACGCACATCAGCACGCCAGGCACAACCCCGGCCATAAATAGCCTGGATATCGAAATACCGCCACCAGCCGCCACGGCATACAAAATCATATTGTGACTAGGCGGGATCATGATGCCTGCGATTGACGATGTTACAGTGACATTCACTGCATAATCAGCACGGTAGCCTTCTTTTTTCATGATCGGAATAAGGATCGATCCCAGCGCCGAGGTATCTGCAACAGCCGAGCCCGATATACCGCCAAACAGCATTGAGGAAAACACGTTCACAATGCCAAGCCCGCCACGGCGACTACCGACAAGGGCCGTGGCAAATTGCACCAGACGGTTGGCTATGCCCCCGTGCAGCATCAATTCACCGGCAAAAATGAAAAACGGAATAGCGAGCAATGAAAAAGTACCAACGCCGGATGACAGGCGCTGGAAGGCGACAAAATGCGGCAAACCTTCGTAAAAGAACGCCGAAAGGGCCGCCAGACCGAGCGCAAAGGCCACCGGCATACCGATGACAATACCCAGCGCAAACAGCCCCAAAAGAAGTGTCATGCCCATTTAATTCGCATCCTCGTCAAGCAGGTCGTCACTGTAAAAGGTACTTTCGGAAATTTTCTGCCAGCCACACAAAATGCGCAGGATATGGACAATTGAAAAAAACACCATGCCGCAGCCGCATAAAACCATCGGGGTAAAGCGCCAACCGTCCGAGATATGGATAATTGGAATGCTTTTGGTCCAGTTGAAACTGGCCAGTAAAAGGCCGCTATCCACCATGAAATACCCAAACACCGCCATACCGATATAACTGATGATGGCCAAAACAGCCGAAACCCGCGGCGGCATTGAATCCCGAACATAGGAAACAGCAAGATGGTTGTTTGCCCGAACCCCGGCAGCCGCCACAGGAAAGGTAATAAACACCATCAATAACAGGGAAACCTGCTCAACCCAGGTTGGCGTTGAATTCAGGACATAACGCCCGAACACAAGCCAGGCAAAACTGGGGATCAGCAAAACCAGCGCGATACCGCCGATCAGATTAAGAATTTTTGCCAGAACCGCGCCAAGGCGATCAAGCATTCGGGTACATTGCGTCAGCATTGCGCCGCCATCTGGAAATGATAATTAATCAGGGAAGGAACAAAAGGGGCGGCGAATATTTCGCCGCCCCGGTTAATCAGACCATCTTATTTCTGGGCGTCCTGGATCGCCTTGACCAGCGGAGCCACATCGGGATTTTCTTCCATGAACTTGTCATAGATCGGCTTCATTGCCGCCTGAAAAGCCGATTTATCCTTGATCTCGTTGATTTTCACGCCCGAAGCTTCAACTTCCTTGCGGGACTTTTCAGCCCCTTCCGCCCATGCAACGCGCTGAACTTTTGCTGATTCCATAGCGGCATCATTGACGATTTTCTTGTCTTTATCCGACAGACCATCATACAGCTTTTTGTTCATGCACAGGCATTCCGGCAAGATCAGATGCTGGGTGACCGAATAATATTTGGCCGCCTCATAATGCCCCGAGGAATCATAAGACGGATAGTTGTTTTCCGCACCGTCGATCACACCAAGTTTCAGGGATTGAAACACTTCCCCATACGGCATCGGTGTTGCGTTGCCGCCCAGGGCATCAACCATCTGCACATAAAGATCGTTGCTCATGACCCGAAACTTCAGGCCCTTCATATCCGCCGGAGTTTCGATCGGATGTTTGGTATTATAAAATGACCGCGCACCTGAGTCATAATATGCCAGTGGCTGCAAGCCGACCTTTTCAAGGCCCGCCGAAATTTTTTCACCAACCGGTCCATCCATCACCTTATGCATGGAATCCATATTGTTAAAAATAAACGGCAGCGAAACGACGTTTGCTTCCGGTGCAACTTCGCCAAGTGGCCCAAGGTTAAATTCCGCCCAGTCCAGCCCCCCAAGACGAACCTGCTGAATCGCATCGGGCTGATCGCCCAGAACGCCGTTGTTATATACCTTTGCCGACAGTTCCCCGCCCGACTTTTCCTTGATAATTTCAGCAAATTTTTCCATGCCGATGGTTACCGGGTATCCCGGCGGGTGGATATTCCAGCCGCGCCATTCACCGGCATAGGCCGAACCAGCAGCAAGTGATGCGCTAAATGCGCAAGCAGCAAGGGTCAGGGTCGTGGTCTTCAAGAATTTATTCATTATAGGAATCCTCCCGTGACGTTAATCGTCGGATAAACCTTCCCCGTGTTCGGGGCCTTCTTGTTGTGAGAAAAGCGTACAACTTGTAACTTGTAATTACAAGACAGTGTTTATACGTTTTCAAAACAAATGACGGGCCGGGTTTTTATTGTGGCGCCGTCGGGGGTCAAACGGCAGCAAAACAGCCATTTAACCAATCTGGCAGCCCGTTAGTTCACCACCTCTGTGCCAAAGGCTGTCGCGATAACATCAGTCAGCATGGCTACTTCTTGCGCACTTAAGTCTGTTAAAGGGGATCGTACTGGCCCGGTATCGCGGCCGATAACTTTCATTCCTGCCTTCACAATCGAAACAGCATATCCTTTGCCGCGATCGCGGATGGCCAGATATGGATAGAAAAACTCGCGCAACATTCTGTTCATCGTTGCATCGTCGTCGGCACATAGCGCATCGTAAAAGGTCAGGGCCTGTGCCGGTAAGAAATTGAAAATTGCAGATGAATACGTCGTCACACCAGCCGCCTTATAGGCCTTGGCATAAACTTCTGCCGTTGGCATCCCGCCAATGTAACTAAGCCGATCCCCCATCAGGGTGCAAATACGGGTTACAAGTTCCACATTCCCATGCCCGTCTTTAAAACCGACAAGGTTTGGGCATTCCTCGCACAATTTTGCCAGCGTTTCCGCACTCAGGATCGAATTGTCGCGGTTATAAACAATCACGCCAATATCAACCGACTGACAAACCTTTTTCACCCGGTCATAAAGCCCGGCCTGCTCTGCCCCAACCAAATATTGTGGTAGCAGCAGCAAGCCGTCCGCGCCGGCAGCCTGACACTCCCGCGCCAGTTCAACCGCCATTGCCGTTCCATATCCACACCCGGCAATGATCGGCGTTTTACCGGCAACATCTTTTGCTGCCTTTACGGTCTCAACCACTTCGCGATGGGTTAACGAAAAAAACTCGCCAGTGCCCCCTGCCGCAAACAACGCCGCCGCAGGGTACTGCGCCAACCATGAAACATGGGTGCGATACCCTTCAATATCCAGGCGTTGTTCCGCGTCAAACGGCGTAACTGGAAAGGACAACAGCCCCTGCCCGATCGCTGACTTTAATTCGGAAAAATCCATTTCCATCCCCAAATTTCTTGTTTCGTATTCTTGTAGGGAAATTTAACAACTCATCATATCTTTATGTCAATTGTTATATTATAGAACGATCTTTCCATAACCTGACGAATTTCACATAAAATAACTTTATATCAATTAGTTAAATGGAGTTTATGCTTTGAAAGGACCCTGCATTAAGATTTCATCTTGTTAAATAGTATGATGATGAATCATTAACAACTACCCGGCCTACGTTTTTTCATCCCAGGCATTACCCGCATAAATCCACACCAAAAAGCCGATTACACCACACAAACCACACTGTCCGACCGCATTGAATCATGCGTGATAAGTCCCCGCAATCGAACTGCCCTCAAGAAGGGGGCAACTTCCGCACAAAAAAAGCCAGCAACCCGACAATTTTTGTCCGGTTGCTGGCCATTCCCATTGCAAATCCGCCCTGCATTCCCGGCAAAACCGGGTCTGGATAGGCACACCTGTTTCAAAGATTATGCTTCGCGAAATTTAGTGACTGGCACACCTGCCACGTCGACACGTAATGAAAACACCATGCCTGCTTCGGGATAAGCGTCCAGCTTTTGCTGATCATAATTTTCCGTCAGGCTGGTCAGAAAGATTGTCTTCATATCCGGCCCGCCAAAACACGGCATTGTCGGGCTGGGTGCCGGAACAGGTATAGACATCAACAATGTACCGTCAGGGGAAAAGCGGTTCAGGTTTCCGGCGGAAACCCCTGCACTCCAATAACATCCCTCTATGTCGGTTGCCGCCCCATCTGGCCGCCCCAATGTGTCATCAAGGTCGAGAAACCGGGCACATTTGGCAATATCCCCTGTTTGCGGGTCAAACTCCCATCGGTTAACCCACGGCCCGCGCGAATCGGAATGATACATCGCACGCCCATCGGGCGACCACGCCAACCCGTTGGATATTTTAACACCGCCAACTTTATGCTCGACGGTGCCATCGCCCGTCACCCGGTACACCCCGGCCACAGGTTTCTTTTCTGCATTCTGATCCATCGTGCCGATCCAGAATGCCCCGTCTGGCCCGATTTTTCCATCGTTTGTCCGGCTCATCGGGTTATTCCCATCAACCGAAGCAATCTTGTCGCGCGCCCCTGTTTCGGGATCAAACAGGATAACGTCGCTTTTCAGCGCCACCACCCAACGTCCCTTGTCAGTCAGGCCAAAACACCCGACTTCACTTTCAAAACCCCAACTTTGCCGCGCACCATCGGCCAACGACAAAGCATGGATTTTTTGACCCATAATATCAGCCCACAACAAACGGTTATTTTCCGCATCCCAGTTCGGGCATTCCCCCAGGACAAAACGTTCGCGCACAGCAATATCCACATCGGGTAGTTGCTGCTGTTTATGTGCTGCCATTCCGCGCTCCTGTTTTCATCACATGTCATTACAATATATTTGCTTCTGTCATGCCCCCCGCACCGAAACTTGTCAATGTTGTTAGTTTATTTGAAACAACGTTCCGGTTCACAACCGGGTATCACCCTTACAAACGTCACGTTCCCGACAACGATCCTTCATTTTTATCTTAAACAAAATCAACAATATAACACTCGTTCTTTCGGCATATGCCGTCCCCCCGGGGAAAAGAGATTGCCAAGCGCAAACTTGTAATTTAAAAATACAACTAGACATCACGGAGGTAACAATGAAAACAAGTGCCGTCACCTCGGCAGATCTGGGGAAATCGATCCTTTCCGTCCCACCACTGGCGCGCGCTGCGGATTTGAGTGTGCCGGACGGAGAAAACAAAAAACTGGTCAACCACTTGAAAAAAGGCGGTGTCAGTACCTTCATGTATGGCGGCAACGCCAATTTTTACAACATATCGGTTGGCGAATACGATGGAGTTCTGACCCAGCTAGAAAGCTGGGTTGGCGAGGATGACTGGGTTATCCCATCCATTGGTGCCGATTACGGCAAGGCACTGGACCAGGTTAACATCCTGAAACATCGTGACTTTCCAACAGCCATGGCACTACCTTTAAATTTCCCGTCGACACCAAAAGGTGTAAACGAAGGTATCCGCCGCCTTGCCGATGCGTATGGCAAACCGCTGATTGTATATGTAAAATCCGACAATTACCTGACACCGCGTCTGGTGGCCGATCTTTTGGCCGATGGTGTTGCCTGTGCGGTAAAATACGCCGCTGTGCGTGAAAACCCGTCAATTGACGCTTTCCTGACCGAACTGGTTGGCTATGCCGGTACAGATCGCATTATTTCGGGCATTGGCGAACGCCCGGCGATTGAACATTTGATGGAATTTAAATTAACCGGCTTCACATCCGGTTCGGTTTGTGTCGCGCCAGCACTGTCAACCGCAATGCTAAAAGCTCTTCAGGCCGGTGACATCACCACAGCCGCCAGCATTCGCGATAAATTTATTGCACTGGAGGATCTACGCGACGGATTTTCGCCCTTGCGCATCCTGCACGAAGCTGTCCGCCTGGCTGGTATTGCTGATACAGGGCCAATGTACCCGTATCTGTCAAACATTGACGATCCCAAGGTATTGGCAGACCTTGAAGTTGCGTCAAAAGAACTTCTTGCTGCAAATAACGCTGCCTGAGCAAAATGCAGGCGTGCCAGACTACTTTATCTGGCACGCCATGTTTACCAGGCGTTTAACATGACTTTATGCACGGCGACAAAATGGCGTTACCAATAAAACCCGATGACCGCCCCTTCGGGCAAGCACCGGAGTAACGACCGGCTTTAAGCGCAACCTGTAAATTAACGGTCCCGTGCATGATCGGTAACGCGTTGACGGGCCTGCATCAAATGATACCGCATCAGCAAATCTGCCGCGGCAGAATCCCGACTTAGAATGGCGTCGAAAATTTGCTGATGTTCACTAAACACTTTTTGCATCCGTTCTTTTGAGCCCGTGCGCGTAATGCTCAGGGCGACCCCCATTGAACTGGCGATGATGGTATGAAGCGAATTCAGCATGGTAACAAAAATATCGTTGCCACTGGCCCGGGCAATAGCAAGGTGAAAGTCAAAGTCGGCCTCGTTGGCAATACCGCCACTGCCAATGCCCTGTTCCAGCGTACGCAGGGCATATTCGATTTCCTTATGGTGGCGCGTTCCGGCACGTTCAGCAGCAAGGCGCGCCGTTTCCCCTTCAATGGCAATTCGGGCTTCAAAACAGCGCAACAAACCCGCAACGTCACTGGCCTGGGCAAACTCTATCAATCCCTGGGGTGGACGCTTTTTAACAAACGAACCAACCCCCTGACGGGCAAATACCAGACCATCAGTTTGCAATTTGCGCAGGGCCTCGCGCACAACCGGGCGCGAAACCCCAAACGATGCGCAAATTTCGTTCTCCGATGGCAACTTTGCCCCTTCGGCAAGGTTGCCCGATACAATCTGTTCAAGAATTTGCCCGTAAAGCTGATCTGCCAGCTTTTCGCGTTTCTGAATTTTAAGTTTCAATCCCGCCATGGCGTGCCCCTGAACCAACTTGTCATCTTGTAAATTATCGTTGCAGGAAGTTAACGCCAAATGACAGGCGGGTAAAGCCCGACAATCAGAACAACATCATCAAATACACGGATTTAAATTAATTTTGCCCGCACATAGCGGGTTCTGCTTGAACCATACCGCATTGACGATCACCATCCTGTTATAAAATTTTACAAGAATCGAGAGGGATCATGGAGAGGAAAAAAACGCCCGAGCAGCTGAGAAGCCATCGCTGGTTTGGTGTGGAGGACCTGCGCGCCTTTGGCCATCGGTCACGCATGTTGCAAATGGGATATTCGATTGACGACTTCAAAGGCAAGCCGATTGTCGCCATCGTCAATACCTGGAGCGACATAAACCCCTGCCACGCCCATTTTAAAAACCGGGTTGAAGATGTTAAACGCGGCATCTTGCAAGCAGGTGGTTTCCCGGTCGAACTTCCGGCAATTTCACTTGCCGAAACCTATGTTAAACCCACCACCATGTTTTACCGCAACCTGCTGGCAATGGAAACAGAGGAGCTGTTGCGATCCCACCCGGTGGACGGTGTTGTTTTGATGGGTGGTTGCGATAAAACCACCCCCGCCCTGCTCATGGGCGCCATCAGCATGAATTTACCCGCCATCCTGATGCCTGCCGGGCCAATGTTGCGCGGCAACTGGGGCGGTAAAACCCTTGGCAGCGGATCTGACGTCTGGAAATACTGGGCGGAAAAAGAAGCTGGCAATATCAGCCAGGCGCAGTGGGAAGAAATGGAAGCCGGTATTGCCCGGTCTTATGGCCACTGCATGACAATGGGCACCGCCTCCACCCTGACATCTCTTGCCGAAACACTGGGCTTTACCCTGCCCAATGCATCCTCTATCCCGGCACCGGATTCCGGCCATCCCCGGATGGCGGCCAATACCGGCAAACAGATTGTTGAAATGATCTGGCAGGACCGCAAACCATCGGACGTCTTAACCCGGGGTTCATTTGAAAATGCCCTGACGGTGCAAATGGCACTGGGCGGGTCAACCAATGCCATCCCGCATCTGATTGCCATGTCAAAACGGGCAGGTCTTGATATTGGCCTGAAAGATTTTGAAGCCGCATCGCGGCGCATGGGCGTAATTGCCAATTTGCGCCCATCTGGCGAATTTCTGATGGAGGATTTCTTTTATGCCGGCGGGCTGATCGGTTTGCTTGAAAACATCAGACCCCACCTTGATACCGATTGCATGACGGTCAATGGCAAAACCCTGGGCGATAATATTGCAGGGGCCCCGATTTATAATGCTGATGTCATCCGGGGTACTGAAAACGCCATTTACAGTGCCGGTGCCACTGCCGTTTTATATGGCAACATCGCCCCACGTGGCTGTGTGATGAAACCCAGTGCCGCCGATCCGCGCCTGTTAAAACACACCGGCCCGGCCCTGGTTTTTCGCGATTACAACGATATGAATGCCCAAATCAACCGTGATGACCTGGACGTTACCGCAGAGCATATTCTGGTATTGCAAAATGCCGGGCCCGTTGGCGGGCCAGGGATGCCCGAATGGGGTATGTTACCCATTCCCAAAAAACTGTTGAAAGAGGGTGTTCGCGATATGCTGCGCATATCCGACGCCCGCATGAGCGGCACCAGCTATGGTGCCTGCATCCTTCATGTCGCCCCTGAAAGCTATATTGGCGGACCGTTGGCTGCGGTTCAAACTGGCGACATGATTTCGGTCGACATTGAAAATCGCAGCATCCATGTCGAATTAAGCGATGATGAAATCAAATCACGGCTGACACAGTGGAACCCGCCCAGCCGCGATTATGGCAGGGGTTATGGCCGTATGTATGCCAACCATATCACCCAGGCCGATGAAGGGTGCGACTTTGATTTCCTGACCGGGACTGCCCCGATTGAAGACCCTGAAATTCACTAACCCTGTGCTGCCACCCGATAAGCGTTACGGCACAGATTTTATCCGCCCCGAAACAGCAAACGGGCCCATTGATACGGGCCCGTTTATCATTTCAAACCAATTAGCCAGCACTTATCGGGCACCTTCACACACGCGCCAGCAATTCAGGTGCCAACGTTACGGTTCCGATCAGGTTTTGGCCTTTTGCCAGCACCAGAACATCGCCAAACTCTTTAAAATCCACCCGGTTATGAACATTTGGCACATGCGAGACCGGCTCCAGGCACACAGCCCCGCCATCCCTGGGTAAATAAAGCTGCATATTGCGCAGCGTTGTTGACGCGCCAAGCGACAAAACCATACCAGCTTCGGGCCACAAAATTCGCGCGGCCCCGTCCCAACCACTATAATGACAATCCAGCCCCCGATGGCGACGGGCGACCCTGGGCGCAGAAAAGTCACGACTTAAATCAACAACAGTGGCCGCAACCGGCAGCATATCGTCATCAGTGTTAAAGCACCCTTCGGCAATAAATTCGATTTCGACATCTTCCGTCGCATAAAACCATGGATGCAAGCCAATCCCATAGGGCATCGCACCTTGCCCCAAATGCTGCACGCCCAGTTCCCATTCCAGGAAACCATCCCGGACCCGAAATTCCTGCCAGGCCGCATAATCAAATCCGTTATTGTGGATGTCGGCATGGCGGGTTTCCAACCGCAAGGTCGTTTCGTCGCTTTTGCCAACCACCCATTCCTCGCGCGATGAAAAACCGTGAATGGCGTGTGGCCCCGGCGGACGATTTGCCGGTACGCCAATAACACGGTTATCAAACTCGAACTGCGAAAAGGCCATACGGTTGGCAAACGGCACCATTGGAAAACAGCCAAGATATGATGGATTACCCGATTCCAATGCAGATTGATCAGACGGGCGCAACAAATGCGCGTAACCGGCCCCATCAGGGCGGCACCATTCCAACCGGGTAATTGCCCCGCCAAATGGCAGAAAACCCAGTCGAAAATCACCACTTTCCCAAAACATTTCCTGTATTGGCTTTTTTTGCATGGTAATCAGTCCCATATATCGTTAAATCATACTATGACTTTAGCCATAAACGATTTATCGCGTTTAAGCAAAAGGCCGCCTGTCGATTATATGGCATGCAAACGTCAGTTAAAGAGATTCCATGAACAATAACGCCCCGCAAAAAGCACAACGTAAAGTTTCACTGACCGAAAAGGTTATTTCCAGCCTGCGTCGCGAAATTGAAAGTGGCAATCTGACGCCAGGCTCGAAACTGCCGACTGAACCGGCCCTGACCGAACAATTTGGCGTAAGCCGAACCGTGGTCCGCGAAGCTATTGCAGCCCTTAAGGCCGACGGTTTGCTTGAACCGCGCCAGGGCGCAGGCGTTTTTGTGCTGGCCCCGGCACCGCGTAAAAATACCGGATCGATTTTTGATGTTGATTTTGCGCAGATTTCCGATGTTCTGGAAATTCTGGAATTACGCATGGCCGTCGAAATCGAGGCCGCGGGCCTTGCCTGCGCACGAAGCTCGGTTGCGCAACAGGCCAAAATTTACGAAGCACTACGCGAAATGGAATTTCAGGTTCAGTCCGGCAGCCCGGCAGAAAAAGCTGATTATGAATTTCATCGCGCGATTGCCGATGCGACCAATAACCGCCGCTATGGCGAGTTTCTGGAATATCTCGGTGATAAAACCATTCCGCGCGCGCAGTTACGCCGCAAACCGACCGAGGCCGAAGACCAGAAAGCCTATATGGAAAAAATTCTGGCTGAACACCATCGCATTTACGATGCCATATCGCTGCGTGATGCCGAAGGGGCCCGGGAAGCCATGCGCGAACATCTTAGCCAAAGTCAGGCCCGTTATCAAAGCCTGCTGCGGAACAGATAAGTTTATCGTTACGTTGTGACCAACGGCACCTTTCACGCTTCTTAACCCGGCAAAACCCGCCACATCACCATATGGGCGGGTTTTGTTTTGGCCGCCCGGAAACAACAATCAGCACCCTGTAACGGGCGTTGTCATATCTTTACCAATCATCGATTATAATAAAGATTAATCTTTATTGGCCCATAGTCATGGGCATCCCATTGCCCGCCACGGAACCCGCCTTGATGACAGTAAAACGTCTTGCCGAACATCACCTTGCCCGCGATGACGCAACCCTTGCCTGGACGGAAGAAGGCACCGGGCGCGCCGTGATCTGGGCGCATGGTCTTATGTCGAACAGTTATTCACTGGAACAAAAAGGCATATACAATTTCGCGCCGATTACTGCCGCTGGATCGCGGCTGGTACGTTATGATGCGCGCGGACATGGGCGCTCTGTGGCCGAAGCCATTGCTGCCCATTTTACCTGGCGCCACCTGGCGGGTGATTTTCTCGCTGTTGCTAATCAGGCGTCACCGGATCAACCGGTTTGTGCAATCGGCTGTTCAATGGGCACAGCGACCATTCTTCATGCTGCAACAACGACGCCTTCACGATTTTCCAAACTGATTTTAACGGCACCGCCAACCGCATGGGAAACCCGCAAGGCGCAGGCATCGGTATATGAAACATCGGCAGCCACAATTGAACGCGACGGACAACCCGCCGTTGATGCGTTGGTTACCAATATGGCCCCGCCCCCCATTTTCACCGACCTGCCCGAATTTCCGGTTGAAGTTAACAGAAATCTGTTACCTTCCATCCTGCGCGGCGCGGGGCAATCCGACCTGCCATCTGCCGACGCTATTGCCAAATTGGCCCTGCCCGTATTGATACTGGCCTGGGAAAGTGATCCCACCCACCCCATTGCCTCGGCCGAACGCCTTTCCAGCATCATTCCCGGTGCAAAACTGCATATCGCCAAACATGTAAATGATGTGCGCAACTGGGGACAGTTGATCGCTGATTTTCTGGCATAAACGAAACAAACGCCATTATTAATGACTGCCGTCTATCGCTATGACACGCAGCATCGTTAATATGACACCCACCCGTAACGCCAGAACACGCGTCCCACAATACAAAACCGTTAACGGGCAATAGCCACAGCAATATCAGCCATATTTTCAAATACCTGATGGGCACCTGCCTCGATCAGGCGTTGCGTGGCAACATCGCGGGTTCCCTCATAATGCCCTCCGCCAACAAAGCCCCAGCATGTCATTCCCGCTGCAATTGCAGCCTGAACACCTGCAACGGAATCCTCAATCACCAGGCACCCTGCCGGATCAAACCCCATATCATTGGCGGCATGTAAAAACAGGTCCGGTGCGGGTTTGCCATTTTGGACAAAATCGGCACTATAGATGCGACTGCCAAACCAGTGCCCCAAACCGGTAATACGCATGGTGGTTTCAAGGCGCTGGACTGAACTGCTTGACGAAATGCAAAAGGGAATACCGCGCTTTTTCAAGGCTGCCAAAACATTATCAATATCGGTAATTTTGTGCAGTTCGGTTTCATAGCGCACAAACAGCCGATCATAAAAATACGGTTTGAATTCCGCGCTTACATCGCGGCCTGTTTCAATATGGATATGTTCAATCGGCGCAGCACTGGAACGGCCGGTAAATCGGCGGGCAACTTCCTCGCCTGATAACGGCGCCCCAAAATGGGCCAGAACATCAACCAGGGTCGATAACGAAATGGGTTCGCTATTCACCAGCACACCATCGCAATCAAACAGGACCGCCTTGATCGCGGCGGGCAGTTCAATGCGCGACGCAGGGGTCACGGGTTTGCTTTGCATTTGTTTCTCGGACGTTATTTTTTTAATTCTTAAACCCTATCCAATCGAGAATATTCGCGTCAACAAAAATGAACATTTGACCAATTGATGGTCTTTTGTTCAATTTGCCCGATAACAGCGCAAGAAGGCAGACTATCCTTCTGTTGGGCGCACCGGATCGGGTATAAGCGTGGTTCGGGAAAACAACGTCAAAAGGCGGGAGGATATAATCGCCATGACCCTGAAAGATAAAGCAATTATTGGTGTCGATGTGGGAACCGGCAGTGCGCGTGCTGGCGTGTTTGATGGCACTGGCAAACTTTTGGGCAGCGCATCCCACCCGATCGCAATGAATCGCCCGCGCCCTGATTTTGTTGAACAGGATTCTGAAAATATCTGGCAATCGGTTTGTAAATCGGTTCAGGATGCCCTGATAAAATCCGGCGTCGATGGCAGCAAAGTATCGGCAATCGGTTTTGATGCCACCTGTTCATTGGTTATTCGCGGTGCCAATGATCAACCCTTGCCGGTTTCCCCCGATGGACCGGCAAACTGGGATGTCATTGTATGGATGGACCATCGCGCCACCCGCGAAGCCGAACAATGCACCGCCACCGGATCAAAAGTTCTGGAATATATCGGTGGCACCATGTCACCGGAAATGGAAATTCCCAAACTGATGTGGCTAAAACGCCATAGTCCTGCCGTCTGGAGCAAAATGACCGCGGCCTACGACCTGGCCGATTTTCTGGCCTTCCGCGCAACCGGCGACAATGCCCGGTCCTGCTGCACCGTCACATGCAAATGGACGCACCTTGCCCATGAAGATAGCCCGTGGAACCAGGATTTCCTGTCATCCGTCGGGCTTGACGATTTCATTGAAAAAGTCGGCATAGACGGCCCTGCGGTTGCTGTCGGCACACCGGTTGGCAAACTGTCGGCCAAGGCAGCAACGGAACTGGGCTTAAATACCGATTGCATGGTTGGTGCCGGCCTGATTGACGCCCACGCCGGTGCGCTGGGCACGCTTGGCGCGCATTTGGGTGGCAATCTTGATCAACGCTTCGCCATGATTGCGGGGACATCGACCTGCCATATGGCATTGTCGGCTGAACCTCGCTTTATCAAAGGCGTTTGGGGGCCTTATTTTGGTGCGGTTGCCCCGGGCCTGTGGCTGAACGAAGGTGGGCAATCGGCCACGGGGGCCTTGCTGGACCATATTTGTGCCATGCATCCCTTTGCCCGCGACATGGGCCGCGATGCCCACCGCCTGGCAGGCGAAAAACTGTTGCCACGCATGATGGAAAAGGCTGACCTGGCCCCGCGCCTGCATATGTTACCCGATTTCCACGGTAATCGTTCGCCCCTTGCCGACCCCGAAGCACTGGGGGTAATTAGCGGTCTGTCACTTGACCAGAGTGAAGACAGCTTTCTCGACCTGTATTGGGCAACTGCCTGTGCTATTGCCTATGGCACCCGCCATATCATCGATGCGCTTAATGCAACCGGCTATGACATTCGTTATATCCATCTTAGTGGCGGCCACACGGCAAGCCCGGTTCTGGTCAAACTTTACGCCGATGTCACTGGCTGCGAAGTTGTTATGTCCGAATGCCCTGAACCGGTACTTTTGGGTTCGGCCATGCTAGCGGCAGCAGCACTTGACCCGGAAGGCGGGCTTAAGGCAGCTTCAAAATCAATGGCGGCGGCTGACACGGTTAAAACACCCGATACCACCGCCAAGGCAGACCACGACCGCCGCTATGCCATTTTCCACAAATTACATGCCCATCGCCAGGAACTTGACGCACTGAGCGAAGGTTAAGCAAAGAAAATAACCCATAGCAGAAACCAAATACCCCCCGTCCCAACTGGACGGGGGGTATTACATTAAACGGTAATATCAAATCCGCTCAGGCAAGGTTTTGTTTCAAAAACTCTGCTGTGCGGGCATTTGCTGTTGCTGCATCTTTTTCGTCATAATGGTTGCCGCCCTTGCGGCAAAAAGCATGGTTACGATCGGGGTACTGATAAATCGTAGCGTCGGTTTTATCTTTAACGGCGGCTTTGATTTTATCCTGCGCCTCGGTCGGAATAAATTCATCCTGCCCGGCCAGATGCATGATCAGCGGCTTTTTAATATTTCCGACTTCACCCAGATAATTATCAATTCCGGCACCATAATAGGATGCAAAGGCATCACCATCGGTACGCGTAGCGGCCAGATATGTCATCATCCCGCCCATGCAATAACCAACAACCGCCGCTTTTTCGGTGGCGTCAGGCAAGGCGCGTGCTGCTGTCAAGGTTGCCTGAATATCTTCTGCGCCCTTGTCAGCATCAAATTTCTGCAAATAGCCAAATGCCTTTTGCCATTCATCATCGGTTTTATCGGTCAGTTCAATACCCGGTTCAATCCGCCAGAACAAATCAGGGCAAACGGCAATATAGCCCAATTTGGCATATTCATCGGCAACGCCGCGCATCACCGCGTTCACACCGAATATTTCCTGAATGACCACAACAACCGGGGCTGGCAATGTTGCCGGTTTGGCCACATAGGCATTAAATGTACCATCAGGTGTTTCAATATTAAGATTCTGGCTCATAGGGCCTCCTTGTTGTTTTCGGCATTATCGTTAGTGCAACGATCAAAGATCCGGGTTTTCCAGATCATTCGCCGCAAATGACGGCGCGGCCGATACGCGATTGCCTTTGAGGTAGGTCAGTAAAACCGGATGCGCCAGTACCGTGCCGAAATTTCACATTTTCGGCACATCACATTTGAAATGGTCCCAAAATAAAACAGGCAGCACACCCTGGCACTGCCTGTTTACAAATGGATCTGACGGTTGCGAAATTAAAATCCTAACGCGCCAAGACACCTTCCGGGTCACTTTTAACGGTGCCCGCGTCCCAAATCACCAGATGGTCATTTTTGTAATCAAACCGTGCGAGGGGCTGTTTGGAACCCGTTATGGGGTTATCACGCCGGGCAATAATTTCGCCATTCGAATGGGCATCAACCCAGTCACGTACTTCATCAGCCGCCAGCAACACCGGAATTGGCTTCTCAAGCCGCCCTAAAAACTGGAACTGTGCATGATACTTGCCCCAATAGGCAACATCATGCCCTGCCTGCTGCTGGCTTTTCAAATACACGGCCATCGGGCGCATATTGTAATCGGTTTGCAAACGGGGTGCGGCAATCATAAACACCATCGCCACCAGCAACAAATTAACCCCGGCAATAACACCGACGGTGGCAACGCGCCGTGCCTGCAACAGCACCAAAGCAATACCGGCTGCCAGCAAGAATGCCCCCCACCAGCCATCCAGTGTACCAACCCATGCAGGGATCTTGTCAAAAAAGCCCGGCAGGAACGGTGCAGCCAGGCCTGCCACACCCAGTATGATCACGAATACCGCCAACGGAATCTGATCAATTCGCCGGGTTGGCAAATCGGCAATAACGCGGGCAAAAATCAGCGACACCAACGGTAAAACCGGCAAAATATAATGAACGCGCTTACCTGAGATCAGGCTAAAGGCCACCAGCAAAAAGACCGCTACCAAAAGACAGAACCGTAACCCGGCATCCAAATCTTTACGCCAGCCAAACCCGATTACCGACCGCCACAGCCCGCCCCAGAACATCCACGGCAGCAACATGGCCGGTAAAGCAACCAGGTAATAATAAAATGGTTCAACATGGGCAAAGCTATCGACCATACGGCCCGCTGTTTGCCCCCAGAAAATGGCATTACGGTAAACATCGCCGCCAAAAACGGCAGCAGGCACCGCCCATAAAAGGGCAATAACCGCACCAAGCAGGACCGAAAGCCCCATCCCCGCATACCAACGCTTATAGGCACCACGCCCGGTGAATGTGTTACCACCACGATCCGTGCCCGACACGTTATTTGTAACAGGGCCGGACGAAGAAGCAGTCTTGCTGCCACCCCCGACCCGGGCTGCTTTTTGCCCGCCAAACGATAAACCAGACCAGCTTTTGTGCCAGAGCGGCGCAAAAACAGCCGCAGGCAAAACATAAAGCAAAATCACCGGCCCCTTGGCCAAAACGCCAAGGCCTATTGCGATGCCCGCTATAATCCAGCCTTTTTTTGCATCGCCATCACGGGCAACAAAAACGCCATACCACCCCAGCAAGGCAAAAAAGCATTGCAACATGTCAAAATAGGTTAGCGTGCCATACCCGGCATAATATGTCCCCCCGACCAGAAACATCGGTGCCACATGTGCAATCGTTGTTTTGTCAGGCCAGATACGTTTGGCAAGTACTGCCACCATGATCAGGTTAAGCCCGGCAAATAACGGGGCAATCAGGCGGGCCGTAAAATCATTGACGCCGAAAACCACCCAGCTGGCATTGATTAACCAAAACAGCAAAGGCGGTTTATGCGCATATGGTTCACCATTCAGATGCGGCACCAGCCAGTTATGATGCACCCACATTTCCCACGCCACCGACAGGTAACGGGTTTCATCAACGGGTAATAACGGCCGGGCACTAACCCCTACCACCGCGATCAGAACCCACAATATCAGGATCACGCCAAACGAAGCCGTTTTTGCGCCGCTACGATTGTTCAGGGTCATGTAAAATCCGTAAATTTGATTGCGGGGTTATTCTGCCACGATCGTCGAAATGGTTTCCGTCTGGGCGTTACGTTTTTCGCGGTGAATAAAATACAGATTCCGCGCATAAACAATCAGCCCAAAAGACTGCCCCAGAATAATGATCGGTTCTGCCCTTTTCAGACCATAGACCATCAGGCAGATACCGCCAAGGATGCTGAGATACCAGAATGCAACCGGAACGATGCTTTTGGCATGTTTTTCACTTACCAGCCACTGCACCAGGAACCGCCCGGAAAACATGACCTGACCCACAATGCCCAGCACAAACCAGGCATCCATATGGGCGAACAAACGTGCAAACCATTCATGCATTGCCGCCCCCTATTCCTTTGATTTCACAACAGGTGTTTTGGCGCGTGCCTGCAGCCACATCACACCCATAATATCAACGATACCAACCCAAAGCCGGTTCATCATGCTGTAGTTTGACGTTCCTCGCAACCGGGGCCGGTGATTAACCGCAACCGAATACACCTTGCCGCCATCGCGTAACATCAGGGCCGGCAAAAAACGGTGCATGTGATTAAAGCGCGGAAATGCCAAAAAGTCATCCCGACGAAACAGCTTGATGCCACATCCGGTATCAGGTGTTTCATCTTTTAACAAACCACCACGTACCTTGTTGGCAATACGGGACTGAACACGTTTCATTGCCGTATCATGACGATTGGCCCGCCAACCGGCAATCAGCGCACGGGCATTAACACCCTCGGCACGATACCGTTCCAGCATTTGCGGAATATCGGCCGGGTCATTCTGACCATCACCATCAAGTGTCACAATCAAATCGCCCTGGGCATTTTTAACCCCGGTCAAAACCGCAATCGACTGGCCACAGCTTTTCTCGTGGCAAATCAAATGCAATTCCGGCACCGATGCGCGCAATTTGCGCACAATGGTCGTGGTTTCGTCGGTGCTGCCATCATCAACATAGATAATTTCAAACGCAACATTGCCACGCAACGCTGCGACAATTTCGTTCACCAGCGGCTCAATATTTTCAGCCTCGTTTTTAACCGGCACCACAACCGAAAGTTCCGGTACAGAACCGTCCATCGTTTCAGCCTGGTTGGCAACCGCCGCCTGTGACAGGGCCGGGTCTTCGGGCAGTGCGTTTTTTTTAAATGTCATTCTGATGAACCGTCGTGGCGATCAACGCATTTTCTGTATCGCGCCCCCGATCGGGGCTACCGCGCCTACAGATGCGCCAATGTCCTTATTCTGTTGAAACGTCAAATATTTATGCACAAACAACTATTCACAAATACAGTAACAAATTCGCCATTTTCACGAATGGTCCTGCAATAAGGGCCAGTTGGCCATTGTATTACGATCTGATGTGAAAATAACGACGTCGTCCCGCATTGCCGTTAGCGGTGTTGATAATATTTTCCGACCCGTACCGCAAGGAAACTCTTGGTCTGATATGATTAGGGTGGCAGGGCTTCTGGCAGGGAAAGCTGACAACTAACTGAAGCCCTGACAAATTGTTTGCACGATTTTCTCTGTTCCTTGTGGCACTGTACAAACAGGTAAAACAGAAGCCCGTCAGGTAACATGCGCATATTGCTGATAGAAGATGAACCATCGCTGGCACAGGCGATCAAGGATCATTTAATGGCCCAGGGCGAAGCTGTGGACTGGTTGCCAGCCCTTCTTGATGCCGAAGATACCCTGCGCAGCACCCGTTACGATATTATCCTGCTGGATCTGAACCTGCCGGACGGCAATGGAATCACATTTCTACAGAATATTCGCAAACGCGGCGATGTCACCCCGTGCGTTATCCTCACAGCACAAGACCAGATTTCCGATCGTATCGCCGGGCTGAATGCCGGGGCGGATGATTATTTGGTCAAACCTTTTGATCTGGGGGAAATGATCGCACGGCTGGGGGCGGTTTCGCGGCGATATTCGGGCAATCCAAATCCTTTAATCGAAATCGGTAACCTTGCAATTGACCAGGCCAGTCGCCTTGTGTTTGTTTCGGGCCGTCAGATTGATCTGACCGCACGCGAATGGGCTGTATTTGACCAGCTTTTGCGACGCCCCGGTGCTATCCTGTCCAAGCGCCAGCTCGAAGATGCCCTGTATGAATTCGGTGCCGAGATCGAAAGCAACACAGTCGAGGTATATATCAGCCGCCTGCGCAAAAAAATCGGTCCTGAACCCATCCGAACTGTGCGCGGTGTCGGCTACCGCCTAGAGGGATAAAAGCGGATGGCATTGCTAAAAATGAAAAACAGCCTGATCATTGCCATTGTCACGCGGGTTACAGTGGTAATGACGCTGGCCTGGCTTTTGGGATGTGTCCTTGCCTTGCTGGTGATGCAAGATGAAATGGGCGAAGCCTTTGACAGCGGATTGCAGCAAACAGCGCACCGTATTTTACCCCTTGCCGTTGATTATTTATTCGAACATAGCGATGCAAACGCCCCGCACCGCATGCCAACCGGAAGCCGCGTAACAGCGGACGAATTTGTCGCCTATCAAATCCGCGACCCTGACGGCAAAGTTCTGGTGCAATCCTATGAAGGGGGGACAGATGCGTTCTCTGCCCCGTTAAAACCGGGTTTTTCCGAAGATGACAGGTTTCGCTATTATACAGAATCAACCCTGCGCAACAGCCTGTATATTCAGGTTGCAGAACCGCTTGCCCATCGCCGCGAAGCCCTGCGCGAAAGCACATCCGCGATCCTTGCCCCGCTGCTTGTTCTCATCCCGCTTGGCATCATTGGCATCTGGTGGAGTGTCCGGCGCGGATTGCGCCCTGTGACCCTGCTTCAGGATGACATCCGCAATCGCGGCAGTGGCAATATGGCCCCGATTGACCGCCCCGAACTACCCGACGAATTACACCCGATTGTGACAGCCGTTAACAACCTGTTGGCGCGTCTTAAATCTGCCCTGGCAGCAGAACGTAATTTTGCCGCCAATTCTGCGCACGAATTACGCACCCCGATTGCTGCGGCACTGGCACAAACCCAGCGCCTGCGTGCCGAAATATCGGATGATCCCGCCAATAGCGATCGCGCCAGCCAGGTCGAAAAATCGTTGCAACACTTAAAACGTCTGTCGGAAAAACTGTTGCAGCTTTCCCGCGCTGAAGCTGGCGTTGCCGTTGTGGGCGAAATGCAGGATTTATCCCCCGCATTATCCCTCGTTATCGAGGATTTCAGCCGTGATACCCGCTATGCGCATCGCCTTGATGTTGATTTAGTCAATGCCGGGCAATTGATGGGGAAAATCGACATTGACGCCTTTGCCATCTGCCTGCGCAACCTGATCGAAAATGCCCTGATCCACAGTGACGAAGATGCCGCTATTCATATTTGGGCATCGGCCGATCACCCGGCGCATATTCACATTGTTAATCGCTGCGCACGCGTGCCCGATGATGTGTTGATCAAATTAACGGAACGGTTTGAACGCAATAATCCTGCCGCACGAGGGTCAGGACTGGGTTTAGCAATTGCCGATACCATCATGCAGCAGGCCGGTGGTCAGCTATTGTTGCAATCCCCGGCCACCGGCGAAGTTGATGGCTTTGAAGCCATCGTAATTTTACCGCACCCTGATGGCGTATTACCGCAAACAACCAAAGACGAACCTTCTGGTCCGCCGTCACGAACCAACATATAAAAACATACCGAAATGCGTTTTGCGGTCGCGCATTATTAATCATCGCTACCCACAGGGCGCACGATAAAAGGCAATGTTATATACATTACCAACCCGCCCTCTTCGCGATTGCGGGCAAAAATGGTCCCGCCATGGGCAACAATGGCGCGTTGGGCAATCGAAAGGCCAAGCCCGAAACCGGTTTTACTGGCGTTAAAACCGGCAACATCGCGTTTTTCGCTTACAGGGGCGGAACGCATATGGCGCGCCATATCATTCCCCGCATCACTTTGCGCTGACACCACCCCGTTCGCCCCCACATCGCGGGTAAAGGGGTCAAACACGGTCTCGATCATGTCTGGTGCAATGCCCGGCCCGCAGTCCGCAATCATAATATCGAAAACTTGCCTGTCAAAATCGGCGGTAGCGGTAATTTCTACCTGCTGACCCACGGGCGTATGATGCAACGCATTGCGGATCACATTTTCAAAAGCCCGGCGCAACAATTCGGCATTGCCCAGCACCACGGGCACCGCCCCGAAATGCGACCGGCGCACCGCAAGGTTGGTTTTTACGGTAACACCCAGACCTTCGGCCTCGAACCTGGCATCGGCAATGACCCGGCCCAACAAATGATCCAGATCCAGATATACCGGTTGATGTGCCGCCCCGCTTTCAACCCGCGACAGGGTTAAAAGCCCGCCTACCAGTTCATCAAGGCGAATGGTTTCCTTTTCAATCCGGTCAAACGAACTTTCGGCTCGTTCCGGTTTTTGCCGGGCCAGCGCAACCGCCATTTGCATCCGCGCCAACGGTGATCGCAATTCATGCGATACATCGTTCAACAAGCGGTCGCGTGCGCCGATCAGTTGCTGCAACTGGCCTGCCATATGGTCAAAATCGCGGGCCAGATCGGCAATTTCGTCGCGGCGGCGGCCCATTTTCGGGCGCAAACGATGCGACATTTCACCCGATGCCAGTTGTTCAAAGCCCTTACGCAATTGCAAAATCGGCCGGGTTAAATACCACGCCAAAAGCGCACTAAAAATAAGCCCGCCAACCACCCCGGCCACAATCATGGGCATGGGCACATTAAAATGCCGGTCCCGTGGGATTTGCGCCACAATATCGCTGGCATCAAATGACATTTGTATCCACGTTTCGTCAGGCAATTGTATGGTGCGGACAATACTGCCGGTTTCCCATACCTGATGCGCCACCAGATACCCTTCGCGCAATTGTTCGGGTGTTAAACGCCGGGTAAGGTTCCCTGTTTTTTCCGACCATTCCGCCAGTTCCTGTGCGGTGGGCAACGTATCGTTGCGGTTGTTTTGCTGGGCGGCAACCGCGGCACTGACGGGTTTATAGGCAAACCGTTCCCTTTCCGCCCGGGGCCAGTCCTTTACCAGTTGATCAAGTGCCGCCACACCGCCACGTTCGGCGGCACGAGTCGCCATCTCGACATATCCGGGTACGGTTGCCGATAAATAACCGATCAGGTACAGGGTTGGCGGATGACCATAAAACTGAAAAAGCAGCCATATCCCCTGGGCGATACCCACAAACGTAATGGCAAAGCCAACCAGAATTTTCCAGAAAAGCCGTCCCCTCATGGGTTTTGCCTCAGCCGGTAACCAAACCCGCGCACGGTTTCAATCAGGGTTGCATCACCGCTTACCTGCTGTAATTTCTGGCGCAGGTTGCTCATATGTACATCGATAGACCGGTCATAAACTTCACGTGGCCGGCCCAGCACAGTTAACGATAACTCATTTTTTGAAAGTGCCCTGTCACGGGCACGCATCAGGGTTTCCAGCAAATTAAATTCTGAAACCGTCAGGTCCAGCTCTGTTCCGCCAAATGCGGCCATTCTGCGTGCCGGGTCCAAGGTGACCTGGCCTTGTTGCAACGTTTCTTCCCGGCCTTCAGCCCCGCTACCTTTTGGCACCCCGGCACCTTCATCACCCCCGGCGCGCCGCAAAACCGCGCGAATACGGGCCACCAGTTCGCGCGGATAATAAGGTTTCGGAATGTAATCATCCGCGCCCAGCTCCAGGCCTACCACCCGGTCAACGTCATCTCCCTTGGCGGTTAACATAATAATCGGCATCCGGCTTTGGGCACGCACCTGGCGCAAAACCTCTATCCCGCCAATGCCGGGCATCATGATATCAAGCAACGCCATCGCATAATCGCCTGACAGGGCATAGGCAATCCCGTCGCGGCCATTATGCACAACGGTAATTTCAAAACCTTCCCCGTCAAGATACTCTGCCAGCATCTCGCCCAGTTCAGTGTCATCATCAATCAGAAGTATTCGACTCACGGCGGCCTTCTCCAAATCTGATTGTATCATACCGGGCAAAATCGCCGCGAAAAGGCCACAGATGCGACCTTTACACATCCCTTACACATGTTTTTCATCCTGCTCACCCCATGGCACATCAATGAATGCTATCTAGGTTCAGGATAAAGATGGAAACGAACGTCTTGTTCGTGCCTTTCGCCCCACACCGACGCTTTAAGAATTCAGCATAACGGATTCCCATGAAAAAACTGCTCGCCCATCGCACCACCATAATTGTCGTTATCATCCTGCTGGCCGCTGGCGGGTGGTTTGGCCGCAATTATCTGTTTCCGCCCGAAACAGCCCCCAGCTATGTTACCGCCAAGGTAACGCGTGGTGATCTGGAAAGCACAGTTCTGGCAAGCGGGGCGCTGGAATCCTATCAGCTGGTGTCGGTCGGGGCGCAGGTTTCGGGGCAAATTCAAAAACTGCATGTCGCCCTGGGCGATGTCATCAAGCAGGGCGACCTGATCGCCGAGATCGACCCGTCCACCCAGCAAAATGCCCTGAGCGACGCGAAAGCCAACCTGGCCAATATTCAGGCGCAACTGGCCTCAAAAAAAGCGACCCTGCGTCAGGCACAACAGGCCTATGAACGGCAGCAAAAAATGCGCCGCCTTGATGCCAGCCCGCAGGAAGACCTTGAAACCGCCACCGCCACCCTTGCCGTCACCAAGGCCGAAATTAACGCGCTGAATGCCGAAATCGACCAGGCGAAAATCGCCGTTGATACAGCCCAGATCGACCTTGATTACACCCAGATCAAAGCCCCGATGGATGGCACGGTTGTGTCCCTGCCTGTCAAGGTCGGACAAACGGTGAATGCGGTGCAAACCACACCTACCATCATTAAACTGGCCCAGCTTGATACCATGACGGTCAAAGCCGAAATATCGGAAGCCGATGTTATTCGCGTCAAACCGGGACAGAAGGTTTATTTCACCATTCTGGGCGACCCCGACACCAAATATCACGCCACCCTGCGCGCAATTGAACCCGCCCCCGATGAAATTGACGACAATGACGATGGCATCGCCGATGACGAGGCGGTTTATTACAATGCGCTGTTTGATGTACCCAACCCCGATGGCGTTTTACGCATCGCCATGACCACCGAAGTCACCATTATTTTAAAATCGGTCAAAGACGCATTGATCATTCCCTCATCCGCCCTGATCAGCGGGCAGGATGGCAAACAATATGTGCAAATCGCCACTGCCAACAGCGACGGCGACAAACAACCAACAATCAAACAGGTGCCTGTCACGGTTGGCCTTAACACCAATGTCAAAGCCGAAATTACATCGGGCGTTGCCGAAGGCGACAGTGTTGTCATTGGGGCCGCCAGTGGCGTTGCCATTGACGGTACTGGTAATCGTCGCCCACGGGGGATGATGTTCTGATCATGGCTGCACCGTTAATTGAAATCGCAAACCTGTGGCGCGAATATCCCGCAGGTGACCAGAAAATTGCCGTGCTTAAAGGCGTTAACCTGACCATTGAACGCGGTGAAATGGTTGCCATTATGGGCGCGTCGGGTTCTGGCAAATCAACCTTGATGAATATTCTGGGCTGTCTGGACCGGCCGACACGCGGCACCTACCGTGTTAATGGCCGCGCCACCGATGCGCTGGAGCCCGACGAACTGGCAGCCCTGCGCCGTGAATATTTCGGCTTTATCTTTCAACGCTATCATTTGCTGTCCGATTTAACAGCACTCGGCAATGTGGAAGTCCCTGCCATTTATGCCGGTTATTCATCCAGCCAGCGCCATGCCCGGGCCCAGGACCTGCTCGATAAAGTGGGACTGGCCGATCGCACCCATCATCGCCCCGGCCAGCTTTCAGGCGGGCAGCAACAACGTGTCAGTATTGCCCGTGCCCTGATGAATGGCGGCGATGTGATCCTGGCGGACGAACCCACCGGCGCGCTGGACAGCAAAAGCGGCGAGCAAACCCTGGCCCTTTTGCGTGACCTTCATGCCGATGGCCATACGGTAATTCTGGTCACGCACGACCCCAATGTTGCCGCCCACGCCGAACGGGTGATCGAAATTCTGGATGGTGAAATCATCCGTGATGAACGCCAGACCGCAGCAAGTGGCAATGAAACCGCCACCCCTGCCCCAATTGCCCAAAAACCGTCGGGCAACCGCCTGTGGGCCGAATTTGGCCGCTTTGGCGAAGCCTTTAAAATGGCACTGGTGGCAATGGCAGCGCACCGTTTGCGCACATTCCTTACCATGCTGGGCATTATCATCGGTATTGCCTCGGTGGTGTCTGTCGTTGCCCTTGGCACTGGCTCGCGCGAAAAGGTGCTGGCTGACATTAGCTCTATTGGCACAAACACCATCGACATTCGACGCGGGCAGGATTTTGGCGACCGCGATGCCGATAGTATCCGGACCCTCACTGCCGATGATGCCACCGCGCTGGATGATGAATATTATGTCGATAGCGTCACGCCAAGCGTTTCTGCCAGTGTCACGCTACGCTATCGCAATATCGAGGTCACATCCGCCGTTACCGGTGTCGGGGTGAATTACGACCGCGTACGCGGGTATGAAATGGATCAGGGCATCTGGTTTAACCAGCGTTCTGTTCAAAACCGCGATCAGGATGCGATTATCGATAATAACACGCGCGACAAACTGTTCCCCAATGGTGAAGATCCGCTGGGCAAAGTCATCTTGTTAGGTTCCGTCCCTGTGCGCATCATTGGCGTCACCAAAAAACACGACAGTGCCTTTGGCCGGGGTGATACCCTCAATGTCTGGCTGCCTTACACCACCGTCATGACACGTCTGACCGGCCAAAATTACCTGACCAGCATCACCGTGCGCGTCGCCGATGCGGTGGATACCAAACTGGCCGAACAAAAAATTGGCGCCTTTCTTGAAAAACGCCACGGGATCCGCGATTTTTTCACCATCAATACCGATACCATTCGCCAAACCATCGAAACCACCACGGCAACGCTCACCCTGCTGGTATCCTCCATCGCCGTTATTTCGCTAATTGTTGGCGGCATTGGCGTTATGAATATCATGCTGGTATCGGTTACCGAACGCACTGGCGAAATTGGTGTGCGCATGGCGGTGGGCGCCCGTCAGGGCGATATTTTGCGCCAGTTCCTGATCGAAGCAGTGCTGGTGTGCCTGATCGGCGGGGCGCTGGGCGTGTCGCTGGCCCTGTTATTCGGGGTGCTGTTTGATATGCTGGGAACCCCCATTCAAATGATCTATTCCACCACCTCAATTATTGCGGCCTTTGCCTGCTCCTCCATGATCGGGGTGCTGTTTGGCTTTTTGCCCGCGCGCAGTGCTGCCCGCCTGAACCCTGTCGATGCCTTGAACCGGGACTGATGGAGAATTTTGATAATGCTTAAATCCACCCTCAAGACCGGAACCATCCTGTCGCTGCTGATCCTTGCGGGCTGCTCCAGCCTGAAAGAAGTCAGCTATACCAGGCCCGACGTTGGTGTGCCCAATGGCTGGTATTCGGCAAATGCCCGCGACGACATGGATGTGAACGGCAATAACAAGGCGACCATCCCCGGCAAGGACGCCGCCTTTGCCCCCTCCAACTGGTGGCATAACTTTAACGACGATGCGCTAAACCAGCTTGTCGCCAATGCCCTTGCACGCAATAACGACCTTGCCGCCGCCACCATCAAGGTCCGTCAGGCCCAGTTACAAGCGGGCATTGCCAAAACCGACCTGTTCCCCGACCTGTCCGCCACGGCCAACAGCTCCACCTCGCGCAACCTCGATACCGGCAATATCTCGCGCAGCTATGGCACCACAACGGGTGTCAGCTACGAGGTAGATTTGTGGGGGAAACTTGGCAATGATTATGACGCCGCAAAATGGGAAGCCCTGGCAACCGAAAAGGACCGTGCCAGCACGGCCTTAACGCTCACCGGCACCACGGCCAACCTGTATTGGCAAACGGTGTATGACCAGCAACGCCTGGCAATCGCTCAGGCCAGTATTGATTATGCGCGCAAAACGCTGGAACTGGTGAACGTGCAATATGAAAGCGGGGCGTCAAGCTCGCTGGAACTTTATGAATCCCGCCGCAGTCTTGAAAGCCAGCAGGCCGATTATACTCAAATTGCACAAAGCCTGAAGGCCAATAAAAACGCGCTTTCGATCCTGTTTGACCAGCCACCGCAAAACATGGAAATCGCCCGCAAAACCCTGCCCGATGGCGGCCTGCCAATTGTCGCCTCGGGCCTGCCCGCAACCTTGCTGGACCGTCGACCCGACATCAAAGCCGCCGAATTGCGCCTGCGCGAAGATGTATCGCAGCTTAATTCCACCAAAACCAGCCTGCTGCCCACCCTGAACCTGACCGGCGAACTCGGTACCAGCAGCGACCAGTTGCGCAACTTCTTGCAAAACCCGATTGGCACGCTGGGCGCCAGCCTCGCCCTGCCGTTCCTGAACTGGAACGAAGGCCAACTAAATATCAAGGTATCGCAAGCCCAATACGAACAGGATATCGCGACCTATCGCCAAACCCTGTATCAGGCGTTTAGCGACGTTGAAACTGCCTTATCCGCCCGCGATCATTATCTGGAACAGGCCAAAAATCTGCGCGCCGCCCTTGATAACGCACGCAACGCCGAACGCATCTACGAAACCCGCTTTCGCGCCGGAGCCGTCTCCATACAGGATTGGCTCGACGCCCAGGAAAAACGCCGCACCGCAGAAGAATCCCTCCTGCAAAACCAGCTCAACCAGATTCTAAATTTGGTCACGCTGTATCAGGCGTTGGGTGGGGATATCAATTCGCCCGAGCCATCCCCCTAAATAAAACCGCAAAAATAACTTAGAACTTAGATCACAGATCTAATCAACTCTGAGATTTCTTCTTCTAACTTTTCAAAAGCGCCTTGAACCATCTCTTGAATTAACATATGGCTTTTCAGATTACAGTGATTAATTTTCCACTCACTCTCCTCTACTAGCTTTCGATCATTCCAGTTTAATTCTTTTTCAATCTCTTTTTTATAAAATATTGACAGTCGAGATTTAGAAAAGGCAAACGCAAAAAATATTTTTACATATGGTAAAACTCTTTCTTTTGGCGTCAGTTGAATGTCGAAAAACTTATTTTCCACAGAAATATTTATATCGTAACCAGATATGACGCTACGATATCTCGGAACATCTTGATATTCAATTCTCTTACCTCCCCCAAAGGGATTAATTGTATACAAAAAAGAAGGAACTTCAATTTCAACCTTCTCTTTCGCCATATATTCTTCGTCTTTATAGGTTAAATTAATAAAGTAATCAGATTGATTTTTATCCAACCATTTCGCAATTGCCGCAATAGACCCAAAACTCGGAATGACACCACACGGGACAATATTGCAATCATACAGCTGGGAAACCAAAAATCCCCATTTATAGTTTAAGATTGCTTTGAAAAGAATCTCAAGCGATTCTTTTGCCTCCACCTCATTACAAAATTTTTCACTTTCCTTTTTTATTAAATCAATCAAATCAACCGATTCCTGGGGCACGCCTGAATTTTCAAATTCATTTGTTTTCCGGTCAACATCTTGGAATTCATTTTCAATCAATCTCTCACAAATTACAGCAGATAATTTTTTTGAGACTTCGCAAAAAATTTCGACATTACTGGCTTGCTGAATAAATAGAGGAGTCTGATGTTTCTTAACATCCTGATCATCAGCAATGTAAGCCATAATGTCACGATATCGAATATCTTGGCCTTCAAAATGCAAAAAAGACCGTGCGAAACTTTTCGTAAAAACGCTGTAATCTGACAATGCAACCGATGATTCAGTATTTGAAGATGAGAAAAAAAAGTATATCTTATCAAAATTCTTTTCCGACGACTTCCTTAAAATTGACTCAAAATTAACATTAGATTTTATATATTCAGTTCCTGCCTGACAGGCATCAATAAATTTAACCACCAATTTAGGCTGAAGAGACTTTAACATTATGTCAAACTCTCTATTTCCTAGCGACGTTTGTTCTTTTTTCGCCCCATCAAAGTCAGAGAACAGGTATAAAAAATCGTTATCAGATCTCGTCCCGTGACCTGTGTAATATAAAAATATCTCGTCAACTTCAGAACCTTGATATTTTCTAATAAAGTTAGCTATCTCACTTTTCCCCTCTTTAGATTCTGGACTTCCTCCCAAATTCAGCACATCATCATACGTGCCTACGACAGAAATAATTTGCGAAATTAAATCAAAATCCTTGCTGCAAGGAGGAAGATCTATTTCATTTTTATAATCTGACACGCTGATCAAAATTGCTAATTTTTTCCCCATAACTCACCGAACCCCAAAAATTGACTGACAACAATCAGATCACACAAACTAAGAAAAAATATATAAACTTCATAATAATACGGAGATATTTCTCCATTCTAATTCTAACACTACCGACGTTATCGCCTCTATAAAGCCTACCTTAATCATCGTAATATTTCATCATCTTTCACAACTAGGAACCCACCACCATGAAATGCCTACGCATCTACGCCAGCCCGGACGGGGAATCACACTTTGATGAAGTCGATTTACCGACGACGAAGCGCACGGTGCATCCAGAGGCCGTGCCATTTGATGTGACGGCGAGTTATCCCGCGTCGCGGGTTCGCATCACGCATATTCCGGCCGGGATGCGGGAGGTTGCGTGGCATACGGTGCCGGAGCCTGTTTTAACGGTGCGGCTGGATGGAGCCGTTGATTACGAAACAAGTGATGGTGATGTGCGCCATGTGGCGGCAGGCAGCTTTGTACTGGTGGAAGATACCCATGGCAAAGGCCATCTCTCGCGCCATTCGCCAGAGGCGCAGACCGTGATCTGGGTGTCGCTGCCCAACAGTTTCGATCTGCCGCCGGAATAGAAAAAGCCGCCATCTGTATTTAAACAGATGGCGACTTTCTAAAATACGGGTCGTTAAACAGCGTGTGGACGATTAAGCCTGCACGGTTGTCTGTTTCTGGCTGCCCAGGCCTTCAATGCCGAGTTCCATCACATCACCAGCCTTAAGGTAAACCTGCGGGTTCTGGCCCATGCCAACGCCCGGAGGGGTGCCGGTCGAGATGATGTCGCCCGGTTGCAGGCTCATGAATTGTGACAGATAGTGGATCAGGAACTGCACGCCATAAACCATGGTTGTGGTGCTGCCATTCTGGTATTTATGGCCGTTTACGGTCAGCCACATCGGCAGGTTTTGGGGGTCTTTTACTTCGTCACGGGTGACGAGGTAGGGGCCGACCGGGCCGAAGGTATCAGCACTTTTGCCCTTAACCCACTGGCCGGAACGTTCGATCTGGAATGCGCGTTCTGACAGGTCATTGACCACGCAATACCCTGCAACATGGTCCATCGCGTTGGCTTCATCGACATATTTGGCTTCTTTGCCAATGATAACGCCCAGTTCAACTTCCCAGTCGGATTTTTCCGAGCCGCGCGGGATTTCGACATTATCATACGGGCCGCATACAGCCGAGGTCGCCTTAAAGAAGATCACCGGTTCGGGCGGGACGGCCATGCCGGTTTCAGCGGCATGGTCGGAATAGTTAAGACCGATGCAAATGAATTTGCCAGGGCGGCCAACACAGGCACCAATACGCGGATCGCCAGAGACTTCCGGCAGGGTTACCGCATCGATGGCGGCGATTTTATCGAACGTTTCCTGCGAGATGGTCGAAGGATCAAGATCGGCAATCACGCCGGAAAGATCGCGAATGGTGCCATTGGCGTCGAGAAGACCGGGTTTTTCAGCGCCAACCAGCCCGTAACGTAACAGTTTCATTGAACATTTGTCCTTTTGGTTTTTTGTGAGTTTAAAACCGGAGAGACCCGAATGGATCAGTTTACCCAGCCACCGTCAATCACATGAATGGTGCCAGTGGTATAGCTTGCTTCGTCTGAGGCCAGATAAGTGGCAAGAGCGGCAATTTCGCCGGGCTGGCCAATGCGGCCAATCGGCTGGCGGGCGACAAATGCCTTGCGGACTTCGGCAAAATCGCCGCCCTGCGACGACATACGCTGTTCCAGCGACGGGCTTTCGACTGTGCCGGGGCAAATGGCGTTACAGCGAATGCCCATGCCAACAAAATCAGCCGCAACCGATTTGGTCATGCCAATAACCGCCGCCTTGGTAGCCCCGTAAATAAAGCGCACCGGAACCCCCTTAACCGAGGATGCCACCGACGACATATTAACAATAGACCCGCCGCCATTTTCCAGCATGGCCGGTAAAAAGGCGCGCATCATGCGATATTGCGAGCGCACATTCAGATTAAAGCTGAAATCATAGGCATCTTCGTCGCAGTCAAGGATGCTGCCATGATGCACAAACCCGGCACAGTTAAACAAAATATCCACCGCCCCGGTTTCCTTGCCAAAGGCAGCAATGGCGGCACCATCGGTTACATCCAGTTTGCGGGTTTCCATGCCCGACAGGGTCGCCAGCGCATCTTCGTTAATATCGGTGGCAATCACCTTTGCCCCTTCGGCGACAAACATTTCTGCTGTTGCGCGGCCAATGCCCTGCCCTGCGGCGGTTACTACGGCGGTTTTCCCTGCCAGTCTTCCTGCCATTTCGCTCTCCTGCGTGTGTGGTCATTTTTGTTTGCTTATTTAACGGGCGGTGTTACGCCGCACCGTCAGGCCATATAAAAAACTTCTTCCATTTCCGCCCACCATTCGCCTTCCTTGCGGGTCACAAGCGGCGACTGGCACGGGTCGGTCAGTTTCCACCAATCCTGTGTTACCGGGTCTTTGGCAATGTCGGCCATGTCGGCTTTAAAATCGTCACCGTCATATTCCATATGACCAAACAGCAAATCAGCGTGCTGATAGATCACGTAATTATGCACGTGATGGTTGTGCAACGTTTCCAGCACACCAGGCCACGGCTCCGCATGGAGCTTTTTATATTCTGCCAGTTTTTCCGGCTTCACATGAATGACCATGCCAACACGTTTCATTACGGCCTCATTTACTAACGGGTATGAAAACACGACAGTTAAAAGAAAAAAGGGCGGTTGATTGTGGACCAACCGCCCAAAACCCCGGTGGCTAAGGGTGTGGCGCGCCACCGGGAGGGAGCTTTGTAATCCGGCAATTATTGTAATTGATAAAAATGCGCTGCGGTTTTTGCGGCAATCTTTTCTGCCTCACTCGGCGCAAAGGACCCCAGCCACTCGCGGGTCATTTTCACCCAGTCGGCATAATCCGCCGCCAGCCCCAGCACCGGCCAGTCGCTGCCCCACATCAAGCGGTCTGCGCCAAAAACACGCGGCAAATGGTCCAGATACGGTTTCAGATCATGCAGGCCGGCCCCCTCGCGTGCTTCGGTCAGAAGGCCGGAAACCTTGCAATATACGTTTTTTAACGGGGCAAATTCCCCCATCATCCGCGCCCATTCCACATAGGCATCCGGGCCATGAATGCCATTGCGGATTTTGGGTTTGGCGGCATGGTCAATAACGATGCGCAGGCTGGCATAACGCCGGGCCAAAATTTGCAAATTGCCCAAATGGCGCGGATGCACCAGGGCATCAAATGCCAGGTTGCGCGCCATCAGGGCTTCAAATACCGGGGCAAATTCAGCACGCAGCATCCATGCCGGGTCTTCGATATCCTGTATCATTGGCCGCACAGCGACAAATTTGTCATGTTTGGCCCAGCGGGCAATATCGGCAACGGCGGCGTTCGGGTCTTCAAAATCAACCCAGCCAACCACCCCGGCTATAAAATCGTGCGTGCTTGCCAGCGACAGCATGAAATCGGTTTCAGCCACACTGGGCGCGGCCTGTACCAATACGGTTTTGGCAATGTTTTGCCCGGTCAGGATCGGCTCAAGATCGTCGGGCAGAAAATCGCGATACAGGGCTGTTACATCCGGTGTTAACCAGCCATAATCCCCGCGATCAATTTGCCAGAAATGCTGGTGAGCATCGATCAGGGCAATATTATTTGCCATTACGCAATGCCTCCGGGGGCGGCACCGCCTGTCAGTAAATCTTCGCCCGGTACTGGCACATCGGCCCGCAACAGGCCCTGATCACGTAAATCATTCCATAATGCGGACGGAATTTGCAATTCTGCCCATTCGACCGCCTGCTTCACATGGCGCGGCGAACTGGCACCGGGAATAACCGACACAACAGCAGGATGCGTTAGCGGAAACTGAATGGCAGCAGCAGGCAGCGGCACATTATGGTCGTTGCAAATCTGTTCAATTTTTTGCGCCCGATCCAGAATATGCTGCGGGGCATCTTCATAATCATATTTCGCCCCCGGCTTAGGGCCTGTCACCAAAATACCTGAATTAAACGCCCCGCCAACAACAACCGAGGCATTACGCCGCAAACATTCCGGCAGGAAAGTCTCCTGTGCTTCCTGTTCCAAAAGCGTATAACGCCCGGCCAACAAAAACACATCCATATCGGTGGATTTCAGGGCTTCAAGGCAGACTTCCCATTCATTCACGCCAAGGCCATACGCGCCAATCAACCCGGCCTTTTTAAGCTCGTCCAGCGCCCGTGCGCCCCCCTCCATCGCGTCGCGCATCAGGCGCGGGTGGGCATCCTTGCCGTGGGTCAGGCTGCCAATATCGTGGATATAGGCAATATCAATACGACGCAGCCCCAAACGCTGCCAGCTATCCTCGACCGATCGCATCACCGCGTCATAGCTGTAATCGTAAACCTCAACAAAAGGCAGTGCATCGACAAACGGGCGGTCCTGGGGAATGTCGCCCTCAATGCGCTGCAAAAGGCGGCCAACCTTGGTCGACAGAATATAGGGTTCACTTTGCGCGCGCAAAAAGTCACCGGTGCGCCGTTCGCTCAGGCCATAACCATAGCGCGGGGCAGTATCAAAATAGCGAAATCCGCAATCCCAGGCGACCTGCAAGGTTTCGCGCGCCTGATCATCATCAAGCGGACGATACATGTTTCCCAGCGGCGCGCCGCCAAACCCAAGGACGCTGACATCTAAACCGGTATTACCAATTTGGCGCTTCTGACGGGCCATAAATTTAATCCTCCCATGCTCGCATTTTCGCGACAGGCCAGGATCGTTTCATATTTAAATTATCATTTCAATTGTATTTTACGACAAAAAGAACATTTGAGGCCAAACCTCAAACCGGTGCCCGGCAAGTGAGGTATTCAAAATGCCTTACAAGCCGCCGTGCGATCCGGTTAGCCGGGTAATTTCCTGTGCTGTTTCCAGAATAAAGGGTACGGTATCGGCCACCTTGTACGGGGTACCAGGACCACCCAGATAGGGGATGGTCAGGCTGGCCAACAGATCCCCACCTTCACCTTGCAAAACAGGTGCGCCAACATCAACAATACCAACGGTGGCAGTACTTTGCACCTCGACATAGCCGCGCGTCCGTATGGCTTTTAGCTCATCTTCCCAAATTTCCGCGTTAAAGGACGCGCCCAGGCGTTCGCCAAAATATTCCATCAATGGTGCGCGACGTTCGGGTGACATCCATGCCAGCAATACCTTGCCCGATCCGGAATCCGCCAAACTGCGCCGATAACCAACACGTACCGAAAAGCCAATCGCCTCCGGGCTTTCCACCCGGGCAATAACCACCATCTGGTCGCGCGACGGCACCGCCAAATGACACGATTGCCCCACCCGCGCCGCCAGCCTGCGCATTTGGGGCAAAGCGGCTTCCAACAAGGTTGAAACCGGCGACACCTGCATGCCAAGCTCGAATAGATGGTTGGTAATATGAAAAAGTTCCGACCCGTCCTTGCGCTCCAGATAGCCTTTTTGCTCCAGCACCGAAAGCATACGGAAAATCTCGCTTTTGGAGCGGCCAAGCGCACTTGCAATTGCGCCCATGCTCATCGGACGACGTTCTGCGGCCAGAATTTCCAAAATCTCCAACCCCTTTTCCAGGGCCGGAGCCTTGTATATGCGTTTGGTATCGTCGGACATATTTTACCCTTGTTCCTCAACTGCCGCAGCTTTTCGTAAAAACCGGGACTTGCCAAGCACGAAAATACACCATATTTAAAACAGTGTTCCATTTATAAAATAACGAGGCAGCAGGGCATGAATCCGGTCATTACAGGGATCAAGGCAATCGACATACGGTTTCCGACGTCACGTCAGCTCGACGGGTCGGATGCCATGAACAAGGACCCGGATTATTCCGCTGCCTATGTCATTATTGAAACCGATCATTCCGGTCTTTCCGGCCACGGCCTGACCTTTACCATCGGCCGGGGCAATGATGTCTGTGTTGCCGCCATCAATGCTATGTCGCACCTGCTGGTGGGCAAATCGCTAAACGACCTTACCAAAAATATGGGCCAGACCTGGCGCGATTTAACCGGCGACAGCCAGTTGCGCTGGCTCGGCCCGGACAAGGGCGTCATGCATCTGGCAACAGGGGCCGTTGTTAATGCGATCTGGGATATGTGGGGCAAGGCCGCGGGCAAACCCGTCTGGCAGCTTGTCGCAGAAATGACCCCGGAACAATTTGTTGAATGCGTTGATTTTCGCTATCTGACCAATGCATTAACCCGCGATGAAGCCCTTGAAATTCTGCGTGCGGCCGAGCCGGGCAAACAGGCCCGCATTGATGAAATGCGCCATCAGGGTTACCCGGCCTATACCACATCGGCAGGCTGGCTGGGCTATAGCGATGAAAAACTGCGCCGTCTTTGCCAGGAAGCCATTGATGCCGGCTGGACCCATATCAAGCTGAAAGTCGGGCTTGATGTGGAAGATGACCGCCGCCGTCTTGCCATTGCGCGTGATGTGATTGGCCCGGACCGCAAATTGATGGTCGATGCCAATCAGAACTGGGAAGTTGACCAGGCCATTTCATGGATGAAGCAACTGGCCGAATTTGACCCCTGGTTTATTGAAGAACCCACCAGCCCAGATGATATCCTGGGTCACAAACAAATCCGTGAAGGCATTTCGCCCATCCGCGTTGCCACTGGCGAACATTGCCAGAATCGCATTATCTTCAAGCAGTTCCTGCAGGCCGATGCCATCGATGTGGTGCAAATTGACAGTTGCCGTGTGGGCGGTGTTAACGAAATCATGGCGATTTTGCTGATGGCCAAAAAATTCAACAAGCCCGTCTGCCCGCATGCCGGTGGGGTTGGCCTGTGTGAATATGTCCAGCATCTCTCCATGATCGATTATATCTGCGTTTCGGCCTCGCTCGAGGATCGGGTTCTGGAATATGTTGACCATTTGCATGAACATTTCGAAACGCCCTGCATCATCCGCAATGGTCGCTATATCGCCCCGACGGTCCCCGGTTTCTCGATCACCATGAAACCGCAAAGCATTGTTGATCACACCTTCCCGACCGGCATTGTGTGGCAGGAAGCGCCATAAATCCGCAAGCCACGATCGGCCAACCGGGCTTTCATTGCCGTGAATGCATCATCCGCGCATGTCAAAAAGGGTGCCATCCAGAAAGCTGTCGGGCCCAACCAAAGCACGATCCCCGGCATTAGCAAGCCCTTCTACCCGCCAGTCTTCGGCGGGTAAGGCGACATCCAGGCTGGCGACGGCGCGGCGGTATATATCGGGGCGATAAACATCGCGAACAACATCGTTGAAATTAACCTGGCGACCAACCTGCCCCCAGCGCTGCATTTGCCGCCCCACCCAAACACCCTGCGACAACCACGGGAAGGTGGCGGTATAGCGATAAAAAACATGGCGATCCGGTGCATCAACCGGATCATCGCCGGGTTTTAACACCGGGCGTCCCTGCAAGGATGCCCGTAAAATATCGAACGACGCCCCTACATAATGCTCTTCTGACAGCAACTGCGCCAATTCAGTCCGGTTTTCCGCCTGATCGGCCCATTCGGCAGCACGCACCAGGGCACGAACCAGCGCGTCCAGCGTTTCGGCATTGGCCTGCGCCCAGTCTTCACGAACACCCAGCACCTTTTCCGGGCTGCGCGCCCATATATCGTCCTTTAAGGCAACAATAACGCCATCACCGTGAAATACGGCACGCTGGTTCCAGGGTTCCCCCACACAATAACCATCAACCCAGCCATTGCGTAAACTGTCGAACATGCGGGGCGGGGCAATAACGCCAATATTAACGTCATTATCCGGGTCAATCCCGGCGGCGGCCATCCAGTAACGCAATTCATAATTATGGCTGGAGAACGGAAAAACCGTTGCAAAGGACAAAACCGGCCGACCAGCCGCCCGGTCACCGTCAATTACTTTTTTAAGGGCGCGTGCAGACAGCCCACGTGGCCCGCGCATCGCTGCCGGGTCTGCTTCCAGCATGCGCTGATAAAGCCGGGTGGAAACCGTAATCGCATTCCCGCCGCGACCAAGCGCCATTGGCACAACCAGATTTTGCGATGGCATCCCGCCAAGACCAAGGCGCGCAGCAAGGGGAATACCTGCCAACAAATGTGCCGCATCAAAAAGCCCGTAAGACAACTTGTCGCGCATGGCCGCCCACGACATCTCGCGCACCAGAACAAGGTCTATATTTTCATCTTCCGCAAAACCTTTGGCCCGGGCAACAACGGGCAAGGCACAATCAATTAACGGCACGAAACCAAGGCGAACCTGCATAAGAGACATGAATTAGAACTCCAACTGAAAAGCAGTAATCACGCTTTGCGCAATTTCATAAATCTTGCGGTTCTGTTTCATGGCGTTTTTACGCAGCAGGTTATATGCCGCCTCCTCGGTCAGGCCTTTTTCCTGCATCAGCAATCCTTTTGCCCGATCGATCAGCTTGCGTTCGCTTAGCTTCGCCATCGCCTCGTCGCGTTCGCGGCGCAATTGATGAAAGGCATTAAATCGTGAAATTGCCATTTCAACAATTGGCCGGATACGGTCTTGCCTTAAACCGTCAACAACATAAGCACTTACCCCGGCTTCGACAGATTCACGGATCATGCTGGAATCACTTTGATCCACAAACATCGCAATCGGCCGCGAAATTGCCCGCGACACCTGAAACATTTGTTCAAGCGTATCGCGATCGGGATTTTCAAGGTCAATGATAATGATATCAGGCGCCAAAGCCTGAATGCGTTCCACCAGATTAAACGACGTGCCAATACGGCTTACACGGGTATAGCCGCTTTCAACAAGGCCGCGCTCGACAATGGCGGCGCGGTCCGGGTTTTCATCAATCACCAGAATACTAAAGTCTGCTAGGTTCATTTAATGCAACCCAAATCCCTGACGACCACAATCATTCTCCCCAATCAACCCTTGCCTGCCTTGTCTTGACCGGAAAAACAACCCGGGCTATCGGCAGAACCGGAATGCGACGCTGGCCGCATTCCGGCATTCAATTTTCTATTCTGCCGGAACGGCCTGTGCAGACGAAGGCACACCATCACGTTCCTGAACGGCTTTTTCAAAGCGTTCTTTTTCCTCAGCCACGGTTTTTTCCGAAAAACGCACCGAAAGGGCAGCAAAGGAACAGACAATGACGGCAATGCCCAAATACATCAGACCCTGTTGATAGGTCAGCGATTCCGATTTAAACAAAAACCCTGCGGCAACGGCACCGGCATTACCCCCGGCCCCGACAATACCCGCGACAGACCCCAGTGCCTTGCGGTTAATAAAGGGGACAATTCCGAAGGTTGCACCTTCCGACATTTGCACGAACAACGAAAACACCACCATCATCGATACCGCAATAACCAGTGCGTCCATCATTGAAAATGCGACCAGTGCGATACCTTCGATAAACAGGGCCAAAAACAAAAACCGTACCCGGCCGGAAAGGCCGTTTGCTGCGGCAAATTTATCGGAAAACATGCCACCAAGGGTGCGGGCAAAGATGTTCATCAGGCCAAACAAACCGGCGATCAGCCCGGCTGTTTGCAAGCTAAGCTCGAACCGGTCAAAGAAATAAATCGCCGCGATATTGTTGATGGTCAGTTCGACACCAAAACATGCGCCATACACCAAAAACAACGCCCAGACGCGAAAGTCGCTGATTGCGGCCAACATCCCTTTGATCGCACCCGAATGGTCGTCTTCGGCTGACAATGTGCCATTTTTGCGCATATCGGCGTAATTGCCACCCGGCGCGTCGGTGGTAAAAAACCAGTACAGTGCCGCAACAACCAGCATGATGGCACCGGGGAACACCATTGCCAGGCGCCAGCCCATGGTTTCAGACACACCAAAGCCAAGCACCATCGCCAAAATTAACGGCATCACCATTTGCGTGATACCTCCACCCAAATTACCCCAGCCGGCCGTGGTGGCATTTGCGGTGCCCACGATGTTAGGCGCGAACATGGTTGATGTATGATATTGCGTAATCACAAACGATGCCCCGATCGAACCAATGGCAAGACGGGCAAGAAGGAACGTTTCGTAGCTATCTGCAAGCCCGATCAGCATAACCGGCAAGGAACCGATCACCAGCAAGGCAGTATAGGTTTTGCGCGGACCGATTTTGTCGCAAAGCGGACCAATCAGCAGTCGTACCAAAACCGTAATGGCGACCGATGCAATAATGGTGTTTCCGATCTGCCCCTTGGTCAGGCCCAGGTCATCACGCACAAGTGGCATCAGCGGGGCAATGCCAAACCAGCCAAAAAAACACAGGAAAAATGCAAGCCAGGTAAGATGAAAGGTCCGCATCTGCACCGTTTTAAGGCTGAACAAATTAATACGCGGAGCTTTGTTCTTGATTTCCATCACAATGAAGCCCTTCGTTCGGGTCATATGCAATCAGGTTGCCGATTGCATGACCGACGGTTATTTCCCCAAGGGCCGCATGCTTCACCAAATGGAGTTCGCTGGCGGCCCGTCATTCGTTTCGGTCAGGGCAGCGACATCGTTGCGCGCCAAAACCAAACGTCTGATCGCCCGCCATTGGACGAAGAACTGTGAGATACCCGTCATTGGGTCTGCTTTCATCCAAGCGCCTCACGAATGACAGCGCTGCAAACTGCGCGCCAATTTTTTCGCATTGCAGTATTTTTTGACTAAGCATTTGAAAAAAATAGTGATTCACATGCAACAGGCTCCGGTTCCTTCATCAATCCACTCCACGCGCCTGTAATTTTGCGTATTTTTTATACACATAAGCGCATTGCTGTTTATTTTATCATCATTAATGAGTTTTGCCTCAGGTTGAGGTCTATTTCGAATTGACAAAGTTTCTTTTTGCATCATGCACTTATTAGAAATTTCATCAAAATCGGCATTCTGGCACGCAACTTGTATAGAAAAGGATGAGTGCGCGGGCAAAGCTGCCTGCTGCCCTGGCCAAAATGCCAGACCCTTATATTGAATCCAATGACGGGTTCTCCGGATAACGACGTCCGTTGCGACATTGCCTTTTTTACAGGCAAAGCGCATCGGGCGTTTTTTTTTGCCAATTCGCTTCCCGCGACCAGGAGCCAGAGACAAATGAACCACGTCCCTGCTGCACTTTTAAAGAAGACCCGTCTTGTCGTTATCGGCAATGGAATGGCCGGTATGCGCACTGTTGAAGAAATTCTTGCCCGTGCGCCGGATAAATACGACATCACCGTTTTCGGGGCCGAACCCCGTGTTAACTATAATCGCATCATGCTTTCGCCACTTCTGTCGGGCGAAAAACAATTCGACGACATCGTTATCAACACAATGTCCTGGTATCAGGAAAATAATATTCACCTGTTATCGGGCGACCCTGTGGTTGAAATCGACCGGGATCGTAAAATTGTCATTTCAAAAAGCGGATCAAAAACTGCCTATGACCAGCTTTTGCTGGCAACCGGATCTGACCCGATCATAATCCCGGTACCCGGGCACACACTGCCGGGAGTTGTCACATTTCGCGACGTTGATGACGTCGATATCATGCTGAAGGCTGCCCAAAAGGGCGGACCGGCCGTTGTCATCGGCGGGGGACTTTTAGGGTTGGAGGCTGCTTCCGGTCTGCAAGCACGCGGCATGTCGGTGACGGTCTTACATTTGGCTAACCACGTTATGGAACGCCAGTTGGATCCTTCCGCCGGATATCTTTTGGCGCAGGAACTGGGCCGCCGGGGCATCGAAGTTATCACCGAAGCCAACACTGCCGAAATTATTGGCACAGATAACGTCACAGGTGTTCGTTTGAAAAACGGACATATGATCCCGGCTGACCTGGTGGTCATGGCTGTTGGCATTCGCCCCAACGGGCGCCTTGCCGCAGACGCGGGAATAGCAGTCGAACGCGGCATCGTTGTTGACGATGTGATGACCACCAGCGATCCGGATATTTTTGCCGTTGGCGAATGCGTACAACACCGCGGCCAATGTTATGGCCTGGTTGCACCATTATTTGAAATGGCAAAATCCTGTGCTGATCATTTAACCGAAATCGAAACCGGCGGCTATGCCGGTTCTGTCACCTCGACCAAATTAAAAGTCACCGGCGTTGATGTTTTCTCGGCGGGCGATTTTTCCGGTGGCGGCGAAACTGAGGAAATCGTGTTTCGCGATGCCGGACGGGGCGTTTACAAGCGCATTGTTCTGGAAGACGGGCGGATAAAAGGTGCCGTTCTGTACGGCGATACGTCCGACGGTGCCTGGTATTTTCAACTAATGAAAGACAGGCAGGATGTTACCGAGTTGCGCGATACTCTTGCTTTTGGTCAGGCCTTTGCAACAGGGGCCACTGCAAACCCTTTTGATGCCGTTGCCGCCCTGCCAGATGATGCAGAAATTTGCGGTTGCAACGGCATTTGCAAGGGAACCATTGTTTCGGCAATTACGGAAAAGGGCCTAACATCCCTTGACGAGGTTAAAGGCCATACCAAAGCCTCCGCGTCCTGTGGCTCATGCAGCGGTTTGGTGGAAAACCTGCTAGCCGCAACATTGGGCGGCGATTACCAGGCTTCTGCAGTCAAACCGGTCTGCACCTGCACTGACCATGATCATGACAGCGTTCGTCGGTTAATTATTGCAAAAACCCTTAAATCCATGCCCGCCGTAATGCAGGAACTGGAATGGAAGTCGTCAGACGGGTGCCATATATGTCGCCCGGCCCTGAATTATTATCTGCTTGCCGCATGGCCCGGCGAATATGTTGACCACGGGGCATCGCGATTTATTAACGAACGCGTCCATGCCAACATTCAAAAAGATGGTACGTATTCGGTGGTACCACGCATGTGGGGTGGCCTAACCAACCCGCGCGAATTACGCGCCATTGCCGATGTCGCCGACAAATTCAGCATTCCCACCGTTAAAGTAACCGGCGGGCAGCGCATCGACCTTTTGGGCGTAAAAAAAGAAGATCTGCCTGCCGTATGGGCGGACCTGAACGCAGCAGGCATGGTATCGGGCCATGCTTATGGTAAATCGCTGCGAACGGTAAAAAGCTGCGTTGGGCAGGAATGGTGCCGTTTTGGCACGCAAATGTCCATGAGCATGGCCGTCGAACTGGAACAAATGACCTGGGGATCGTGGATGCCCCATAAATTCAAAATGGCGGTTTCAGGTTGTCCGCGCAATTGCGCCGAAGCCACAATCAAGGATTTTGGCGTGGTTGCTACCGATGGCGGGTGGGATTTGCATGTTGGCGGCAATGGCGGCATTCATGTCCGCGCAACCGAACTTTTATGCAAAGTCACAACCAGCGACGAGGTTAAGGAATATTGCGGCGCCTTTATTCAGCTTTATCGCGAAGAAGCCCGGTATCTGGAACGCACGGCACCATGGATAGAACGGGTCGGCCTGAAACATGTTCAGGAGCGGGTTGTCGATAACACCCAAAACCGTGTTGCCCTGTTTGCCCGGTTCCTTGAAAGCCAGAAAACCGCACAAATTGACCCATGGGCAGAACGCGCCAGCCAGGGCGTTGATTCCCATGAATTTAAATCCCTGTCCCTGATCGCAGCGGAGTAACGGCAATGTCAGATATCGTGACCTGGGTAAATGTCGGCCCCCTTTCCAATATTCCGCAGCAAGGCGCACGCACATTTCAAACCGAAATAGACCGCATCGCAATTTTTCGCACCCTTGATGATCAGATTTACGCCCTGCTGGACCGCTGCCCGCATAAGGACGGCCCATTGGCACAGGGCATTGTCCATGGTCGCTTTGTCACCTGCCCGCTACATAATATGGTTTTTTCGCTGGAAACCGGCGAAGCGCAAGGCACAGACGATGGCTGCGCAGCCAGGGTGGACGTGCGTGTTGTAAATGATACCGTCCATATCGGCCTGAACGCACAACAAACGGGATTGCGCCATGCAGGGTGAGGTTAAAACCACTTGCCCCTATTGCGGCGTTGGCTGCGGGTTAATCGTCTCCCCCACCCGGGACGGCTGGGCGGTTGGGGGCGACCCTGACCACCCGGCCAACCGGGGCCGGATCTGTTCGAAGGGGGCAGCCCTGATTGATACTGTTACGGCCGAAACAAAACGTGATTTTCGATTATTAAGCCCGGAAATCGATGGAAAAATTGCCGACTGGAAAACCGCAACCAACGAAACCGCAAGAAGGCTGCGCCAGACGATTGACCAGCATGGCCCGAAATCGGTGGCGTTTTATGTTTCCGGTCAATTACTGACCGAGGATTATTATGTCGCCAACAAACTGATCAAGGGTTTCATAGGATCCCCGCATATCGATACAAATTCACGGTTATGCATGGCATCAACCGTGGTTGGCCATAAACGTGCTTTTGGGGCCGATGTCGTCCCCGGATGTTATGAAGATTTGGAAATTGCCGATCTGGTTATACTTACCGGGTCAAATCTTGCCTGGTGTCACCCGGTTCTAAACCAGCGTTTACGCGCCGCAAAAGAAAAACGCGGCACCAGAATTGTCGTAATCGACCCGCGCAAAACAGCCAGTTGCGATATCGCCGATTTACACCTGTCGATCAAACCGGGCAGTGACGTGGCCCTGTTTAACGGGTTGCTTGCATGGCTTGAGCAAAACGGACAGTGCAACCCGACCTATCTTTCACGGCATGTTAGCGGATATGAAGACGCCATTGCCGCCGCCCGTGCCGATTGCCCCGATATTGCCAGCACCGCCAAAAAATGTGGGCTTGATGACCCGGTAAAAACCGATCAAACGGCATCGGGACTGACCAAACTGGAAACATTTTTTCAGTGGTTTGCCAAGTTTGAGCGCACGGTTACGGTGTTTTCGCAGGGCGTAAACCAGTCCAGTAGCGGGTCGGACAAGGTTAATGCGATTATAAACACCCATTTGGCGACCGGGCGGGTTGGCAAACCTGGGGCAAGTCCGTTTTCTGTAACCGGCCAGCCCAATGCCATGGGGGGCCGCGAAGTTGGCGGCCTTGCCAACCAGCTTGCCGCCCATATGGACCCGAACAATGTAAACGATGTTAACCAGGTGAAACGGTTTTGGAAATCCGACATCTTGGAAGCCGGTGAAGGGTATAAAGCCGTTGACATGTTTCGTGCCATTGAAACCGGCGAGATCAGGGCAGTTTGGATTATGGCGACCAACCCGGCAGTCAGCCTGCCCGACGCCAGCCGTGTAAGGCTTGCTTTATCACGGTGCCCGCTTGTGATTGTTTCAGACACGGTCAACGACACCGACACATTACGTTATGCCCATATTAAACTTCCGGCGGCGGGCTGGGGCGAAAAATCGGGCACGGTTACCAATTCGGAACGCCGGATATCGCGCCAGCGCCCATTTCGCGACCAACAGGGCGACGCCAAACCCGATTGGTGGATTATAAGCCAGGTTGCCACTGCAATGGGATATGGCAAGGCATTCAAATATCGCGACACGGCCGAAATTTTTGCAGAACATGCGGCATTATCGGAATTTGAAAACGATGGCGTACGAGCCTTTGACATTGGCATTTGGCGCAAAACAAAAAAATCGGCCTATGACGCAATGGAGCCGTTTCAATGGCCTGCCTCGCGCAAACATCAACCAAAGGATGGTGCCCACCGCCTTTATGGCAACGGTATTTTCACAACGTCGAATGGTCGTGCCAGAATGCTGGCCGTTCAGCATAAATTGCCCCCGTCCCAAACAAGCGCCGATTTCCCGCTGATTGGCAATAGCGGCCGTTATCGCGACCAATGGCACACCATGACCCGCACCGGAACGGCAGCACGGTTATCAGCCCACCGTCCCGAACCGCTGCTTGAGGTCAATCCTGTCGACGCCAGGCGATACGGACTATGTGATGGCGGATTGGCCCGGATCAAAAGCCTGCAAGGCACCGCTTTGATGCGGGTTTCAATAAGCAATGCCCAAATGCCGGGCGAGGTTTTTATGCCGATGCACTGGAACGATGTCTATTCTTCTGCCGGTGGCATTGGTCGGCTGGCCACGGCCAATGTTGACCCCTATTCCGGCCAGCCGGAAACCAAATATATTCCGGTTTCTATCACACCGTTCACAGCACTATGGCAGGGGTTGCTGTTTTCAAACGCCCCGGCAGACCTGTCCCACCTGCCTTACTGGGTCGCTGCAAGTGGCCCGGGTTGCATGATTTATGAAATTGCCAGCGACAAACCCTGCCTGTTTAAATCAATGTTGCCCGCTGCGGCCAATATCGGGCCGGATAACACCGCTGAACAAATCATTGAATATAGCGATGGCAAAAAGGGCGTTCATCGTTACGCCCGCCTTCAGGGCGAATGCATTACCGGCGCACTTTTTGTTGGTCCGAAACGACCCGCCCTGGGCCGGGACTGGATATCGACCCTTCTTGGTAATGCCGCGATCAGCACACCTGAACGCAATGCTTTGTTAGCCGGGCGCATGCCCGACGCTACGGCAGTCAACGACCGTTTAATCTGTTCGTGCTTTTCGGTCGGGCTAACGGCAATCACGCGTGCCATTCACACCCAAAATGCAATGACACCCGCCGATATTGGCCGTTTGCTTCAGGCGGGAACCGGTTGCGGGTCCTGCCTTCCCGAAATCAGCGAGCTTGTGAACAACACACTGCCCCGCGCCGCAGAATAACGCCTGCCATGTAACACCTTACCCAAGGGTTATTTGGTCTCGGCCAACACAAACAGCTTTCCCGGCAATCGCCTATTGGTCATTTTTTAGCCGGAAATACCCGTGATTTTAACAATCGGAAAATGGCTGGCGCATGATGAACGCCAGCCCTCCTTTCCCAATAAAAGGGCGATTGTTATGCTGCGCGGTTATGAAACGGTATCGGGCGATGATCGTGATCAATGGCCACCATCACAAACTCGCCAACACCACATTGCCGCCTTTGATCTGCATGTAAATTTTCGGCCCATAGCTGGACCTCAACCCGGATCGAGCTTTGCCCAACGTCAATCACCCGCGGCACGGTAATGGCAACTTCACCGCTGTGAATATGACTGGTGAAATCAACCCGCTTTGCCCCCGCCATCACCACTGTTTGCCGACACTGGCGGGATGCAGCAACAAAGGCAGCTTTTCCCATGGCCGCAAGTGCATTGCCCCCATATAAACTGCCGTAATGGCTGGTTTTTTCGGGAAAAACAATTTCGACCATCGCCGGATGTATCGGTATTTCGTCGGCCCCGGTTACCCCGGCATTATCTGGCAAGGGCGGCAATTTGCCGCCCCACGCCCCAAGTTCGGCCCCAATCGCCACCATGTTAAATCCACCACGGCAACAATGGTTGCGCGCGCCGCTTAGCGGGTTTTCAGCGATCATTTCGACCTCTACCGACAATGACCGACACCCGACCCGAACCACAGACCCCGTCAGTTCAACAATGTCCCCGATTTGCGCCGGTGCATTAAAATCAATGCGGTCACACGATGCCGTGACAAAATCGACATGCCCGTGGCGCGACGCCGCAATAAAGGCAACCTTGTCCATAAAGGAAAGGCCAACACTCCCAAACAACGTGCCATGATGATTTGCAGCACCCGGAAACACGATATCAACCATCCGGGTTGGCCCGGAAAACACCGGGTGATCCGGGCTCATTGTGCGGCCTTCACAAGGTTCTGACGCAATAACCGTGCTGCTTCGACCATATTTACAAGGGCCGGGCGCACTTCATCCCATCTACGGGTTTTAAGGCCGCAATCCGGGTTGACCCAAATCTGGCTTGCCGACAGTTGCCGGGTTGCTGCCACCAGCAAATCAACCATTTCATCAATGGTTGGCACACGCCGCGAATGAATATCATAGACCCCCGGGCCAATGTCATTGGGATAGGCATAATCGACAAAGGCATCCAGCAGTTCCATTTTTGAACGCGATGTTTCAATCGAAATAACATCCGCATCCATCGCACCAATTGCTTCTATGATGTCATTAAATTCGGAATAGCACATGTGAGTGTGGATCTGGGTTTCATCACGCACGCCCGATGCCGACAATCGAAAACATTCAACCGCCCAGTCCAGATAGGTTTTCCAGTCCGCCTTACGCAGCGGCAATCCTTCGCGCAAGGCGGGTTCATCTATCTGGATCAGGCCGATACCGGCTGCTTCAAGGTCAGTAACCTCGTCGCGCAGGGCCAGTGCGATCTGGGCGCAGACATCGCGGCGCGGTAAATCATTTCGCACAAACGACCATTGCATCATGGTGACAGGCCCGGTCAGCATCCCCTTAACCGGCCTGTCAGTTAACGACTGGGCATAATGCGACCATTTAACTGTCATGGCATCGGGACGCGATACATCGCCATAAATGATGGGGGGTCGAACATATCGCGACCCGTAACTTTGTACCCAGCCATGTTTGGTAAAGGCATATCCCGCCAGTTTTTCGCCAAAATACTGTACCATGTCGTTGCGCTCGAACTCGCCATGGACCAGCACATCGATGCCAATTTCTTCCTGCCAGCGAATGGCGGCACTGGTTTCTTCACGAATAAAGGCATCATAGGCATCGGGTTCCATGTTGCCCCTGGCAAAGGCCGCACGGGATTTGCGCACATCTGTTGTTTGCGGAAAGGACCCGATGGTTGTGGTTGGAAAAGCAGGCAGCCCCAGTTTGACGGTTTGCAAACGACGACGCACATCAAACGGGCTGTTGCGATTATCCATACCCGCAGAAATACCCAAAACACGTTCCGTCACCAGACGATCATGAACTTTCGCTGACGTGCGACGTGTGGCAAGTGCAGCCGATGCCTCGCGAAATAGCGATGCGACCGCCCCTACGCCTTCACCAAAAGCCCGTGAAAGGGTTTTAAGTTCCTGTATTTTTTGAACCGCGAATGAAAGCCAGCTTTTAAGGTCCGCGTCCAGATCGCTTTCCTGCTCCAGATCAATCGGCACATGCAAAAGCGAGCATGAAGGTGCCAGTTCAAACAGGTCATTGCCACGCGCCGCAATGGCCGGGGCAATCCAGTCATAAATTGCCTGAAGATCGGCCCGCCAGATATTGCGCCCGTCAATTACGCCAAGCGAAATAACCTGGTTTGGCGCAGCACCGTTAATCACGGCATCAAGCTGCTCGGGTGCCCTGACCAAATCGACATGCAACCCGGCCACCGGCAATGACAACACTGTCGGTAAGTTTTCTCCCAGTTTACCAAAATACGTCGCCAGCATCAGTTTCAATTTTGGAACGGCCTTGCCCAGTACCTCGTACGCCTTTTTAAAAGCCGAACGCTCGGCGTCATCAAGGTCAAGGACCAGGCAGGGTTCATCAATTTGGACCCAGTCAGCACCACTATCTCTAAGCTGGCAAAGCACTTCCGCATATACGGGCAACAACCGGTCCAGCAAGGACAGCGGGTCAAACCCCCGGACCGTGGATTTTGCCAGTTTCAGAAACGTAACCGGCCCCAACAAAACCGGGCGGGTTTTAAAACCAAGTGCTTTTGCCTCGCGAAATTCGTCAACCGCTTTGGTCGAGGCCAGGGTGAAATGCTGTTCAGGGGACAGTTCCGGCACCATATAATGATAATTGGTGTCAAACCATTTGGTCATTTCAAGGGCTGGAATGCCTTTATAGGCCGTTTTACCACAGCAACTTTCTTCCTGTGTATCTCCCCGTGCCATGGCAAAATAGGTGTCGGGTTGAATCAACCCGCCCTGCCAGTCATAGACATCGGGAATTGCACCAACCATGACACAAAGATCAAGCACATGGTCATACAGGGAAAAATCGTTGCTGGGCACATGATCAACACCAAGGCTTTTTTGCCGTGCCCAGTTGGCACACCGCAAGGCCGATGCCTTTTCCTGCAAAGTGGCAAGATCGGACATGCCGGACCAGTAATCCTCCAATGCGAATTTCAATTCGCGCCGTGGGCCGATCCGGGGTGTTCCCAGAGTTGAAACAGGAATGGAAAAATTCTTCGACATAGACTTACCCCAATAAATGGGGGCAAAGGCCAGGCAAAAGCACGCACCCCTGACCGGAAAAACACCGGCAAGAGTACAATACTCCACCGGGGCACCCCGCCCGAGGACGTAACATGAAGTCGCGGCAGGTCTCCTGGCTCACGGGTCACGGCTTTTATCCGGCCTTCCCGAAACGCCTGAACGTCTCAGTGGCCATGCATGGATAAAAGCTCGCCGCTTACAGTTGCGGGGGCAGCTTCGGCATTGCCGTTTCTTCAAACGGCGCACCGAATTCCCTCTTAGCTTCCGCCTGACAATCAAACGAAAGAACCATCGACACGGCTACAGTGCCTCTAAACGCCACAACTGTCAACACAGACATAAAGATTTCTTTATGTCTTATTAAAAAGAAAAACGGTGCCACAAACCGAACATGTGACACCGTCTTCTTTCACCGTATTTGACGGTACATTTTTATATCAGGGCACCGAAAATCAGGCTCGCTTCCGTATTCACGATATCTTTAACGTCCGAAAATACCGGGGTCACCACGACCTGCTATTCGGTTATCGGCCTGCCCTGATTACGCTTTTACCAATCGCGAAAGGAACCGTTGGCTCCGTTCGTCCTGCGGATTGTCAAAAAAGGCATCAGGCGTGGCCGTTTCAACAATTTCACCGGCCTCCATATAAACAACCCGGTCAGCAACCCGGCGGGCAAAACCCATTTCGTGGGTAACAACCACCATCGTCATACCGCCCTCGGCCAGGGCCACCATGGTATCAAGTACTTCGCCAATCATTTCAGGATCAAGGGCCGATGTCGGCTCGTCAAACAGCATGATTTTCGGTTTCATGCACAAGGCACGGGCAATAGCAGCGCGCTGCTGCTGCCCGCCCGATAGCTGACCGGGGAATTTGGCCGCCTGCCCCAGAATTTGCACACGGTCAAGATAGTCCCGCGCGCGTTCCTCGGCTTCCTTGCGACTGGTTTTGCGCGACAGAATTTGCGGCAAGGCACAGTTTTCAAGCACGGTCAGATGCGGAAACAAGTTGAAATGCTGAAACACCATGCCTGCTTCACGGCGGATTTCATCCAGATCCCGCAAATTATCGCCCAGTTCAATACCACGAATGACAACATGGCCGGAATCATGGGATTCAAGTTTGTTCAAACAGCGGATCAATGTGGATTTTCCCGACCCTGAAGGGCCACAAATTACCACCCGTTCGCGTTCGGAAACGCAAAAATCAACATCGCGCAATGCATGAAAGGCCCCGTAATATTTGTTCAGGCCCTGAACATCGATGGCATAGGTCATGAATGATTCCTTGAATTTATGCCGGCTTCAAGATGGCGGGAATATGCGGCAATGCCATAACAAATGACAAAATAGATACCGGCCACAAACAGATAGGCTTCTGTCGATGGCCCCGGCCACGCCGGATCAGTTGCAGCACTGCGCGCCGCACTTAACATGTCGAACACGCCAACGATCAAAACCAGTGCCGTATTTTTAACCATCACGATGGCCGTATTGGTCAAAGGTGGAATAACCTTCTGGATCGCCTGTGGCAAAACGATATGCCAGACCATTCTCCAGTAAGGAATGCCAAGGGCCTGTGATGCCTCGATTTGGCCAGATGGCAAACCTTGCAAACCACCACGAATGACCTCGGCAAGGTAAGCCGCAGCAAAAACCGTTAAGGCCGCAAGGGTTCGCCCCAGTTTATCGATCGTCCAATCGGGCGGCAGAAACAGCGGCAGCAGAATAGCCGCCACAAACAATAGCCCCACCAGCGGCAGCCCTCGCACGATTTCAATAATGAAAATCGACACATTACGCATAACGGGCAAAGACCCGCGCCGCCCCAATGCCAAAACAATGGCAAAAGGAAATGCCAGCCCCAGCGACAATACCGCCAGCAAAAGCGTAACAGGCAGCCCTCCCCATTTGGATGTCGGCACATAGGCAAGGCCCAGAATGCCACCATTCATTAGCACCAGCATCACGGCAATGCCTGCTGCCCACAGCACCAGTAACCGCCCACCCCACATCTTTGGTGAAAGGGTTGCCAAGACCAGCATCACAATCACGATCACCACAATAATGGCCCGCCATTGTTCTTCTGGTGGATACAAGCCGAACAAAATGAAATTCAGCTTTGCCGAAATAAACGCCCAGCAGGCACCACCTGCCCGACATTCGCCAGGCGATGCAACCGTCCAGTGCGCATCAAGTACCGCCCAGTTAAACGCCGGAACAAGACCAATCACGATGCCTAGCGACAGCACCGTTAACAAAACCGATAGCCAGTCGCCAAATAACAGAGTGAACAGGCGATGAATGGCAGGCCGGTTAGCTGGTATATTTGGATGTGCCATGTCCTTAACGCTCCACCAACGCAATTTTGGCATTAAACCGGTTCATAATCAGCGAAACGGTCAGCGAAACCGTCAAAAATACACCCAGCATGACCATAATGCTTTCCAGTGCCTGCCCCGTCTGATTGATAACGGTATTTACAACCAGTCCCAGTTCCGGATAGCCCACTGCCACCGCCAACGTGGTGTTTTTCACCGTTGAAAGATATTGGGATGTCATTGGTGGAACGATGATGCGCAGAGCCTGCGGCAGAACAATGCGAAACATAATTTGTCGGTCGCGAAGGCCCAGTGCCCGGCCCCCTTCCCATTGCCCTTTGTCAACCGCCTCGATCCCGCCGCGAATGATTTCGCCGGTAAATGCCGTTGTGTACAGCGCCAGGCCGATGGTGATTGCCGCAAATTCCGGTGACAAATACATGCCACCTCGAAAATTCAGCCCATGCAACACGGGACTTTCAAGACCAAGCGGCACATCCGCCAACCACCAGATAACAATGCTACCCAAAAACCATATAGCCGCATATGCAGGTAACCGCCGCAGCAACCCGATATGGCGAAACCGGCGATGCCCAACCCGGATGACCGCTATCAGCAATAGGATCGAAGCCGCGATCACCCAGCCGCCGCCTGGCCCCATGACAAGGGTTGGCGCATAAACCCCGCGCAAGGATAAAAACACCCCCGACACCGGCTGAAACGCATCGCGCGGTGCAGGTAACGACGAAGTTACCAACCCGTAAAAGAACAATAACTGCACAATAAGCGGAATATTGCGAAATAGCGTGACATACCCGACGGCCAGACGTGACAGCAAAGGGTGCTTTGAGAGTTGCGCCAATGCCAGAAAAAGACCGCCAATCGTTGCCAGGACAACAGCAATAACCGAAAGCCAAAGCGTATTGGCCACGCCGACGACAAAAGCCCAAAGAAAGCTGTCCGACGGGGTGTAATGGACAATACTTTCGGAAATAGGAAACCGCGCCGGATGAAACAAAAAATCAAATCCGGTACGAATGCCACGCTCGGCCAGGTTGCTAACTGCATTTCCGGCCACCCAGTACAGGAGCCCCAGCAGACCACCCAAAAGGGCGATCTGCATGATCCAGCTCCGGAACCGGTCCGAATACCAAAGGGACTGCAACATGGCTTATTGAAACGCCAGAGGAAGCATCAAACCGCCGTCCTTAAACAGGGCATTGTAACCACGTTCAAGTTTCAGCGGACTATCCTTGCCCACATTACGATCAAATATTTCCCCGTAATTACCCAGCGCCTTGACGATCTGATAGGCAAAGTCATCCTTTAAGCCAAGGGCGGTACCATTTCCCGGGTCCTTGCCCAGAAACCGCACAATGCGCGGGTCCTTGCTGTCTAGCATGGCATCAACATTTTCCCGGGTAATGCCAAAACTTTCGGCGGCAATCAGGGCCTGAATGGACCAGCGTACAATATCCATCCACTGGTCATCCCCCTGTCTGACGGCCGGGGTCAGCGCATCAACGTAAGGGGTGGCAGGAAAAATGATATAATCATCGGGGTTTTTTGCCATACTTGCCCGGACCGATGCCAATGCCCCGGCATCGGTAATCAGCGCATCACAACGGCCAGAGAAAAATGCCTGCCGTGCGGCCGAAGTATTATCAAAAACAACCGGCTGCAAATCGAGCTTATGCTTTGTTGATACATCGTTGACGACAACTTCGGTCGTCGACCCCGTCTGAACACAAACCGATGCCCCCGCCATATCTTCAACCTGCGTGATCCCAAGGGATTTTGGCATCATGAAACCGGTATATTCATAATAATTTGGCTGGGTAAAATTGATGCCATTTGCATCACGCTGCAATGTCCAGGTCAGGGTGCGGGGCAAAATATCAATTTCCCCGGTTTGTAACGCAGGAATGCGCTGCTGCCCGGAAAGGGGCACAAAATCAACCGCATCCTTATCCCCCAGCACTGCAACTGCAACGGCCCGGCATGTTTCAATATCCAGCCCGCGCCAGTATCCATTATCGTCGGGGGCGCCAAAACCCGGTGTGCCCTGACTTGCGCCGCAAATCAGGCGTCCGCGTTCCTTTACTGTATCAAGCGTGGTGGCGGCCTGCGCCGTCATTGCAAACAACATCCCCGCCACGGGCAGACAAATTGCCGCAAGTTTCGTTTTATATCCCATTTTTACCTCCTGATATTTTATCATTCAAAGCCGCGTAATACGGCGCGTTTCCAACCTCAGGCCTGTGCCATCAGATCAAAAAACGTACGCAGATCCGCCCGCAAATCTTCCGGGTCTTCAAGCCCGATACTGAGACGCAATATGATGCGTTCGTTTCGCGGGTGCGGTGTGGTTCGATGACTGTTTACAGTCATCGGTGCAATCAAACTGCGCGTTCCTCCCCAGGACGCACCGATTGCAAAGATCCTGAGCCCGTTCAAAGCAGCATCCAGTCTGCTTTCCCATTCCACCGGCAAAACCACCGAAAACAGACCGCTGGCACCGGTAAAATCACGCACCCAAAGCGCATGCCCCGGGCTTTCGGGTAATATTGGCGATAGAACCTCGACGGGGTATTGGGCGACAAGCTCGTGGGCAATTTCACTGGCAACACGACCGGAATGCGCAACCCGTACTGCCATTGTTTCCAACCCGCGCAATACCAGTGAAATGGCGTCAGGGGCGGTATGAAAACCCAGCATTCGCATCACATCACGCAAGCCTTTGCGTAAATCCATACGATTTACCGTAACCGACCCCATCAGAATATCCGAATGCCCACCGGGATATTTGGTCAATGCCTGCATGGAAAAATCAACCCCATGCGCCAGGGGCTTGAACAACAACGGGGTTGCCCAGGTGTTATCAATACCAGTTAAAATACCCTTTTCGCGGGCACAGGCGACAATGGCAGGTACATCCTCGATCTCCATTGTCGTCGAACCAGGGCTTTCCATCCAGATCAGGCGGGTTTCCGCTGTTATGTGGGCATCAATCCCTGCACCGATACCAGGCGGATACGTCGACCATGTCATGCCCAGCGGGGCGAGGAAGTTCTGGCAAAAGCCGTTCACCGGCGGATAAGCTGTTTCAGCAATCAACACATGATCGCCCGGTTTGAGAACACTTAAAAAAACAGCCGCAATGGCCGCCTGGCCCGATGGAACAACAACTGTTTTAACCCCGCCTTCAAGTGCGGTTAACTGCGCCTCCAGAACACGCTGTGTCGGGGTGCCGTGCATGCCATATGAATAACTGTCAAGGTCACGCTGACCACGGGTGGCATAGGCTTCGGCATTGTCAAAAACAATGGTTGATGCCCGCTGCGTTGCCACACATAAAGACGAAAATTCATCTTCTGCAACGGCAGGGTGATGAACGCTAAGGGTAAAATCACGCATAAAACTCTCCGATTGGGTTTCAAAGAGAGTTGCACGACCACCCTAGTAAATATACTGATGGTTCATCATTACTCTATGTGGAAATGTTATATGAAATACCGCCAGATCGAGGCATTTCATGCCCTCATGATTTCGGGCTCGACCGTTCGTGCCGCCGAAATCATGGGCATTACCCAGCCTGCTGTTTCTCGCCTGATAAGCGACCTGGAACATGCTGTACGCTTTGCACTGTTTGATCGTATACGCGGACGCCTGGTTGCCACACCGGAAGCACGCCTGTTTTTTCGCGAAGTGGATGAAAGTTTTCGCGGGCTGGATCGTCTGCGCGCAGCAGCAGCCGGTATTCGGGACTATGGCGAAGGTACATTGCGGATCGGCTGTTTTGCTGCGGGCAGCGTTAGCCTTGTGCCTTCCGCCATTCGTACATTTCGCGCCAGGCATCCGGATATCCGGCTGACTTTTCATGTCAAATCATCTGCCGATATTCGTAATGGCATTGTCGATGGGCAATACGATATTGGCATCGCCGCCGACGAAATTGATAATTCAGGCGTCGATAGCCAGGTTTTTTGCAGTTACGCTGGCGTTATCGCCATGCCAAAAGATCACCGGCTGACGGCACAAAAAATCATAAAACCTGCTGACCTTAACAATGTACCGCTGTTGGGGCTGGTCGCCGAAGACCGCGCACGCCAAAGGCTGGATACCTTGCTTGAGGCTGAGGGTATAACACCTGATTATGCACTGGAAACGCCAAATTCGGCGACCATCTGTGCCCTTGCCGAAGATGGCAACGCTGTCGGCCTTGTCAATCCGATGGTTACAGGTCTTTACGCAAAACGAAATGTCATTTTCCGTCCGTTTGAACCCGATGTCATTTTCAGATCGCTGCTGCTTTATCCGGCCAATGTACAAAAATCACGGCTGATCCGCGAATTTAGCGGGATCCTGCTGTCACACAGATAACCGCTTAAATCTGGCTAAAGAATTCGTCTAGATTTCAGCCATATATGTTTTTATAAACTCGCCAAATGTTTTAACAATCGGCGGTGGTTTAAGGGCCGCATAGGCAAGGGTAATGCCAATATCAGGCAAGGCAGGAAGGCCATTTTGCAAAACAAACAGATCAGATGGGACAGCAGCACGCGTCACCACGCTGATCGCCTCGCCAGAGCGCGTAACGGCCAAAAGCCCGGCAAGGCTGTTACTTGCAAATGCAATACGATAGGCGCGCCCCACCCGGTCCATTGCCCCAATGGCTGCTTCGTAATCCAGTGTTCCAGGCGCAGACAGGGCCACTGGCAGTACTTCACGCGCCAGAATTGCCGGATCGGGACCATTCCCTACCCAGACAAAAGATTCCGGGCGAATAATCCGGGCTCGGTCGGCATCTTCTGGCACAGACAGCACCGCAAGGTCGATTTGCCGCCGTTGCAAAAGCTGGCGTAATTCTACTGTGCCCGCGCAAACAACCTCAATTTCAATACCACCATGAAGGGTGGCAAAACCACGCAGCAAGCCGGGAAAAAAGGCCGTCATATAATCTTCCGGACACCCGATGCTGATCGCGCCGTGAAGGGCTGTGCCCGATATGGCAGCAACTGCTTCGTCATGGGCACCCAAGATGCGTTCGGCATAGGAAAGCATACGAATACCCGCCGCCGTTAATTCTACCCCGCCCCCTGTGCGGCGTAAAACCGGCTGGCCGACGGCGTCTTCAAGGCGTTGCATTTGCATACTGACAGCCGATTGCGTGCGCCCAATCTTCCGGGCGGCTTCACTGACCGAACCCGCACGCGACACTGCCACAAAACTGCGCAGTAAAAATATTTCCAGATCCTGCATTTTCCATCAATTTTATTGATATCGCATTTTTATATTATGAATTTGGCTGAATGGCTTTGGCAAGGCAAAATGCTTTTCACCCGCCAATCAGCAGAAAGCCGTTTTGATGAGCAACACCAAACCCGACAATCCCAACCTTGATCCTACCTTGTGGTCGGCAATCTCCGATCATGTCATGCGCTATGGCCCGCAATTTGAAAAACGCATCATCAGCCGTGCTTCGGGCAGCTATGTTTATGATTTGGCGAATGAACCCATCCTGGATTTCACATCTGGGCAAATGAGCGCGGTTTTAGGCCATTCTCACCCCGAAATCGTCAAAACCGTTCAGGACAATATCGGCCAGCTGGACCATCTTTTTAGCGGCATGTTGTCGCGCCCGGTGATCGAGCTTTCGCAACGTCTTGGTTCCATCACCCCGGGCCTCGAAAAGGTTTTGCTGCTTTCGACCGGGGGTGAGTCGAACGAAGCCGCCATTCGCCTTGCCAAAATTGTTACCGGTAAACACGAAATTGTGGCGTTTTCCAAAAGCTGGCACGGCATGACAGGGGCCGCTGCAGCCGCAACCTATAGTGCAGCACGCAAGGGCTATGGCCCGGTTTCGGTGGGTTCTTTTGCCATTCCCGCCCCCCATGCCTATCGCCCCCGTTTCACCCATACCGATGGCTCGCTGGACTGGCAAACCGAACTTGACGATGCCTTTAACCTGATCGACAGCCAGTCAACCGGCAATCTGGCCGCTTTTATTGCCGAACCCATCCTGTCGTCGGGCGGGATCATTGATTTACCGTTGGGCTATCTGGCAGCACTTAAGAAAAAATGCGACGAACGCGGCATGTTGCTGATCCTGGACGAGGCCCAAACCGGCATGGGTCGCACCGGCCATATGTTTGCCTTTGAACGCGATGGTGTCACACCCGATATTCTGACCCTTTCCAAAACGCTGGGTGCCGGTTTGCCGCTTTCGGCGGTTCTGACCAGCACCGAAATCGAACAGAAAGCCCATGATCGCGGCTTTATTTTTCTAACCACCCATGTATCCGACCCCCTGCCCGCCGCCATTGGCATCACGGTCATGGATGTTATCGCCCGTGAAAACCTGATCGAGCGTGCCACATCAGCCGGGCAACATCTGCGCACCGGCCTTGAGGCATTGCAGCAACGTTTTGACTGCATTGGTGATGTTCGGGGCCGCGGATTATTGCTTGGACTTGAAATTGTTACCGACCGCCAAAGCCGCACGCCCGACCTTGCCATGGGCGACCGCATCGGCGAAGAAGCCCTTGCCCGCGGCCTGAGCATGAATATCGTCAAGGTTCCCGCAATGGGCGCTGTTTTTCGAATTGCACCGCCATTGACAATTTCAGACGATGAAATCGACCGTGGCCTCGACATCATGGCCGAGGCCATTCAAGCAGCGCAACGCTAGTTCCTAATCAAAACAGGCCACCTGAAACAACAACACCCGGACTCATAATCACTTTTACAAAGGGTGCCATAATCCGACTATAAAACAAGCTAACGTCCATATGAGGATACGCGCGCCTTCAACTACGCGTGTCCTCATATGGCATTAAAACCATTGTCTTGCGGGCAAAACCGTTCTGCATCGGTTTTTGTGGCATAATACAGTGCCAGGCGTTAGAGGCCATAATCGCCAATAATGCGCAGGATACGAAAACGGCAACCATTGATGAAGCCGTCAATGACGTTCATTGGATCCACCAGTCACGGCCAACGGCACCCAAATCCCCGGGGCAAGCTTGCGCCCGCTTCCTGATGACAGACTCTACGTTCTTCTGGTCGGGTTTAAAGGGCCAAGGTCAAAATTCCAAGGTCGTATTCCCTGCACACCGATCATTGATCGCACTCGATCCTTGTTTGCTAACACAACCTCAGTGCTGGTGAGCAAAGCGAATAAATACGCATCCACCAAACCTCCACATAACCTCTACTCAACTTTCATTGCTGCGTGAAAGGGTCCGGAAGAAAGCGATCTTCATGGAACCTTTTCATCTTACGCAGGATGCATCCGCTGATACCCGTCACGCTGACGTCGCGGAGACTGACGAGATAAAAGGCAGCAGGGTGGTCGCTTTTCCCTGGTAAATAAACTTCAGTTGGTAACAACAAGAATGAAACTTTCGAATAGCTTTGGCCGCCCACTGGTCATTGGGGGAATAATTATCGTGGCGCTCGTGGCAATTGCCTCGGCCCGTGGTGTTCTTGAGGAAAAGCCGCCAGCATCTGTGCTTACCGAGTTTGTCTCGTTGGGCACAATCGAGGAAACAGTTCTTGCCTATGGCGAACTCGAACCTGCCAGCATCGTAAGCATTGGTGCGCAGGTTTCAGGTCAGTTAAAGGCACTGCATGTTGAACTTGGTCAAAAAATCACGGCAGGCGACCTGATCGCCGAAATCGACCCGACGGCACAGGAATATGCCCTTCGCATCGCAGAAGCAGCTCTTGCCAATGTCAAGGCGCAGCGCAAAGCCCGCGGCTTTGAACTCAAACGGGCGGAACAAGCCTACAACAGACAGAAAAGTATGGCGCTTCAGCAGGCCGCATCTGTGGCCGAGCTTGAGACAGCAGAGGCTGCGTTCAAAGTACTCGCAGCTGATATAGATGCGTTGGAAGCGCAGATTGCCCAAGCCACAGTGGAAGTCGAGAACGCGAAAGCCAATCTCGGCTACACGAAGGTTGTCGCACCAATGGATGGCGTTGTGGTTGCGGTCGTAACCAAAGCTGGCCAAACACTGAACTCCAACCTGGCTGTGCCGACGATTGTTGTGCTAGCGCAGCTTGATGTAATGCAGGTAAAGGTCAAAATATCAGAGGCCGATATCACCCGCGTAAAACCGGACCAAACTGTGCGTTTCACGATTATGGGCGAAACCCATACTCCGATAGCTGGCAAATTGGAGCAGATCGCCCCCGCCCCGACATCAATCGCGGCGGAATCAACAACGACCTCGGCAACAGCCGGGCAGATAGCACAGGCTGTTTATTTCAACGGACTATTCACAACGCCAAATCCCGATGGCCAATTGCGCCCCATGATGACCACTCTTGTGACCATTGTTGTGGGAAAAGCGCAAAACGTCCCGCTTGTGCCTTGGTCAGCACTAACCGGGCGCGATCAGAACGGTCGCTATCACATGAGTGTGCGGTCGCCTTCAGGCGAAATTTCCGAACGTCTTGTCACAATAGGACTGACAGACCGGATCAAGGCGCAAGTGATTGAAGGCCTTAAGGTTGGCGAGGAAGTTGTCATTCCGGCAGATGGTCAGGCGTCAGACTCTAACGCTATGGGGATGATGTGAGCGCTTTACTGGAAATAGAGAACGTCACGCGGCTATTTAAAGCAGGCGAAGAGACGGTCTCCGCACTCAAGGGTATCGACCTTCGTATTGACAACGGTGAGCTCGTCGCGATCGTGGGTGCCAGCGGGTCGGGAAAATCGACGCTGATGAATATTCTTGGCTGCCTTGATCAGCCAACTACGGGTGATTACCGCGTCGGTGGCCATAGTGTTGCCGGTTTGAACGCGGACGAACTGGCTGCATTGCGAAGGGAGCATTTCGGCTTCATCTTCCAGCGCTATCATTTGCTTGGCACGCTCAACGCAACGGATAATGTGGCGATGCCAGCTGTTTATGCCGGTATTGATTCTGTCACCCGGTGCGAAAGGGCCAAAGGGCTTCTGGAGCGCCTTGGCCTTGGTGCGCGCATTGATCACCGTCCGGGTCAGCTTTCCGGCGGGCAGCAGCAACGGGTGTCGATTGCGCGTGCGCTTATGAATGGTGGGCATATCATTCTCGCCGACGAACCAACCGGGGCGCTTGATAGTAAAAGTGGTGAAACCGTTCTTGAGATCCTTAAAGAGCTTCATCGGGACGGCCATACTGTCATTATGGTCACGCACGATATGGAGGTCGCCGCCCATGCTGATCGTATCATTGAAATCCGTGATGGCCTTGTTCTGTCGGACAAGCGGTGCCGCGTAACTGCCATTGATGCGCCTTCACCTTCCTTTGTAAATTCAGAGCCTGTTGGCGTTCTGTCCGGTTTTCATCGACGGTTTTCAGAAGCTTTCCCAATGGCGTTGCGTTCATTGGCCGCGCATCGGGTCCGTACATTCCTTACCATGCTCGGGATCATAATTGGCATTGCTGCGGTCGTTTCAGTCGTCGGTCTGGGCGAAGGGACACGCCAGAGAGTCCTGGCCGAAATCAGCGAACTTGGTGCGAGCACCCTTTCCATTTTCCCCGGGCACGGCTGGGACGACGAGCGCGTCGATAGCATCAGGACGCTGGTGGTTTCCGACGCCGAGGCTTTGTCTGCGCAAAACTATATCGACAGCGTTACACCGCTGGTATCGACGAGTACGCGCATTCGGGTCGGCCGCTCCAGCATGTCAGCCAACATTGACGGTGTCGGCACGGATTATTTCCGGGTAAATGGCCTCAGAATCGTGCGTGGTAACGGGTTCTCAGCCGACAGTATTGCGGAACGCCGACAGGAGGCCGTGATAGAGGAACGCGCCGTATCGACGCTTTTTCCGGGGAATCAATCTCCGCTTGGCAAAATCGTTATGATTGATCGTGTGCCGGTGGTGATTATTGGCACGGTGACCTCACGTTCCGGCATGTCCGGTAAAACCCTGCAAATGTATATTCCCTATACTGCCGTGGCCGGCAGGCTGCTTGGCGCTGCAACAAGCCTTGCCGGGTTAACCGTTCGTATCTCGGACAATATAGACACGATTATTGCTGAACGCGCAATCGTCGGTCTTTTGACACGTCGTCACGGCACGCAGGACTTTTTTGTCTTCAACAGCGACCAGTTACGTCGGATCCTGGAAAAGACATCGCAGAAAATGACGCTACTGATTTCGTCTGTTGCGGTGATTTCTCTGATCGTCGGCGGCATTGGCGTAATGAACATTATGCTGGTTTCGGTCACCGAGCGTACCAGTGAAATTGGCCTGCGCATGGCGGTCGGTGCACGTCGTATCGACATCATGCTTCAGTTCCTGATTGAAGCCGTGACGATTTGCATTGCCGGGTCTTTCCTCGGCGTCGGGCTGGCCTTCGCCACAGCAATTGCCTTCGGCGGAGAGGACAGCCAATTCCCGATGATCATCTCTTTTGATGCCATCCTTTTTGCGTGTCTGGTTGCGCTTTTGATCGGCCTCGCTTTCGGTTTTCTGCCCGCCCGCAATGCTTCGCGCCTTGATCCGGTCGTTGCGCTTTCAAGAGAGTAACCATGGTTTTCGTCAGATTGATTTTTCCCTGCGTTTTTGTCGTGCTTGCCGGTTGCACGGGCCAGTCAACAACCTATCTGCGTCCGGATATGCCAGAAGGACCGACATGGCCTGCCTCGATTTCTAACGACATCGCCAAAGTAGATGCCGATCAATGGTGGGCTGCGTTCGGAGACCGCGACCTAAACACGCTGATCCGTGAAGTTGTTACGCGTAACAACGATATTTTCGCGGCAACCGTTCGTGTTCGCAGAGCGTTTTTACAAGCAGATCTTGCTGCAAATTCCTTATTCCCGAAATTGAGTGGCAATCTTAACAGTTCGAGATCGAGGCCGCTTGACGGAAATGCCGTATCGACCTCGTCTTCGTCAGCTTCAATCAGGCTTTCCTACGAAGTTGACTTATGGGGCAAACTGGCAGCGCAGCGCGATAATACAAACTTTGAAGCCGAGGCAACGCTTGAGGATTACGAAGCGGCCCGTCTTGCAATTATCGGCATGACAATCGAAACCTATTTCCGTATCGCGCACGCGAATGAGGCAGTTACGTCGGCTGAAAACAGTCTTGATTATGTAAGGCAAGTACAGAACCTCGTCCGCAAACAGCTGGATGTCGGGGACGTTTCCGAACTCGAACTTTTGGAAGTTGAACAGACTGTCGAAACACAGGCCGCACGCGTTTCCGAATTGCAGCAGGCACGCCTTGTTCTGAGAAATGTGCTTACGGTCCTTTTAAACGGCAGGCCAAGTCCGGTTCCCGAATTACAAAGCTTGCCGCGACAGAAGTTGCCAGCGATGACGCCTGGTTTGCCCGCAGACCTTCTTGCCCGCCGCCCGGACCTTCGTGCAGCAGAAGCGCGGTTAAAGGGGGCGTTAAAAAATGTGGATGCGACGCGAACCAGCTTCTATCCGGGCATTTCGCTTACTGGCGAGCTTGGTACCAGCAGCAATCAACTTTTATCTTTCATTTCCAATCCGGTCGGGACACTGGGTACCGGAACAGTTCTGTCATTCCTGAATCTAAAAGACATGGATCTGACAATCGCAGTTTCACAAGCACAATATGAAGAGGCTGTTGCGGCATTTCGAACGACTTTGCTAAATGCATTCGCCGACGTTGCCAATGCGCTTGGTGCGCGCACCAACTATGTAGAACAGTCACGCCGACTTACTAATGCTTATGTGGCAGCACGGGAAGTTGAGAAGCTCTCCGAAACACGTTATCGGGCGGGTGCCATCACTATGCGTATCTGGCTTGACGCGCAGGAACGCCGACGTTCCGCCGAAGTGGCACTTGCAGATGTGCAGCTTGCACAGTTCGTCAATGAATCCATTCTATATCGCGCGCTCGGTGGCAGCACCACTCTTATCGGAAACGAGGTCGCCACAGCGAAACAATAGGGTACTCCAGTCAGTATGGAGAAACCAGGGGCACAATTCTTAAATCCCGCACCTTGGAGTTCCCGGTATCGAAAATCTCCATAGAACCTCCACAAACATTTAACCCGCTCTCGACACAGGGAGGTTAACCGTTAACCGTTAACCGTTAACCGTTGACTGTTATCTGCAAATGCCGATCCGGATATGAAGGATGCTGTGCTCTGGGCGCGCGGACGCGGTCGGTTGTGAAAAGCTAAGTACAAATTGCCCGTGATGTTCAACGAGGTCTCAATCACCACATTGCTTGCGACTAAATGATGGTATTCTCAAGCGGTTGCCAACAATACAAAGTGTTGGATACCTCAGCCAAATGAGTTCTTTTGGATGAAATGTCAAAGATTGAAAACATGCTCGTGAACAATGCCTTGATCCTGATCATCGAAGACGAACCCGAGATTGCCGAAATCATCGGCACGTATCTGTCGCGCGAAGGTTTCCGGGTTGTCACCGCAGGTGATGGCACGATTGGGCTTGCGCATCACTTGCGTTTACGGCCCGACCTTGTGGTCCTGGACATCAAGCTGCCAGGACAGGATGGCTATGAGGTTTTAGCAATGATACGCCGCAGGGGTGATACGCCCGTCATCATGGTCACCGCGCTGGCGGAGGATCTCGACAAGTTGCAGGCCCTTCGGATCGGTGCAGACGATTACGTGGTTAAACCGTTCAACCCGCTTGAGGTTGTTGCGCGTGTGAAGGCGGTTTTACGACGAACCGTTGCCCGAGATAGCGAGCAAATGTTGCGCGTCGGATCCTTGACCATTGATCCGCAGGCATATCGGGTGGAGGTCGAAGCCGCCGCGGGACCGGTTACACTCGGCCTTACCAGAACCGAATTTCGTATTCTGGCTTATATGGCCTTAAGAATTGGCAGAGTGTTCGAGCGCTCGGAACTGGTCGACGCGTGCCTGCCAGAAGGGGAAGCACTGGATCGGACAGTGGACAGTCATGTCAGCAATCTGCGTCGGAAACTGGCAGCAGCTGGCGCAGATGGTTTGCTCGTCGGTGTTCGTGGTGTTGGTTATCGACTGGACAATACATATGGCCAGTAATCTGAATTCCCGCATCGTTCGCGCGATGATCGCGCTTACGATGCTTGCTTTCGTCGTCGTTTATTTCGGGTTAAGTGCCTATTTTTTCTTCATTTATGATTGGCTCTATCCGGAATTTACTGACGACGAGATCTTGCGTACCGGTGATGTCGTAACGTTGGGCCTCCTATTGGGGATCGGCATATTAACCGCCTCATTGTTGGGCTGGGTTCTTGCACGACGAATTGTGGATCCTTTGAAATCTGTTGGCGCGGCGGCGCGAAAAGTAGCAAATGGCGATTTTTCAGCACGCGCTTCATTGAGCCGCGGAAATTTTGGCGAGGCGAGCGACCTCGTCAATGACTTCAATCAGATGGCTGGGCGACTACAGCGCGCAGAGGCCGAGTTGAAATACTCGAACTCGGCAATTGCGCATGAATTGCGAACGCCTTTGACCATTCTGCGTGGGCGGCTTCAGGGGTTGCTAGATGGTGCCTTTGCCCCCAGCCCTGAACTATATGGTCGCTTGATTAACCATGTGGATGATCTGTCGGCCATTGTAGAGGAGCTGCGAACGCTAGCACTGAGTAATGCCGGTCAGCTGGATCTGCAATATTCATCTCTTGACCTTGCAATGGAGGCCAAGGTCGCCCTTGCCTCGCTTGAGGATCATTTCGCTGCCGCCGGGATTACGGTAACAAGACAATTATCCAGTGGCATTCTGAGTGCTGATCAATCGCGTTTGCGCCAGGCCTTCGTTGCGGTTCTTGAAAACTGTTGTCGTTATGCACCGCAAAGTAAAGTGCATGTTAAGACCGGTGCGGACGAACAGCATGTTTTCTTCCGCTGTACGGATACAGGGCCAGGCCTTCCCGAAGAAAGCCGCGCACGCGCCTTCGAACGGTTCTGGCGTGCGGATGACTCACGAGGGCGTAGCCTTGGTGGCTCCGGCTTGGGCTTGCCGATTGTAAAGGCGATTGCCCAGGCACATGGGGGCGAAGCAGTTATATTACCCGGTAAGGAACCCGGTCTTACCGTCGAAATCCGGCTGCCACGCCAAGTGTCACCTATCGTCTGATTGTAATAATGTCTGAAGATCCCGGTTACTCTGATGACTATGCCGGTGTTGCTGAACGGCATGTCTCAATTTGCGGCATTTTGTCGGTTTTCTTCCCTTATCGCAAAAGGTAAGCATGACAAAAGACTTCACAATCGACATGCTAATTTACGGCGCGGGCGCGGCCGGCCTCACGCTTGCAATCAGCCTTGCACGACGGGGAATTTCCGTCCATCTGATAGAGAAGATGTATGACGCCTTTCGCGGTTCGCGCAGCAAAGGCCTGCAATCGCGCGCACTGGAAATCTTCTAGGACCTGGGTATTGTTAAATCAAATGAGGCAAGTCGGCACACAGGTTAGTTCGATGACCTTCGCCCTTCAGGAACGCGGAGTTTTGCGCTCTCATGCACTGGCGAAGAGGTTTGCCCCCCACTTCCACAATACATATTCAGTTGTCGCTTTAAAGCAGGGCTCTGCTGAGATCACATCTCGCAGATGGACCGGTACAGCAGGCGCACGAGAGGTCTTCTTTTTCAATCCATATGAAGTTCATTCTGCACACTGCCCCATTCAGGATACTGAATATACAACACTCTATCTTACGGAGAACTTTGTAGCTCAATGCCTCGACCTAGAGCTTCGTGACAGGGTAATTGACTTTGAAAATTTAATGCCAGGTCAAGGGTATGAAACACAGGAACTTTGTGACGCTCTTTTTACACCACAGACTGACGGAAAGTTTCTTGAGCTTGCGCTTCGAAGATTATTAACGACCTGCAAGTTTTCAATCAGAGCTGCCAGCAAAGATTCTGGAACGTTAGTGCAGCGGGCTTGTTCGCTGATCCAGCAGCACGCCACACAGGCGATAAAAACCGAAGAGCTGGCACACAAATTGGGGGTGCACAAGAGTCATCTGGTGAGGTCATTTAGCAAGATCGTTGGAATACCGCCTCAAACATATTTGCGGCAGGTTCGCATAGCAAAAGCCAAAGAATTAATCTGCGAAGGGTTAGCACTCAGTGAGATCGCTGCTTTTATGGACTTCAGTGATCAGGCTCATTTCACGCGGGAATTCAAAAAGGTCTTCGGAGTACCACCTGGCAGCTTATCTCGCGATATCTGTACACCTCAACGAAAGGATTACCGCTTTAAAGGCTAGGACCCAAAAGGGAACTGGCGAGAGGTATTGGACGTGCATGTGGCGACAGGACAAGTAAAATTCACCCCGCTATAGATGCGCTCGGTCATCCATCGCGTCTTGCTATCAGTGGTGAACACTCCATGACAGCATATCAGTTTGTCATCAGATGCTCGTGCAATGGAACCCAGACCCCAGGTGAAGAACCAAGGGTCATTTCTGTCACCTGGGGATAGGGTGCGATACACCCGACTGTTGCCAAGGCAACATGCAAATCTTGTTCAATACAGCAAAGAAGAGATCACCTAAATTTCGGCATGAATTTTTAAGGAGCCGAAATGCAAGACAACAATCGCGACTATCTGTCGAACTTTCCCGATGCCAACGGCTACTTTGGCCAGTTTGGCGGCAATCATTATCCACAGGCGGCATGGCCCGCATTAAAGGAACTTGAAGCAACGTACCGGGCGGTAAGGGAAACGCCGGAATTCCTGCACGACCTTGAAGAAGCGAGAATTGGCTTCCAAGGTCGCCCCACACCCCTCCACTTCCTCAGGAATACGACATCCGAGATTGGCGGCGCGCAGATCTACGTCAAACGTGAAGACCTGAACCATACTGGTGCACACAAGATCAATCATTGTGTGGGCTTCGCGTTGCTGGCCCGGAAAATGGGGAAGCGCAAACTGATCGCGGAAACGGGGGCCGGCCAACATGGCGTCGCGCTTGCGGCTGCGTCCGCATATTTCGGCCTCGAGTGTGAAATTCACATGGGTAAGATTGATACTGAAAAGCAGAGTGTAAACGTTGAACGCATGCGTTTGCATGGCGCCAAGGTGGTTGTGGCAACAACGGGGCAATCCGCGTTGAAAGAGGCCAGCGACTCAGCATTTACTGCATATGTCGAACAGCGAGAGCACGCGCTTTACGCAATCGGATCGGCAATTGGACCTCACCCCTTCCCAATGATCGTGAGAGATTTCCAGGCTGTAGTTGGCCGGGAGGCCCGTCATCAATTCCTGGCTCTTCATGACGGAACTCTCCCGGATCACGTCGTGGCCTGTGTTGCTGGCGGCTCAAACGCGATGGGCATTTATTCGGGATTTATTGATGATCCCGAGGTCAACCTTCACGCGGTTGAACCGCTGGGAGATTCAGACAGAGCAGGTCGGCATGCGGCGACCCTTTCGTTTGGAACGCCAGGAACACTGCATGGGGCTCGGTCCGTTGTCTTGCAGCAAGACGACGGAGCAACAATGCAAGTGCGGTCGGTGGCATCGGGCCTCGTGTATCCCGGAGTTGGACCGGAGATCGCAGCACTCCAGGATTCCGGACGGTTGAACGTGGCTGTCGTATCTGACGACGAGGTGGTGCGCACTTTTTTCCGAATGTCCCGATCCGAAGGGATCATTCCAGCGCTTGAAAGCTGCCATGCGTTGGCATTCGCCCTAAAACTGGCGGCGCGGTTACCAACCTCTCGGAAAATTTTGCTAAACCTCTCCGGACGAGGCGACAAGGACATTGACTATGTCATTAATAATTTTGGAACAGGGTTTGAATAGATTAGCAAATTCAGAAAACGGAACTCACTTTAACACGACATCTCATGGAAAATATCGTGTGCTTTGCATCTCCGAAACAGTCTTCCGAGACTACGATTGCACGCGCCACTATGCGAATGGGGAACCATCACAAAGCTAAGGTTGTGATGATCGTGCAAAAGCGAAACCAGGCCGATAAGGTGGTTTAATCGACATTGGCGACAGTATCTGAATCTCTCGCAAGTATCATAGTCCGATCCAGATAACTAGGTTCGGTACGCTACCCAGCCCTTGAACGTAAGGGCGGCATAGAAGAGTTCGACCTGCGAAAATCCGGCCTCGTGCAAGATGGAAACATCCTGTTCGGGCGACAGAACCGGCAGCCGCTCCTTCATGGCTTCCACATTTATGCCCTTTCCGGCATCACCCATCCCGGATGTGGCGACGTAGTTGGAAAAACGGGAGAGCCATTTCTCCTTTCCGGCATCGTCGTTTACAAAACTATGGTGAACGACCACCAAAGGTGCGCCAGGGCGGAGCCGCCGGCAGATCTCTCTCAGAGTGCGGCAACGCTCTTCCCGGGAAAGAAAGTGTAGCGTCAGAAGGCACGTTGCACCGTCATAAGGCCCTTCCGGCGCGTCTGTGATGTAACCTTCGTAAAGCGTGATGCAGTCAGCGAATTCGCGTGTCACGGTGCGTGCCTGATTGAGCATCTGCGCAGAGGGATCAACCCCGTCGAACCTCCAGTCCGGTTTCTGTCTGGCCATGGCCCTGAGTTCCAATCCTCCCCCCGCCCCTAAGACCAGAATCCGGCCATCGGACGGAGCTTTCTCGGCAAGAAGCAAGCTCACCATCCGGTGGAGATCATGAAGAGCGGGGACATTGCGCTCGACCATCTCCGCGTAAGAGGAGATTATATCGGGATCAGAGAAAGTGGACATTGTAGCTTCCTGTCATGCGTCTGATTCATGTAACATTTAAAGATACATAATGCTATAACATCAGAAAATCAATATCGCGTCCCACTTCCGACCAGATATCGTGGAAAGCCGGAGGAACGGCAGCAACCAAATGCACTTGCAATATCCCTGCGTTTCCGTGCGCCCATTTCTGGCAAAGGTGATGGGTCCCGGAGAAGCCGGTTATGTGCGGCCCAGGAAGGGTTCCGGAGGATTACCCCATTAACGTTCAACGTCCGAACTTACGATAGAAACTGGCCCCTTTCCCAAACTATCAGGGCAGATCACGGCAGGGAGGTTCTGCGTGCGTAATCCGGAAGATCGCGGGCGATGATCCGACGCCGGCACTCGCAACCTTCAAACATCAGGTTTCAAGTTCGGCGATATCCTGAAAACGGTCCGCTATGCGAGCATGAGGACGACCATTATCAGATGCACCGATGGCAACCACAATTTCATCGGGCCTGGGCGCGTCGGCAATTTGGAAATTGGCCGTTAAAAAATGCGACCGTTTGCCGGTTTCGCTTTTATGCATCATCGGTAAAGCCATAAGGGCACCCGGCGCATTCCGTGTATTGGTAAATTCGAGGTAATTGGTCCCGCCGATCGCATCGCGAAACGGGTTTCCAAACCGCAATGTGTGGATCATCGCCGAGGCATGTTCAATTTCACCATCAATACCGGTTGCCGAAGACTTGCCACAGGCTTCAATTTTGTCGGCTGGCATTTGCTTAAGCAACCGTTGCGTCATCTCATGACTTAAATCCATTGCAATATCGAGAATTTCCGGTCGCAAATTTTCAACAAATCCCCGCCCGGCCCAGGGGTTGGTAATGATTGCTGCAACAACAACAGTATGCGTTGGGCGGGAAACTTCACGTCCGCCTTCAACCAGCGTTTCTTCCAAAAAGGTGCAAATTTTTCGAATACCCAGCGCCATAACATTACAAACCCGATTTATGATGAACCTGTGGGCATCGTAGAAAATGCTCGAAAGTTTTCTTCCTTTGAATCAAGGAAATCGACTGTAATTTTTCCTTAGAAAAAATGTAGACCACAAAGTCCTCTGCGCACATGATTGGCAAACCAGTTTGGATTAACGGGATAAATTTTGGATCAGACTTCACGGATATTATCGCTTCGCGATGTTGCCAGTCAGATCAATAGCGGCGGCGACCTTGAAACCATTTTGCAACAACTGATTGCAGGAGCCTGTCGCCATGCAAACTGGGCGCTGGGGTCTATCATGGCAATCGATGCTGCACATGGATACGCCTATGTCCTGGCACGCCACGACCCGACATTATTGCAACGCCCCTTACCCAACAAATGGGAACTGGCAATGAGCCCGTCGCTGATTGCTCTGCAACGCAACGAACCGGTTTATATTCGGGATGCCCGGGCATCAGAGGAATTTCCCGGCTACCAAAAAGAAGCCTTCGAGCGTGACTATCGAACTGTTCTGGTCATGCCGATGAATTGCGAAGATTTTGAAGGCCGTCCCATGGTGCTTAGCGTGATTGCCCGCCAGGTTACCGATGTAAACGAACTGGATCTTGCCTTTTTAGGGATGATTACGCATCTCGGCACCATCGCGGTGGAACGCGAACGCAGACTGAATGATGCCCGTCATGCCGCGAACAGCCTGCAAAAGGTGTTGGGCGCGCACAGTACACTATTGCGCCACGTCCTAAGTGACGGATCGGTTTATTCGCTGTCAAAAATGCTGACGGACATGCTGCCGACACCGCTGGTCATGATCGACTTTACAACTAATCAGGTCATTGCCGGTAAATCACCTGCCCTTGAATATTATGATAACGACCAATGGCAAAAATCTGCCTCAAGCGGTTTGGCGCAGCAATTAATTAAATTTGCCCGTGAAAATGCCGAACAAGGGGGCAATGAAGAGGCAAGCCTGTTGCTTCGGGATGAAAATCAGCATCTTACCCTGCCCGTTCGGATCGAGGCACTAACCGTTGACATGCAACCCGTTGGGGCCTTGCTCATATTTAGGGGGCCGTATCAATTTAACGACCTTGAAAAACTTTTGCTTGAAAGCGGTTGTTTTGCCCTGAGCGTTCAGATGATGCGCAGCTTTATTCGTTTTCGTTCAGAAACACGAACAAGGGCCGAACTGTTTTTTGATGTGGTTGAGACCCGCTGGCGAAATGCGGACGATATCTATCAACGAGCGCAACGCCTGGGACTGGATTTTAAAAACCCCCAACAATTAATCATTATAAACTTTCCCAACACCACCGCACACCATGATGGTGATATTGTTGATGTAGAACGTGCCGTTTCGCGTATCACTCACCAGCTTGCGATCACGGCCGGGCTGATCGCGATTGATGGGGGTTTCATATGTATGATCCCGGCCGGGGCTGGTTTATCGTCCGAAAAAATCGATAAACTGGTGCGCCGTATCGCCGATGATCTTGGGCATCACTTTGATGAACAACCACTGGTGCTGGCGAGTGATCCGTGCCAATCACTGGAGGATTACCCGTCGATCTGGGAACGTAGCAACAGAATGATCAGGATTGCCCGGTCGTTCGGGTCCACAGGTGCGCTTTCAAGTCAGGGATTTGGACCATTGCCAATGCTGGTTGCCGCGTCCGATGCCCGGGATGTCAAAAATTTTGTTCATGAAAGCATTGGTGCCATCGCCCGGCATGATCAAGAAAACGGTACGCCGTATCTGGAAACACTTTCGATGTTTTTGCGCGAAGGATGCCGCAACCAGGCCTGTGCCGATACAATGGGGCTTCATGTTACAACCCTTCGTTATCGGCTGACGCGCATGCAGGAACTGTTTGGCATTGATCTTGAAACTGCCAACAGCAGATTTGCCATAGAATTGGCAATAAGGCTTTATGACGTTATCCGAAATCCTGAAACTGGCAAAAGCTCTTTATAAGCCAGCGGCTTCGTCCTGCTTCATTTGCAATCCATCCAAACAAATACCTGAACTATCATTAACGCCAGCCTGTTTGCGGCCGCCCCCCCCGCAACTAAAGGCGGTGCGCGCATACACGTCGGCACATTTTAAGGAGCCATAACTCCTCCGCGCCTCCTTCTTTTACATCGAAACAAATAAAAAATAGTCCCTATCATCCTGTGAACACATGGAAGAATGACCAGAGATCAAAAGCTAGCCTCATCTCACGCATCAAGAGAGGAGGTCCTGGAATATGGCCAACGCAACAGCCCTTGCCGATACAGCAATCGACAGCAAAATGCTGCGAAACGCTTTTGGAACATTTGTCACCGGGATCACGGTTGTCACAACGCTTGATGCCGATGGCACACCACGCGGGATGACAGCAAATTCATTCACATCGGTTTCGCTTGACCCACCCCTGTTGCTGGTCTGTATTTCAAAGTCAGCTTCCAGCCATCCTGTTTTCACCAATGCAAACAGTTTCGCCGTCAACATCCTGCATGACGAACAGGCAGCCATTTCCAACATTTTTGCATCCCGGGCAGAAAACAAATTCGAGGCCGCCCCGCATACCAGCTTTCACACCGGCGCCCCGGTTCTAAGCGACTGTCTCACCTGGTTTGATTGTTCCACCTATAGCCAGGCAGATGCAGGGGATCACACCATTCTGATTGGCGAGGTTAAGGCATTTGGCACAAGCCCGGCCGCGCCATTGGGGTTTTGTCGCGGCAACTATGTCAGCGTGAAAGACCCGTTACCTGCGGGTTGGCCTGAATCCAATGGCATGATTATAGGTTACCTGATCGAAGCCAAAGACAAACTTCTGATGCGCAGCAACGGCAAGGGTGAATGGGGTTTACCAACGGCAAAACGCCTGCGAGCCGACCGGCAACTTGAACTTGCCGGTAACAAGGCCCTTAGCCTCATTCCCGAAAATACGTTTTTATATTCGGTATTTGATGTCGCCGATGATGACCCGGGGCACCTTGTTTATCGAGCGAGACTGGCTGGCGAATGGAGCGAAAGCACGCTTCCATCCGACATGAAACTGTTTGCCGTTAACGACCTTCCCTTTGACCAGATTGCAACCCACGAATTGCGTTCGACCCTGCGGCGCTATGTCCGCGAACGTCAGAACAATCAGTTTGGGATCTATATGGATTCCGGCGACGGCGGCCGCGTTGCCATGATCGACGGCAACCTTCAGGCCTGAATACTTCCCTTTAAGAACAAGAGCGATCCCATGAAAACCACCCTTCAAACCCTGGAAGGTTCGCGTCAGGACCTTTTCATAAACGGCCGGTTCGTTGCTCCCAAAAACGGTGCCTATATTTCAAGTTTTGACCCGACAACCGGCAAGCCCTGGTACGAATTTGCCCAGGCCGACGCGGATGATGTTGAAATTGCAGTCGCATCGGCAAATCGGGCATTTAAGGACCCGGCATGGCGTCGCATGACCCAAACCGACAGGGGCCGTCTTTTACGACGCCTGTCCGCATTAATTGCGGAACATGCCGACAGCCTTGCCGAAATTGAAACCCGCGACAATGGCAAGCTAATCAAGGAAATGCGCGCCCAAATGGCCGCTTTACCAGACACCTATGATTATTTTGCCGGTATGGCAGACAAGTTGCAGGGTGAAACCATTCCGGTCAACAAACTGGACATGCTGAATTACAACACCCGCGAACCGCTTGGTGTTGTCGGCATGATTACACCATGGAATTCCCCCCTGATGTTACTAACCGGCACGCTTGCGCCGTGCCTGGCAATCGGCAACACCGTGGTTATCAAGCCATCGGAACATGCCACGGCCTCAACCCTGGCACTGGCCGAACTGATCATGGAGGCCGGATTTCCCGCTGGCGTTGTCAATGTCGTCACCGGAACCGGGGCCAGTGCAGGTGAAGCATTAACCCGGCACCCCGATATTGCCAAATACGTGTTCACCGGCAGTACAGACACTGGCCGCCGCATTGCCGGAAATGCCGCCCAAAACCTTGTTCCCTGTTCAATGGAACTGGGCGGCAAGTCACCTCATGTGGTGTTTGCAGACGTTGAAATTGAAAATGCCGTCAACGGCATTGTTTCGGGTGCATTTGCAGCCGCAGGTCAAACCTGCGTTGCCGGATCACGCTGCTTTGTCGAAGCATCAATATATGACCGCTTTGTCGAAGCCCTGGTGGCACGCACCCGCCACATCCAGATCGGTCATCCCATGAATGCTGAAACTGACATTGGCCCCCTGGCTCTGGCGGATCAGCTTTCAAAAGTCGAACATTACGTCTCCTCGGGCGTGAAAGAAGGTGCCTCCATTGCCGTAGGTGGCAAACGCCCCTGGGCACATGAGCAATCTGGCGGATGGTATTTTGAACCCACCGTCATGACCGACACCAACAACGACATGACCTTCATGCGTGACGAAATTTTCGGCCCCGTGGTTGGCGTAATGCCTTTCCGCTCTGAAGAAGAAATGATCACGCTGGCAAACGACACACGTTATGGCCTGGCATCAGGAATCTGGACCCAGAATATCGACCGCGCCTTGCGGTTCGCCAATCAGGTCGATGCCGGAACGGTATGGATCAATACATATCGCAGTTCATCATTCATGTCTGCTAATGGCGGCTTCAAGCAAAGCGGTTATGGCCGTCGTGGCGGCTTTGAAGTCATGCGCGAATTCTCGCGCCTGAAAAACATCATCATCGATTATTCGGGTGTCATGCAGGACCCCTTTGTCATGCGTCTCAAATAACCAGTATCCGTGGGGAAAGGCATAATATCATGAAATTTTCGGTATCGCTTACCATGGAACGTTTTTCACCTGACGTTCCTATGGCCAAAGTTCAGGACGACCTGTTGCAACTTGCGCAAATGGCTGACGAAGGCGGGTTTGAAACCCTGTGGACAGCAGAGCATCACACCCTTGAATGCACCATTTCGCCCAATCCTTTTCAAACACTTGTGTGGTTAGCACAGCACACAAAAAACATCCGTCTGGGCACGTCCACCCTTGTCGCCCCCTATTGGTCGCCCATTCGCCTGGCGGGCGAAGCCGCCCTGTGCGATCACCTCACCGGTGGCCGACTTGAATTTGGAATTGCACGCGGGTCATACCAATATGAATTTGACCGCATGGCAGGTGGCATGCCCCAACAGGAAGGTGTTGCCTATCTTAAGGAAATTGTCCCGGCGGTAAAAAAGCTATGGACTGGCGATTATGCCCATGATGGTCATTACTGGAAATTCCCGGTAACGGCAGCAGTGCCAAAACCGCTGCAAAACCCGCATCCCCCCATTTGGGTGGCCGCACGTGACCCGGGTACCTTTGACTGGGCCATCGCCAACGGCGCCAACATCATGTCAACCCCTCTGTCAATGCCAGCCGCCGAAATAAAGGTTTTGGGCGACAAATTTGCCAAAGCTGTGGCCGATCACCCCGAAGTGCCAAAGCCGCGTTTTATGATGCAACGCCGCACCTGCGTTTATGACAAACCCGAAGACTGGAAAATTGCCGTGCAACACAGCATTGATTACGGTCGGGCATTTGAAAACCTTATGCAAAATCTGGGTGGGGTCAAAAATGGTTTCCCCGAAGCCGTTCCGTTTGAGGCCGTAAAAGGCAAGGAAAACTACAACCCCGAAAACATCCGTAAAAACCTTTTGTTCGGGACCCCGGACGAAGTTATTGAAAAGTTATTGGATTATGAGGCCGCCGGGGTCGACCAGTATTGCCTGGGTTTAACGTTTAATCTGCCGTTCGAACTGCGCAAGCGCACGCTTGAACTGTTTATACAACACATCATCCCTTTCTTTGCTGCGCGTGAAAAAAAACGCCAGACTGAAAATGCAGGTGCCTAGGGATGGGGGAAACCACACGCCATACCATTGGTGATGTCACATTAAACTACCGGATCGACGGATCCGGTAGCATCCCGCTTGTCTGTATTCACGGCGTTGGCTCTCGTCTGGAAGCCTGGGAAAATGTTGTCCGCCATCTTGGCAATGATTTCGTCATCATGACCTTTGACTTGCGCGGACACGGGCGCTCCAGCCGGGTTAAGGGCCGCTACGAAATTGATGATTTTGTTGATGAAACACTGGCCCTGGCCGACAAAACAGGCTTTGAAACCTTTAATCTGGCCGGTTTTTCCCTGGGTGGGATGATTGCACAGCGGCTTGCTTTAACCCACCAGAAGCGACTTTTGAAACTTGTGCTTCTTTCAACCGTGGCAGGACGCACACCGGACGAAAGAAGCCGGGTTCTGGAAAGACTGGAAACGCTACGCAACGGTCAACCGGCACAACATCACGATGCATCGCTTTCACGTTGGCTGACCGAAGATTTCCAGCGTGAAAACCCAAAGATCATCAAAAAATTGCGTCAATTTGACAGCGAAAACGACCACGATTGTTACGCAGCGGCGTACCGAGTGCTGGCCGAAACAGATTTTGGCGGTTTCCTTGACCAGATCCGAAAGCCGACCCTGATTGTTACCGGTGAAGATGACCAGGGATCGAACCCGCGTATGGCCGAATACATGCATGCCCGTATTCCCAATTCCGAACTTAATATTCTGCCGGGTCTTCGCCATTCCATTTTAATCGAGGCACCGGAACTGGTGGCAAATACGATGCGCGCATTCCTGTTAAAGGAGGAGGAACATGCCTGACGACATCCTTAAAGCCAACGGCGAGAAAGTTCGCCGAAAGGTACTGGGGGACGTATATGTCGACCGCGCCCTTAATGACAACGATCCGTTTGGCCACCCGCTTCAGGACGTTTTAAACGAATATTGCTGGGGCATGGCCTGGACGAATGATGCGCTCGACCTCAAACAGCGCAGTTTACTTAACCTGGGCATGCTTGCCGCCTCCAACCGGATGCACGAATTTGGCATCCACTTTCGCGGGGCCATTCGCAATGGCCTGAAAGATAACGAACTACAGGCGGCCTTGATCCAGATCGCGGTATATTGCGGCATTCCTGCCGGTGTTGAGGCCTTCAGGGTGGCAAAAGCCGTTCGCAAGGAAATGCAAGAAAAAGGGGAACTTTAGGTTTTCAAAAATAAAAGAACGGTCGTGTCTTTGCCCCTGCCCCACAGGACAAGACGCAATACTTGCCACCACAGAAGTATCACCACCCAAACTGGTTGGAATGTTTGTTCCAACTGCATAATAGGATCAAACAGAGGGAATTGAACCTATGAACAAAGTACTTGGAATGACTGCCGCAGCAATGTTGATGACCATGTCTTTTATGACATCAACCGCTCAGGCTGGACCTGTTCTGGACCGTATCCAGGAAACCAAAACTCTGACCGTCGCAACCGATGCCAATTGGGCACCGCAATCTTTCCTGAATGACAAAAACGAACTTGATGGCTTTGATGTTGACGTTGCCAAAGGTATTGGCAAACACCTTGGCGTGCAGGTTAAATTCGTCACGCCGGGATGGGACATCATCACTGCCGGTCACTGGCAGGGCCGTTGGGACATGCATGTCGGCTCGATGACCCCAACAAAAGCGCGGGAAAAAGTTTTCGATTTTCCCGCCATTTACTATTACACACCGGCCGCAGTTGCCGTGCATAATGACAGCAAGGCAACCAGCCTTTCCGACCTTGATGGCAAGGTTGTTGGTGCAACAACAACTTCCACGTTTGAAGCCTATGCCAACCATGACCTTGTGCTTGATGCTGCAGGCGCACCGCCCTTTACCTATCAATTCACCCCTGGGCAGGTAAAATCCTATTCCAATTCATCGACCGCGTTTGACGACCTGCGCCTGGGGAATGGCACCCGACTTGATGCCGTTGTCTCTTCGTTGCCCAGTATCCTTGATGCACAAAAGGCCGGCTATCCAATCAAACAGCTTGGCGACCCTGTATTTTATGAACCGCTGGCCGTGGCAATCGAACATGGTGACCCGGAACTAAAAGCCAAAATTGCAACGGCAATTGCCGATATGAAAGCAGACGGCACACTCGGGAAAATTTCCGTCAAATGGTACGGCGTCGACTACACAACAACAAAATAATCCCAATCCAATTGGCGGCTTTCAGCCAGAAGGTCGCCATTTTGCTACAGGGGGCTTCGTGATGCTTTACCCAGATACCGTTGAGTCCGACATACTTGTCCACAAGCCGAAGTTTGTGGCAATTGTGTTTATTGTCGTGCTTGCTTTATTTATGACGTTCAACCTGACAGGAACAGTCCTGGGCGAATTGATGCGCCCGGTCATCGACGAACCATCGCAAAGTGGTCTTTATGGCCGATTTGCCATTGCAGTTGTTATTTCTGTTTTGTTTTGCCTTAACATTGTCGCTATCGGCTTTCTGCCAATAAAGGCGCAGATAGGCATTGTATGGTTTGAACTTTTGCTTTTGTTCCTGGCTTTTTTCGAAACATTCAATCTTAGCCTGGCATTCATCGAACAAAAACTGCCCTTCATGATCACGCAGGGGCTTTTAACAACATTATATGTGTCGGCAATATCGATCATTATTGCATCGTTTATTGCCATTATTGGTGCTGTTGCAAAATTGTCGAATAATGGTTTTGCCTTTGCGATTGCCAGTTTTTACACGTCATTCTTTCGCGGCTTGCCGTTACTAATGCAAATTTATCTTATCTATCTTGGCCTGCCCCAGCTTGGTTATATTATTGATGCTGTGCCCGCTGGCATTATCGCGCTGTCATTATGCTATGGTGCCTATATGACCGAAATTTTCCGGTCCGGCATTCAAAGCATCGATCGCGGGCAATGGGAAGCCGCCCGTTCAATCGGCTTTGGTTTTGGCATTACAATGCGCAAAATCATTTTGCCCCAGGCCCTGCCCGTCATCATTCCGCCAACAGGTAACCAGTTTATTTCAATGCTGAAAGACAGCTCGCTGGTGTCTGTTATCGGTGTTTGGGAACTGATGTTTCTGGCACGCACTCTGGGTCAAAAAACCTTCAATCACATGGAAATGCTGATCTCCGCTGCCATGATCTACTGGATCCTTTCTATCGTTCTTGAACTCATCCAGTCGCGCATTGAAAAACACTACGCCAGGAGCAAGGTAAGATGAGTATGGAAGCAATCATTAAAGCTCACAATGTCTCTAAATGGTATGGCGCGTTCCGGGTTCTGACCGATATCAACCTGACTGTACATAAAGGCGAACGAATTGTTGTGTGCGGCCCTTCCGGGTCGGGAAAATCAACACTTATCCGGTGCTTTAACCGCCTGGAAGCGCATCAGAAAGGGGAAATCACGGTAAACGGCATCTCCCTTCACAATAAAATGCCCGATGTTGGCGATGTTCGCAAAAATGTGGGGATGGTTTTTCAACACTTCAATCTGTTCCCCCATATGACCGTCCTGATGAACTGCATGATTGGCCCCATGTGGATCAAAGGTGTCTCAAAGGCGGAAGCAAAACGCACCGCATTACAATATCTTGAGCGTGTACGTATTCCTGAACAGGCACATAAATTCCCCATTCAGCTTTCTGGAGGGCAACAGCAACGCGTCGCAATTGCACGGTCGTTATGTATGAACCCCGCCGTTATGTTATTTGATGAACCAACATCGGCGCTCGACCCGGAAATGGTTTCAGAAGTGCTTGAAACCATGACATCCCTTGCACGGGACGGCATGACGATGGTGTGTGTGACCCACGAAATGGCCTTTGCCCGCGCTGTTGCTGACCGGATCATATTTATGGATGCAGGGCAGATCGTTGAAGAAGGAACACCACACGATTTCTTTACGAACCCGCAAAATGAACGGGCACAGCAATTTTTAAATCAGATCCTGAAACATTAACGCCTGTCTGCGATAAAGTTTGGTTGCAGGTTGTCATGACAATCAAGGCCCGAAAACAGGGGAATATCTCCTCTGTTCTGCGGGCCTCAATTTTTTGCCGAAATCTAACTTACCTGTACGAAATGATCAGGCGTAACCTCGCGGTATTTACGAACAGGGGCTTCGTATCCCTTTGGGCGAATAGGGCTTCTAAGTTCATCTACGGAAATTTCACGTCGCATGGATCGGCGTGACGGGTCTGGCACAGGCACCGCGGACAACAATTTCTTCGTATAGGAATGTTGCGGATTGTCAAAAACCGCGGACCGCGGACCGATTTCAACAATTTCCCCCAGATACATCACGGCAACCCGATGACTTACCCGTTCCACCACCGCCATATCGTGGGAGATGAACAGAAACGAAAGATCAAAACTTTCCTGCAAATCAAGCAACAAATTGCAGACCTGCGCCTTAACTGAAACATCAAGGGCGGAAACCGCTTCATCTGCGACAATAATTTTGGGATCAAGCATCAGGGCGCGTGCAATTGCAATGCGCTGGCGTTGCCCGCCAGAAAATTCATGCGGGTAACGCTGCATCATATCGGCATTCAGCCCGACCTTTTCCAAAAGGGATGCTGCCTTGTCCCGTGCATCTGCACGCGGACCAAGGCCATGTTGCCGAAAAGGTTCGATCAGGGCGGCACCAACACTGATACGCGGATTTAACGACGCATATGGATCTTGAAAAATCATCTGGATGGAACGTCGCATCTGACGAAGTTCAGAGGCACCAAGTTTCAGAATATCCTGCCCGTTCAACAGGATCTGGCCCTTCTGCGGGGTCGTCAGACGCAAGATAGACCGCCCGGTTGTCGACTTGCCGCAACCGGATTCACCCACCAATGACAGCGTTTCACCCTTGCGGATGCTAAAGGAAATATCCTCGACGGCATGTACAGCGCCGACTGAACCGCCAAACAACCCACCTTGAATTGGGAACCGGGTTGTCAGGTTTTTAACTTCCAGTAACGGCTGATTTTCCGGTGAAACAGTATTGCTGGTTTCCTGCACAGTCGGGCTCTCACCCGTGTTTACATCCACAATCGGAAAACGCAATGGTAGCCCCTTGCCGCTCATTGCCCCCAATTGCGGAACGGCCGATAACAAGGCACGGGTATAAGGGTGTTCTCCGCGCACAAAAATATCGGCAGTCGCCCCTGTTTCCACCGTGTCCCCACGATACATCACAATGGTACGATCTGCCACTTCGGCCACCACCCCCATATCATGGGTAATGAACAAAACGGACATCCCCTCCTCTTCCTGTAACTGTTTAATCAGGTCCAGGATCTGGCTTTGAATGGTCACATCAAGGGCGGTTGTCGGTTCATCGGCAATCAACAGTTTAGGGCGCGATGCCAATGCCATTGCAATCATCACGCGCTGGCGCATCCCGCCGGAAAACTGGTGCGGATATTCCTTGAACCGTCTACCAGCATTCGGAATGCGCACTTTTTCAAGTAAACGTAAAACCTCAGCCCGGGCGTCCACCTTCGAGATTTTTTGATGAACCATCAGCGCTTCGGCAATCTGCTCGCCGATCGGAAAAATCGGGTTTAACGATGTCATCGGCTCCTGGAAGATCATCGATACATCCTTGCCACGAACCTTGCGCATTTCAGCTTCGCTCAGGGCAAGAAGATCACGACCTTCGAGCAGGATCCGGCCCTCGACACGGCTGCTGTCCGCTTGTAAAAGTCGCATTATAGACAGCGACGTAACACTTTTCCCCGACCCTGATTCCCCGACAATGGCAACGGTTTCGCGCGGGCGAACATCAAAACTGATGTCGCGAATAACCGGTTTCCATTCGTCATAAACCCGAAACGATGTCGTCAGATTTTGCACAGAAAGAACGGGTGCGTCGCTTGCCGATGCCTGCACTGAATTAAGACCGGAGAGATGCATGGCTTTGCCCTTTTCCTTCCAAATCAAAACCGAAGAAATGCCGGTCTTTACCAAAAACGGCCCCCAAAAGAGAACACACTAAATTCATTGTCCGCTCCTGGTTTTGGGATCAATGGCATCACGCAATGCATCGCCAAGAATATTAAGCGCGAGCACGGTTATCAAAATCGCGACGGACGGAAAAACCACCAGCCACCAGGCCGTCAGAATATTATCGAACCCCTCGCGGATCATGCCGCCCCATGTTGCCGTTGGTGGCAACACCCCCAGGCCGATAAAGGCCAGTGACGCCTCGGTCCGGATGGCGGACGCCATCCAAAGCGAGCCCACAACAACCACATCTGAAAGAATATTGGGCAATATATGTACGCCCAGAATGCGCAAGGGTGACAAACCAAGCGACCGCCCGGCATCGACAAAATCGCGCCGTTTAACGGCAATGGTCGGGGCCCGCGCCACGCGGGCAAACGGGGCCATTTCGGTTATGGCAATGGCAATGATCAGGTTTTCAAAACTGGCACCCAGCATGGCCGCAATCATCAAACCCAAAAGCAGGGTTGGAAATGACAGCAACACATCCACAAGGCCCATCACAATCTGTTCAAACACACCGCCAATATAACCCGCAAGCATACCTAAAGATGAGCCAACGATCATTGCGGTCAAAACTGACAAAAACCCGATAGAAAGGGAAATTCGCGCGCCATAAAGAAGACGCGATAGAACATCACGACCATAACTGTCCGTTCCCAGCCAGAAATCAGCCGATGGCGGACTAAGGCGTGCAAGAATATTTTGCTCTAGCGGGTCATGCGGGGCGATCAGGGGCGCGAAAATGGCGACCATCACAATGATAAAAAGCGTTCCACCCCCAAGCCACGCCATACGATTACGGCGCAACGCATTTAAAACCGGGCTGGATGTGACAGTTTTCGACGAATTGGAAATTGCTGCGCTGGTCATTTTTTATAACTCACTCGCGGGTCGACCAGGCCATAAATGACATCGGTCGCGGTATTTACAAGAATGACGAAAATCGCAAAAACAACCATCAACCCCTGCAACATGGTGTAATCACGCGATTGCAGGGCCCCCAGTATCAACTTACCCAGACCGGGCCGGGTAAAAACGATTTCGGCCAAAACGGAATTGCCAATCAGGGTGCCAAAATAAAGCCCCACCACCGTAACAATCGGGATCAGGGCATTGCCCAGCGCATGGCGCATCACCAGTGTGCGGGCCTTCACCCCCTTGGCCTGTGCCGTGCGGATGTAATCCTCGCCCAGCACATCAAGCATCGAGGAACGTGTTACGCGCGCGATATAGGCCATCATGATCAGACCCAGATTAAGGGCAGGCAAAATCAGATTACGAATATGCGTTACCGGGTCAGAGGACGCCCGGCTCATCACCGGTAACCAGTGCTGCCAGACAGCAAAACACAGCAACAGCAAAATGGCCGACACAAACCCCGGAAAGGAAAGACCAATTAACGACAGAATGCGGCTTACATAATCGGGCCATTTGTTGCGTCGAACCGCCGCAATAACACCAAGTGGCAAACCAAACAGCGTTCCCAGAACCATTGCCGAAAATGTCAATTCCAGCGTATAGGGCAAAACGGCACCAACTTCGGATAACACTGTGCGACCTGTCACCATTGATTTTCCAAAATCACCAGTGATCATATTACCCAGAAACTCGAAATACTGCACCATAATGGGCTGGTTCAGGCCCAGCTGTTCGCGCAACGTTTGCAATGTTGCCTCGCTGGCGCGATCGCCCAGCATGGCAACAGCAGGATCGCCCGGCACCAGGCGAACCAGAATGAAAACCACCGTCAGCATGACCAACAATGTTGGAATAGCTAACAGCAGCCTGCGAAAAATATAGCCTAACATAAGGCCACCCCTTTTTCTGAGACGCGATTGACGTTAAATGCGTCCAGTTGTTGATTAGATTTTCCCTCAATTGCCAGATCGGCAACCACCCGCCCCACAGACGGGACAAGCTGAAACCCATGCCCGGAAAAACCGAACGCATGAATTAATCCTTCGGCCTGATCCGAAAAGCCAATGACGGGAAGATGGTCTTCTGTCATCGCTTCCATTCCGGCCCATGCCCGCACCATGCGCGTCCCCACCATTGATGGAAACAAACGCACTGCGGCCTGTACGGCCACCGACAATGCCTGGACATCGACGCTGGCTGACTGCTGATCCGCAGCAAGGCGGCCCTGTGCGCCGCCGCCAATCAGCAATGTACCCTCGGCTGTCTGTTTAAACGACAGTTTGCGCCCAAACGAACTTATCACCGGGCGCACCACGTCACCTGTTCTTTCTGTAACAACCATCATGGATGTCCGAATGGCGTGGCGCACGGGTTCACCCGCCATTTTTGCGATTTTATCCGCCCACGCCCCGGCCGCATTAATCACAACGGCAGCGCTAAAATCGCCTGTGGTGGTATGTATTTGCCAGCTTTGCCCATTTCGCCCAAGGCTGAGAACCTGGCATTGCTCGATGATGTTTACGCCTGCACGCTTTGCCGCATCGCGAAAGGCGCGAATGGCGCGATGCGGGTCCGCCGACCCATCCCCCGGAGCCCACGCCGCCCCGGCACAATGCGGTGATATGGCCGGTACAAGTTCACGCAATTGATCTGGCCCGATCAGCTTTTCGTGATGCATACCCTGTTTTTCAAGGCGGGTAACGCGGGCAGCAATCGACGCCATAGCCGCGTCATCTTCGGCCACCTGTAGCTGGCCGCAGGCCTTAAAACCACAATCATCCCCAACCAGATCCGCCATTTTGTGCCAGGTTTCAGCCGCCTCAAGGCTTAAGGGCAATTCGGCCGGATCCCGGCCAAGGGTCCGCACACCGGCGGCGGTCGAACCCGACGCATGCCGCCCTAAAAAATGACGTTCAAGCACCAGAACCGATGCCCCGCCCCGTGCGGCCTGCAAGGCGCACGAAAGACCGTGCAAACCGCCACCAATTACCAAAATATCCGGGTTCATATTCACAGTTCCACATCCTGCAATGTGGCAATTTCGCCCAGCGTTACCGGCTTAAGCGGCGGACGGATATTAAAGAAGCGCACATCCTCAACTGGCAAATTATTCACCTCCGCCACCAGTGCCTGAACGGAATATCCACATTGACGCCCCTGGCACGGCCCCATGCCACACCGGGTTGCTGCCTTGACAGCCCCGACATCAGGTGCGGAAGCCCGGGCAGCTTCGCGGATACGTCCGGCACTTACTTCTTCGCAACGGCAAACAACAACATCATCGGCAATCGGCGTTTGTGGCGGTGTATAAAGGGCATCCAGCAACGGGCGTAACGCTGTTGCCCGTTTACGCCTGTCATCAAGGGCGGCATCACGGCGCAATTTTTCGGCATCAATGCCGATATTTAAAAACCGGGCAATCCCAAGGCCTGCAATTTCACCCGAAACAATTGCCGCCTTCCAGCCACCAATGCCACCGGCATCCCCGGCAACAAAAATGCCCTTACGGCTGGTTTCCCCCCATTCATTGGTACGCGGGGCAAAGTATTTTTGCTGATCATTCCAGTCATGGTCACATCCCAATGCCATCGTTTCATGAACACGCGGGACAACCCCTTCATGAACCAGCAATACACCGGCACCGCGTTTGTGGGTATTGCCCTTACTTTCCCATTCAATCTGATAAAGCTGCCCCTCACCCGTGGCACGCAAATTATGAATATCGCGGATCAGTTTACCGCTGCGCCGTAATTTCCATGTCCAGCGCAAACCTTTCATCAAACCGGGAAAATCGCGCCATGCAGCAGGTAAATGTGAAAGCGCTTTCAGTGACGGTTTTTGCGATGTATCGATATAACCGGCAACCTTGCCGCCAAGCTCCAGCAACTGGGTGGCATAAAGCAGCGGCAACGGCCCTGCCCCGGCAATCCAGACATCCCCTTCAGGCAACATTCCCCCGGATTTCAGCAAAATCTGCGCGGCACCAACAGTCATCACACCGGGCAATGTCCAGCCTGCAAAGGGGACCGGGCGTTCCTGTGCGCCGTTTGCCAGCAATACGGCCTTTGCTGTGATGCAGCGACTTTTGCCTTCGGCTGTCAGAAATACTTTCCAGCCATCCTCGATTTGCCAAACCTGGGCGGAGGGCTGATAATCAATACCGGCAGCATGAAAGGCCGCCGTTGCGGATGACCCTTTCTGATAATCCTCGCCAAGGGCATTAAAAACCGGGCTGGTGGCATTGCGTTCAACGCCACGCCATATCTGCCCACCCGGTGCAGGCTGTTCATCGACAACACAAACAGATGTGCCAAGTTTTGCCAGTTTAACGGCAGCCGCCATACCCGCGGGGCCAGCCCCAATCACCACAACATCATAATTCATTGTCCGACCTCCCGGCGACCACGCTGGCGTTCAATCCGCATGCCGTTTTTTAAGGGGGTCAAACATCCCTGCACCGATGAAACACCATCGACAACGGCCAAGCATTCAAAACACACACCCATCTGGCAGTAAGGCAGGCGCGTTTCGCCACTTACCGGTGTCTGGCGCCCGACATTGGCCACCCGTAAAAGAATGCTGGCTACGGTTTCACCATCCCAGGCAGGCGTTGCAACGCCATTAACATAAACAGTCATATCTGCTTGCTCTTTCAAGCCCGCCGTCACACTTCTAAACATGAAATCTTCCATCAGAAAATTCGGACAATTCGCTATCGAGCTGTCCATTGATCATGGCTGGTCCAACAATCGCGGCATGGGCTGCGGCCAATGTCACACCCGAATGGCAAACCGCTGCAAACAGGCCGGGACTGGATTTTGACTGCGCATAGATTGGCGAGCCATCGGGGGGCAAAATGCGAAAACCGCTCCATTGCCGAACAAGGCGAACCGATGCCAGCGCGGGAATAATCCGCGTGGCCCGACGGGCCAGCGTGATGGCGGAATTAACGCTTACCCCGCGATCCGATGTCTGTTCCTGTGTCGCCCCGATCATGACCGTCCCCTCGGCCGTTTGACGCAAGCCACTAGCGGGAAAGGGCAATAGCGGGTCCAGGCGTTCGGTCACCAGAATTTGCCCGCGCGTGGTGCCGATTTTGATATTCATGTCACAGCGATTTGCCAGTTCCGCCGTTCCAAGCCCGGCGGCGATAATCACATATCGGGCCTGAAGGGTGCCCGCAGGGCCATGAACAGCAAAACCGGTTGAAAGCGGTTTCACATCCGTTACCGGATGACGAAAAACCACCGAACCACCATGTGCCGCGATCCCGTTATGCAGGGCATCAAGCAACTGAAGCGGGTTTACATGCCCATCCAGGCGGCAATAGCTGGCCCCCGTTACATCCGGGCCGAATTGAGCAGCGGGTACCATTTTTTCCAAATCACGCCGGCTGAGCATGTCAATTTCCGGGGATGTGGCGGCATTGTTAATACGGGCGGCAATGGCAGCGCGATGTTCAAATTCGGCATCCCCCAGGCAGTAATGAAGCCCACCGGGATTTGTGTAATCGATTTGTACCTGTGCAGTGTTGGCAAGTTCATCGCAAAAGCGCGGCCACAGTTCGGCACTTTGATGAGTCAGTTGGCTGTAGGCCGGTGCATCCACCCCTTTTCCCTGTACCCAGACCAGCCCGAAATTGGCACGGGCCGCGCGAAGATCCCTGTTTTTCCCGTCAAGCACTTTGACCTTGTAACCATCACGGGCAAGGCCGAAGGCCAAGGCAGCCCCCACAACGCCTGCGCCAATAACGATGATGTCAGCGTCCATGTTTTCCTCGTTCTTTTTCTTGCTTCAAACTAAATAGTGGGGGTAGAAAGTCAAAGTCGTTTTGTTCGGGGATATATTCAAAAAGGTTATACCCATGCGCGCACCGAGCCTGAGGCAACTTGAAGCATTAATGGCTGTGATCGAGGGCGGGACTGTCAGCCGTGCCGCCGAGATCATGCGGATATCGCAACCCGCCGCCAGCAAGCTGATCCGGGATCTGGAAGCCGATACCGGACTTGAACTTTTTGAGCGGGAAAGCGGGCGGCTGGTGCCAACCGGGCGAGGCATGCGCCTGTATGAAGAAGTGCAGCGTATATTCGGCGGTGTTCACCAGCTGACCCGCGCGGTAGAGGCCATTCGCCGCGAGGAACGCGGGCATCTTGTTATCGGTGCCATGCCAGCCCTTTCCGGAATGTTCTTAAGCCGCGTATTATCGGGGTTTCTGGCGCGCTATCCCGATGTTTTCATTTCTGTTGAAACCCGCAGCTCACAATTTCTAAGCGAAGCGGTATTATTGCGCAGGCTGGATCTTGCCCTGGTCGTTAACAGTCACGAACATCCATCTGTGATGGTCGAACACCTGCAAGCTCCGCCGATGGTTGTGATTATGCCACACGGCCACCGGTTATCGGAAAAATCGGAAATCACGCCCGAAGACCTTAAGGATGAACCCTTTATTGCCCTGGGGGACTCCAGCCGCACCCGTAATCTGGTCGATGCAGCTTTTCGACGATACAACCTTCAGCCAAAGGTGGTTATTGAATCAACAACCATCAATAATGTAGGGGAACTGGTTGCAGCCGGTCTGGGCCTGACCATTGCCGACCCGTTATCGCTTGAATTTGCCGCAAACCGTGTAACTGCCCGACCGTTCAGACCAACACAGATTTACGATTACCACATCATTCGGCCTGTCCGGGCACGCAACAGCAGCCTTGTGTCTGCCTTTGTCGAAGAGGTCCACGCCGCTTCGTTGAAAGTGCAAATGATTGGCTAAATATAAGTGACCCGACCACGATAGACCTGCCTTGCAGAACAATCGGTGGTCGGGGCAATTGCCGACACGATAAAGGACCATATCGTGCGCATCGCTATAGATATGAAGTCAGCAACCGCAATACTAACATCCGTGACTGTCAACTTTCACGTCAATTCAGCCAGCCCAATAAATTGGGAAAGTCGACGTCATCGAATCACATTCGATAGCTTCTGCTCCCAATTAACCGGCATACAATCAATACCTCTTAGGATATTGCCTGTGGTTACACAGCCATACTATTCTGCTTATGCAAGCAACAAAATCATCGAAGTAAAAGGTCTTGCGCTAACCTAACTTCAAGTTCGACAGACAATTGCAAACAGGAACCATATTTCCTAACCTCATTGCAGCCACAGCGTCGATTATCAAATTTGCCTGAACCGGGCTTGCGACAAGTTCCGTTGCAATTCGGAATTTCTTTTCGAGCTTGCCCCATGACATGAGTGGCTCACCTTCGGGCGCTGTCGGCTCAGAAACAAAACGCTTACCCTTAAATGTAATTGCAACACGTGCTAGAATATCAGTCGGATAAACTTCATCAAACTTGGGACACAATGACAATTTGACTTTTCGTGCAAGTGCACGGACATCAGTTCGCCCAAGAACCTCCGCAGTCACCGGCAAAAGACTTCCCGAACCATACAAGCTAACCAACGCCAGGCAATAGGGGATACTATATTGTACATCAATCAGGTTTTCAGGGTCCGGGCGGTTAGATATCCGTAGTCCAGCCGAATGAATTTCCACTTCAATGCTGTCAATCTCTTGTCCTACAATGTCATGCTGCCTGCTAAGGTACTCGAGGGCAGCAAGAGGAGCATGAATGTGACGACAACAGGCATAAGGCTTGAAATACGTCCCACAAATATGATCGGCGGTTCCCAAAGAAAAATGTTCGGGAAATTGGTAATGCCGCCCGCTGTCAAGAATATTTCGAGGTCCGGTGTGACCGGATTCCGCTAAATATAGCGCGGTCAAACCTGTTACGACCGACCATGGGATCCCCTCTTTCACGGCCGCCCCCTCAGGAGCAGGAACCCGAGGCGCCGGGCCTCCCGCAAATGCCTGATTAGGTGCACTCTCTCCCGCTATCGCAAGAGCATGTTCAATCTCTGGATAAGGTGTCCCACGCAAAGCTGCGGCAGTTGCAACAACACCGTACGGTGTCCACGTTCCGGAACTACCATAACTTGTTCGTGCCGCCCCAACCGCAACAGCAACTTCATAACCAATTACGATAGCCGTAATTATTTCTTCAAATGTTGCGCCGACATCATTGCCCACCGCGAATGCCGCCGGAATAATTGCGGCTCCAGGGTGACCTCGTGCAAACCGGTTACCATCATCAAGATCGAGCGCTGCGGCGGCAGAACTGTTTGCCCATGCAGCACCGATTACAGAACTTCCTGTGCCAGTAAACCAAATAGGATTGATACCGTTACCAAAAATTGCCGGCAAAGTTCTTCGAATTGCTATCGGCCCGACATCACCAATTCCTGCCGCAGCGGCTGCCAAAAGGTCGAATATGCACTTTATGGCTGCTTCCCGTGTCAACTCTGCGGACGGTGTTCCACGAACCTTATCAATATAAGATGCTATTTGTCCTACTGCTCCTTCTTGAAAAGAAGCAAGGTTTTTCTGAGTTTGCATCAAGCTCGTCTCTATGTTTTCTGAATTTGGATTTAGAAAAACAGGTTCCATTTGCCCAACCAAAACGCCTCTTTTGAGCCTGAACCGTGCGGCCTCTCATACCCCGACCACGATAGACCTGCCTTGCAGAACAATCGGTGGTCGGGGCACTTGCAAACACTATAGTCTGAAAAAACCTGTTACCGGCTTAAGGTTGTCAGTTCTGTGATCGGTGGAGCAAGATTAAGGGATCCTTTCAATTCAACGCCGTAATCAAGGGCTGTATTGCGCGCCCATACCTGCATCAAACTAAATAGCGGGACCGAACACACCTGCTCCGAGATCTTCTTTTGTGCCGCCGACCAATATTTCAGGCGTTCTTCGTCGGTTGCTGCTTTTTTGGCTGCAGTAATATCAGCATCACCTGCATCACAGTGGCCAAAATTGGTAACGGCTGTTGGTTTGCCGATCGCCGCATCAGAATGATAGAACTGGCTAAGATAGCTATCAGCAACCGGGTATCGTGCTGCCCCGTAAAACACCAGATCGCTTAAATCTTTACGGATCTGCTGATGATAGGTGGGGTGATCGACAACATTCATTTGCAGATTGATGCCAACCTTTGCCAACTGCGCCTGAATAACTTCCATGATCGGCTTTTGCGCCGAACTGGATGAAACCACCGCCGTCAGATTCAAACCATTTTCAAACCCGGCTTCAGCCAGAAGTTCCTTTGCTTTTTCCGGGTTATAGCTATAAGCCCAGCTGCAATCTTCACCCATATAGCCAACCGGCACCACCGAACAGCCCTTACGCGCAATACCGGTGCCGACAAATTGTACAATCTGGTCAACGTCAATAGCATCGGCGATCGCCTGACGTACCTTGATATTATCCAGCGGCGCATGTGCCCGGTTAATAAACAGGGTGCGGAACTCGCCGGGGGCAAAAATATCGACGGTGGTATTGTCCCAGAACATGGCCTGGTCCACCCAATGACGTTCCCGCTGACCGTAAATCAGGTCCAGTTCGCCGGAACGGAAGGCAAGTTCGCGACTGGAATCAGACGGGATAAAGTCTGCGCGGATACCGTCAATCAGCGGCGCGCCACGAAAATAATCGGCAAAGGCCGTCAGACTAACGGATTGCTGGGTAAGGGCTTCATCAAACTTGAACGGTCCGGTGCCGACAGGATTCCGCTGAAAATCAGCTCCTAGTTCTTCGGCGGCCTTTTTGCTGACGATATTACCGCCATGATAGTTTGCCACCAGCCCCAAAAATCCCGGCACCGGTTCGCGCAGGGTGATGCGAACGGTGTTCGGGTCCAGTGCCTCTATTTTCTCAAACGCAGCATAATCACTGGCATAGGATGATGTTTCCGGGTTTTTGGCCCGGTTAAACGAAAACACAACGTCATCGGCACTCAGCGTGCCATATCCCTTGTGGAATTTTACATTGTCCTTCAAATGAAACGTCCAGACCAATCCGTCCTTTGACGTTTCCCAGCTTGTGGCAAGGTCTGGTTCAATCCGTGCAGGGTCAGCACTTCCCGGCGCAAAACGCACCAACCCGTTAAACATCCACGACACCAGCGCCACATCCTGTGTTGCTGTCGCGCGGTCTGGATCCAGGGTGGAATAATCTGCGGCGGCAAGACCAACCCGCAATGTTTCGGCAATAGCCGCGTGTGAAACGGCCCCGACAGACGCCAGTGAAAGCGCTGCCGTAAGGATGAATTTGACCCCTAATGTTTTTCGCATATTTGCCTCCTGATTTTTTTTACAGCCCGGATTAAAAGGCCATCACATATAAGTGTCAAAGTCGATATTTTGGGCACTGTATCACAAAAGGTTATAGTCTATTGCAACAGCTCAGGACTGCGACCTCGCACCAACCCGCGTAAAAATCATCGCGCCAATCCACCTGATTCCTGTTTAGGTCGCCTGAACATTCCCAATATTTTCAATCAGGCCACAACAGTTCGACCAAAGTGGTTTCCACCGAATTTTCCACTGTTCGATACCGCCCAAACCTGCAAACCTAACCTAAGCCGATATAGCAAGAACAGGCATCAGACAGGATATTTTCATACTGCAGACCAACATTTTTTGAGGGGGAATACAGCGCATTTTTATACTACCAACACACCGATAACCTGCACCCTGGGGCAAGCCATACCCGCAAAGGCACATCTTGCTGTTTACGGCACCAAATAATCGTGCCGCCCCACACCGGACGGCACGAAAGTCAAACAAGGACTATATCCCCCATACCCTCCACAAGGTCGAACTTACTTCCCGTTTAAAAACGGGCCACGGCTTAACCACATTGAAAACCATCACGAACAAGTCGCGTTAGCGTGGCAATGTCATTAATCGCAAGAACATCCAGAAAGTCGTTATCCTGCCTGAAATCGCGTTTGTAACAGGCTGCAAGGATGGCAGCACCGGCCTGATGCAATGGCGCATCCACCCCGGCAAGACGCGCAAGATAAAGAGTTGGCACAAGACCAAATGGCACATCTTCCAACACGTATCGTGTATTGATATTTTTTGGTCCGATTGGGTCAGTTCCCCGTGCGACCTGCATCTGATAAAGATCAGTTATGCTTTTGGGTTTCAGGCCCGATGCAAGACAGAAATTTTCAAGCTGGCTTCTCATCTGCTTGCCAAGCCCATTGGCAATTGCCAACCTTTCGCCATCAAGGGCTTCAAGAAAATTACCAACCTTGTCGGTTATGTTGGTGTTCTGGTGCCAAACCTCGCCCTTTTCAATTCGGGTAAGATTACACAATGCAATGGCAAGGTGGCTTTGCGGGTTCAAATTGCTTAGCGCAATTGTCAAAAGATCATCCTGTAACGTAAACCGGTCCCCAAACAGGGCGCTGCACAGATCTTTGGCCCGTTCCCCAACCTCGAACGGTATCACAGCCATATCAACATTGCTGCGTAATGCGCCAATGTGAAGTTCGGTTGGCGCAGTCGGTGATTTTGCCGTTAAGACTGTTGTGCTCCACACAATAATGGGAATTTGCACCCCGCGTTCGGCCAGCTTTTTAGACAGATACAGGGCTGCAAATGACAAATGCCCGCTAAGGATTAACGTATGACGCGCTTCAAGATAGGGAATGATAGCATCAAGGACCATACGGTGTCCGTTCGCAGGTAATGCCAGAATAATGATATCATTCTGCGCAAGTTCCTTTGCACCAGGGCAATATGCCAGATTAAAACTGCCTTCAATTGCCCCGCTGACCGTCAAAGGGTGCTCCACAGGAACAAGCTGCGCACTTTTCCCTGATGGCGACCATATTTTCGCGGCGACGCCACGTTGCGTTAAAAAGGTAAAATAGCCCCTGGCAATAAGCCCGGCACCGGCAATACCAACATGCATTATTATCCACTTTCACATCATTTCAAACAGACCCGTAAATTGGGAAAGTCCGTGTCATGAAGTCAAAGTCGATAAATTGCGGCATATATTCCAGATAGTTATAGGGCGCTCTGGCAACGCAGTTCGCCTTGGTATTTTACTGCGCCACAATACGATATTGTCGATTATTTCTCATACTCTCGCAGGTGTGCAATGCCGGTCATAAAGACGCTCCCTGCTTAAGTACCCGTATGCGCAGTAACCCTCAAATTTCTGCCACGGCCAATTTTTTGTTTGACCTGCCTTGCATTTTCAATATTGTATTATGATCAATCAAAATACAATATTGACAAAAAACCAACAGAGAGGCCTCATGAAAAAAAACGCATTATGGTTTCATTTCGCATTTGCAGGGTCCGTTCTTCTCGGGGCCTCTTCCCTTTGCGCACAAACACTTAATGTTCAGATTTCGGCGGATTTACGCAGTTCTGAACCCGGCGTAAACCGTGATTCCCTATCGGATTCCGTCATGATGAATGTTGGCGAAGGATTGGTGGCCTTTGGCGAAGGCGGCGATATCAAACCAATGCTTGCCAAAAGCTGGGACGTTTCCGACAACGGCACCACTTACACCTTTCACCTGCGCGATGATGTTGTGTTTCATAATGGCGCCCCCTTAACCGCGGCCCTTGCCAAACAAAGCCTGGATACGCTACGCGCCACACCTGCCTTTAACTGCGCCTCATTTTTTGACGGGTCGCGCGGTGCGGCGATTGAAAAAATAACGGCACCCGATGCCCATACCGTCGTCATTTCGCTAAGCAAACCCGATGCGATGTTTTTAAAATATACCGCCCAGTCGCAATGCGGCGGTATGGCGATTATGCATCCGGACAGTTTCGCCAAAGATGGCAGCTGGGATCACCCGATTGGCACCGGCCCGTTTGTTTTTGATAAATGGACCCGCGGCCAAAGCATCCATCTGACCAAATTCAAAGACTATAAGCCGGTTGGCGATAAAATTGATGGTTATGCCGGGCGCAAGGAAGTGCTGGTTGATGATGTCAACCTGATCGTCACCCCCGATAAATCAACTGCCGTTGCCGCCCTTCGCAGCGGCGACCTTGATATTTTGCCCTATCTGCCGCCCAGCGAAGCCAAAAACCTTATGAACGACCCGGCCTTTAAGGTTGTGGCCGAACCACATGGCGGGATGATCACACTGTTAATGCAAACCACTGACCCGGTCCTGTCATCGCGCGAAATGCGCCTGGCAATTGCCAAATCGCTTGATATTCCGCAAATCGTGGATGCTGCAACCAATGGACTTGGCACGCCCAATGCGTCGCTTGTGGCAACGCGGTCGATTTATCACGATGCGGTACAGGACGAACGGATCGCCTATGCCCCGCAAGACGTCCCGGACCTTTTGAAGGCGGCAGGATATAAGGGCCAGGAAATCGTCATTCAAACCAATCGGCGCAACCCGATTAACGAAAACGTTGCCATCATCTCGCAGGCAATGTTGCAAATGAACGGCATCAATGCCCGGATCGAAGTTCTGGAATGGGCCACCCAGCTTGACCGTTTTCGCAATGGCAAATATCAGCTTTCCGCCTTTAACTATTCCAACCGGGCCGATCCCGCCCTGGCCTATAGCGCGGTCACTGCATCCAAAAAAGACCGGGGCAGCGCAATCTGGGATGACCCCAAAGCCATCGCCCTTTTGAACGAGATGCTGCAAACCCCCGACGGACCAAAACGCCAGGCCCTGTTTGATCAGATGCATAAATTGTTCTTGCATGACGTGCCCATGCTGATGCTGGCAAACGGCATTGATGTTTCCATTACCGCCGCCGACATCGTGGGTTACCGCAGCTGGAACGGCTTCACCCGGCTGTGGGGTGTCGGGGTTAAAAAATAATCTGCGAAACAAACCTCACAAGAAAAAACAACCGCTTTACGCGGCGCTGGTTTCCCAAAACCAGTGCCTGCGCTAAACGCAGAACACGCAAACAGGGGCGCATAATGCTCAGATTCATGGTTGCACGTTTTCTTACAGCCATACCGACGCTCATTCTGGTTTCCATTACCGTTTTTACCTTGATCCGGCTGGTTCCGGGAGACCCAGTCACCCTGATGCTGGGCGATAACGCCGACCAGCAGGTCTATGACGCAATGCGCCACCATCTTGGGCTGGACCAATCCATCCCCACCCAGATGTTTCTATGGTTTCAGGCCCTATTGCACGGCGATTTAGGACACTCCATCACCACCGGCGAACCGGTCTTGCAGCTTGTGCTGCATCGCTTCTTTGTCTCGGCCCAGCTTGTATTAATTGCCATCGCCATATCGGCCTTCATTGCCGTGCCTTTGGGCATGGTGGCCGCCTGGCGCCAAAGCAGCGGCTTTGACCTGGGTGTTGTGATAACCGCAACAATGCTGATGTCGATCCCCACCTTCTGGGGTGGGTTGATGTTGTTATTGTTTTTTGGCCTTAAGCTCGGCTGGCTCCCGGTGATCGGATATGTCTCCATCGCCCAGAATTTGTGGAGCGGGCTGATCTATCTGATCATGCCGGTTGCCTCCCTGGTGCTGCACGAAACCGGCATTCTGGTCCGTATGGCACGGGCATCAACCCTGGATGTTTTGCGCCTGGATTACATTACCCATGCGCGCGCCAAAGGCCTTTCAGATGCCGCCATCCTGACCCGGCATGTGGCCCGCAATGCGTTTGGCCCCACCTGGACCTTACTGGGTCTTATTTTAGGCAATTTGCTGGGCGGTGTGGCTGTTATCGAAACCGTTTTTACAATTCCAGGCCTTGGGCGCCTGATTGTTGAATCCATTTTCGGTCGTGACTACCCGGTCTTGCAGGGCTGCCTGCTGTTTGTCGCGGTGACCTATGTGGTCGTCAATCTGATCATTGATCTGTGCTACCCCCTGTTCGATCCAAGGATAAAAGCCCAATGAGCCTGCGTAGAACAAACCAAATCCTGGGAAGCAGCCTTGTCGCCTTCTTCCTTATTGTGGCTTTGACAGGGTTGCTTTGGACGCCGGAAAACCCGCTTGCCATTCACCTGCAAGATAAACTTATGCCCCCGGGGCCGGGCCATTGGCTGGGCACGGACGAATATGGCCGCGATGTTTTATCGCGCCTTATGGCCGCGGCAGGCACCAGCGTTTCCATTTCAACGCTGACGGTTTTGTGCTCGGTCTTTTTCGGGCTGATCCTTGGCGCGCTTTCGGGCTATTGCCGGGGCTGGATGGATCGCACCATCATGCTGTTTACCGACACACTTCTGGCCTTTCCCTCCATGCTGCTGGCCCTTGCTTTGCTATCCATCATGGGCACCAACATTTCCGGCGTTATCATCGCCCTTGGCCTGGCCTATTTGCCAACGGTCACGCGCGTTGTTCGCGGGTCGGTCATGTCACTGCGCGAACAGGATTATATCGAGGCATCCCGCCTGATGGGGCACCCCGCCGGATATACCTTGCTTGTGCATATTATTCCCAACTGCCTCGCACCGGTGATCGTGATCGCAACCTCAATGTTTGGTTCCGTTTTGCTAACCGAAAGTGCGCTCAGTTTTCTGGGTCTTGGCATGCCGCCACCCGCACCGACATGGGGCAATATGCTGGCTGGTGCGCGTCCTTATATGGAACAGGCCGTCTGGTTGGGTATTTTTCCGGGCCTGTGTATTTCAATGACTTTGCTGGGTATCAACCTGTTTGGCGACTATGTCCGCGACCGATTTGACCCACGGATGAGGGGCCTGTGATGACTGACACCGAAATCTTGTTAAGTGTGCGCGCGCTCGAACTGGGGCTGGTCAGCCCCAATGACAACCGCATTGTCAAATCCGCCAGCTTTGATCTGAAACCGGGCGAAGTTTTGGGCCTTGTCGGGGAATCAGGCTCGGGCAAGACCATGCTGGGCCGTTCGCTTTTCGGCCTTCAGCCCGGCGTTGTCGTTCCCTATGGCGGAGACATCCTGTTTCAGGGGCGTTCGGTACTGGACATGAAAGCCAAGGATCTGCGCCGCCTGCGCGGGGCGGAAATCGGCATGGTTTTTCAAGAACCCATGACATCGCTGAACCCGTCCATGACCATTGGTCGCCAGCTGAATGAACCATTGCAAGAACATACCGACCTGAACGCAAAAGAACGCCATGCCCGTATCCTTGAAATTATGGAACGGGTGGGCATCCCTGCCCCGCAAGACCGGCTGGACGATTATCCGCACGAATTTTCCGGCGGCATGCGCCAGCGCATCATGCTGGCATCGGCGATGTTGCTAAAGCCAGCCTTGCTAATCGCGGATGAACCGACAACCGCACTCGATGCCCTGGTCCAGCGTAGCGTTTTGAAACTCATGCTGGAACTAACCAAAGAAGAAGGCACCGCATTAATCCTGATCAGCCATGATTTACCGATGGTGGCACATTATTGCGAACGCCTGCTTGTCATGCGCCAGGGAGAGATTGTTGAAGCCGGCGTAACGGCCAATATTCTGGCAACCCCGCAACATGAATATACCCGCAACCTTTTGCGTTCCATGCCCGAACGCGGGCCTGTTCGCCCCTTTGAGGATACCGACCAGCCCATCCTTGAAACCCGGGATCTGGCCGTTGAATATAAATCCCGGTCCGGTCTGTTTGGCAAGGTGGACAAGAAAAAGGCCCTGCACGGCATTAATCTTACGGTGCGGCGCGGCGAGGTTGTGGCGGTTGTCGGGGCCTCGGGCTCGGGCAAAACCACCCTTGGCAAGGCCATTGCCCATCAAATCAGAACCAGTGCGGGCGAGGTGTTATTTCGCGGGCAGGCAGTAAAAAAAGGCAGTACCACATGGATGGATTACCGCCGAAATTGCCAAATGATCTTTCAGGACCCGTTTGGATCGCTTGATCCGCGCTTTACCATTCGGCGCACACTTTCCGAAGCCCTGTATCACGAAAAAGACCTTTCGCGGTCCGAACGGAACGAGCGCATTTGCACCGCGATTGAGGAAGTCGGGTTAGGCATCGCCCATCTTGACCGCCTGCCCCACGAACTTTCCGGCGGGCAGCGCCAGCGTGTTGCCATTGCGCGGGCCATTATCGGCCGTCCCGATTTCGTCATCGCGGATGAAGCCGTTTCGGCCCTGGATGTCACCGTGCGGGCACAGATATTGGAACTTCTGAGTAACCTGCAACATCGTTACGGTTTTTCCTGCCTGTTCATCAGCCACGATCTGGGCGTGGTGGAACAACTTGCCGACCGCGTGATTGTGATGCGCGATGGCAAAATTGTCGAAGAAGGGGCGCGCAACCAGATATTTGACACCCCCAAAAGCGACTATACCCGCGCCCTGCTGTCGGCAATTCCCAAACTGAACCGCACCGAAACCGGCGTTGTTTTAAGCTGGCGTTTTGACGAACCGAACATGACAACGGAGGCCGTAGGATGAGCCATAAAGACGGACTGATCCGCGCAACGCCTGAAAGTCACAAAACGGACCCGGCCATCATTTTAACCGTGCTTGATGAAATTGAACGCGCCGGAATTGAAATGCACAGCCTGCTGGTCTGGCATGATGGCGCCTTGATTACCGAGGCCTATTGGGCACCCTACGGGCCTGAACGCTTGCATATGATGCATTCGGTAACCAAAAGTTTTACCTCGATGGCGGTCGGACTGGCCATCGAGGATGGCAAACTAAGCCTGACGGACCGGGTGATCGACTTTTTCCCGGAATTTGAAAATTCGGCCGCCAATGGCATCGAGGCCATGCAAATTCGCCATCTGCTAACAATGACCAGCGGTCATGCCTGCGGTATTTCCGGCGGATCGTGGCGCAAACTCAAAACAAGCTGGGTCGAAGATTTCCTTAAACAACCCATTGTCTATGCGCCGGGCGAAATTTTCATTTATGACAGCGCATGCAGTTATATGCTCTCGGCCATTGTTCAGCGCGCTTTGGGACGCACGGTCCATGATTACCTGACAGATCGCGTTTTTACCCCCCTGCAAATGTCCCCCGATATCCGCTGGGACAAAAGCCCGGAAGGAATTAATAGCGGCGGTAACGGCCTGACATGCCGAACATCGGATTTGCTAAAACTCGGCATTTTGCATTTGCAGCACGGCACCTGGAACGGTGATCAGATTTTACCGGAAAACTGGGCCAAAGCCGCCACCGGCATGCAACTGCGCGGTGTCTCGCTGGGCGTGTTAACTGGCGAGCATTATCTTGGCTCCGATGAAAGTGTCGGCGACGCCGCCCCGGAACGGAGGGAAGGATATGGCTATCAATGGTGGCGTGGCGCCCATGACAGCTATGCCGCGACCGGCCTGTTTGGCCAGGCCTGCATTGTGCTGCCCAATGAACGGGCCGTCATCGCCTTCACCGCGGGCATGGACGATAATGATCGCCGCTTTCATGGCCTTATCCATGATGTATTGCGCCCTGCCCTTGGCACCTGGGACAAACCCGATCTGCCGGGCCGCATCAATATGCTGGAACTTTCCCCGCCGCCGCGCGAAAGCTGGTCACATGCCCCGCAAAACTGGGCGGGCACCTACAAGGCCGAACCCAATGATCAGGGTATCACGGCGCTGCGTCTGGAACAATCCGGTCACGATATTGTCTTTGTTTTAGAAGACCATCGCGGGGTACATCGCATTCAGGCCGGGTTGGGCCACAGAATTGAAAGCATCACGACCATGACCGGCGCACGCCTGCACCATGCGTATGAACCCGATGCGGGCTTTGCCGTGGCGGCATGGGCCGCATGGTCAGAAATGGATGATGACGGCTGGCACAGTCTAACATTTGATTGGGCCTTCATCGAAACCGCCTTTCGCGATACGGTACGCTGCAAATTGCGCAATGGTATCGTGCGGATGTCCCGGCAGGTGAATGTGAATTCGTCCATTCTGTCCCTGCCCGAAATAAAAGGGCACCTTAGCCAAAACGCCCGGCAAAAAGAAACCGCATCATGACAAAGCACCGCATCGCAGACATGACGGCGGCCGAATTTGCCGCGCGGACACAGGAACCAACCGTCATTCTGGTCCCGCTTGGATCACAGGAAGTGCAAGGCCCCCATTGCCCAATGGGCGATTACCAACTGGCCGAACGCCTTGCCGTTATGGCAGCACAGGATGCAGGCCCTTGCGCGCTGGTTGCGCCGGGGCTTCCCTTTGGTTATGCCGACTTTTTTCGGGATGTTGCCGGTGGCATGCAATTGCGTCCTGAAACCTTCAAGGCGGTCTTGCGCGATATGCTCGACAGCCTGCTTGACCACGACCTTAACCGTCTGCTGATTTTTAACGGCCATACCACAAACGCCTCCCTGATCTCTCAAGTCGTGCGCGATATTCGCCGTGATCGGGGCATTATGGTGCCATCGCTTGATATTTGGAAAACCATCCCCGACAGCCTGTTAGAAACCCTGTTTGGCCACACCACCGTATGCGGGCATGGGGGTGAACCAATCAGTTCGATCGCCCTGCATTTATATCCCGAACAGTGCCGCATGGACCTTCGAACGCAGAAAACACCTCGCAAAACAGCCCTTGGTTTCCCTGTGCGTGGAGTGTCCGGCGTTACTTTTGAGGGTATCGCGCTTAACCTGCCGCTGAATGCCAAAGACGTTGATGAGAACGGATTACTTTCCGGCTCGGCGGCTTTGGCGTCATCACAACATGGCGAAAAACTGACGCAGCATATTGTTGGCATAACAGCCCGCCTGATCCGTTCTTTGCTTAATGCTGACCCTGAAAACCCGTTTATGTCGGAGGCATCGCATCTTGACCCGCTATCGTATTGATCCTTTACCGGCACCGCTTGACCCGGCCTTGCTGGCAAAGCTGGAGCAGGTTGAAACAGCCACCCTTGGTCATGTGCGACTAACCGGATTTGCCAATCGGGCGATTCAGGCGCTTGATAACCAACAAGCGGTACGGGCCGGTGTCGCCGTCACCTTGGCCCTACCGCCGATGTGTTCCACGCTGATGCATTACGCGGTAAGCAAAATCCGCCCCGGCGACATGCTGGTCGTGGACCGGTTGGGCGACGACCGCCATGCCTGCCTTGGCGGGGCGGTGGCGCGTGCGGCAAAACAGGCGGGGGCTGTTGGTGTCATCATCGACGGCCCCGTCACCGATATTAACGAAATTCTCGATGAAGGCCTGCCGGTTTGGTGCCGGGGGGCATCGTCCTTAACGACGCGCAGGCTGAATTTGGGCGGCACGTTTAACCGCCCCATCGCCTGTGGCAATGCCCCCGTATTGCCCGGTGATGTCGTTTTAGCTGACGCATCCGGCGTGGTTTTTCTGCCCGCCGACGAAGCAGAAGACGAAGCCGATGCCGGCATTGCCCGCCAGGGCCGTGTCGCCCGCACCATGGAACGCCTGCAAAACGGCGAACGCCTGGGCGACATTACCGGCGTTGTGAAACAGATCGATGACGCCATCGGCGCAAACGCGGATACAGAGACGAAAACATCATGACATCCCCCGAATTCACCCTTCCCTTGCTGCCCGTCCCGGAAGATATTCACGGCGTTTTAAGTATTGACGCGCCCAAAGCCCCGTTGGTGCCCCTGGTTTTTGACAGCCCACATAGCGGCCTTGACCTTCCGGCGGATTTTCATCCTGCTGTCGATGCGGATGCGGTGCGCGTTTCCGCCGACACCCATGTTGATGAATTATTCTCCGCCGCCCCCGATTATGGCGCCCCCTTGTTGCGCGCCCTATTCCCGCGCAGCTTCCTTGATGTGAACCGGTCCCTGTCTGATATGGATGTCAGCATGGTTGACGGGGACTGGCCCTATCCCACTCGTTCCAGCAACACCGCCAAACGCGGCATGGGCCTTATCTGGCGCAAGGCATGGGACGACACCGCAATGTATGACCGGCCACTTACCATTGCCCAGGCGCGCGACCGCATCCTCACCTATTGGCTGCCTTATCACAGTGCCCTTCGCCGGTTGCTTGATGCATCATACGGCCAGTTTCGCACCGTCTATCATGTTAATTGTCATTCCATGACCAATATCGGCCATACCATGTCTTCGGACGGAAAGGGTGCGTCGCGTCCTGATATTTGCATTGGCGATCTTTATGGGCGTTCCGCAGGAAACGAATTTACCGCCCTGTTATGCGAGATTTTGCGCGGTGAAGGCTTTGTCGTTGAAATGAACAAACCCTTTCGGGGGGCCGAATTGACCGAGGCCTATGCCAACCCGGCAATTGGCCGCCATTCGGTGCAATTTGAAATCAATCGCCGCATGTATATGGACGAAACCACCCGCGAAAAAACGGCTGACTTCCCGGCATTCAAAGCCGCAATGACCCGGCTGAGCGAAAAACTGGCGGCCTATGCAAAGGACAAAGCAAGCTGATGGCAAAACTGAATTTTTATCGCCTGGACCGCAGTGCCATGTTTTCATTGCAAAGCGATCCGCGTTTTTCCTACTGCACTTATATACCCAAAAATTATGATCCCGCCGGCGACAAAGCCTATCCGCTGGTCGTGCTGATCCATGGCAGCATGCGCAACGCGTATGAATTGCGCGATCAGTTTGTCGATTTCGCCGAAGAACAACAATGCGCGTTACTCGCCCCGCTCTTTCCCTGCGGGATCGAAGGCCTGAACGATTTTAACAATTACAAGCATCTTCGTTATGGCGATGTGGCTTATGATACGGTTCTGCTCGACATGATCGACGAGGTATCTGGCATTTTTCGCCTCAGCAGCGAAAAATTCATGATGCACGGGTTTTCCGGTGGCGGCCAATTTGCGCATCGCTTTTTGTTGCGTCACCCTGACCGTTTATCGGCCATTTCAATCGCAGCACCAGGAACCGTTACCCTTGCCGATAACAACACCCCCTGGTGGGTCGGCACCGCCGACATGAAACACCAATTGGGCGCGCCCCTGCGACCCGAAATGATGCAAAATGTTGCCGTGCAACTGGTGATTGGCGCAAATGATACCTCGCCCGAAGGCACCAAAGTTGGCGAAAAATCAACCTTCTGGATGGACGGCATTAACAATTCCGGTCATACGCGCATGGAACGAATAAACAGTCTGGCAAAAAGCCTGTCGGCAATTGACGTGCCCTCGGAAATGGCCATTGTCCCCAATGCCGGGCATGAGGGTGATAAAATCCAGAATGCGGTCAAAGACTTTCTGACACGTTTTCTGGCGCGTTAATCGGCAAAAGGGTCATTGCCGTCAGAAGACGTCCGACTAAGGTGGCGATAGAGAATATCAACAGCCTGTTTTCTATCGCCGCGTTCCAGCGCATCAATAATCGCCAAATGGTCCCGCGCCGACTTTTTCACACGATCTTCGCTCAGGCGGGTGAACTCGGCAAATTCGGTCATGCGGCGCAAATTATTCTGACGTTCGATGCTCTCGGTAAGGAAACGGTTATTCGCCCAGGAGACAATTGTGGAATGAAAATTGGCATTGGCTTCAAACCAGGCGCTGCCGGACGTTTCTGACAAAGGGCGCTGCAAAATTGCCATTTGTTCAGCCCGCAAATCCTGCAATTGCGACATAACCGGTTCAAAACTGCTTTCGCGAATGGCACCGCATTCTATGATAATGCGATAGGCATAACTTTCGTTAATCGCATCCTGATGGTCCAGCGTTTCCGTAAAACGCCAACCATGACCGGTCCGGCGTTCTGCCAAACCGGAATTGGCAAACCGCATCATCACTCGCCGGACAATCCCGCGTGACCGGCCAAATTGCTCGGCCAGCTCGGCCTCTGAAACCTCTACGCCGATATCTCCATTCGCACGCGAGATCATCATTTTTTCATAAAGATCTTCCAGTTCCGAACGCGGCAAACGGGCTTCTATATCCAAATGTTGCGCTGGTGCGCCAACAAACCGAAAACCAACATTGGGGACTTTGGAAAAAACCCCAAACTGTTCGAGCAATTGCAACACACTGCGCACGGGCGACCGCGATGTGCCCAGTTCCTTGGCCAGTTTAATTTCCGAAACATGCTCCGACGGTTCCCAATGACCGTTCTGCGCCAGATTAAAAACTTTCCGCGCCAGTTCTGCCTGAAGGTCACTCAATGGCTTTTCAAGAATGTCGTCAGGCAAAACAAATCTCCTATACACATACTGCTCGCCAATTCACCCCCGATAATTACCCGAAAATCAGGCGTGATGCGTCAATGAAATTGTATGTTTCATATATTCATCCCCATAAATTTGCGTTTTTTCGCACGTGTTTTCCAACTTAAAGTCGACCATGTCCTGAATGGCCTGCCGAAAAACATCCCGACAGCATTCTATCGGCATTACTTCGACCCCAAGCCAATCGCCGCCCCCCTCGGATCACACGGTTACACAAATGAGCAATGGCACCGCCAACACCGAGTATTCGTGGCAGTCTTTTGATAAGTCGCTGTTTTGCAACCACAGTTCACCATGGCATCGTAATCGGTAAAAAGCTGTGATTATCCATCAACGCCAGTCCGACAGAGCACAACAAAAGGACCGCGAAAACGATATTGATCACTCTGCCCAATACCGGATTGGTCAAAACAGTTGAAAACGTCACCCCGAATGCGAGCCAGGTCGTATTTACGATTACGATCACAGCGGTCAAAACAATGACTTTAACCGCAACATCCCATCCGGCTTGTTCGGGCAGGATCATATGGCTCGAATAAACGGCACCTATGGCGGCAAAGGCCTTGGGATTGGTAATCGCCAAAGCAAAACCGGGCAAAAACCCCGCATTGCCAGATCGCGGTCGGCGTTTAGCATCCCTGTTTTTTGATCGGATCGGTGCGGTGGCAATTTTCCATGCAAGATAGCCAATATAAATCGCAGCCGCGACCTCGATCACCGCCGACAACACGGGCTGAACAACCAGAAAAACGGTAACGCCCGTCGCCACAAACAGCAAAACAGCCGTCGTGCCAACAATAATGCCCAACAGGTAGCGCACGCCATTCCGAAACCCGAAGGCTGCCCCCAAACTGGCAAGGCTAAGTGTCGCCGGCCCCGGACTGCCCATCAGCGGAAATGCCGCAAGCAACAGCAATATAATATCGCGTAACATGGTTTACACCGTAATCAGGACACTGCGTTCTTTTACCAGTAAATGAATCACAGCAGATAACAAACCCAGCGCAATAGCCAAAAACCATACGGCGTCGTAACTACCGAAACGGTCAAACCAGATCCCGCCTAACCAGACACCGACAAACCCGCCAAGTTGATGACTGAGAAAAACGAAACCAAAAAGCGTTCCCATCACGCGCGGACCAAACATAACCAACACAAGGGCGCTGGTTAGCGGCACGGTTGAAAGCCAAAGCCCCCCCATCAGAAACCCGAATATCATCACCGAGGCTGGTGTCACCGGGAGGGAAACGAACCCCAGAATAATGACTGCCCGTAAAACATAAATCATCGCCAATACATAGGGCTTGGGAAAAATGCCGCCCAACCGCGCGGCCAACAGCGTGCCAAAGATATTGGCAAACCCCGCCAGAGCCAAGGCGCGCAACCCCAAAGCACGCAATTCCTCGGGCGAAAGACTGGTGCCAATACAGAAGTTTTGCACATAATTCGGAAGATGCGCCGTAATGAAAGCAAGATGAAAACCGCACACAAAAAAACCGGCACTCAACATCAGGAAACTTGAGTGCCCAAAAGCCTGCCGCAGGGTCTGTCGAAGGTAAACAGGGGCATCCTCCGCAATCCTTTTATGATCCGCACGTAAAAACGGAATACAAAAGGCCATCGGCACTAACATGGACGTCACAATCAGCAACGTTATCCGCCAATCAAAAGATGCGATCACCCACGATACGATCAAAGGCAACAATGCCTGCCCGACAGACCCCATCGCCGAGGTAACACCAAGGTAAAAACCGCGTTTTTCAAGCGGTGCGGCCCGACCAACCACCGCAAGAACCGTTCCAAATGCGGTACCGGAAATACCCATACCCACCAAAACACCCGCCCCCAAATGCTGGGCCAACGGTGACGTTCCGGTCACACAAACGACCATTCCCAAAACATACAAAAAGAAGCCCAGCCAAATCGCACGCCGGTCGCCAAATTTGTCAGCAATGATGCCAAAACCAGGCTGTGCAAGCCCCCAAACAAGGTTTTGAATGGCAATCGACAGGGAAAAAATCTCTATCCGGCCACCAAAAAGATCGTCTGACAGCGGTTGGATAACCCCGCCAAAAACGGCACGCACACCAAATGCCAACGCCAGCACAACACTGCCTGCGGTTACAATTATCACTGTATCATTCCGTCGCTTGCTCGAAATCGTCGAAATCATTTGCCGTCCCTCATCCCTGTATCCCTGACAACCCAAGCCCGAAAATCACCAAAAGACGATAATTCACCCCTGAGCTTGATCAGAAGGGTAACAAGGACTAAAACTTAAAAATAACGAATATATCTGAACTCTTACTTTCGAAATTTTGAAATGAATCCTGCTTTCGACATAGATGCGCTGCGCGCAATTGTAACGGGAAACGATCTTGGCAGTTTTGCGCAGGCAGCAATTCATTTGGGCCGGTCGCAATCGGCAATCAGTATGCAGTTAAAAAAACTCGAACATCAAACCGGTCAGCAACTTTTCATTCGTAAAGGGCGCGGACTGGTCGCAACCGAGGCTGGCGAAACCTTTGTCGCTTATGCGCGGCGAATTTTGATGTTAAATGACGAAGCAGCATTTGCGATGGGAACCGCAACAACCACCGCATCGGTACGGCTTGGTCTGCCGCAGGATTTTTTTGATGACGTCATGCCTGCGACGCTAACGTCATTCGCACAGGCACACGACAATGTTCATATCGACGTGCGCGCGGGCGAAAACCACAGCATTGCAGAAGAAGTCCGTGCGGGCCGCCTTGATGTCGCCATTGCGTTTTTCAGGTGCGGAAGCCCGGAAACAGGCGATGTTTTGTGCAAGTTGCCCATGCACTGGCTGGCACATGCCGAAACAGCGAACCAATTGAAGCAAGATCCGTTGCCACTGGTACTGTTTAACCATCCCTGCCTGTTTCGCCAGGCCGCCCTTGCCGTGCTTGAACAAAAACGACAACGCTGGCGCGCCGCGTTAACGACACCCAGTTTACCAGGTATATGGGCTGCATTGCGGTCCGGTCTTGGTATTGCTGTGCGCACGGAACATGGTAAACCACAGGACATTACCTGCGTTGACAAGACGCTAAATCTTCCCCCATTGCCTGACATTGAGGTGCGGTTACTATGCGCGCCAAATATTTCATCAATCGCCAAAGACGTGGCCGAAACCCTTCGTCAGGAAACACAGGCAAGGGTCTGGTAATTTTCCGACACCAACACACGGAACTGCAATGATTAACCAGCCGCAATCCCCCACGCATGCCCGCCCGATCGCCGCAACAATTGCCGTGGTCATCCGAAATGACCAGGTTTTACTGGTCCGCCGGGCAAATCCGCCTGATGCAGGCAAATGGGGGTTCCCCGGGGGAAAAATAGAACAGGGCGAAAAACTGGCAGACGCCACCCTTCGCGAACTTAAGGAAGAAACCGGTATCTCGGCCGATATACTGCGTGTTTTTACCGCAACAGATGCCTTTGAACAGGACGAGCACGGGCATATACAGCGCCATTTCATTTTGATTGCCGTGTTGTGTCGCTGGAACCATGGCGCACCGGTGGCGGGTGATGATGCACTGGAAGCCCGCTGGTTTCCAATAAGCAACCTTGCAACGTCCGGTCTGGAACTCAGCCTTGATGTCACCGAAGTCGCGCAGCAAGCGGCACAGGTCATATCAGAATGTTATCAGTAACCCGCCGATAAACACACGTGCCCAAAAGTCTGCCAAACCTTCCGCCAAATGGATACGACATCCGGTGACAACGCTCACATAGATATGGCTCAGCCTGCTATCACAAGTTCGGTTCCCGCGGCATCAATCTGCGCGCGGGCGGCATCAGAAGGGGTGGCATCGGTAATCACTGCGGAAAATGCCGAAAATGGCGCCAGAACATGTAAAGCCGTATGGTCGAACCGCAAATGATTTATCAACAATATTGAGTGCGTTGCGGCATCCATCATCCGGCGTTTTGCCCGTGTGATGTCATCATCCATATGATAAACGCGCCCTTCACCCGCTGCAGGCGTCGATATAAATGCAAGATCGGCACGTAAAGCATCAAGGGCGTCCTCTGTTACCCGCCCAACCCAGGCATTGTATTTCGCCGAATAACGCCCCCCAAGCGCAATTACCGTAATCCCGGCTTCGGACTTCAACGTCTCCATCACGGCATCGTTATTGGTAATAACCGTAAGCGGCCGTTTTTCTGGCAAAAGACTGCCCAATACCGTGGCTGTTGAACCGTCATTGACCATAACAGTCATGCCCGGTTCAACCCATTCAAGCGCGGCGCGTGCCATGCGTTCTTTTTGGTCATGCCCCTGAAGATGGCGAAACCGAAAATCGCTTTCAAATTGCGAACCGGGTTCAATGGTTGCGCCACCCCTTATCCGGCGCAGCAAACCTTCACCTTCCAGATCATCAAGATCGCGGTGAATGGTCATCTTCGATACGCCGAAGGTTTCTGCCAGTTCATCAAGTTGCACTTCGCCATTGCGCACCAGTGCATCCAGAATCTGCTGCCTGCGGTCGTCTCGTTTCATGGGGTGTCCTTTTATGCGTCTGTGCGTGATCAATCCAGAAGGGCGCGTGCCGTTCTTTCGTCGGTGATCAACCCGGCCACCCGGCCCGACCGCAACACCGCCCGGATCGCATTGATCTTGTCCGGCCCACCCGCAACCGCGACAATATCCTCTTTGCGCTCAGGATCATAGCCCACCGCAAGCGTTCGGGCCGAAAGCGTGGTTTCAACAACATCCCCCGCCGCATTAAAAAAATCACCCAGCATTTCGCCCTGCGCCCCGGCTGCGGCAATTTCCTCGATTTCGGAAGGTTCAATCATGCCGGATGAAACAAGCTGCGCTTCTGCCGTTGCCGTACCAATCCCGACAATTTTAAGCGTCGCTGCCTGCGCCATATGGAAAACTTCGTCTACGCCGCGCTGCGAAAGCAACACTTCGCGATCTTCCACTGTATTGGCAAAAAACGGAACCGGCATAACATAGGCCCGCGCCCCGGTTTTTTCGGCCAGACGGTGCATCACATCATGCGGATTTGCCGAGAAGTTTCGGGTCAGCCCGCCAAGAAGAGAAACAAAGTGAAGCCCCCTTGCATCAATCCGGGGTAATTGCCGGGTAATTTCGGCCAGGGTCCGTCCATGACCCAGCCCGATGATCGAATGCTCGCCCGCCTCGAACTGACGTTTCAGGTAAGCCGCCCCTGCCAACGCCAACGCCCGCACAGGCAGGCCTTCCTCGCCAATATCGGGGGCTACTTCGCAAAGTTTAAGATTATATGCCTCAAATAACCGCGTTTCGAGCTGAACACATTCAACAATATCGCCTTCAATCGTGACTTTGACACGCCCGTCAGCCACCGCCTTGGCGATAAGCCGGTGCGCCTTGACCGATGGCAGGCCAAGCCTTTTGGCGACCTTTGCCTGTGTAAGGCCACCGACGTAATGCATCCAGGCCGCCCGAATGGCGAGCGCTTCGTCCGTATCGTTCATAATGTCCTTCAGCCGGCCGGGCACCAACCAGCATGTTATTTTTTGATAAAGGCCCGGGCGCAGCCAGGGAAAAACATGCCCAAACAGCACGTTATCAGAGTTTGAGGGCCGATGCACCCGTATCAATATAAGGGGCCCAAAAGGCGATGCTTTCCGCGATTTGCGAGATCACTTCCCGGTCATTGGGCTCGCGCTCTTTAAAGGAAAGTTCCAGGCAGATTTCATTATTCTGGGCGCCCCCTTCGGCAAAAGCCGCCAGCAATGGTTCGGGCTGAATACGCCCACGCGCATTAAATTCCGCCGTAAAAGGGCGATGCCCACCCTTGTCCATCAGGCTTTGCTTGATATGAATAATCGGCGAAACACGCGGAACGGCCCGCGCCCAGGCATAGGGGTCAAAATCATCCGGGTTGTCCGATGTGACATCGCCGTGGTCAATATCGGCCATCATCCACATGGGAATGGCCATATCAGCCGCCGTCAGCCGGTCCTGTAATACCATACATTCCCCAATCGTTTCGCCAAATTCGCGTGCAATGCTCATGGGTTCCCAATACACATAATCCAGGCCCGCAGCCTTGCCATGTTCGGCTACTTCGGCCCAACAATCCATTGCGGTGCGGATCATGTCTTCGCGCTTTACCGGATCATCCTGTTCACGATACGTCAGAATAGCAAACTGCGTCCCAACCGATTTTCCGCCCAGATCGGCGGTTATATCGGCAAAGGTTTTAAACCAGTCGACATAATAGCGCCTTACATCGCGATCGGGATGACCAAAATGGTTCAACCGGCCATAAGGGCCGGTCATGCCCGATGTTACACATACGCCAGTCCGCGCCAGTGCCGCCGCCATCTGGCGCGTCAAACGGCGGATCACCGCAGCAGGCCAGGACGGATTAATAAATTCATGGGTCAACTGCAAATCGCGGATCCGCAGATCACGCGCTACGCAATTAATCAGGTCATCCGGGTCGGCAAAGCGATTGACCAGCGGATTGGTATTTAACGAAAGGGTCAGTGCCATCAGCTTGCCTCCGCCCGGGTTGCTTCAAACCAGTCGCCAAAGGCGGCGATTTCGTCCGGGGTCATATCCAGCCGATGTTTGGTGCGCCGCCAGATAATATCTTCCGCGGTTAACGCCCATTCATTCTTAACCAGCCAGCGCACTTCTGCCTCGTAAAGATGCGCACCAAAATACCGGCCCAGTCCATTCAGGCGAGTTGCCGAACCGACAATATTGCGAGTCAGCGTGCCATATCGACGCCCGTAATATTCACGCAACGCACGGGTCATCCACGGATATTCAGCCTTCAGAATTTCGCGAAAGGCCGAATAGTCGGCATTGGGCATGTCCCCACCGGGCAGCGGAGCCGTTTCAGTCCAATCCTTGCCCATATCGGGGAAAATATGCCGAATTTCGTGCATCCCGCGTTCGGCCAGTTCGCGGAAAGTGGTAATTTTACCGCCAAAAATATTCAAAAGCGGCGCGCCGGCCGTTTCATCAAGATCAAACACATAATCGCGCGTCACTGCCGAGGGATTACCATTGCCATCATCAAACAACGGTCGCACCCCGGAAAAAGTCTCCAGGATATCCTCACGACGAAGCTTTTCCTTGAAATAGCGGTTTACACATTCAAGAAGATAATTGATTTCATTATCGTCAATCGCAACGTCTTCTGCCCGCCCGTCATAGGCGATATCTGTCGTGCCGATCAGGGCTTTGTCCCCTTCATAGGCATTGATAAAGATGACCCGCTTGTCATCGTTCTGCACAAGATAACTGTGCGAGCCGTCCCAAAATTTGGGAACAATAATGTGGCTACCTTTCACCAGCCGGACATTGCGGGTGGAATTGGCCCCGGCAACCCTTGTCAGCACATCGGTCACCCAGGGACCAGCGGCATTGACCAGGCATTTGGCAACAAATTCACGTGTTTCGCCGGTCAACCGGTTTTGTGTGGAGACATGCCATTTGCCATTTTCACGACGCGCGCTGATTGCAGGTGAACGTGTCATAACAATCGCGCCACGCTGGGCGGCATCAAGGGCATTTAACGTTACCAGGCGGGCATCATCCACCCAGCAATCGGAATATTCAAAACCACGGGTATATTTATCAAGCAACGGCGCCCCTTCGGGATCGCGCAGCAAATCCAGCGTTCGGGTACCCGGCAGCTTTTTGCGCCCCCCCAAATGATCATATAAAAACAGGCCAAGCCGTACCAGCCATGCCGGGCGGTCCTGCGGGGAATGGGGCAGCACAAAACGCAAAGGCCAAATGATATGCGGCGCGGCATTCATCAGAACCTCGCGCTCAATCAGGGCCTCGCGCACCAACCGGAATTCATAATATTCCAGATAGCGCAATCCACCATGCACCAGCTTGCCCGACCGTGACGATGTGCCTTCGGCCAGATCATCCTTTTCACAAAGGGCAACCTTCAGGCCACGCCCGGCTGCATCGCGGGCAAAGCCTGCCCCGTTAATGCCACCGCCGATCACAAACAGATCCAGTTCCTGCGTCCTCATATCACGATCCTCCTTGCGTCACATGCGACGCATCAATGTCCGGGGCTGTATTACGCGCACGATGACTGGCCAACTGGTCCCAAACGGGTTCCAGTGCCTCGCGCGCGGCAGCATAAGCGGGGTAAAGGGCGGCATAGGTTGCCTGAAGGCCGGGATCAGGGGCTTCCGCATCGCCCAATAAGGGCGAAACCCATTCGGCAACACAGCTTTCCATATCCGGATAGGCGCCAATCGCCACGGCCGCCATCATGGCACACCCCGCCGCCCCGGCTTCTTCACGCGACGATACCCTTACCGGCGCACCGACAGCGGCAGCCAAAATACCGCGCAATGCCTGCGAACGGGCAGCACCGCCCGTCAAACGCAATTCCTGTGGCAAGCTATCCATTGCGCCATAACAGTCACGTGCCGCCAGGCCCAGGCTTTCCACCACCGCCCGGATCATGTCGGAGAACCTGTGGCCCGCCGACAAGCCAATAAAACCGGCCCGTGCATTGGCATTCACCATCGGCCCGCGTTCCCCCGCCTCGGAAACATAGGGATGATAGAGCACGGCACCGGGTTCGGACCGCGCCAGCCAGCCATCAATGCGCGCGACCAGATCGGCGTAGTCGTGGGGGTGGCCGGTTTCGCTCATCAAATCGGCGGCAACGCGCAACGCCCAGTCAATATTCAGGGTGGCGGCCATGTTGGTTTGAACCTGCGTCACCATACGGTTTGCGGGCAGGCAAATCACATATCCCGATTTGCCATTCAAACGAACCGCATCATCACGCACGGCACGCATATGCACCCCCGTTGAGCCAATGGTGGAACAGGCCGCGCCTGTCGTGCCGGTATAGACACCCGCGCCCAGGGCGGTCATCACCATATCCACATAACCAAGGGTTACGGGCGTTCCCGCATGCAGGCCCGTTTGTGTGGCGGCAGATTCAGTCAGGGGATGTGTTATCTGCCTGCCGTCGATAATCTCGGGCAACAAATGGCGACGCGCGCCCAGTTCAAGCGCATCAATCACAACATCGGAATATTGACGGGTGCGAAAATCGCCAAAGGTAAAACTTGCTTCCGACGGGTCCGTGGCACGAACACCGGTCAGGTTAAGATACAGCCAGTCCTTGCAATGCAGGGCCACTTCGGCCTGATCAAGCAGTTCCGGGCAATGACGCTGCATATGTGCCATTTGCGCGCCTTGCTGGCAGGTATTAAGCGCAGTACCGGTTGCGTTAAAGCGTGCTGCATCCGCCGGGTTTTGGGCCAGTCTGCGGGTGGTTTCTGCCGCTCGGGCATCAAGCCATAACCAGGCATCACCTACCGGCCGATTTCCCTTTCCGACCAGCCACGTACCGTCGCCCTGTGCTGTCACGGCAACGGCGGCTGTGCGGTCGGCAAGGCCATCAATCCGTTTGCCAAGGTCGCGCAACGCGCTGGCACAATCGGCCCATGTCCGATCCATGTTCTGGGTGGCAGCACCATTTGGGCCACTGTCATACTGATTGGCAATGGCGGCGGCACCAAGCTGTCGCCCCGTCAGGCTGAACGCCACCGCCTTGATGACGGATGTGCCCGCGTCGATACCAATGATGATGTCACGCTCAGCCATGCCGCACCTTTTCGTCGTGCGAATGGTCAATCATGCAAAACGCATGCGCCATGTGACCTCCTCCCTATGTTTTTGCCCCACAGCCTAGCTGGCCGATGCGGTTCTTGCCGGGCCATTGCGCCCAGGTTGATTTCAGCATAGCCACACAAAGTCACATGTCGAGTGTAATTTTTTTCTTTAACAGAAATTTTTTTCAGTTATGGTGATGAACACGGACCGGATACACCGCCTGCCAGATGGTTCAAAAAGCTGGCGCAAAATAACGGGGGTTTCGGTGCGTGACAGGCGAAACGGGCGCAAGCACGTCTCGCATTGTGAAACGGGAGGATTATGGCCTGCACCAAGACAGGCCGGGCTGGTTCTCGTCCGCGACGCGCATTTTATTTGCACCCTTCAGGTGACACCAAAGTGGCGCATAGACCGGAACAGGAATCAGACAAAGCCGTACCCAGCGGCTTTGCACCAGCATCTCCCGCAAGGAAACAACAGGCCCCGTCGGGGTCGACGGGAGGAGCAAGAGGCCATGAGTGCCAACGATATATCCATTACCCCGATGAAACCGCGCCTTGGCAGGCGGGGCATGATCATCGGAGCAGCAGCATTTTGCGTTGTCGCTGCAATCGCCCTTGATACCACTGTCGTAACCATCGGGTCCGAACAGGACACCCGTGTGGCTGGCTTTTCGCCTGATGCCTATGGTGCCAAGGAATTCCCCCGAATTCGCAAGGATATTGAAGCCCGCGCCGTCGATGCGCCAACCCTTGCCTCCGCGCTGACCACGGATAAAAAAGCCGCAGCAAAAAAATACGGCACCGGTGGCGCCATGCCGGTACTACCCGTCAAGCTGACCGGAACGGTTGGCGAAGGCAAAAGCGGCATTTACGACGTGACCGTAAAGGACGTTGAAAATGTGCGTATCCGGGTACAAACCGGCCCCGCCATTAACGGCACCGACCTGCGCGACGCGCCGGGCGACATCGCCTTTGGTGAATTTAAAAACCAGATCGAATATCAGGATGCGGGTGCCGGCATTAACCGCGCCATGAAAGCCGAGGTTCTTGAAGGGTTTGATAATTCAGACCTGACCGGCAAAACAATTTCCGTCACCGGTGTTTTCAAACTGATCAACCCGAAAATGTGGCTGATCACACCGGTTGAGGTGCAGGTCCAATGACCGTGCAACAAAGCATGCCCCCCGAAAAAAAGACGGATAAAGAAGTCGTTATGTCCGCCCGGCATATTGCCAAGCATTACGGGCCGATCAAGGCGCTTAAAGGGGTGAATTTTGACATTCATCGCGGTCAGGTTACGACCCTTTTTGGCGAAAATGGTGCCGGTAAATCCACATTAATGAAAGTCCTGTCGGGTATTATTGCCCCGACATCGGGTCAGATTCTTCTGGACGGCAAACCTGTCAATTTTCATGGCGCCAATGATGCGCTGGCACATGGCATTTCAATCATTCACCAGGAATTGGCCCTCGCCCCGAACATCAATGTCCGCGACAATATTTTCATGGGTCGCGAAATTCGAACCGCCGGTGGCGTCAATTTCGCCGAGGAAGAACGCATTACCCGTGCGCTGATGAAGGAACTTGAAGAAGATCTTGATCCCCTGACCCCGGTTGAAGAGCTGCGCCTGGGCCAACAGCAGATTGTTGAAATCGCCCGCGCCCTTCAGGCCAAAAGCCGCATCCTGATCATGGATGAACCGACATCAGCCCTTTCTGCATCTGAAGTCGAAGTGCTGTTCAAGGTAATTAACGATCTGACAGCAAAAGGTGTCAGCATCGTTTATATCTCGCATCATCTTGAAGAAGCCCTTGAAATAACTGACCACGCTGTTGTTTTGCGCGATGGCACAATGACAGCCTGGGCGCCACGCGCAGAGATTGATCTGGAATGGATCGTCCGCAACATGGTCGGCGAAAATTTTGATCTGGGCAGCCCGCCAGACAGCAAAATGGGCGACGCGGCCCTGACCATTGAAAATCTGTGCGTGCCCGATGCCTCGGGTCATGGGCTGGTCGTTGATCATTTAAACCTGAATGTCCGGTCGGGCGAAATTGTTTGTATTTACGGATTGATGGGCGCCGGGCGCACCGAAATGATGGAATGTGCGGCTGGCAGGCTTTCGGCGCAAAGCGGTACCATCAAATTGCAAGGCCGGGAAATTTCGCCTCTGTCTATCGCCCAACGTATTGATGCCGGGCTGGTTCTGGTCCCGGAAGACCGGCAACGTGATGGTCTTGTTCCGACAATGACGGTGGGACAAAACCTGTCGCTGGCCTCAATCGCGGCCTTTACCCGTGGGCTGTTTACCAGCCGAAAGGACGAGCGCGAGGTGATTGAGAATTCCATTCGCGAGGTGACCGTCAAAACCGATGGCGGCGGGGCCATGATCGGCACGCTTTCGGGCGGCAACCAGCAAAAGGTTGTGATCGGCAAAATGCTTGCCACCCGACCCGAGGTCATCCTGCTCGACGAACCATCGCGCGGCATTGATATCGGCGCCAAGGCCGAGGTTTTCAAATTACTGGCAAAAACGGCCGAAACACGCGGGTTGGCGGTGGTTTACACAACCTCCGAAGTCAGCGAATGCCTCAGCATTGCGCATCGCATCATCGTTATGAACAAGGGCCGCATCGCGGCCGAGTTCGACCATACCGTAACCAAAGAACAGATCATGGCCGCCTCTGGCGAAGCCGTACATCATTAAGAGAGGCCAAGATGGCGGACATTACCAATTCCAAGCCCGCAACAGGTGGCATGAACTTCAACTTAGGTAAAATTCTTCTTGAAGGGCGCGCGTTTTTTGCCCTTGTCGTAATCATTGTCGCATTCTCATTCCTGTCGCCTGTTTACTTCAGCGCGAACAATTTCCTTATCATGTCATCACATGTCGCGATCTTTGGCCTTCTTGCGATCGGCATGCTGCTTGTCATTCTTAACGGCGGCATTGACCTTTCGGTTGGCTCAACCCTGGGTCTTTCGGGTGTCTTCGCCGGCTTTCTTATGCAGGGCGTCGAACTGCCATCTGCCGGTGTCATCCTGTATCCGCCGGTTTGGGCTGTTGTGGTGCTGACCATTTTACTGGGCGCCTTCGTTGGTGCCATAAACGGTGTGCTGATCGCCTTTTTCCGTGTGCCAGCCTTTGTTGCAACACTGGGTATGCTTTATGTCGCCCGGGGCGTTGCCCTGCTGATGACCAACGGCCTGACCTATAACAACCTTGGCGGTGCCGAAGCATTAGGCAATACCGGTTTTGACTGGCTGGGCTTTAACCGCATCGCCGGTATACCGATTGGCGTTATCGTCCTTGCCCTGGTTGCGCTCGCCGTTGGCCTTGTTCTGATACGCACGGCCTTTGGCCGCTGGCTTTACGCGTCGGGCGGCAACGAACGTGCCGCCGAATTATCCGGCGTCCCAACACGCGGTGTTAAAATCTCGGTTTATGTGCTGTCAGGTGTTTGTGCCGCCATTGCCGGGCTGGTTCTTTCTTCGCAATTGACATCGGCGGGCCCGACAGCCGGGACCACCTATGAACTTACAGCCATTGCTGCCGTTGTTATTGGCGGTGCCGCCCTTACAGGCGGTCGCGGCAACGTGCGCGGCACTATGCTGGGCGCTTTTGTCATCGGGTTTCTTAGCGACGGCCTCGTCATCATCGGCGTATCCGCCTATTGGCAAACGGTTTTTACCGGTGCGGTGATCGTCCTTGCCGTGCTGCTTAACAGCCTGCAATACGGCCGCGCCGGCCGATAAAACACATCGAAATTCGCGCTCGCGGGACAGGGTGGTCCCGCGCCCGAATAACCGCCGGTCTTAACCGGCAAATATCAAAACCCACGGGAGGACACCCATAATGAATCTATTTAAACGCACAATCCTTGCATCCGTTTTAGCCTTGCCATTCATGGCACAGGCCGCAATGGCCGATGGCCTGATTTCGATCATCGTCAATGATCCGTCCAACCCCTATTGGCTGGCAGAAGGCAATGTTGCCAAGGCCACTGCCGAAAAACTGGGCTATAGCGCAAATGTTGGCGCACACAAGGGCGACACCAACACCGAAAGTAACCTGGTCGATACCGCAATTACCAACCAGGCAAAAGCCATCATCCTGGACCCGGCCAATGCCGATGGTTCCGTTGGTGCGGTGAAAAAAGCGGTTAATGCCGGCATCCCCGTTTTCATCATCAATGCCGAAATCAACCAGACTGGCCTTGCCAAGGCGCAACTTGTTTCCAACAACGCACAGGGTGCTGCCCTTGGCGCCATGGCGTGGGTTGATGCGATGGGCGACAAGGGTTCCTATGTCGAACTATTTGGCGCACCGTCGGACAATAATGCCCAGACCCGTTCCAACGGTTTTGAAACGGTGTTAAGCCAGTATCCCGACCTTGAGAAAAAAGCACAGGAAGTTGCCAACTGGGACCGGACCCAAGGTTATAACAAAATGCAATCCATGCTGCAGGCTAACCCGGACATTAACGGTGTCATTTCCGGTAATGACGAAATGGCCCTGGGCGCCATCGCCGCCCTGAAAGAAGCAGGCAAACTTGAGGGTAAAGTCATTGGCGGTTTTGACGGCTCGCCCGATGCCGTCGCGGCAGTAAAGGCCGGTGAGCTTACCTACACCGTGCTTCAGCCTGTCGCGATTTTTGCCAAAGACGCGGTAGAGCAGGCCGATTACTTTATCAAGAATGATAAGCTGAAAGTGGCCGAAGAAAAGCAGCTCTTCGATTGCATTCTGATCGATTCCAGCATCCTCGACGTTTATTCCTTTGCTGGCCCGTTTCAACTCGACCGGTAATCAGCCCTCCCGATCCGTTCCTGTCTAAACGACAAACCCCGGTCCAGTTGTGGCCGGGGTTTTGTTTTATCCAATAGCATGAAGACAACCCAATTGCTCAAGCCATATCAGCAAGGGAAAATCTGCACGCGCCAGCAAAACAAAAAACCCCTACGCCAGGGCGCAGGGGATAATTTTGTGAACAAAATGCAAGGCACGGTAAAGGCCCGGCATCGCCATGTTTCGACAATATTAAGAAAAAGCCCCCATCACGCAGATGCCATCGCCTCTGGTGCCAATGGCGTGATGCGATCAGCTTGCCCGGCTGTCCCAAATGCCTCGAACCGGTTTTGACACAGATCCTGCATCAGGGCAGTTCCTTCTTTTAAATATTTGCGCGGGTCAAACTCGGTCGGATCATTGGCCAGAACACGGCGCACACCTGCCGTCATCGCCATGCGGTTATCCGTATCAATATTCACCTTCCGCACGCCGGAACGAATACCACGTTGAATTTCCTTAACCGGTACGCCCCAGGTTGGGCGCATATCACCCCCAAAATTATTAATCATCTGGCGTAAATCATCAGGGACAGAAGATGAACCATGCATCACCAAATGCGTGTTGGGCAAACGACGGTTAATTTCCTCGATAACCGACATGGCAAGAATTTCGCCATCCGGCTGGCGCGTGAATTTGTACGCCCCGTGACTGGTCCCCATCGCCACCGCCAGGGCATCAACCCCGGTCTCGCGCACAAACCGTTCGGCCTCTTGCGGGTCGGTTAAAAGCTGGTCCTCGGACAGTTTCCCGGTTGCGCCATGACCATCTTCCTGGTCGCCCATACCAGTTTCAAGCGACCCTAAAACGCCCAATTCACCCTCAACCGAAACACCACAAGCATGGGCCATTTCAACCACACGCGCGGTAATATCGCGGTTATAATCATAATCCGCCGGTGTTTTGCCATCCGCCAGCAGGGAACCATCCATCATCACCGATGTAAAACCATGCTGGATTGCCGTTGCACAGGTTGCAAGGTTATTGCCATGATCAAGATGCATACAAACCGGAATTTCGGGAAAAGTTTCTACCAACCCGTCAATCAGTCGCGCCAGCAACCGATCTCCGGCATAGGCCCGCGCCCCGCGTGACGCGGCAAGGATCACCGGCGCATTGGCCTTGCGCGCCGCATTCATAATCGCAAGACCCATTTCCATGTTCGATATGTTAAAAGCCGGCACGGCATAGCCATGTTCGGCAGCATGATCAAGCAACTGGCGAAGCGTGATACGGGCCATTCATCAGATCTCCCCGGATATGTATTTTGCGATAATGTCGACTTCATCAGAGGCACCAAACACAAGCGGCACATTCTGATGCGGTGTTTCGGGCACAAGGTCGAGAATACGATGCGTGCCATTGGTGGCCCGGCCCCCGGCCGCTTCGATCAGGCAAGCAATGGGCACGGCCTCATAGGCCAAACGCAGGCGACCTTCACGATAGTTTCCCCGCTGGTCCGCCGGGTATAAAAACGCCCCGCCCTGCAATAAAATTCGGTGCAATTCGCCAACGGCGGCCGCCAGCCAGCGCATATTAAAATCACGTCCACGCGGGCCATCCGCCCCGGCGCGCAAACCAGCGGCCCATTGCTTCAAACCCGGGCACCAATGCCGTTCATTTGAGGCATTATAGGCAATTGTCGATGCCGCCGGTTTGACACACACATCGCGTGCCGCCATTCGAAAATCCTGCCCGTCGTAGGTGGCGATATGCACACCCTGCCCGGTGGTAAAGCCAAAATCCAGCGAATGCCCAAAGGATGCATAGCCTGCGGCAACCGCTTCGCTGCCTTTACGGCAAAAATCGCCCGAACCGGCAGGGTAAATCACAAAAAGCATCCCCAACGGCGCGCCAATACCGATCGACCCCGAACCATCAATCGGGTCAATGGCAATGTCGTAACCCCCCTCGGGATCAAGCAGTTCAACAGCTTCGGCTTCTTCTGAAAGCATATGGCGCACACCGCGGCCCTGAAGCACCGCTACCATGTGATTATGCGCGCCGACATCAAGCGCCTTTTGCGCATCGCCGCTTTCATTCTTGCCACACAGCGCGGCTGGATCACCGGGCAATTTCCCGGCCGCCAGCCGTGCTGCAATTGCGGGTAATGCACTGGCGATGGCATCAATAACGCCACCCAGTTTCCCGGCAGGCAGGCAGCTGTGCAGGATCGCCGCCTCCAGGGCACGATCATTTGGCAATGTCAGCATGTCGGGATATCCGTTACGTAAAGCATGTTAAGGAAACATGCTTTCGTCAAAATGGCCGGGTTGTTCAAAGCCGCGGCGCGTAAACCTGCAATTCAGGCAGAGTGGTATTTTGCATCAACAGCGTCGATAGCATTAACGTTGCTGGCCGATTTGCCTTGCGGATCAAAAACAGCCGACAAAAACGCATCGGCAATATCCTTGGCAAGTTCTGTACCCACAACGCGGGCACCCATCGTAATGATATGCGCGTTGTTAGATGTTGCCGCCTTCCCGGCCGAGTAGGTATCGTGCGTTTGTGCCGCACGGATGCCAGGTACCTTGTTGGCCGCAAGGCACACGCCAATGCCGGTGCCGCAGCACAAAATTCCCCGGTCATAGGTACCCGCCTTAATTTCCGATGCCACCCGGTCCGACAGATTGGCATAAAAATCATCGGGGCCACTTTCGGTCCGCGATGCCTCTGTCACCTCATAAGCAGGGTTTTGGCTTAAATATTCTGCCAGAACCTTTGCCAGGCCTTCACCGGCACTGTCACCGGCCACTACGATTTTCATGTTGTTTCCTCCATTTTGGCTTGCGCATCCAGCGCTGCATCGCAGCGCCTTAAAATGTCGAGATAGCCCGCGACGTCCCAGGCTGACCGGCCGATAAACAGCCCGTCGATATGTGGGCAAGTCACCAGATCGGCGCAGTTTTCCGGGTTGACTGACCCGCCATACAGACAGGGAACCCGCCGCCCCAAAACGTCCTCGGCCACGGCAATAATTTCGGCCTGGCGGGCATCGGCATAATCCGACGTTGCCGGTATGCCGTTTTCACCAATGGCCCAGACCGGCTCATAGGCCAGCCAGATTTGCGCCTGCTTTTGCATGTCGCTTAGTTTGGCAAGAGCACCGCGCACCTGGCGCGCCAAAACCTCGGCCGCCCGGCCTTGTTCACGATCTTGCAATGTTTCGCCAATGCAAATCAGCGGGATCAAACCGTGCCGCACAGCAGATTCGGCTTTCAAACCAACGGTTTCATCGGTTTCGCCAAAATGTTCCCGGCGCTCGGAATGACCCAACTCGACAATATCAAGCCCGCAATCCACCAGCATCGGGGCGGAAATTTCACCGGTCCAGGCACCCTGATCGGCCCAGTGCATATTTTGCGCACCGACAAAAACAGGCACCTCGGCAAGGGCAGCCTTAACGTCCCGCGTGACCGTAAAGGGCGGAATGACAAAACTTTGAATGCGCGGCGACAGATCTGCCTTCGCGATCCCCTCAGCCCAGACAAGGGCCTCGGATAATGTCTTGTTCATTTTCCAACTGGTGCCGATCCAAACTTCGGGCATGACAAAAGCTCCTCTGTCTTCATTTCAAGAAATAACATCAAAAATGTAAAATTCAACATTAATTTTGTTATTTTGTTATTTTTAATTGTTAGATCACAGCCTCACTGTTAGCTTATACGCCACAGGAGGAACTCATGAACGCTCAATCCCAAATCGCGGCCAAAACCGCCATCGATCCCGAAAACTTCGCCCTGGCAAACTGCTTGCGCGCCCTTGCCATTGATGCCGTTAACGCGGCGAATTCCGGCCATCCCGGTGCCCCGATGGGCATGGCCGATGCCGCAACGGTTTTGTTTCGCAAACATCTGAAATTCGATGCCTCGGCACCTGACTGGGCAGATCGTGACCGTTTTGTCCTGTCAAACGGCCATGCATCCATGCTGCTTTATGGCTTGCTGCATCTGACCGGCTATGAAGACATGACGATTGATCAGATCCGCAATTTCCGTCAATGGGGTTCCATCACGGCGGGCCACCCGGAATGGGGCCACGCCAAAGGTATTGAAACCACCACCGGCCCGCTGGGGCAGGGTTTGGCAACGGCTGTTGGCATGGCCCTGGCCGAACGGGCGCTGGCTGGCGAATTCCCCGGCCTTGTTGATCATCGGACATGGGTCATGCTGGGTGATGGCTGCCTGCAAGAAGGCATAGGGCAGGAAGCAATCTCGCTCGCCGGGCATCTTGGCCTGGGCAAACTTAATCTGTTATATGATGACAACGACATCACCATTGATGGCCCAACCGCCATTTCCTTTTCCGAAGATGTCCCTGCCCGCTTTCGGGCGTGTGGCTGGCACGTCATCAGTTGTGACGGCCATGACGCAAATGCCCTTGATGCCGCAATGAGTGCGGCAAAAGCCGAAACCACCCGGCCGACACTGATCGCCATGAAAACCATTATCGGTTTTGGCTCCCCGAACCGTGCAGGAACAGCCAAGGCACACGGCGCCCCGCTGGGCGAGGAAGAAGGCGCGCTGGCAAAGGCCGCACTGGGCTGGAATGCCGCCCCCTTTGAAATACCGGCCGACCTTGCCGCATCCTGGAAAGAAATTGGCACACGCGGTACTGCGGAACGTAAAGCATGGGAAGCCAAACTTGCGGCCTCCAACCATGCCAATGCCTTTCGCGACCGCATTGCCGGTAAACTGCCCGACAATTATGAAAATAAAGTCAGCAAGGCCCGAAACGCCCTGTTTGAAACGCCGCAAAAGGTTGCCACGCGCAAGGCATCGCAAATTGCATTGGAACACCTTGCCAGTGCCGTTCCGGCCATGATTGGCGGCAGTGCCGATCTTACCGGCTCCAACCTCACACGGGTCTCCGCTGTCGACAGTCAGTTCACCGCCGAAATGCCGGGCCGTTATATTGGTTATGGCGTTCGCGAATTTGGCATGGCGGCGGCGATGAACGGGTTGGCGCTACATGGGGGCTTCAAACCCTATGGCGGCACTTTTCTGGTCTTCTCGGATTATGCGCGCAACGCCATCCGTCTTTCGGCCCTTATGGGGCTGGGTGTTACCTATGTTATGACCCACGATTCAATCGGCCTTGGCGAGGATGGGCCAACACACCAACCCGTCGAACATCTGGCATCCTTGCGGGCCATCCCCAATCTTAACGTTTTTCGCCCCGCCGATGCGGTGGAAACACTCGAAGCATGGGATATCGCGTTAACGTCATCCACCACACCGTCGCTCATGGCCCTGTCCCGGCAGGGAGTGCCCCAATTGCGCGACACCGGAGACGAGAATTTAACCCGGCGCGGTGCCTATATCATCCGGCAATTTGGCAACGCGCGTGACATAACGCTTCTCGCCACCGGCACCGAGGTTTCACTGGCAATCGATGCAGCACATCTGTTGCACGACGAAGGATACTCGGTCGCCGTCGTATCAATGCCGTGCTGGGAATTGTTCGACGCGCAGGACGATGCCTATCGTGATGCCACACTGGGCGACGCCCCGCGCATCGCAATAGAGGCCGCCACTGCATTTGGCTGGACACGCTATGTTGACCGCGAGGCTGATGTCATCGGCATGCCCGGCTTTGGTGCATCCGCCCCGGCTGAACGCCTGTATGAGGAATTTGGCATCACGACCAAGGCAATTGTCGCCTCGGCAAAAGCAAAAATTGCCAGTTAACAGCACAAGGGTCCGAAGCATATGCTTCGGACCCGAACCGTCCCGTAAAAAGTCAGGAACCCAGAGCTTTCAGAACCAAATTTCGGATTAAATGTAACCTTTAGCCGTTTTCAGATTAGCTAAAATCGAGTTGCACTTTCATGGAGCGGCTGCGATCAGAGGCCAAATCAAATGCTGCCCTGGCTTCTTGAAACGGCAACACGGCACTGATAAGCGGCGTCACGTCGATAATGCCCCGATCAATGAGTTCCACTGCCTGTTTAAACTCCGGGTCGAAACGAAAACTTCCGACCATTTTAATTTCTTTTGTCACAGCAAGACTTAAAGGCAGCTCCCCATTTCCTCCCAATCCAACGGTAACAATTGTGCCACCAGGTTTAACGGCTTCAAATGCATTGGCGAGTGCTTTGGGGCTGCCTGAACATTCAAAAACAACATCCTGGGTGCCTTTGTTTTCAGAAAGTTTCTGAAACGCGCTTGCATCGCGGGCGACATCGATGACAGCGTTCGCACCCGCCTGAACAGCAATATCAAGAGGAGGTTGCGATAAATCCGAGGCTGTAATCCAATGGGAACCGGAATGTTGCGCTGCCATGATTGTCAAACAGCCAATAGGGCCACATCCTGATACCAGAACTTTTTTTCCTGATAATGGCCCGGCCTGACGCACGGCATGCAGGCAAACCGCAAGCGGCTCGCTACAGGCGGCATGTTCCAGGCTAGTTTGCGCACTTAACCGAACCAGTTGCTCTGCCGGAAGATTAATTTTCTGGCGAAACAGCCCCTGCTGATGGGGGAAACGCATGGCGCTGCCAAAGAACCGCATATCCGTACATTGGTTACGCATATTAGCCCGGCAATATGCACACTGATTACACGGCATTGAAGGATTAACAGCAACTTTGTCATTTAAGGCAAAGTTATCAACGGCTTTTCCCACAGCAACAACTGTTCCGGCAACTTCGTGACCCAGCACCATCGGTTCACGTATTTTAACCGTCCCAAACCCGCCATGATGATAATAATGAAGATCCGACCCGCAAATGCCGCCCTTGTCTATTCTGACGGTAACGGCATGATCTTCGGGAACACCAGGGCTGTCCATGGAACCCAGCCGAAGATCGTGCGGAGAATGAATAACAACAGAATACAAGCTGATTCTCCTTACAAAACGGAGATCATGCCGCCATCGGCATAAATGATTTGGCCATTCACATAGTTCGAGGCATCAGAACAAAGATAAATCGCCGTTCCGATCAGTTCCTCGGGTTTTCCCCAACGGCGTGCGGGTGTCCGTCCCTTAACCCAGGCATCAAAGTCCGGGTTCGAGGTCAAAGCCGCATTCATATCGGTCAGCATATAGCCAGGACCAATGGCATTGGCCTGAAGGCCATGCTCTGCCCATTCTGCGGCCATGGCTTTGGTCAGCATTTTTATGCCACCTTTGGCAACGGTATAAGGGGCGACGGTTGCGCGGGCCAATTCGCTAGTCAGCGAACCAATATTGACGATTTTGCCATATCCGCGAGTAACCATACGCTTTGCGGCTTCGCGACCGATCATGAAGGCCGATGTCAGGTTTGTATCAATTACCCGCTGCCAATCGGCTGTTTCAAGATCCAGCATCGGTTTGCGGAACTGGATACCGGCATTATTGATCAGAATATCAATTTTGATACCTGCCGCGTCAAATCCTGCGAAGGCAGATTTAATTGCGGTTTCGTCGGTCACATCAAACAGGGATGTATCAACCGACATACCTTTTTCCGACATTTCCGCCCGCGCCTGCTCAAGACGTTCGGCGTTGGTCCCATTAAGGATCACAGATGCACCAGCCGCAGCCAGGCCTTCGGCAAAGGCCCGACCAAGCCCGCGCGAAGATCCGGTGATCAAGGCGGTTTTGCCGGTAAGGGAAAAGAGTTCCAAAGACATGGTTCCTCCGATTGTCGTGTTGTTTCAGATTTTGCTTTCGCGGACCGTTAAATCGCGACGCTCAAAGAAAGTTTTTTGCAATTCAACCCCAAGCCCCGGCCCCTCCATCGGATAAACAAAGCCATTTTCAATTCTGGGAACCGCGGTTACCAATTCGGTGTACCAGCCTTTGTAAAAGGCACGGACGCTTTCCTGGATCAGGGTGTTGGGCTGGCTGAAAGACATATGGATGGCAGCAGCAAAGCCAACCGGACCAATACAGTCATGCGGGGCAAACGGGCGATGCCAGGTTTCGGCCAATGCCGCAATTTTCTTGCCTTCGGTCAGGCCGCCCGTCCAGCACAAATCAACCATAACAACATGGGTCGCATCGCGGTCGAGCATTTCTTTGTAAGGCCAGCGTGACCCCAGCGTTTCACTGGCACATGTCCACACATCGGTAGAGGCTGCGAACTCGGCCAAAGCCTGGGGGGAGTTCATACGGATCGGATCTTCATACCAGGTCGGCTTGAACTGTTCGAGTTCGCGGGCAATTTTTTTGGCTGTGGGCAAGTTCCATTGAGAATGGAACTCGACCATAATTTCCATCTTGTCGCCGACGGCCTTGCGGATTTCTTCAAACGGGCGAATGGCGGTTTTCATTTGCTCGGTCGTAATATATTGACCGCGAGTTTCCGCCGCCATCGGGTCGAAAGGCCAGATTTTCATGGCCGTAATACCCGATTCCAGAAGGTTTTCCGCCAACTGTGCCGGACGGTGCATAAAACCCTCGAGGTCTTCGTACGGGCCTTCGGCATCCCCCAGGTTCCAGTTGGAAACCGGTTTGATGTTATTGGTCCGCACATAACGATAACCGGCACATGTGTTGTAAATCCGGATTTTATCCCAACACAAACCACCCAGCATTTGGTGAACAGGCTGGTTACAAACCTTGCCAAAAATATCCCAAAGGGCAATGTCGATGGCCGATGCTGCACGGTATTCGGCACCAGTGGATGACTGCGCCATTGGCAGATTAACCATTTCCTTGTGCAGGGCTTCGATATGAAGCGGGTTTTGCCCGATCAGGCGTCCTGCCAGCGTATCATGAATATGCGCTTCAACAGCACCGGCCCCGTAAAAGGTTTCGCCAAGGCCGGTAACACCCGCATCCGTTTCGACATGAACCCAAAGAACATTGGCAAATTCGGCGACGCGGTAGGTTTTAATTGCAGTGATCTTCATTGTTTTTACCCGAATGGAGACTAGTTGAGTATTTCTGGCAACCACAGTGCGATGGATGGAAATGCAAGCATCAGCGCCAAAAAGGCGATCTGAATGAGCATAAAGGGCCAGAGAGATGCGAAAATTGTTTGCAGCGTGATTTCAGGCGGCGCGACACTTTTGAGATAAAAAGCCGCAGGACCGAACGGAGGCGAGAGAAACGCAACCTGCATCGTTAACGAAAACAGGACGCCAAACCATACCGGGTCATAGCCAAGCTGTATGACGATCGGAACAAAGATGGGAATGGTCAAAAGCAGGATGCCAATCCAGTCCATAAACAGGCCCAGAACAATGAAAATCGACATCATCAGCATGATTGTGACAACCGGCGCAATATCCAGCCCGGTAATCATACCGGTGACAAAGCGTTGACCACCCGACAGGTTATAAACCGCAATCAGTGACGCGGCACCAAACGTCACCCAAAGAATGATTCCGCACGATTGCAAGGTTCGGGTCAATGCCTGCCACAGCATGGTGACATTAAGTTCTGAGCGCAGAAAGATAATCAGAAGCGATATGCCAACGGCGATACCGGCCGCTTCGGTGATCGATGTCACCCCGCCATAAATGCACCCGAACACAATGCCGATCAGAATGAACAACGGCAGAATGCCGCGCATAAAGTCCTTCCTGGTGAAGGGCTCGGTTTTTTCGGTTACTTTTGGCGTCAGGGCCGGATTAAGGGTACAGCGAATATAGATATAGGCGAAATAGGCAAAGGCCAGCACAAAGCCCGGCACAAACGATGCCAGGAAAAGCTTTTGAACGGAAACATCAGCCGTCAGCCCATAAATGATCAGCACAATCGACGGCGGCACCATGGTCCCAAGGGATCCACCGGCACAGATAATACCGATCGACAATTTTCGATCATATTGCAGGCGCATCATCTGCGGCAGGGCAATCAGCCCCAGTAAAACGATTTCACCGCCAATAATGCCACTGATTGCGGCCATGAAAACCGAAATAATCAAGGTAACGGTTGCAACGCCACCTTTAAGATGGCCGCAAATTTTAAACAGGGCATCATAAAGATCCTGCGCGAGGCGCGACCGCTCCAGCAGGGTTGCCATCAGGATGAAAAGCGGCACCGAAAGCAACGAATATTCGGTCGCCAGCCCATATACGGTTTTATGCGCAAGCGCGATAACGGCCGGCCCGAATTTCAGATAACTTACCAGAACAGCCAGGGAACCGGCGGCAAAGGCCAGCGGAACGCCAAGCGCCATCAGGGCAAATACACCCCCGACAAGCACAATGGAAATAAGCTCAATCGACACGGTTTTCCTCCGCGGATTCTTCTGCTGTTTCTGGCGGAATGCCCCGGAACCTTTTGACGCAATTGATGATGGCATAAACGCCCATCAATGCTGTTGTCACCACAATGGCGGGCTTTACAGTTGCTGGAATGGGCGGGTTCCATGCGGTTCCAAAGGGTTCCCAGTTCACCAGCGATTGCCACGAGCTTGGTGCGCCAAACCAGGCAATACCAAAGCAAAAAATCAGGCAGCACACCAGGGTTATCAGATCAAGAATGCGTTGCAGCCATGGCGGGCTAACATCGTAAAGAACAGTAATGCGAAGGTGTTGATCGCGTTGCATGGCATAAAGACCGGCTGCCAGAAACAGGATAGCCGAAAGCCACAAGGCAAGCTCGTTGGCCCAAATCGTAGGGGATTTAAAGATATAGCGGGCAATAACTTCGAAAAAAGTGACGCCAACAATGACCAAGAGAAGTAGAGAAAAAAGTGCAACGACGAATTGGAAACTGCGCACGCGTTTCGGGGTAACCTGCATCGCGGACCTCCATAAAGACCCCGGGGCAGAACGCCCCGAGGATGACAAGTCTGACCTGTGGATTAGTCGAGGATGCCGATTTTACGCATGTAAGCGATGTGGGAATCATAAGCAGCTTTTGCTTCGGGGCTACGTGTTGCCCATTCGGCCCAAACTTTTTGCGCAGCCTTGCGGAATGCCTGGCGATCTTCGCTGCTCCAGTCTTCCAGGGTCACGCCTTCTTTTGTCAGTTCTGCAGCGGCTTCCTTGTCGGCCTTTCTGGAATCTGAAATAACTTCAGGTACAATCGTTGCGACAGCCTTTTCCATTGCCGCCTGCTGGGATGCACTCAGCGCCTTCCATTTATCCAGATTAAGGGCAATATGTTCGATCGGCATCGAATGGAAGCCGGGATAGGTCGCGTATTTGGCAATGTCATAAAGGCCGAGCTTTTTGTTCACAGCAAGGGTCGATGCATCGGCCCCCGACACAGTGCCGGTGGACATGGCCGTAAAAACTTCGCCAAAGGGCATAACAACCGGGCCCGCACCAAGCTTGGTAAAAATCTCTGATTCCATCCCCGGAGGCGAGCGGAATTTCCAGCCCTTCAAATCAGCGATGCCAGAAAGCGGGGTGGTAGAGCTCAAAGCCTCGGGCGTTGCAATGAAAACGCCGACAAGATGCATGTTGAATTTTTCATACAGCTTGTTTGCAAGTTCTAACCCGCCTTCCTTATACCAGCCCAGAAGCTGTTCGGGTTTGCTGTAACCGCCCATGATATCGCCGTAAAACTGGAAGGCGGGGTTTTTGCCCGTCACATAACCTGCCCCTGTCGCATCCCCATCAATGATGCCCATGCTGGATGCTTCAAAGGCTTCACTGGCGTTAACAACGGATGAACTGGTGTGCATTTCGATTTGCACAGTGTTGTTCGAATATTCTTTGGTAAGCTCGGCAAATCGCAGCAGTGCTTTTCCTTGCAACGAAGAAGCATTATGGTGCGTCTGAAACTGCAATTGCATTGTTTCATCGGCAGCGGCCTGGCTTGCCGAAAAGGCCAATAAGCTTGTTGTTGCCAGTGCAGCGAGTGATTTTTTCCAATTTTTCATTTTTCTGGTTCCTCCCTTATGTGATGTTTTGTGATATTTCACAAAACATCACTAGCACACAGAGTTCGTGCTTTTCAACAGGTTTTGGTTTCACATATGTGATAATATCGCTATATGGTGTTGAACCAAAACAGATATATCAAGAAGTATATTGAAATATAGCGGGACACAATGACGTTGAAACGAGCGGGAAAAGCATCTGAAAACAGCCCTTTAGGCAATGAAAAAACCGGGACGGGTACGGGCAAGAACCTAAACGAAGTCGCGCATAACAAGCTCGAAGAATTAATCGTGACGTGCACCTTGAAACCGGGCAGCTATTTGCGCATCCAGGATCTACAGACATTAACAGGTATCAACCGCACCCCCGTTCATCAAGCTGTGACGCGCCTATCTTCCGATACACTTATGATTATCCAGCCTCGGCAGGGCATCCAAATCGCACCGATAGATCTGACCCGGTCACATCTGTTGTTGCAACTCCGTCGCGACATGGAACGATTTGTTGTCGCACTGGCAAGTGAACGGGCCAGCAGTTCATCACGACGTCAGATGCGGCATCTCATCGGGCTTTTATCCACACATCGCAATGAAATGACGATTGTTGAATTCAACGAATTTGACCGCCGCATTGATCAAATGATGCTGGCGGCCTGCGGCGAGCCTTTTCTGGAATATACGCTGCGCCCCCTGCACACAATTTTCCGGCGCCTCGGCTGGATTTATCACACCCAGACCAATCATGGTGCAAACCTTGATATGACAATTGATAGTCACCTGGATGTATTGAATGCCGTTGTGGCAGGAAAAAAAGACGCCGCCCTGATTGCATCCGATAAACTGATCGAATTCGTCGATGCCATGTTCCCGATTCTTGAAACCGAGGTTGCGCCAAGCGTGTTTGATGTGACACAGGATTTTGACCCGTTCTAACTCGGTCAGAAGATACATGTCGGTCATCATGCTGTTATTTTTTATTTGATATTTTCTGAAATATCAGAAAATATCAATAAACAGTAACGATAAAAAAGTATGGAGGCGACGTGAAAATCATATTTCATGGCAACAATGCTGCGACTTTTCACCCGGGCTTTGCCAAAAGGCTGGAGCACGAACACGAACTTGTGTTGTTGCCCGATAATCTTGAAACCGATGCAGATCAAAAGGAATATTCTGCCGCTGATGTGATCATTGGGATCAAGTATAACAACACGCACGCCACACCCAAAAACCTGAAACTTTACCAGGTTCCAGGCGCCGGTTACGACGGCATAGCAATTTCGGAATTGCCCGTAGAGGCTGCCCTTTGCAATTGTTTTGGCCACGAAATCGCAATTGCCGAATATGCAATGTCAGCCTTGCTATCGCGCCATGTTCCGCTTGCGGATGCCGACAGGCGTTTACGCCAGGGCGACTGGAAATATTGGGCCGGTGGACCATCGGGGGTCAGAACCGAACTTGGCAATACTGCCATCGGTATTCTCGGATATGGTCACATCGGCAACATGATTGCCCAGCGGGCAAAAGCATTTGGCATGACAGTGCATGTTGCCAACCGTTCCCATGTCAAGGATCACACCCAAATTGATGCGTTTTATGCGCTTGACGAATTTAAGGACATGTTACCGCTGGTGGATGCGGTTGTTAACACATTGCCACTTACCCCAACGACAACAGGATTTGTTGATAACGACGTTTTTGCACGGATGAAGAAAAACGCCGTGTTCATGAATGTCGGGCGTGGTGCTGTGGTTGACCAAGAAGCACTGTATCATGCACTGAAAAACGGGCTAATCGAACATGCGTTTATTGATACATGGTACCAATACCCTAACGCAGATAACCCTACGCCATTTCCCTCAAGCCTGCCCTTCCATGAACTGGCTAACATTACAATGACGCCACACATGTCAGGTTGGACTCACGGCACAATTGAACGCCGTCGAAATACAATGGCCGAGAATATCAACCGGATCACCCGTGGTGAAAAACCACTCAATCTTATCCCTCGCTAAGCTCTCCGGTCTGATCTCGGCTTCCATCAACCTGATCACGACAACTTTAACAATCAGGCTTTGCCCGGGTAAAAGCTGCTTAACTCGAATGCGCGGGCCCGGAATGTAAAATCCGGGTCCGCATCATCTGCCAGCTTTGCACGGGATAGCCAAAAGTTAATAGAACAACGTAACCGCAATACCGAAGGTCATTGCATAACGCCCAAAATTGCTCGCAAAATGGTCCTGGATGATCTTTTCAACTCTCAGCAGCCACCATGTGACTGTGGGGTGGAGTTTGGCCGATTACAGGGGTTTTCAGGCCGATAAGACAGGAAATCGTCGCCAGCAAATCTGTCTGCGAAACAAGACCAACAATTTTCCCATTCTTTTCCGTAATGACAACCCCGTGCGTCGTACCACCGGCAAAGCGTGGGACAATATCAAACGCAGGACTATCGGGTGCGGCGATAACGGCTGGCACCATATGATCCTCGACCGGACCGACGGCAGATATAATATTACGTAATCCCACAACCCCAACCAACCGGTCATTATAATCGGTTACCGGCAAGGTGCGTATATTATGATGAAGCAGTAACGATCTTGCTGTTTCACACGACATGCGTTGTCCAACCGAGATTACATCACGTGACATAATATCCTGACATTTGGGGTCACCACCATTTCGCGCCAACGTCTGAAGGACGACATCACCAATCAACCCTTCAAGGTCATCGGGGTCAATATCGAAGGATTCATCGCGACGTTCCAGAACGACCGCAATGTCCTGACGATTAACACCGCCGCGCAATTGCGATGGCAAATCAAGGGTATGATGTACATTTTCAACCTGTGGCGCAGGACGATGCGGATAGGAATGGTTCATGATTTTATGAAAAATCAAACCAACCCCAACAAGCAGGCAGGAATTAATCCCGACCGGTAACAGTGGAAACAACACCCCCCAGCCGGCAACAACCTTCCCGCCCAGAACCGCCGTCAAGGCCGCCGCCCCACCCGGCGGATGCAAACAGCGGGTTAAGGACATCACAACAATTGCCAACGACACCCCCGCCCCGATTGCCAGTACCGGAACATCAATAAAATGTGCAACCGCGATGCCCACCATCGCCGACAAGGTATTGCCGCCAATAATCGGCCAGGGTTGCGCCAAGGGACTGGAAGGCACGGCAAACAACAACACCGCCGAGGCCCCAATTGGGGCCACAATCAGGGGAACCCACGGACTATCGCCCAGAAATGCACCGCATACCAGCCCGGTCAATGAAATACCGGCAATCGCACCAAGGGCAGAAAACAGCCGGTTGCGCAAGGTTGCACCAACCAGAATGGGCGCAAAAACCGCAAAGCGCCGTTTAACCGCCCGACCAACACGTGACGAAGTTCTTCCTTGCATATCAAAAGCAGCCATACCAGCCAGCGCACTCGCTGCGCCCATCAACACGCGAAGGCATGTTGCAAAATCCGCCAGACGGCAGCTTGCAGATTTTCGACGGAATTTCATTGGGCAGATGTCACTTTAGATACTTTGTAAACTGGCGAAATTTATATATCGTAATGCGATATATAAATGCAAGGCATCATCGCGCGGCGTCGTCACCACACAGGATGCACCCTAAAAATGACATCGAAAAAAAGCCCTGAAGATATAACCTTGGCCGATTATCGGACATTGGCGGAATTTCGCTATGTCTTGCGCTGCTTTCTGGACTTCAGCCAGAAGGCTGCCAAGAACATCGGTCTTACCCCGCGCCAGCATCAGGCTTTGCTGGCAATAAAAGGATTTCCAGAGGACCGCAAGGTCACAATCGGTGATCTTGCCAAACGTTTGCTGATCCGCCATCACAGTGCGGTTGAACTGGTCAACCGGCTTGTCGAGGCCGGACTGGTGCAACGCGAACCCAGCCCCGATGACAACCGGCAGGTAATCCTTGAACTTACCGAGCGCGCAAATCAGGACTTGGCAGAGCTCTCGGCTGCCCACCTTGAGGAACTTACGCGCATTCGCCCCTTGTTAGGAGATTTTCTGTAATCAAACAGAAATGACCGTACGGCTTTTTGCGATCAGGCGTTTATGAAATTATGCTTATACTAGTTTTCTATCAGTGAAACTCATTGAAAACTTGTTAGGCGCGACTGTGCCGCGCGGCCTAAGAGCGATTGGCAAGGGTTTCAGAAAAGCCCGCCCGTCGATTGACGGTTGCACGGACCGATTTCGATCAGTGCAGATTGGTATTAGGCCCTGACGGGCAAAACACATCGCTGTCCCGCCACATCGGCCAATGCTCCGGGGTCCAACGCAGGACCACCGGAACAAACTTTAAATATCAACTGGCTTCAGCGTTCAAAACGCGGGAACAAAACCCTGTTTTCAATATAGATATGCGCAACCAGATCCTCGATCAGTTTTGCAACACCATCATAAAGAGCGCGCCAGGAATTACACGCACCACCTGGAAGCGAAAGATGTGACGTTACGGCCTCAAGCCTATGAATATATTCGCCATGATTTTCGTGCTCGAACCGCATCTGGGCAATTGGCCCCATCACCATTGCATCCGCGTTTAGCATGACCGGAAACAAAACCGTTTCTTCCTTGATCATGTGATCGTTCAAGTCGATCAACAATTCTTCAAGAATGGCAGAAAGGCCTATCGGGCAGTTTTCGTCATTGGCATGTACACGCTCAACTTTGCGTGCCAGCAAAACCAGTTCTTGCAACTCGGCACGATGGGTATCGTGGTAGCGGTTCAAAATAAACGTGATCAATGTTGGTGTATCCGCAGCAACAGGCAACGCATCATCAACATTTTCAAGTGCTACAAGCTCGTCAACGATCACTTGTGCATCCAGCCCGCGCTTTTCGATGGCCTGGATCAGTTCCCGTTCTCCGGCACAGCAAAAATTAATCCTGTGCCGACGAAATACGCGCGTAGCACCAGGGATAGATGCTGCCAGTTCACCGACACGTCGGTTTAAAAAATCTGAAGCTACAGATACAGTTTGAGCATCGACGCACATTGCGGATCTCCATCGGGAAAAGGGTATATCTGGCCAAGTCCACCTTCGGTCTTTAGTCGAGGAAAATGGCTCTCGATCCGAATAACAAGCGGATGCTTCTTACCAAAAAAGCCAGCGGATTTTATCCTCGTAACGGACCCTGCATCTTGACTATCGTCAAAAGTTAATCATCCGGCCTGTAACATCTTAACCGGTTTTTCATTCGCTACAGGCAAGCCAAGCACCAAAGAAACCCGGGTTAAAGGCAGCACGGTTGCAATTTCAGCCGGTGCCATTACAGAAAATGCAGTTGATAAGGCATCTGCTTCGGTTGCACTGGCTGCCCTTACCGACAGACTATCCCATATTACCGGTGAAGCCCCGGTTCGGGGATCCAGCAAATGGGATCTTTTGCCTGGCAAGTCAAAACGAAACCCGTATCCGCCCGATGTCGCCAGAGCATCGGCAAATAAATTGATCGCTTCACGCCCGGGCAAGCCTGTAAAAGGCGATTTTATCCGCACATTCCACGGATCACCGCTGATACGCGGCCCGGTAGCGCGATGTTCACCCAAATCCACCAACACATTGCAAAAACCATTTTCAGACAACATGTTGGCAATGCGATCGGTCATATAGCCTTGGGCAATACCATTTAATGTCGCTTGCATACCCGGTCGATTGAACGATACACGCCCCTCGGAAACAATCAGGTTTTTATATCCAACATCGTCCAATGCGCGCAAAACCGTTCTGTCAATCAGGGCCTCGTCTCGCACTTTATTAACCGACAAATCAGCAAGCGCTTGCCATAACGGTTGCACAGTGGGATCAAAAGCCCCACCAGTTATTTCTGCAAAATGCTGCGCCAATACCAGCAGTTCAGTGAATTCCTGTTCGGGGCCGATAACAACGCCCTTTGCATTAAGACGCGACAAGGTTGATTCCGGTCTATACAGGCTAAAAATACCTTCGAGGCGGTCAATCTCCTGCGTGATCTGGCCGATCAGGCGATCTGCTGTCTTTTCGTCCACCCCTTCGAAAAAAATGGTCGCCTCGGCCCCCATCGCGGTGCCGCGCCAACGACGAGGATGATCATCACGCACCGCGCCCGCACGGGCCAAACGTGGCAGACAGCTTCCCGCGAGCACACTGGCGAATACAGTCAGGCTGCGCCTTTTTGCCAGATCGGTCATGACTTTACCTCCGGGTTATCACCACCGCCAAGCACATAGCTTTGCGGAATTTCCTTAAAGGAAACGACCTGACCGTGATGCACCCCAACATAATCGTTTGCCGCCTTGCGGGTGGAAAACGGAACCGTTTCCCCCACCCCCATGCCGCTGGTCTGGTCGCTATCAATTACGAAAAAGGCGTCTTTAGCTAAAATCCAGTGTTGGGGCGGGTTTTTCCAGTCGCGGTAACCGGTCATATCCGTTACATAAATTGCGACAATATCAATGGCTTCGCCGGGCATCATGGTATAGGCGATGGCATCACGAACAGACGGAAACCACAACGGGCTTTCACCCGTCTGCTTATGTATTTGCGCCTTCGGGCCGGGATGGTCAAAAACGATCATTCCGCAAAAATATCCCGATACATCACGTGTCAATGCCACCGGATCGGGCATTGTCGCCGCGCTTTCAGGCTTGCATGCGGCAAGTGCGGCCAGCGACAGGAAAATAGCTGAAAAAAGTTTGTTCATATCTGTTTCCTGCGGAAAACCATAACCGATAGCAGCAACGGCACAACCATCCACAATACCATTGAAATCAATGGCGTAATGCCCGCAACAGGCCCTGTCATTTCGGTACCGAGTAACCCGGCGGCAGCGCGAACATCTTCAATGCCTGCCAGGTTTGTCATACGAAACGCATCCGCCGGATTAAGAACCAAAAAGAAATTAAACAACCACGCCCCGATGGATTGCCCGCCATCAGCAACCAGCCATCCCAATAACGCCATGTCGTACATCACCACCAGCAGCAACCAGACAATAAAGGCAAAAGCCGCTGCTGCCGCCCGCTGACGGGGGAAAGCACTGATCAGTAACCCAATGGCAACAAAAATGCCGCCCAGCATAATCGATGTTCCCACCAGCACCAGGTAGCCAAACCAGTTGGTACTTTGCGGTGCCAGCCAGACAAGACACCCCGCCGCCACCCCGAAACTGATCGCCGTTGCACAACCAAGACCGACGGTTTGCCCCAGAAACTTGCCAATCACCACCTGCCACCGCGCAACAGGATACGTCAGCAGCAAGGCCATCGTGCCACGTTCAACCTCGCCCACAAGGGCATCATAGGACAATAGCAAAGCCATCAGCGGCAACAGAAACACCGACAGGCTGGCCTGACTAACAATTGTTACGGCCAACCGGTCCACGCCCACCGACCCGGAAGGCGCGCTGCCCAAAAATGTTAACCCAAGTGCAAATAATGTGAGGGCACCCGCCGCGCCAAGAAACCAGCGATTACGTATACCGTCACGAAATTCCTTGATTGCGATGATCAAAATCGATCTCATGACGGGACACTCTGGTTTTGAAAATACAAATACAAATCCCCCAGAGACGGCAAGCAAACCTCGAGATCGGCGATACCGTCTGACGTGCTGGTAAGATGACGAAGAATTTCCATTTTGCGTATCGCGGGTAAGGTAAGCTCAATCGCGTGGCCGTTAAAACGCTTTGGGGTTATGCCATCGGGTAATTGCGACATAATGTTATCGCTGGCACCGGTGCCTTCCGTCCGAAGCCTGACATGGATTGGCAAATTGGCGCGCTCTCTCAGTTCGGGCAAGGTTCCTGCTGCGATCAATACACCATTGCGTAAAATCGCAATTTTACGGGTGTGCGCTTCCAGTTCGGTCAAAGCATGAGACGATAGAATAACGCTCACCCCCTCTTCTTCCAGATGACGCACGATTTCGTAAAATCCGTTGCGCAATTCCGGGTCAAGGCCGGTTGTCGGTTCATCAAGCAGCATGACTTTGGGACTGCCGATCAGGGTTTGCGCCAAACCAAGACGCTGTCGCATGCCTTTGGAATAAGCTCCAACCCGTTTGCCCGCCGCCCCGGCCAGGCCAACACGGTCAAGAATACGCGCGCAATCGCTGACCGGGTGATGTTTAAGACGTGCATAAAAAGCCAGCGTTTCCGCCCCGGTTAAAGACGGATAGAAAGCGATATTTTCGGGCAAATACCCCAGAAAACGGCGGGCCGTATCGGCCCCTTTTCCAACCGGATCAACCCCAAGAATACGAACCTGGCCAGCATCGGGCCGCAACAAACCAAGTATCAGTTTCATCAACGTCGTTTTGCCCGCACCATTATGGCCAAGCAATGCCAGGCTTTCACCCGCACCAACCGACAAAGTAAGGTTCTGAAGGGCGTGCTGGGTGGCAAAAATTTTGGTGACACCCTGTATTTCAACGGCATTTTCAACCGGCATGGCGGGTCTCTTTCCGGGTTATGTTCACGGCTGGCGGTGCCATTAAAGGTGCGCTGTCTACTACGCCGCCGGGATGCAAGGCAGGAAACCGCGATTGCGCCCATTTAAGAATTTGAAGGGCTGGCGAATTAATAAGAAGCTTGGCCGCCGGATATGCCCAGATCACCTGGTCAATAACATCGTTGGGCCGATAAGGCTGGTCGGCAATGCCATCACCATTAAGGTCAAAGGCAACATTGTCGCTCCAGTAATTGCCACGGCCATTTTCCGACCATTCCAGCCATCGCGTCCCGACATATTTGACCTGGGTACGGTTGCCGACAAACGCATTGCCAACAATTGCGTTCCGTTCAGACCCGGCCGTAAAATGAATACCGATCTGGCAATTGCGAAACAGGTTATCTTCGAACCTGTTTTTATTGGAGTTGTAGATAAAAACGCATTTGGTGCCGCCATCTTCAACGGCATTTCCCTTAAAGACCGACGAATTGGCGTAATTCATCATAATGCCGTGGTCGCGATCTCCGCGGGAAAGATTGTCAAACACCCGCAAATGGTCGGAATACATCAACGCATATCCAACGGTGTTACCATAAGAACGGTTACCGCGAATTTCACTATCGTTGGTGTACATGTAATGCACCGCAAAACGAACGTCGCGAAAGACGTTATCGGCAAACAGATTTTTTTTACTGGTCGTGACAAAGATGCCATCGCGCCCTTGCGAGACACGATTGCCAACGATCTTTGAACCCGGCGTATTCCATAACTGCACGCCATTACCCCGTTCGTTGACACGCAAATCACGACGGCCAACAATATCGTTATTCATGACCACCGCATTTTCCGGCCCCGACAAATAAACACCAATCAGGTTATCAAGGATCCGGTTATCCTCAATCCGGGCGCGATCCCCGTTTTCGGTTACAAAAATACCGGAATCCTGGGTCGATAACGTCAAACCGGAACCCGTAACCGTAAGTCCGTGTATCCGCACATCCGGTGCATCAACTGTAATTGCGTTACCTGTGCCGGCCCCCTCTATCACCGCACCGGCAAAGCCTGTCAGGTCAATAGAATGCGAAATGATCACTGGCCCGCGATGAACCCCTGGCGCAAGTATCAAGTGATCGCCATCTTTTGCATCCATCAATGCCTTTTCAAACGCCCCGGGCGCAGCCGGGACGGTGATTTCCACCGCCCGCCCCGAAACAGGAACCTGAAAAAGCAGGATGCTCGCAAGACAGACCACCTTCACCCAAAAAGTCCATCGCGAAACCAGTAACATCAGTTTCCCCTGTTAGGCCGGTTTAACCAGCATACGACCGCGCATTTCCATGTGCAGCGCATGACAGAACCACTGGCAATAGAACCAGTGAACGCCCGGACGATCGGCCTTAAAGGTGACAGAAGCAGTCGCTTGTGGTGCCACCTCCATCGCAATGCCATAATTTGCAATGGTGAAACCATGTGTCAGGTCATCAACGTCATCAATATTGGTGATGAAAACGGTAACTTCGTCGCCCTGATTAACCTCGAATTTTTCCAGGCTATACATCGGCGCGCTGGAATACATGTAGACGCGCACCTTGTTACCATCGCGGATAACATCCTCGGCACTTTCAAGATCAATACCATCCTTTTTCGCCCATGCGCGCGCATCATCCCAGGTTGGATCATTACGATCCCAAACCCGAAGCGGATTCACGATTGAACGTTTAACGATGATACAATCGTGCGGTTCGGCAAAGGTTGGGCCATCGTGAACAATCACCGGAGTATCCCCGGTAATATCCATCAACTGATCATTTTCCGGTTTTAACGGACCAACATTGATAAACCGGTCTTTGGAAAACTTGTTAAGGCTGACCAGCCACTTGCCATCGGCTTCCTTGGTTTCCCCCATCGAGGTATGGTTATGGCCCGGTTGATATTCGACATCGACCTTGTTCAGGATCGGATCAACGTCTTCGCCCTTGAACTTCCGCAGGGCTTTATCAATGTTCCACTTGCAAATCTGGCTATCGATAAACAGGGTGGTAAAGGCATTTCCCTGGCCGTCGAAAGCTGTGTGTAGCGGACCAAGGCCCAATTCCGGTTCGGCAACAACCACACCGCGCGGTTTGATTTTATCGTTAAAGCAATCTTCAAACAGGGTGACATCCAGAACCGTAACTGTCGGCGACAGTTTACCATTAATCACAACATGGCGGCCATCCGGTGCCGTATTACAACCATGCGGGCTGTTCGATACCGGCACATAACGCGTCAGGGGCGACCCATGGCGACCATCAAGCACCTTAACGCCATTCATAACCTTGAACTTGCCGTCACGAACGGCCTGTTCAATACGTTCAATCGAGAAAATAACAGCCCAATCCTGCTCGCTTGACGTCATCTCGGCCAGGGTCGTGCCTTCTTCCGAGTTATAGCAAGTCGAAATCGCGTATTTGCCCTGATAATCGGCATCGCAGTTATCCAGATTACCGTCGACGATCACTTGCCACGCCACTTCCATGCTGTCGCCATCAATGGCCGTAAAAATAGCATGGTATTTTTTCGGTTCGTCGAGAATGGAACCGTCATTGGGCATCGGCACACGATGCTCGCCATTGGCAAACACATAACCGGTACGCGGGTATTTCTGTGGCCGCAAACCGTGAATGTCCGACGCATTGGGGATTTCGGTAATTTTATCGCATTTCATTACATCGCAACGAATACGCCCAACCCGGGTGTTGGCTTTGTCATTTACAAACAAATAACGTCCGTCATAGGTGCCATCGGTAAAGGACATATGCGGGTGGTGCAAATCGCCATTCACCCAGACCCCGCCTTTATCCGCCAGAAATTTCTTCGTATCTTCGGTCAAACCTTCGGTTAATATCTTCCGGCTTTCGTTGGTTTGCCCCCAACCTGTGGCACTGCACCGGTTAAAAACGGGAATGCGCATTAATTCACGCATTGATGGCACGCCCATAATACGCACTTCACCCGCCTGGCCGCTGCTCCAAAAGCCGTAATATTCATCAAGGTCGCCTGGCGCGACCGTGGCAGAGTCATGTGCAGATGCGGCTTTTGCAGAACGGCTGTTACCCAACAGCACCGAACTTCCCGCGATACCAGCAGCACCGGTGGCCGTTGCAAGACCAGCCAGTCCGGCGACTTTTGCAGTGCCTCCCAACAGGCTTCGACGTGTTAATTTCATGTTCTCGTCGTGATTAGACATAATAATGCTCCTGAAGGTGCAGGTTATGTGCCGTTCCCGGCATTCGGATCGGAATCAGGCCCAGCTTTCCCCCCGACACCGGAAACACCCGTGGCAGGATTATTCTGAATGGGAGAAGCTGGAGGTTTGGTTTGCAAAGCCAGACGACGTTCAATCCGGGCCATTTGTTTTATGACCACCGGGCAATCATGTTCGTCGTAATAAAGTTCCTGGCAATGCAGGCAATAGAGGCATTCATTGGGGTCAATATGCCCGTCAGGGTGAATGGCCTGAACCATGCATTCGACCGAACACCGCTGACAGGGCGACCCGCAATCGCGATAGCGTTTAAGCCAGTCATTTACCCGTAAACGCGCCGGAATGGCCAATGCGGCCCCCAACGGGCAAAGATAGCGGCAATAAAACCGTTCAACAAAAAGCCCGATCACCAGCAAGATGACGGCGTAAAGAACAAATGGCCAATCGCGGACAAAGGACAAAATAATCGCGGTTTTAAACGGTTCGATTTCGGCAATACGCTCGGCCTGGTCAAAGGCATGAAACGCCACGCCAAACAACACCAGGAACGCGATGTATTTAAGCGGCCACAATCGTTGATGAACAGAAAACGGTATGGTCAGTTGCGGAATACGCACTGCTTTCGCAAGTTTGTTCAGTAATTCCTGCAATGCGCCAAACGGACACAGCCAGCCACAATAAGCCCCACGTCCCCAAAAAATCATCGCCGCCGCAACCGCAAACCACAAAATGAAGATTATCGGGTCCATCAGGAAATAGCCCCAATCGAAACCGGAACCAAACGATGTTGCCACCGTTAACACATTGATGACAGACAGTTGGGCGTGGGCGTAATACCCAATCCAGGTAACAGTAAACAACAGGAAGCCAACACGGATCCGCGCTGTTAGTTTGCGACGGCGAACGAACCAGTCCTGGAAAAAGAACAGCCCGGTTAACAGCAGCATCGCTGTAATCAGCACCGCTATATCAACAACACGTCCTTTCCAAACCCGAACCCATAGCGCGTCACGGCCATCGTCGTCATCCGCGATTACGGTGTTTCCATTTGGTGCCGATGTCGCCATCGGCGCGGAAACAGGCTCGGGTTTGGAGATCTTGCGCAGATATTTGACTGGTGGTGTATAATCAAGCCCGACAATCGTGAAGATTTTATCCAGTGCACCCAATTGGCGCTGCACCAATAATTGCAAATGCCACGGTGCCGCCGGATCGAGTTTGACATCGCGCGGAACAACAAACAGGGAAACTTCGCTAAATTTTGGGGCCCCCGCCGCGGCAATATCACCCAGCCGTTTATGATGGCGGTCCCGAAACCGGATACTGCTATCCCCTTGATTAACCTGAATACGATCAAACACACCGCCCCGAACATAGCCGGAACCCTTAAACGAGTATTCGCCGTTTGCCGCAATCAGGATTGCTTGCTGGTCCGGTTTCAACATTTTTTGCAGGTTTGAATATTCAGCATCGCCCAGAAGGCTGCGTCCAATCGTCGGGATAGAGACCAGTGCTGCATAAAGATCAATAAACGTTGTATCGCCCGGAGGTGGCAGCGCCTTGCTGACGGCCCGGGGATCGGCATTACTTTCAAACGCCTGATTTATGTCATCGCGTGTGACGTTAAGCCGCCGTACAGACCCGTCACCCAACAAAGTTTGCCAGTCAACGATGATGCTTTGGGTTGTATCAACGGCATATTGATCAGCAACAAGCCCCGAAATACGCAAACCACCCAATTGCAAAGCCCGGGCAACCTTGATCGCGGACCGGCGCATTGAATCGTCAATCACCATAATGGTAACCGTTGCACCGCTTACAATATCGGAAGGCAACGCATCCTGAGTTCCGCTTTTGGCATATCCTGCCACGTCGAAACCCTTATAGTTATCAATATAGTGGGTGATTTTACTTTCAGGAATTCCGACCAGAACAATCGGTTCCTTATGCGCGACCAGACGGCCACCGGCAAGAACACCGTCAGCGGTAATCCCCAGCACAATATCGATTGGCTTTCCCGAATACCCAATCGAATTGGCCCAGTCGCTATTGAGGAATAAATAACCCAATAAACGGCTGCCTTGAAAAACCGGTGCCACCGGGACATCATCCTGAATGGCCCCAACGCTGTCTGCTTTAGGGAAAAAGTCGGTAAGGGTGATTTTATGAAGGTAAGTGGACAAACGTTCGGCATGTGCGCCGACACTGCACAATACCAAAATCAACCCCACCAGAAAGGCACACGCCCTTCGTCCCCAAACTGTTCGGTAATATTCAGGCACGTTCCCAATTCCCCGCGTACGGGCGGTTTCAGATAAAACCGCGACCAACGTGCGAAGAACCTATCCCTTTGAGCGCGACCCTCACTTGACTTTGGTCATTTTCTGTACGCGAGCTGGAATTGATCTAAAAGATAATTTGAAACAATAACTTAATGAAAATCATGCCATAGAATTACGTCATCAGAACAAGGGGTGAATGGTCCCTTTATTAGCCAGGCTGCCCTTGCAGCAGCCCTATTCCGTTAACGGCACGTCAGATTCATCAATTAGCGGGCTGGGCTTTGCCAAATTCTGCAGCGCGTCAAAATCGGCAATTTTTATATGCTGGGCGTCAATTTCAACGCCATAGGGCCGGAGCCCACGAATAGCCCGCGACAGGTTTTCAGGGGTCATCCCTAAAAAAGAAGCTATCTTGCGTTTTTCGATCGGCAGATCAAACTCGGCATTGCATCCTTCAATCTCATATTGATGCAGCAAATAATTTGCCAACCTTTCCAAAGAACTGCGCAATTTCAAATTTTTGGTATTTTTAATTACTGTACGATACCGTGCCGAAAGTTCCCGAACCACACTACGGGCAAAAGCACCATCCGCATCAAAGACCTTCCGCACATCGGACGACGGCAACAAAATCAACCGCGATTTTTCCAATGTTCGCGCCGACATAAGATAAGAGGCATCGTTAATTGTCGCCGCCAGAATAAAGGTCGCAATCGGTTCTACCGTTGCAATCGTGGTCTCATGACCGTTCCATGATGCAAACAATTCCACCCTGCCTTCCAAAACGACATGCAGAAAATCACTCATATCCCCCTCGGTGATCAGATCAACCATTGGTGGAAAAGTCTGCACGTACGCACCATGCATCAAGTCCTCGAATCGTTCTTCCGACATCTCACGGAACAACTCAAGATCACGCAAATCAGGCACATCCGACGGGCGCATGATGTTTATCCTTCTTCTCACTTGATAATTATCAAGCATAAACAAAAAATTATTCAATCAAGTAAGCAATAAATATTTACTTCAATACTGAATAATCAATATTTATAATTATCACCTTTTGTGTCTACGATTATTTTACACGGCTAAAATGATTTATTGATTCTGATCAAGTTTTTGATCTCTCCCTGACGCATTACTGCATTCCGAAAGGCGCACGAATATCGCGCCAACGGAAAAGAGAGGGACGAAAATGTATGCTCTCAGCAAGGTAACCCGAACAGATCAGGCGCGAGCCCTGGGGTTAAGCACCTTTGCATTCACCACGTGTTTTGCTGTCTGGACTATTTTCTCCATTATTGGTGTCAAGATCAAAGGCGAACTTGGGCTTACAGATACACAGTTTGGCCTGCTCGTCGCAACACCTGTGCTGACCGGGTCGATCAGCCGGATTTTTCTCGGCATCTGGACTGAACAGTTCGGCGGGCGAATTATTTTTCCACTGCAAATGCTGATAACCGCAGTTGCCGTGTGGTTGCTTACCTCGGTTCACAGCTATCCGATATTCCTGCTCGCAGCCCTTGGACTGGGTCTGGCGGGCGGGTCTTTTATTGTTGGCGTGGCCTATGTATCACGCTGGTTTGAAAAGGATCGCCAGGGAACGGCGCTTGGCATTTTCGGGGCTGGCAATGTCGGTGCCGCCGTTACCAATTTTGCCGCCCCCTTTCTTGTTGTTGCGTTGGGTTGGCAGGGTACGGCCAAGGTATATGCCATCGTACTGGCAATCATCGCGGTGCTTTTTTTCGTGTTTGCCAAAACAGACCCGGTACATCTGGAACGCAAGCGTTCCGGTGAAGGTCCAGTATCGACCAGTGCGCAACTCGCCCCTCTAAAGAACATGCAGGTGTGGCGTTTTTCAATCTATTACTTCTTCGTTTTCGGCGGCTTTGTGGCGCTGGCATCGTTTCTGCCACGCTATTATGTCGGGGCATATGGCCTTGAGCTGACAACAGCGGGTGTATTTGCCGGTCTTTATTCCTTGCCGGGGTCAATCTTCCGGGCGTTGGGAGGCTGGATGTCAGACAAATGGGGCGCACGCGCCGTGATGTATCTGACCTTCATCGTCTCGCTAATCTGCCTGTTTTTCCTAAGTTACCCGACGACAGCCTATACCATTTCAGGCATTCACGAGCCGATCTCGTTTAATTTCGGGGTATCGCTGCACGTTTTTGTCGCCCTTACCATTGCGCTTGGTTTTGTCATGAGTTTGGGTAAAGCCGCCGTCTACAAACATATACCGGTTTATTACCCGCACCATGTCGGCGCGGTGGGTGGCCTGGTTGGGATGATTGGCGGATTGGGTGGTTTTTTCCTGCCCGTCGCCTTTGGGATGCTGCTTGATGCAACCGGGGTCTGGACCGCACCCTTCATGCTGTTATTTGCCATCGTCGCAATTTCAACGGTGTGGATGCATGTCGTGATCCGCAAAATGGAACACCGTCGCCATCCGGCCCTTGCCGACGAAAGATACCTTTCCGATTTGCCCGACCATCCCCTGGGCGCTCCAACATCGCGTGCCAAAACGATGTCTGACACCACTGGTGTGAACACCACCGGTCGGCCAACTGCACGCTAAAGGAAACTTGTCATGAATGTTCAAACTCGCCAAAATCGCTATATCCTTACCGATTGGCGCCCGGAAGATAACAGGTTTTGGGACACAACCGGGGCCTCTGTTGCGACCCGCAATCTCTGGATTTCCATTCCGTGCCTGCTGCTGGCCTTTTCTGTGTGGATGGTCTGGTCGGTGGTGGTGGCAAAATTGCCCGCCATCGGATTTAACTACACTACGGGCGAATTATTCTGGCTGGCGGCTTTACCTGGTTTGTCTGGTGCAACCCTGCGCATTTTTTACAGCTTCATGGTGCCAATTTTCGGTGGCCGTTTATGGACAACCCTGTCAACCGCATCACTGTTGCTCCCCGCTATTGGCATCGGCTTTGCCGTACAAACCCCGGATACACCCTATTATATCTTTTTGATATTGGCCCTGCTTTGCGGGCTGGGGGGCGGAAATTTTGCCTCATCAATGGCCAATATTGCCTTTTTCTACCCTAAAAAAAGCAAAGGGAATGCCCTGGCCTTAAATGCCGGATTGGGCAATCTGGGCGTATCGGTCATGCAATTTGCCGTGCCAATGGCAATTACCACCAGTGTGTTTGGTGTACTGGGCGGCGACGGGCAAACGCTTTCTGATGGCGGGCAGTTGTGGGTGCAAAATGCCGGTTTTATCTGGGTACCATTTTTGATCATCGGTTCTATCGCCGCCTGGTTTGGCATGAATGATATTGCCGACGCCAAAGCCAGCTTCAAGGAACAGTCGGTTATCCTCAAACGCCGTCATAACTGGATCATGTGCATCCTTTATACAGGTACTTTTGGCTCGTTCATCGGGTATTCCGCCGGTTTCCCGCTCCTGATGAAAACCCAGTTCCCCAGTGTTGATGTTTTGGCATTTGCCTTTCTTGGCCCGCTTGTCGGGGCTCTGTCACGCGCGGCCACCGGCTGGATCTCGGATCGCTTTGGCGGTGGGCGTGTCACCTTGTGGACGTTTATCGCAATGATCGCCGCTGTCATCGGTGTTTTGCATTACCTGCCTTCGGGCAATGTGCCGGGTGACTTCTGGGGCTTTTTCACATGCTTCATGGCGCTGTTTTTCCTGACCGGCGTTGGCAATGCGTCCACCTTTCAAATGATCCCGTCAATTATGCGCCAGGAAATTCCGCGTTTGATGCCCACGCTTGACGGTGCGGCAACCCTCAAACAGGCCGAACGCGAAAGTGCTGCGATTATCGCCTTCACCTCTGCGATTGCCGCTTACGGCGCATTCTTCATTCCCAAAGCCTATGGCACGTCAATCGGGCTTACCGGTGGCCCCGAAGCCGCCCTTTGGTTGTTTGCCGCCTTTTATGCGGTTTGCGTGGTCATTACCTGGGCTTGCTATGCCCGCAAAGGGGCAAAGGTTCCCTGCTAAGTCCCCGCTGGCAAGTCCCGCCTTGCTACGCCCCTGCCTTCAGGAGAGAGAGAAAGAAAAATGAGCCATCTGCTCGACAGACTGAACTTTTTTCAGTCCAAAGAACTGGAAACATTTGCCAATGGTCACGGTCAGGTCACACGTGAAAACCGTGATTGGGAAGATACCTATCGTAATCGCTGGCGCCACGATAAAATTGTTCGTTCGACACACGGGGTAAATTGTACCGGATCGTGTTCCTGGAAAATCTATGTCAAATCCGGCATTGTTACCTGGGAAACCCAGCAAACCGATTATCCGCGCACACGACCCGACCTTCCCAACCATGAACCGCGCGGCTGTGCACGTGGTGCCAGCTATAGCTGGTATCTGTATTCGGCAAACCGGGTGAAACATCCCCTTATTCGCAGCAGGCTTTTGCGTGCATGGCGCAAAATGCGCCAAACCATGAATGCCACCGATGCCTGGACGGCCTTACAGAACGATCCAATCTTGCGCGCATCCTATGTTAAAATGCGCGGCAAGGGCGGGCTGGTGCGTGCCACATGGGATGAAGCCACCGAAATCATCGCCGCTGCCAACGCCTATACCACCAAAAAATATGGCCCGGACCGCGTATTTGGCTTTTCGCCCATTCCGGCGATGTCGATGGTTTCCTATGCTGCGGGTTCGCGCTATCTGTCGCTGCTTGGCGGCGTGTGCATGAGCTTTTATGACTGGTATTGCGACCTGCCACCTGCCAGCCCGATGACATGGGGCGAACAAACCGACGTTCCTGAAAGTGCTGACTGGTATAATGCCGGCTTTTTATTGCTGTGGGGTTCAAACGTTCCACAAACCCGAACACCCGATGCCCATTTCTATACCGAAGCCCGCTATCGTGGTGCAAAATCAGCCGTCATTTGCCCGGACTATTCCGAAGCCGCCAAATTTGGCGATATATGGCTGGCCCCTAAACAGGGGACCGACAGTGCCCTGTCGATGGCAATGGGACATGTCATTCTGCGCGAATTTCATCTGGACCGGCAGGCGGACTATTTTGAGGATTATTGCCGCCGCTATAGCGATATGCCAATGCTGGTCCGCCTGGAAGAAAAAGACGGCAAACTAATCGCCGGGCGATTTTTGCGCGCCGATGACCTGGCAGACAAGGCCGGCGCCACCAATAACCCGGAATGGAAAACACTGGCCCTTGACCAGATTTCGGGCAACATTGTCGCCCCCAACGGCTCGATTGGTTTTCGCTGGGGCGAAGACGGCAACTGGAACCTGGAAGACCGGGCTGGCACAAACAAGACCGAGCTAAAAATGTCTCTGATCCTGGAACAGGATCATGACGAGGTTGTTGCAGTTGATTTCCCCTATTTCGGCGGGGCCGCCAGCGACACCTTTGTCAAATGTGACCATCCCGATATACTTACCCGTAATATTCCGGTCAAAAACATTGAGCTTGCCGATGGCACGGCAAAAGTCACCACAGTATTTGATCTGTTTTGCGCCAATTATGGCCTTGATCGCGGGCTGGGCGGCGCATGGGTTGCCAAAAGCTATGATGACGATGTGCCCTATACCCCGGCATGGGCCGAAAAGATCACCGGCGTTCCAGCCGCAAAAATTACCATGGTCGCCCGCGAATTTGCCCTGAATGCGGAAAAAACCCGTGGCAAATCGATGGTCATTCTAGGGGCCGGGCTGAACCACTGGTACCACATGGACATGAACTATCGCGGCATCATCAACATGCTGGTGATGTGCGGCTGCGTCGGGCAATCTGGCGGCGGCTGGAGCCACTATGTCGGCCAGGAAAAACTGCGCCCGCAAACCGGCTGGCAACCGCTGGCCTTTGGCCTGGACTGGTCCCGCCCACCGCGTCATATGAATGCGACATCCGCCTGGTATGCCCATACCGACCAGTGGCGTTATGAAACCCTTAAGGCCGATAAAATCCTGTCCCCCACAGCCCCTGCAGGTGATTGGGATGTCAGCCTGATTGACTATAACATCCGGGCCGAACGCATGGGCTGGCTGCCTTCAGCCCCGCAATTGCGCACCAATCCGCTTGATGTTGCAAAATCAGCAAAAGCCACAGGTTTGGACGTTAAGGACTACATCGTCCAGAATCTGAAATCGGGTGATTTGCAAATGTCTTGCGAAGATCCTGACGCACCTGAAAACTGGCCGCGCAACCTGTTTGTCTGGCGTTCGAACCTTTTGGGGTCTTCCGGCAAAGGGCACGAATATTTCCTTAAGCACCTTTTGGGCACCGATCACGGTGTTCTGGGCAAAGACCTGGGCCAGGAAGGCAGCGTCGAAACCAAAGAAGCCGTTTGGCACGACAAAGCCCCGGAAGGCAAACTTGACCTTCTGGTCTGCATTGATTTTCGCATGTCTACCACGGCGGTTTATTCCGATATCGTCCTGCCAACGGCAAGTTGGTACGAAAAGAATGACCTGAATACATCGGATATGCATCCGTTTATCCATCCGCTTCAGGCGGCAGTTGACCCGGCCTATGAGTCCAAATCCGACTGGGAAATTTTTAAATCCATTGCTAAAAAGTTTTCCGAGGTTGCCCCGCAAATTCTCGGGGTTGAAACCGATGTCGTTGCTTTGCCGATCCTGCATGATACCCCGGCAGAAATTGCACAAGACCAGGTGCGCGACTGGAAAAAAGGCGAATGCGACCTTATTCCAGGCAAGACCGCGCCTAACTATATTACCGTGGAACGCAATTATCCGGCCCTTTACGACCAGTTTGTCGCTGTCGGCCCGTTACTTGACAAAATGGGTAACGGCGGCAAAGGCATTTCGTGGCCAACCAAACCCGAAATACAGCATCTACGGGACCTTAACGGCGAATGGACAGAAGGCCCGGCCAAAGGTTGCGCCAAAATCATCACCGATATTGACGCCACCGAAGTCATCCTGATGCTGGCCCCGGAAACGAACGGCGAAGTTGCGATCAAGGCCTGGGAAGCGCTGGGCAAGTTTACCGGGCGTGATCACACCCATCTGGCGCGATCCAAGGAAGACGAAAAAATACGCTTCCGCGATATTGCCGCCCAGCCGCGCAAAATCATCTCATCGCCGACATGGTCTGGCATCGAAAGTGAGGAAGTTTGCTATAACGCCGGATACACCAATGTTCATGAACTGATCCCGTGGCGGACCCTGACAGGTCGTCAGCAGCTTTATCAGGATCACTTGTGGATGCGTGCCTTTGGCGAGGGCTTGTGCTGTTATCGGCCTCCGGTCGATCTTAAAACCATAACGCAGGAAGTTAATTCCGACGCGCGTGATGGCCAACCCCATGTGGTGTTAAACTTTATTACCCCACACCAGAAATGGGGCATCCATTCCACCTATTCCGACAACCTTTTGATGCTGACCCTCAATCGCGGCGGTCCGGTCGTATGGATCAGTGAAACCGATGCAAAAACGGCGGGTATTGTCGATAACGACTGGGTGGAAGTTTACAATGTGAATGGCGCACTTACAGCACGCGCCGTGGTGTCACAGCGCATCAAGGACGGCACGTTGTTCATGTATCACGCGCAAGAAAAAATTGTGAACACACCGGGTTCGGAAAAAACCGGCAAACGTGGCGGCATTCATAATTCAGTGACCCGCACAACCCTTAAACCCACCCATATGATCGGCGGCTATGCCCATCAAAGTTACGGTTTTAACTATTACGGCACCGTTGGTTCCAACCGCGACGAATTTGTCATCGTTCGCAAAATGAACCGTGTGGACTGGCTCGACCAGCCCGCCGCCATCGAGGAGGCAGCACAATGAGAATTCGCGCACAAATCGGCATGGTGCTGAACCTTGATAAATGTATCGGCTGCCACACTTGCTCGGTCACGTGTAAAAACGTATGGACCAGCCGTGACGGTGTTGAATACGCCTGGTTTAACAATGTCGAAACCAAACCCGGCATGGGCTACCCGCATGACTGGGAAAACCAGAAACGCTGGAAAGGGGGCTGGGAACGCACCAAATCGGGCAAACTTCAGCCCAAACAGGGGGCAAAATGGCGCATCCTTGCCAATATTTTCGCCAACCCGTCCCTGCCCGAAATTGACGATTATTACGAACCGTTTGATTTCGACTACGACCATTTAAAATCCGCTCCGGAAATGCAAGCATTTCCGACAGCACGCCCACGGTCAAAGATCACCGGCGAACGGATGGAAAAAATTACAGCCGGCCCCAACTGGGAAGAAATCCTGGGCGGCGAGTTTTCCAAACGGTCACAGGATTACAATTTTGAAGGCATTCAAAAGGAAATCTACGGGCAATACGAAAATACCTTCATGATGTACTTGCCCCGATTGTGCGAACATTGCCTTAATCCAGCCTGTGCCGCGTCGTGCCCGTCTGGCGCAATTTATAAACGCGAAGAAGACGGCATTGTCCTGATTGATCAGGAAAAATGCCGGGGTTGGCGCATGTGCGTTTCGGGGTGCCCCTATAAAAAGGTCTATTATAACTGGTCGACCGGCAAATCGGAAAAATGCACCTTTTGCTATCCACGCATTGAAAGCGGCAATCCAACTGTTTGCTCGGAAACCTGTGTCGGTCGTATCCGCTATCTCGGGGTCATGCTTTATGATGCTGATGCCATTGAAACCGCGGCAAACATGGAAGACGAAAAAGATCTGTATCAGGCCCAGCTTGATATTTTTCTCGATCCGAATGACCCCGAAATACAAAAACAGGCCATTGCCGATGGCATTCCGCCTGCATGGGTAGAATCAGCCAAAAACTCGCCCGTCTGGAAAATGGCGATGGACTGGAAAGTTGCTTTCCCGCTTCATCCTGAATACCGGACCTTGCCGATGGTTTGGTATATTCCGCCACTATCCCCCATTCAAAATGCCGCCGAAGCAGGCCAAATTGGCCATGACGGCGAAATGCCCGACGTTCGCAGCCTGCGCATTCCGGTACGCTACCTTGCCAATATGCTCACTGCTGGTGACGAAACACCGGTTATTTCCGCCCTTGAACGTATGCTGGCAATGCGAACCTATATGCGGTCCAAAACCATTGATGGCGTTATTAATACCGGCGTTGCTGATCGTGTCGGTCTTAGCCCGGCAATGATCGAAGACATGTACAAAATCATGGCTTTGGCAAACTACGAAGACAGGTTTGTCATTCCCACCACACATCGCGAAGTCGTTGAAGAAGCCTATGACCTGCGTGGCGGCTGCGGCTTTACCGATGGCAATGGCTGCTCGGGTGGTATCAGCCAGGTGTCGCTGTTTGGTGGCGGCAAAAAGAAAACAATGACCCTTCCCTCGGAGGCATTCTGATGATCATGACATTCAAGGCCCTTTCGGCATTGTTAACCTATCCCGGTCAGGAACTTCAGGAAGCGTGCGCGGAAATTCCAACTGTTTTGCACAACGAGGCACTTCTCTCGTCTACGACAATCGCACAGATCACCCCTTTATTAACCGAACTGGCGACAAACGACATTTATGATCTGCAAGAACGTTTCGTAACCCTGTTTGATCGTTCCCGCACCCTGTCGCTTAACCTGTTCGAGCATGTTCACGGCGAAAGCCGTGATCGCGGGGGGGCAATGGTTGATTTGTTAGAAACCTACCGCGCGGCCGGGTTTGAACCGGCCACCACCGAACTGCCCGATCATTTACCGGTATTGCTGGAATTTCTGGCAACCCGCCCCCTGACCGAGGGCCGCGAAACCCTTGCCGATGCGGCCCATATTATTGACGCCCTGCGTGATCGGCTTTCTCGCCGCGACAGCAGCTATGCCGCGGTTTTTGCGGCCCTTAACGAATTGGCACTGGGCGACACCGACAAAACCGCGCTTGCCGAACTTTTGGCAATCCCCGAAGACGACCCCGACGATCTCGCCGCCCTGGATGCCGTTTGGGAAGAAAGCGAAATCGTTTTTGGACCCGACCCCAACGGAGATTGTCCCCAGGTTCGCGACATATTGAACCGTATGGATGATCGCACTTCGCCACAGGCCGCAACAGCCGGTTTTAAATAAAGGAAAACACAATGCATAATTTTCTTTTTGGTGTTTATCCCTACATCGCCTTAACCGTTCTGGTTGTGGGTTCCATTGCGCGGTATGAACGTGATCCTTTCACATGGAAGTCATCGTCCAGCCAGCTATTACGCCGCAAACAACTGATTGCCGGATCGATCTTGTTTCACGTCGGTGTTCTAACGATTTTTGCCGGCCATTTTGTTGGTTTGCTTACCCCCATTGCCCTGTTTGACGCCCTGGGTATCAGCCATGGCGCAAAACAAACCCTGGCCATCGTCGCAGGCGGCATTGCCGGAATTATGGCGCTAACGGGCGGAGCGATGCTGCTACATCGTCGCCTGACCGACCCGCGCATTCGTGCAACGTCAAGTTTTGCCGACACCGGCATTCTCATTGTTTTGCTGGTACAACTTGTATTGGGTGTCAGCACTATTTTTGTGTCGCTACAACATCTGGACGGTCATGAAATGACCAAGTTCATGGCGTGGGCACAGGGCATTTTCACCCTTCAATCAAACGCAGCCAGCTATATCGCCGATGTCGCATGGATCTTTAAAATTCATCTGGTGCTGGGGCTAACGATATTTGTTTTGTTCCCCTTTACCCGACTGGTTCACATGTTGTCGGTCCCAATCAGGTTCTTGTTTCGCCCCGGCTATCAAGTGGTGCGGTCACGTCGGCAGTCCCCGCTGCCCCCGCGCAAAGCGGCTGTGACGGCACGTTCCAACCTGAGCAAACCGGCGGAGTAATATCATGAGCGACGCATTTTTACCTGATATCGTTGTTAATGGCGACACGATCCCGGCAAACGAAGTATCAGCCGAACTGCAAAATCACGACGTCCCGCAGGGTCAACAGGCCATGGCATGGCGCCGGGCGGCCCGTGCGCTAACCATTCGTACCCTGTTATTGCAAGAAGCAAAAAAACGTAACCTTGCTGCGACGGCCCAAAATATTGCTCCGGGCAAAAACGAAACTGAAACCGAGGCGTTGATCCGGGCCTTGCTTGAACAGGCGCTCCCTGAAACCAAACCCGATGAAACCACCTTGCGCGCCTATTACGACGCCAATCCCGAACGTTTCCGCGCCCCGTCGTTATACGAAGCATCACATATCCTTTTTTCGGCCGACGAAACCGAACCTTCGCGTCAAAAAGCACGGGCAAAAGCAATAGCCGCGTTGCAGATTCTTTCGCAAGACCCGGAACAGTTTCGCAAGCTCGCCCGCGCCGAAAGCGATTGTTCCTCGCGCCAATCCGACGGGCGTTTAGGGCAAATAAGTCGCGGTGAAACCGTGGAAGCATTTGACAGGATGCTTGATCAGTTAGAGCCGGGCTCGATCGCCCCGGAACCCGTTGAAACCCGTTTTGGCTTTCACATCCTGCGTCTTGATGCGCGGGCCGAAGGTGCAATATTGCCGTTTGAAAATGCCCGGCCCCGAATTGCTGAAGCAACTGAAAAAGCCGCATGGACACGCGCAGCCAATGATTTTGTCACAAGCCTTGTCAAACATGCCGACATTTCAGGCATCGACATGCGCCCCGAATAACGGACACAAGAACAGGAGCACGCACGTTATGGAAATCGCATTCATAAGTTCGAACGAACGCGGTGGCACAGACCGAGTATTGGCCAGGGTTGCATCCCGGCTTGAAAAACAGGGTTTTCGACTGGCTGGTGTTGTGCAAACCAATTTCGACCGACCGGAAACTCATCATTGCGATATGGATGTCCGCGTATTACCCCACGGGCCCGTTGTGCGGATTTCTCAAAATCTTGGTGCTGAATCACATGGGTGCCGTTTGGATCCGAATGCGCTTGAAACCGCAGTTGCTTCGGTTGAAACCATGTTTAAGGACGGATCGCCAATTGATTTTCTGATCCTAAACAAATTTGGTAAACACGAGGGAGAAGGACGTGGGTTTCGAGCCTTGATCGGTGACGCCATGATGCGGAATATTCCGGTCTTAACGGGCGTCAATACCCTTAACCGCGAAGCATTTGATACATTCACCGATGGACTTGCCCAGCCATTGGCAAATGATGAAACCACCATATTAGACTGGTGCCTGCAGCAAAAATCGCTAACAGCGGCCTGATATAAAATATTACTGGGATTAACGAGGATCGGGGCTTACATCGGTATAATGCAAGCCCCGGTTGTTTGTATTGCGCCAGCCATTTGGCACGTAAATAAAGTCTTTCCACATCCCGGCTAGATCAATTTTTTCAACTTGCATTCAGGGCTGATTGTTCCAGAATTTTACGGTCAAGAATGTTCAGATGCGTTCCTTTGGCAATGGCGCCCGCCGCCTCAAGTTTACGTAAAGACCGGGAAAACGTTTCCGGCGTCACACCAATCAGACTGGCGATTTGACGTTTTTCGGGATAGGCAACATGGCTGCTACCATTTGGCTTAGCTGCGCTGCTCCTACCCTCAAAATCAATCAGAAACGATGCTATGCGTTGCAAGGGTGTGGTGTGGCGAAGCTGGTATAATTCGCCCAGAAAAAAACGTTCCCATTCTATCAGGCGAACAAGAACGTCGGTTGACGCCTTGGGTGTTTCACGCAAAAGCGCAATGCACGCCTCGCGGGGAATAAGGACAACTTCACATTCTTCCATTACCTGGCAATTAACCGGATATGTCGCACCGGCCAGCGAAACCGCCTCGGCGAAAGCACCTGGCCGGGTTAGAAAATGCATGACGGTTTCATCGCCATGCGCCGAGATTTTAACAAGCCGTAATTTGCCAGACAGCAAAAAATATAAATGTTCGGCAACGTCACCCGCCTGAAACAGATATTCGCCAACAGCACAGCGTTCAACCCGGCACTTAACGATCAGACTGCGAAAAATCTGCTTTCCCAATGCTGAAAACAAAGGGGCCGTTGCGACAAGATCACATTCTGTTTCAGACAGCGGTCTTGAATGCATTTTCATCCCCTTCATTGCCTGCAAGACCACACCATTCCGCCAGGGCCTGCATGTTGGCAATGCGAACGATATGCCCTTTGGAATGCTGGGAAACCCCGACTTCGGCAAGTTTTTTAAACGCCCGCGATATGGTTTCGCTGGTCATGCCAAGTTTGCGCGCCAATGCCGATTTTTCCAAGGTCAGTGGTATTTCATATACCCCGTCAACCAACACGGCATCGGCCAGAAAATAAATTCCCAAACGCTGTGCTGCGGACCGGCATTTAAGTTCTTCGGCCTGTCGTAACATCTGGCACAGCCGTTCCGTCATCGCCGACATCATGGTAAGAGCCCGGTCAAAATGGTCCGCCAGGAAATCCGAGAAACCCTGTCCGTCAATGCGAATTGCCGTTGTTGCTTCAAGTGTACGCACCGAAATGGCATAGGCCCCTTCAGGCACAAGTGCACACTCGCCAACCAATTGCCCGTTCCCTAAAAGGTCAATCAGCCCGCTTTTACCGTTATGATTTTCAAACGATAGCTCGACATGTCCGTTCACTATCAAAAAAAGGGCCAAGGCCGGCTCGCCAGACGAAATCATTTCTGTATTCGCATCCAGACGGACCCATTCGCACAGGTTTGCCAGTTCCAGAATATCTTCCTGCGGCCATGTTCGGAAATACGTCGCAAAGCGAAGAACACCAGCGATACGTTCTAAATCGGTTATCATGACATAATCCGTGACACGTATACGGTTGTAAACTGTATTCACTCTAACATTGCAGGGGTATACGGGCCTTGTTCCATATCAAGCCGGTAAAACCGCCAGGTGTTATCACTGCGCAAACCGGGTCAGACCATCCCGGTCCAGAATGGTCATGTCGGCATCGCGTTCAATAAATCCGTCGTCCTCAAGCCTGCGCAGGGCGCGTGAAAACGTTTCCGGCGTCACACCAATTCGATTGGCAATAATATGTTTGGGAACCGACAATTTGTCGTCATCCTCGTGCGCCAGTAAAAAGCCTGCCAGCCGTTGTGAAGGGCTGCGTTGCCGCAAATCATGTAATTCCTGATAAAAGAAACGCTCGCGTTCGATCAGCGACTGGATCATACGTCCAATCATGGCGCGATCTGCCTTCAGGTGCGCAACAAACTGGCTTTTACTAATCGCAACAACCTCGCTTCCCGGGGCACATTCTGCCGAAACCGGGTAATTTTGCCCGGCCAGCACCACCGCCTCGGCAAGGGGTTCCCCTGCTGCCACCAAATGAAAAAGTGTCACCCGGCCATCGCCAAGAACACGAAACAACCGTACCTGGCCTTTAACCACGATAAAGAATTTATCCGCCGCCTCGCCTTCACTAAACAACAGCTGACATGCAGGATAAATATTTACCGCCGTGCCACTAATCATGTCTGCAATTTCAAGTCTGGAAAACGTCGCCATAACCGCGACATTGGAAATCAGGTCATAATCGGCATCAACCAGGTTTCGGCGTGACATTATCCATGCTCCCTGACAAATACGACTGAAAACGGGCACAGCACGGCGAGCAAAAATACATTCGTACAAAACACTGCCGCTTGCCGATTTTCAAACTGTAAATGTTATAAAAATTCAGACGGAAGAAAGTTACAATGCGCAACCGCAATTTATGCCGCCATTTAAAACGTCTTCCCCGGAAGTCGCTTAATTCCGATCAGGCGAGACATCTGCGCATCGCACTAATTTTCAATCATCTATAGGCACAGGGGCTTATTGCTGCCAAAAGGCCGCTTTCCTGTTGTGATCAGATGGCATCATCGGCTGATCATTATGATCGCCGCCTGGGCCGCCAGAACACCCGCAACAATCACACTTAAAAATGCGGCAAATAACCCGGTCCAACTGCCCTGAGCATTTCGCAACCCCAGATAAAACCGCAAAATCAGCCATGCCTTGCAACTCGCGACCGCCATAACAACAGCAACAGGCAAAAACCGGGACAAAAATGCCCCGCCCGGTAGATGTTCCAATGTTGCGGTCAAAGCAAGGATCGTTGCCCCGCTGGCAACAGCCCAAACCGTTGTTGCAGTTCGCGCAGAAATGGCTTTATGTTCCATCATCGCACCAGATAAATTACCGGAAAAACCAGCACCCAAATCAGATCGACCATATGCCAGAACGCCGTGCCTGTTTCGATATTGACCCGGCTGGGCCACATGCCAACCACACATAAAATGCCCAGTCCCAACACCACATGCAGGGCGTGAAAACCCGTGATCAGAAAATAAAGGGTGAAAAACGTGCTGGTATCAATGGTGATGCCAGCATTAATTTTCGCGCCATATTCAACCAGCTTTACAACCAAAAAAACCAGCCCAAGCAACACCGTGCCGCCCAGCCATATTCGACAGGACAAAATTCTTTTCCGTTCCATCGCACGCATGGCAAAAACCGCAGATAAACCGCTGCTGAGCAAAATAATGGTATTGATCCCCCCGGCTAACGGACTTAAATGCAACTGGTCGGCGGCAAACCCGGCGGGGTCCATAATCCGCACTGCGGAAAAAACCAGCAAGAACGCCCCAAACACCACAAGTTCGGATAAAATCAGTACCCACATCAACGGATGACCGGGTAAAAATTCCAGCCCGCCCCACCCGCTTGTATCTTCGTTTCCTTCGGGCGATGCTATCCTGGCGGCATCATCACAAACCGGGCAATCAGCGGTGTTTTTATCACCCATCATTGCACAAGCTGCCTGTAGATGCGTGGCAGGGCCGCTGGCAAATTTTCAAGCGTGCCGACAATGGCATGGCCCGCTGCGCCAAAAATATAGGGGAAATAATCCTGTGCCTTGCGATCCACCGTAACCCCGAACAAAGCCAGCCCGTTACGGCGACATTCCCGAACCGCCCGGCGGCTGTCTTCAATGCCATAACGGCCTTCATAGTGGTCAACATCGTTGGGTTTGCCATCGGTAATCACCAGCATCAGACGGTTTTGATGCGGGCGGTCGGCCAGCAATTTTCCGGTATGGCGAATAGCCGCCCCCAACCGGGTATAATAGCCTGGCCGCAATGCCTGAATGCGCTTTTGGCACAAAGGCGACCAATCTTCGGCAAATTCCTTAATAGCATTGATCCGCACCCAGTCGCGGCGGCGCGAGGTAAAACTGAAAATACCAAATTCATCACCACACACATCCAGCCCGCTCGCCAGAACCGACAATGCCTGTTTTTCAACGTCCAGCACCCGATGATCCTTGACCCAGGCATCGGTCGACAGGGATACATCAATTAAAACCGCAACTGACAGATCACGCGCCCGACGCACATGATCCAGATAAACACGGCTGTTTAACTCGCCCGTCGCACTTTGATCACATCGCGCCCGCACCAGGGCTTCCAAATCAAGTTCCGCCCCTTCAAGTTGCCCGCGCAAAACCTCGTTACGGGGTCGAAAGGCTTCAAACTGGCGGCGCACGCGACCAATTTGCCGTTGTTCGGTCTCATCGGGGTGCCACATGCTGGCGTCATCTTGTGCATCGCTGGCAGCCTGCACGATAACTTTGCAATAATCAGGACGGTACGCCTGTTGGCGGTAATCCCATTCGGGGTAAACCCATTGGCCGGTTATGCGTCCGTCATCGGCCCCGGCAGGCGGTAAATCCAGATCAAACCGCAGTTTGGTTGCCGCCTTGCGCTTGCAGTCGGAAATTTCCATTTCCTCAAGCTCGTCAGCGGCCTTTTTCGCGTCCTCGGCATCTTCATCGTCCATCGGGCGGTTAACATTAACCATTTCAGCAATCGACAGAATTTTTTCAAACCGGTTTAACGCCAGCGGGTCGTCCCGCCCTGCCTGATCATTTTTGCGTCGTCGCGCACTTTTTTTCCGATCCCGGTCCCCATCGGCGGATTCCGCCTCCGCGTCGTCCTCATCGCCATGCTTTCGCATCGTTGTACCGATAAAATAGACCTCCCCCCACAAGGGTACCGGCAAAAACGGCGCATATCGCCCTGGCTGCCGCACATCTGCTTTTGGTAACAATTCGGACATTGCAGAATCTGACGGGTGCCGGGTAATCAACTGCCATAAATCGGGCTTTTGCCCCTTCAGGTTGCATTGTAAAATTGCCAAAACGCAGGTTTCAACCTGCTGTTCCCCTTTGGGCAACACACGCTGTGGCCGTAAATCGACAAAGGCATCATACAACCGCCTGCGCATTGCCATAATGCCGGGAAACAACCGGCATAGCGCAACATCGGTGCGATAAGCCCGGCGCAACCGGGCGATATCGACATCAAACGGACTGGCGGATGGCGCCGTTATTACAGATTGCCGTGCCGAGGCCGCAAACCATGCCATCAACCATATATAAAGATCACGGTTAAGCGCACGCGACGGAAACAGCGACAGTGTTGGTGGCAGTTTAACCGCCATTTCCGTCATTTCTGCCACGGCGATTTGTTCATCAACCAAACCAATCTTTTGGCGCCAACCTAAACGATGCCCGGATACCCGCTTGTCGATCTGGGCAAATTCAAGGGCCGGATCCCCGCCAAGGGCGCGAAATATGACTGGCAAATATCCCCGTACGTCGGCAAAGGCAACCGCACAGGATTTATGGTCAACATAACTTTCCTGATTGTGCGAAGCCAGCCGGTGCCACAGCATCCCGATTTGTTCTTCAAATTCCAGAAAATCAAAAGCCATTTAAGCCTCCTGGCCTAACCACGGATAATGGCAATGGCTTCGCGCAGCCCGGCCTTGATGTCAGCATCATCTGACAGTGGCTCGATAATGGCTGCGGCCACAGCATTGTCAAAATCGACCCCCGCCATCAACAGGGTTGCACAATAAACCAGTAAACGGGTGGAAGCGGCTTCTTCCAGATCAATACCCGAAAGTTTGCGAATATTGCCTGCGATACGCACCAGTATTGCCGCACGATCGCGGTCAATGCCGGTTTCCCGCATGATGACGACTGTTTCGCTTTCGGGATCGGGGAAATCAAATTCCATCGCCAAAAAACGCTGCCGGGTAGAGGGCTTAAGCTGTTTTAACAGGTTCTGATAACCGGGGTTATACGACACCACCAGCATAAAGCCGGGCGGTGCCTGCAAAACTTCACCGGTACGATCAAGCGGCAAAATACGCCGGTCATCGGTTAACGGGTGCAACACCACGGTGACATCCTTGCGCGCCTCAACCACTTCATCGAGGTAACAAATGCCGCCGGTTCTCACCGCGCGGGTCAAGGGGCCATCGGCCCAAACCGTTTCCCCACCTTTGATTAAAAACCGCCCGGTCAAATCGGCAGCAGTTAAATCGTCGTGGCAGGACACAGTATAAAGTGGCACGCCCAGCCGGGCGGCCATGTGGCTGACAAAGCGGGTTTTGCCACAGCCGGTCGGCCCTTTAAGCAACAAGGGAAGTTGTTGGGCAAAAGCGGTTTCAAACAGGCGTTCTTCGTTGCCCGTTGCATGATAAAACGGAACATCATCCACAACAGGGCTTTCTTTATAGATAACAGACATTTGCATGTACCCGGCAAAACAGGAAGATCAAAAGATAACGACCGGTCCACACGTGAACCGGCCCTTATCCGCGACGTGTCTATGACCAAGGGGAGCATGGACGACGACACGTTGCCTTGACTTTGGTCACATTCCAGATTGGCGACCTGTCGCATTTGCCAACCGTTGGCGCGGTGCCACCACCAGCGACCATATGATCAGGGTGACACCTAACAAAACCACCACCCCGGCCCCAAGTCGCATCCAGTAGAACAACTGAATCTGGTCTTGCACTTCCATATAGGCCATGCCCAGAACACGTTGAAGATGAACCTGCACAATCCCGGCGAAGGTCAGGGTAAAGGTCATGAAAGCCATGCCGCTGGTCGTAATCCAGAAACCCCACATGTTAAGTTGCTGGTTGTAGGGCGCGCGCCCTCGCAAATACGGCAAGGCATAAGTAAAGATCGCCAGATTAAGCATCACATAGGCCCCGTAAAAGGCCAGATGCCCGTGTGCGGCGGTAATCTGGGTGCCGTGGCTGTAATAATTGATCGAGGAAATGGTGTGCATGAACCCCCACACCCCGGCTCCGAAAAATGCCATAACGGAACACCCCAGCGCCCACAGCAAGGCCGCCTTGTTGGGATGTTCGCGGCCCCCTTTCCACACCATGTAAAAACAGAACACGACCATGGCGAAAAACGGCACAATTTCCAATGTGGAAAACACATTGCCAATCCATTGCCAATAACCCGGTGTGCCGATCCACAAATAATGGTGGCCAGTCCCAAGGATGCCGGTAAACAGACTAAGCGACACCATGACATACAGCCATTTTTCGATCACCTCGCGGTCAACCCCGGTCATCTTGATCATCAGGAAGGCCAGGATAGAGGCCATGATCAGTTCCCAAACACCCTCGACCCACAGATGGACAACATACCACCAGTACATTTTATCGACGGCAAGGTTACCCGGATTGTAAAAGGCAAACAAAAACAGCAAGGCAACAAACCACAACCCGACAATCAGAACATTTGAAATCGCGGTTTTGCGGCCTTTAAGCAAAGTAAGCGTTGAATTGTACAGAAAGATCAGGGCGACAACGACAATCGCAACCTTGATCGGCAAGGGTTGTTCAAGAAATTCCCGGCCTTCGTGAATGCCCAGAATATAACAAACAACCGCCGCCAAAGCCGCCGCCATGAACAGCCAGAACTGAATGATCGCCAACCTGGGGCTGTGAATTTCCGTTTCACATTCTTCGGGCAGCAAATAATATGCCGCGCCAAAATACCCCATCAACAACCACACGATCAGTGCGTTGGTATGAATCATGCGGATAACGTTAAACGGCAAAAGTTCCGATAAGAAGTTTGGAAAAACATAAACTGTGCCCGCAACAACACCGAACAGAATTTGGGCTGCGAACAATGTCAGGGCACCATATATGTAATATAGTGCTACCTTTTGGGATTGATATTTCATTGTGGCCTCGTTTCCATCAGCATCACGTTATCCGGCCTCGTTTGGCGGCCAGCCCTGGGTGTTGATTTCGCTTGTCCATTTCAAAAAATCGACAAGTTCATCCAGCTCCTGATCTGACAGATTGAATTGTGGCATCTGGCGGCGGCCTTCGACGCCGCTGGGCTGGGATTGCATCCAGGCTTTTAAGGAATCACGCGCGCCTTCCGGGTCTTCCTTGCCGCCATACCGCACCCAGACATTGCCGAGTTCCGGGGCGAAGTAAGCCCCCTCGCCCAAAAGGGTATGGCAATTAATGCAGGCATGACGTTCCCAGATATGCTTGCCTGCCACAACAGACGGCGTCAGTTCATCCTCGTTGGTGGAGGTGGTGACGATGTAATTGTGACTTTGGAAAGTCAGCCCGAGAAAGATGACCAGGAAGAAGATCGTGCCGCCGTAGAAAATATTCCGCGCGGCGGATTTTGTCAGACGTTCCGACATGTGAACGGATCCTCACTCCGATTGAAATTTCGAAACCGTTCTGTCGCCAAAACGGTACTGTGAAATCATTTATCGGATAAGGATCTGACACCTTGACGATGGTCAAATGACTGATCGTGGCAGTCTACGGTGCCGTTACTAACCATCGCTTGATTGTTTTCATTACATAACAAACAAAAACCCCGCTGACCGGTTTTGGTCAACGGGGCTTTCACGTTACCGGTCCCACATAAAACACACCTGACACAGGCCTGTTCTAGCAGCAGCACAGAACAATTATTCAGGCACAGTCGCGGTTTCACCAATATCCCAGAACACACCCGCCATGATCTGCAAGGCTTCGCGGCTAAGCCCCTTTAAAATATGTTCATTTGGGGCATGCTGCGAACATGCGGCATAGGAATGCGGGATCCATACCGTGGGCATCCCCAAAATATAGGCAAATGTTTCATTGGGAAGCGACCCGCCCAGATTGGGCAGAATTGCCGGCGATTTTCCCGTCGTACGCATAATCGATTCCCGCGTCCATGACACCCAGGGATGGTCGGGATCCAGACGGGTTGCTTTGAAAAAGCCCTTCTCGGCCGGTACAATTTCGATGTCGGTGAAACCGTGCTGATCGAGATGACGGCGCAACGCAGGTAAAATATCATCAGGGTTGGTGCCGACAACATAACGCAACTGGCAATGGGCAATCGACCACGGCGCGATCGCATTTACCGGTTTTTCCGGGTTGCCACTTTTCATCGCCAGAATGGCAAAGCTGTTCCAGCCAAAAACCTTTTCAGCAAGGCTAAGGCTTTCTTCCCCCCAGTCGGGATCAATTTTGGGGCCGGTGGGGTTTTCGGTAATGGCACAATCTTTTAACGCCTTGCGCACGGGGTCGGTCAGGCTATCGGGCCGCCATTCGGGGATCTGGATTTGCCCGCGCACATCCGTGATTGTTGCCAGCGCATGCGACAGAACCATACCCGGGTCCTTGAGCAAACCTCCCCAGTTACCCGAATGGTGACCACCCTCGCGATATTTCAGCGACAGGGCAAAATTGATCGCCCCGCGTGATCCCATAAACATGGTCGGGCGATCCGCACTCAGGCGCGGCCCGTCTGACGCAATCAAAACATCGGCGGCAAACAGGTCCCTGTTTTGTTCAAACAGTTCCGCCAACCCCGGCGACCCTGTTTCCTCGCCGGTTTCAATGATCACTTTGCAGTTAAAACCAAGCCTTCCGCGTTCCTCAATAACAGCCCGCAAGGCAGCAAGATTAATGCAATGCTGCCCTTTGTTATCGGCTGTTCCGCGCCCGTAGATACGGTCACCTTCCACCGTGATTTTAAACGGGTTTAAACCTTCACGCCATTCACCTTCCTGTCCCAAAATCACATCGCCATGGCCATATGTCAGGATGGTAGGCAAATCGTCGCCTTCGTGGCGTTGTGCAAACAAAAAAGGGCCAAACCCGGTTTTTGGATTTTCGATCACACGGGTGGAAAATTCCATTCCGCGTAGCATCGGTATCATTTGCTCGTCCAGATAACGTTGCAATTGGTCCGAACGCGCCGGGTTCTGGCTTTCGCTGGGAATTTCCACAAGTGCCGTCAGCTCGCGAAGAAAATCTCCATCGTCAAAATATCGGGTAATACGCTCAATTGCCTGTTCACGGGTGGTCATATTCACTGTTTCCTTTTCTTATTTATGCTTTTCCGCCACCGCATCGCCCCATGGCGACATGATTTCGGTCGCGCCGTAATTCACATTCCCGGCCCGCTCAACCCCGGCAGGGCAGGCAAAGGCATAAGGAAACATCGTGCGTCGCGTAGTTACGGTTGGGTAATGCTGCTGTAATTGCGCAAGAATTTCATCGGGCAGGCTTTGGTCGGCAATAACAGTATCGCCGCCACTGCTGTCGATACGTTGCTGATGTATCGCCTCTTCCAGCGTCATGCCAAAGTCGGTCATAAAGGATGTCAGTTGCAAGATTGCGGGTAAAATCTTGCGTCCGCCCGAAGCCCCAATGGCAAAGCGTCGGCCATTCATCTCGCCCAGGGCCGGGCAAACATTCATCAGGCAGCGTTTCGACGGGGCCAGTGAGTTGGGTTTGTCCTTTTCCGGATCAAACCACAAAATGCCGTTATTCATCAAAAGCCCGCTTTGCGGCAACACAACCTTGGAGCCAAAAATTGACAACAAAGTTTGGGTAACCGCAACCATATTGCCATGACGATCGACCACACTGAAATGGGTGGTACAGGTCGGGGCGCGGTCGTCGTTAATATCCCCCATTTCACGCAGGCGACGATGATATGTTTTGCGCAACGCGTCGACATAGGCAAGATAGGCCTGCGCACCGGGTCGATCCCCGCTAAAGGTTTGCTGACCCAAAATTTCAAGGCATTCGGCCAGGTTCTCGCCAGCGGTTAAATGCGCAGGTGCAAACACCCTGCCGCCACGATAACTAACGTCCAGCGGAGACTGAATTTCAGCACGATAATCACGCAAATCCTGCGCGCTCAGGCACCCGCCAGCGTCCTGCACATCGGCAGCCATTTCGTGGGCAAGGTCCCCTTCATAAAATTCGCGCGGGCCCTTTTCCGCCAGGCGACGCAGCGTTCCTGCCATCGCGGACATATCAATGCGTTTGTCCGAAAGGGCAGTCCACCCTGCAATGGTCGGCCATTGACCATCTTCAAGATAGGTCTTTGCAGCGGCCGGATTTTTTGCCAGCTCACGGGTGCTCGAAGCAATAATCAGGGCAGCATACCAATCCACATGTAGACCTTCATCGGCAAACTTAACCGCCGGGCCTAGCAGGTCACGCCAGGCCAGCTTGCCAAATTTACCGTGGGCGGCTTCCATACCCGCCACCGTACCTGGCACTGCGATAGCGGTTGCACCAACCTGATTACGATCGTCAACCACATGCGACCAGGGGAACAAATCGCCCGCCTTGCCCTGCCCCGACAAAGGATAATCGGCCGGGTTAAGCCCTGCGGGCGACCGCATGCCAAAATATACCGTATAGGCGCGGTCTTCGTCGGCGCGGTAAACCATCATCGCGCCCCCGCCGGCAGGGCCGCTCATCCAGGGTTCAAGAACCCCCATGGCAAAGGATGTGGCAACAGCCGCATCAACCGCGTCGCCGCCCTCGGCAAGGATCGCGGCACCGGCTTCTGCACCTCGTTTGTGCTGGGCCGCAACGATCCCGCCATTGGCATTTCTGGTTGCGGGCTTGCGAATGATTTGAGAATTGGAAAAACTGTCCATTATCTATGCTTCTTGTTGGGCCAGATCATAAGGAAACGATAGTCTCGCCCCTAACTTTCGGCATAAAGGTGACATTCCACACGGCGAAGCTCTTCACGTAAACAGGGCGGTGCCGTTGTCGAACAAATATCCATTGCTTTCGCGCAGCGCGGGTGAAAATGGCACCCGCCGGGCGGATCAATCGGGTTGGGATAAACTGCGCCCAGATGATTTTCGGGAACCCCCAAAAACGGGTCGGGTGTCAGCACTGATTCCAGCAAGGCGGAACTATAGGGATGGCGCGGTTCGGCAAATAACGGGGCCGCCGCTGATTCCTCGACCACCCGGCCAAGATACATCACCGCAACCCGGGTCGCGAGATGTTCGATTACCGCAAGGTTATGGCTGATAAACAAATAAGTCAGGCCAAGTTCATTCCGTAAATCAACCAGAAGATTAAGAATTTGCGACTGCACCGACACATCAAGCGCGGATGTCGGCTCGTCACAAATGACGATCTCGGGTTTCATGATCAGGGCACGCGCAATGGCGACACGCTGGCGTTGCCCCCCGGAAAGCTGATTGGGGAAACTGCGTAAAACGCGCTTGGGCAAACCAACAAAATCAAGGATATCAGTCGTTTTTTTGTCCCATTCACGGGCATTGCCAATTTTATGCACCCGCAATGGCAGGGAAATGATATCGGCAATACTTTTGCGCGGGTTCAACGAAGAATACGGGTCCTGAAAAATCGGCTGAATACGGCGCGCCAGATACGAACGATCCTGTGTGCCGATATCTTGTCCATCAACCAGAACCTGACCGTGGGTCGGTTTCTCAAGACCAAGAAGAATACGCGCAAGCGTGCTTTTGCCACAGCCGGACTCCCCAACCAGGCCAAGAACTTCACCTTTGTTCAAACGCAAATCAACTTCGTTAACCGCCTTTAACGGCTTGCGTTTGCCAAACATGCCCTGCCTGATCGAGAAAATCTTTGAAACGTTTTTCAGTTCAAGAACAGCTGTTTCATGAGAGGAGGTCATAGGCGGCCCTCGCTTTGGCTGGCGGTGTTGATCTCGCCAGACGCCGAAAATTGCGTTTGACTGTTGTCATGCACACACCGGTAAAGGTGACCTTCAACACTGGCACGTTCGGGAATGTCATGCGCGCAGGCATCAATCGCAACATCGCACCGCCCGCGAAAGGCACAGCCCTGTGTCTTGCCAATCAGCGAAGGAACAATACCGGGAATTGACCCCAAATGTTCACCAGGTTTGGTTTTGCCCGGCACCGGAATACAACGTAACAAGCCACGGGTATAAGGGTGCTGTGGTGCCGTAAACACGTCCTTTGAACTGCCCGATTCAATCACCTCGCCCGCATACATAATGGCCACTTTGTCGGCAACGCGGGCAACAACGCCCAGATCATGGGTGATCAAAATCATCGCCATGTTCATTTCGCGCTGCAAATCGACCAGCAATCGCAAAATTTGCGCCTGGATCGTCACGTCAAGGGCGGTTGTGGGTTCATCCGCAATGATCAGGTCAGGTTCGGCCATTAACGCCATTGCGATCATCACGCGCTGGCGCAACCCGCCGGATAATTGATGGGGGTATTGTTCCAGCCGGCTGGCCGCTGCCGTAATGCCAACTTTTTCCAGCAATTCAATCGCGCGTGCCTCGGCTGCCTTCCGCCCCACCTTGCGGTGAAGCAACAATGCCTCGGTCAACTGATCGCCTATGGTGTAAGCAGGGTTAAGCGACGTCATCGGTTCCTGAAAAATCATCGAAATCCGGTCGCCGCGCAAACTGCGCATCTGCCGGTTTTTTGCCGATGACAAATCAATACCGGAAAATTCAAGCTTGTCGGCCCGGCGCTGGGCCATCTTGGGCAAAAGCCCCATAATCGCCAACGACGTTAGCGATTTACCACTGCCAGATTCCCCAACGATACACAGGGTTTCCCCACGGGCGAGATCAAAATTCAGGCCCCGAACGGCATGAAGTGTTCCACCAGCCAGCGGAATATCAACCCTGAGATCGCGTACAGAGAGAATATTATCCATTGCTTCTCTCCTTTCCTTAATTGCGGTTTTCCGGGGCGGAGACATCGCGCAGGCCATCGCCCAGCAGATTAATCACCAACACCAGAACAAACAGCGCCACACCTGGAATGGCGATCAGCCACGGTTCAAACAGCAGCATCTTTTTACCTTCCGCTACCATCAACCCCCATGACGGGGTTGGTGGCTGCACACCCAGCCCCAAAAAGGAAAGGGCGGCTTCAAGCAGGATCGCGTGCGCCATTTCCAGCGTAACAACCACAATCAGACTGTTAACGATGTTGGGCATAATTTCGCTAAAGACGATGCGTGAGGTCGAACAACCAATTGCGCGTGCCGCATTGACATATTCCATAGACCGCAATTGCTGGGTCGAAGACCGCATCACCACCGCAAACCGGTCCCACAACAAAAGCCCCAGCACCAGAATGACGACCTGAAGCGATCCGCCGAAAACGGCAACCACAGCCAAGGCCACCAGAACCACCGGCATCGCAAGGCGCACATTGATGATAAAGGTCACCACGGTATCGACCTTGCCACCGAAATAACCTGCTGCAACCCCCATCAGGGTGCCAATCAGGCCGGAAATCAGGGCTGCAACGCCGCCAATCAACAGTGAAATACGGGCGCCATAAATCAAACGCGACAAATAATCACGGCCCAGATGATCGGTACCTAGCGGGTGGTCCCACGTGCCTTTGTCAAACCAGACAGGCGGTTGCATCCGCGCCAGCAGGTTTTGGCTATATGGATCATGCGGGGCAAGGACAGGTGCCAGCAGGGCCACAATGCAAATTGCCGCCAAAACCACGCCCCCGAACATCAGCCCGCGATGGCCGAAAATGCGCCCGCGCAGGACCTGCCCCGGTGTTGGACCACTAAGGGCAGCCTCGACGGTTTCAATTGTTTTTGCCATGTCAGCCCACCCTCATGCGCGGGTCAAGCCACGCATTCAACAAATCGGAAAGGAAGGTAAAAACGATATAGAACAGCGCGAAAATCAGGATCAGGGCCTGCACGGTCGGCAAATCGTTACGCCCGATAGATTCCCAGGCCAGATACCCCGCCCCGTGCAGGGCAAAGATCGATTCAACCACAATTGATCCACCCAGCATGAACCCCATCTGTACAGCCGACAGGCTAACCACCGGGATGATGGCATTGCGAAGCGCGTGTTTGAACATAACCCGCATTTCACTTGCCCCTTTGGCCCGTGCCGTACGCACGTAATCCGCACTTAAAACATCGAGCATACCGGCGCGTGTCAGGCGCATAATGGCGGGCATCGCGTAATAGCCCAGCACCACGGTTGGCATGACGAAATTCTGCCAACCATCTGTGCCCGAGGGCGGCAGCAGCCGAAACTTGATGCTAAAAATCACCACCAGAACCAGGCCAAACCAGAAACTGGGCATGGCCTGCCCCATGACCGAAATAAACAGAGCAACCCGATCAATCATGCTGTTGGGACGGACGGCGGCGGCAACCCCCAAAGGCACAGCCGTCAGAATGGCAAAGGTAATGCCACAAATGCCAAGTGTCATCGTGATCGATAACCGGTCGCCTATCAGTTGGGCAACAGGCAGTTGAAAGTAATAACTTTCACCAAAATCACCCCGAAGCGCACTAAAAAGCCAGTCAGCATATTGCACGATCAATGGCCGGTCGAACCCGTAAAAGGCGCGAATGGCCGCAATGTCTGCATCGGTAGCGGACTCTCCGGCAATTGCCGAAGCCGGATCCCCCGAAAGATGCAGTAAGGTAAAACTTAGCATCGAGACGGCAAGGGCAACCAATATGGCCAACCCCAGCCTTTTGAGTGTGTAAATCAACACCGTCCGTACCCCGTTTCTGGTTACCGGAAGTTTATTTCCAGCTCATCTGGAAGAACCGCGGAATAGCGTCCGTGGTTGGCGTGTAATCCAGATCCTTGGTGAAGACGTAATTGGCGTTATAGGAGAACAAGGGCACCCAATAAGCCTGATCGGCAATCTTCTTGAAGGCCTTGGCGTAATATTCCTTACGCTTTTCAGGGTCGATCGAGCTATCGGCTACGTCCAGCCATTTCTTGATTTCTTCGTCACGGGCGGTATCAAGCGACCCGAGTTTGAAGAACTGGCTAACAATTGCCGATGCATCATTGATCGAATAGGACCCCCACGTCTGGAAAGACATCGGCGTACCCTGCTTCATGCGCAATTCACGCAGTGCCGAATATTGCAAAAGTTTGAAATTGGTTTTGATACCAACCGCATTAAGGTAATTCGCAAGGGCTTCGGCATATTCGCGATCCCGATAGGCATAAAAATCGATGGTGAAACCATCGGGATATCCGGCCTCGGCCAGAAGTTCCTTGGCCTTCTCGGGATCATAATCGTATTTGGTGACATCGTCGGTGCAGCCAAACTGGGTGGGGAAACAGGCGGCGTCAACAACCTTGGATTTCCCTTTAAGCAACCCATCAACAATGGCCTGGCGGTCAATAGCATGGGCAACCGCACGACGCACACGTACATCGGTCATCGGGTTTTTCTCGCCGGTGCGGCCGGCGGCATCCATGTCGATATAGCCAATGCGCATCGTGCTTTCATTGGCAACGGTGAACTGGTCCATTTCTTTAAGTTTTTCAGCCTGATCGGCCGGAACCTGCCAGATCCAGTCCAGGCCGCCGCTAAACAGTTCGGCAGCTTCGGTATTGATGTCGGGGATGGTGCGAATATCAAGATGGCCGATTTTCGGCTGCCCCTTGGGGCTGTCCTTAAAGTAGCCATCAAATTTTTCCAGCACGAAATGCTTGCCCGGTTCTACCGACACAACCTTGTAGGGGCCGGTGCCAACCGGGTTCTGGCCCATGCCGCTGGGGCCAACCTTGGCATAATATTCGTGCGGGTAAATCGGAACCGGGCCGGAAAGATATTCAAATGCAGCCGGGAACGGTGCCTTCAGGTGCAGGCGAACCTTGTAATCATCCAGCTTTTCCGCACTTTTCATCCAGTTGACGTTTCGCTGGGTTTTCACCCCATGCGCCGGGTCAACAACCCAGTTTACGGTGTAAACAACGTCATCAGCCGTAAAATCAGCCCCGTTATGGAACTTCACCCCCTTGCGCAGGTCCAGATCAAGGGTGACGTCATCAACCCATTTCCAGTCTGTTGCAAGGTTGCCCTTGTATTCGCCCGTTTCCGGATCGCGATACAACAGGCTGTCCCACACGGTACGCTGCATGATCACCCCTTCGCGGGATGAATTGAAGTAACCGTCAACGTTTTCAAGTTCTTTGGTGAACGAAATGTTAAGCGTGTCGTCTGCTTTACCGGCAAGGGCAGAACCCGAGGCAGCCAGCATCGTTAGGGCGAAAAGACTCGCCCCCTTAAGAACCGTCTTCATGATGCCTCCATGACATATATGTTTTTTGGTGACGGCGTTGTTCGCCGAAACATTTTGTATTATATTGTAATACAGATTACTGTATACCAATCAACGATAAGAAGCCTTGCGTTATGTGTCAAGCATCCTCGGCATGTAAAACGGCAAGCATTGGGGGAAGTTCAACATGACAGATCGCGAAAAACCGCGCCAAAACACGCTTTATGTATCGTCACTGGAAAAAGGATTGCGCATTCTCGAGGTCTTTTCGGAAGACAGGCTGGAGCTTGGCCTTTCCGAAATTGCACGCGAAACAGCCCTGGACAAAAGTGCAGCACAGCGTTTTGTGAATACGTTGCATCAATTGGGTTATCTGGAAAAAAATGCCGAAACCCGCCGCTATCGGCCGTCGCTTAAATATCTCGACATGGCCTATGCCTATTTATGGTCGGATAACCTTGTACAGCTTGCCATGCCGCGCCTGATTGAGCTTAGCCGACAGATCCAGCAAACCATCAACATGGCCCGCCCGATTGATCAACACATTATGTATGTGGTGCGCATTCCCGGTTATCGCACCAGTTACGGGGCATCGGTTATTGGTCGGCGGGTTCCCGCCCTAACCGCCTCGTCCGGCCGCGTTATCCTCAGCCGTCGTGACGAGGAAACAATCACCAAATGCGTTAACGAGTGGCCGCTGAAACAATACACACCCTGGACCACACTGGATCGCGGGAAAATCCTGGAAAGCATAATGACGTCTCGCGACAAAGGTTATTGCATGAGCGAACGCGAAGTACTGCCCGACGAAATCAATATCGCCGCCCCGGTTTGTACGCTTGACGGAACGCCCGTTGCGGCAATCCACTGCTCACTTCCTGTTATCCGCTGGACACGTGAAAAGGCGGAAGCCGAAATTGTCCCACATATCGTCGAAACCGCACGGTCAATTTCACCTCCGCGCTAAAAAACGGGGACGGGCACAACACGCCAATTAAAAAAACCGCTTCCTCGCATTACGCGATGTTTGAATCCGCTGTTGATAAACATCGGTTATTGGTCAGGGAATTGCCCGCGCGGCGAAAAATCAATCCATCGCTAGATGGAGATGGACCCCAAACTTTATTACATCGGACATTTATGTCCGGGCTTCGGATTATTGGTTCTACTACCGGGCGATAACGTTCGTATTACCGGGGTGCGGTACCGAACCCGCGCAGCTTTTCCCGAAGAAAGTCGCCCAGAACATTCACCGCCGGAATTGACGACATCCTCCCGGATAAATTGGTCACGGGATTGATCGACCAAACCTGCCTGGTGCTTCCGGCAAAATTCCGAAACAGACACATGTTCCTCTGCCCAACACAGACTCACAACGGTCCGTACTTGGTTAAAGCCAGTCGTCTTCGTCAAAATCTCCTTGTTTATTCAGCCCGGAAAAATTCGATTTTTGAAATTTATCATCCGCAAATAAGTTCACGTAACAGTAGAAAACACAATATCCGGAACCACCATAATCCACATATCATACTGAATTAATTCATTAAAATTCATGTTTTTATTTTTGACACCTTTGCCTTGACAAAAGTCAGAGACTCTGGGAAATTTCATTTGTCAGACACTAACTAACAAATGTCAGGCCAATTAGGACTCACAAAAACGAGAGTCCAAGGTGGGAGGAAAATATGGGTCAGCTTTTGCTCGAAGCCACGGGCTTCCAAAAAGCGTTTAATGGCGTTCCCGCGCTTAAGGACGGGCGTTTCTCCCTGAAGGCGGGGTCCGTTCACGCGCTTTGTGGCGGGAATGGTGCCGGGAAATCCACTTTCCTCAAAATTCTGATGGGCATCCATCTGCGGGATGCCGGCGTTCTTAAGCGCAATGGCAAAGAAGTGGTTTTTGATGACCCTTCCGTCGCATTGGCAAACGGAATTTCGATTATTGAACAGGAACTCAGCCCTGTTCCGTCGATGTCGGTGGCTGAAAACATCTATCTGGGCCGCGAGCCAACCGGTTTTCTGGGATGTATCGATTTCAAGGCCATGAATGCGCAAGCGCAGGAATTGCTGGATGGCTTCAATTTTGGCATTCGTGCCGATACCCTGATGATGGATCTGACGGTAGCGCAAACCCAGCTTGTCGAGATCGCCAAGGCCCTGAGTTACAATGCCGAAGTCATCATTATGGATGAGCCAACCTCGGCCCTGGGTGAAGCGGAAGCCGACCAGCTTTTTGCAGCAATCGAAACCCTTAAATCGCACCAGAAGGGCGTGATTTATGTCAGCCATCGACTGTCTGAAATTTTTACGATCTGCGACAGCTATACCGTCCTTCGCGATGGCAGCTTTGTCGAAGCCGGTACGCTTGAGGATATTGATAAGGACCGCCTGATCAACCTTATTGTCGGCCGTCCCCTGGTTGAAGAATTCATCAAGGAAAATCGCGCCCAGGACCATGATGTTCTGCGTGTTACGGACCTTCGTGCCGATCACAATGTACGCGACGTCAATTTCACGCTCCGCAAGGGTGAAATTCTTGCCCTTTACGGGTTGATGGGATCGGGACGTTCCGAAATATTTGACCGCCTTTTTGGTTTATCCGACGAAACGACCGGTAACATCATGATTGAAGGGAAGCCCATCAAAATTGATGATCCCAAAGCCGCCATCGCAGCGGGCCTGGCTTATGTGACCGAAGACCGCAAGGGCTCCGGGCTGGTTTTAAGCGGCGATGTACGGGAAAATCTGTGCCTGGCGACACTCGATAAAATGTCGCCCTCCGGCATGATGAACAGTCGTGCCGAGGCAGCGGCGGCGAGCGGCATGATCGACAAGCTGAAAATCAAAACCGCATCAGACCGGCTGGGCGTATCGAACCTTTCAGGTGGCAATCAGCAAAAAGTGGTTCTGGGCAAATGGTTTTTGACGGACCCGACGATCCTGTTGCTGGACGAACCGACACGCGGCGTCGATGTTGGCGCAAAACGCGAAATTTACCGGGTCATGTCTGATTTCGCCAGTAAAGGCGGCAGCATCATCATGATTTCATCCGAAACCGACGAGGTTTTGGGCATGGCTGACCGGGTCATCGTTATGCGCGATGGCCGCGTCGCCGGCGAAGTTGATCGGGCCGAAATGTCGGCTGAAAAATTACTGCATCTGGCTGCGTAGGGGCGTTGCGCCCCCGTCAAGGCATTGAAAATGCCAACAGCCCCGATGTACGAAAGGGAGAAATATCTTGGAACCGCAAATCAAGGGCAACGCACCGGCAGGTGTGGCGCAAAAATACACGTTGTCGGATCGCCTCGGATCCCAGGCACAACGATACGGTATTCTGATTGCGCTTGTGGTGCTTTGTATTGTTTTGTCCATTGTCAGCGACAATTTTCTAAGCTCGCGAAATATCATCAACGTATTACGCCAAACCTCGATCAACGGGATTTTGGCAATCGGGATGACCTTTGTCATTCTCACACGCGGCATTGACCTTTCGGTCGGTTCCGTCGTTGCGCTGGCAGGAGTTGTTTCGGCCAGTTTTGCGACGACATCGGCTTCGGGCTTTATTCCCGGCTCACCTTACATGCCGTTAATTCCGCTGGTCATCGGCGTGCTAACGGGTGTTGCAATGGGGGCTTTATCGGGTATTGCCGTTGCACGCTATGCCGTACCGGCATTTGTTGCAACACTGGGCATGTTATCAGCGGCACGCGGCCTTACGCTGATTTATGCCGGTGGGCGCCCTATTCCGGCCCTGACCGATGGTTACCGCTGGATGGGAACGGGCGATATTATCGGCATTCCGATACCGATCATTCTGTTCGCCCTGGTCTTTATCGTTTCTCATTTCGTCCTGACCCGAACCCGCTTTGGCCGACACATCTATGCCGTTGGCGGGAACCCCCATGCGGCCAAGGTCTCGGGGCTTTCGGTCAACCGTATCCGGTTTTGCGTTTACCTGATTTCGGGTGCCCTGGCGGGCATCGCCGGAATGGTATTGGCCGCACGCACAGGCTCTGCCTTGCCCCAGGCCGGTGTTGCCTATGAACTGGACGCAATTGCCGCCGTGGTAATTGGCGGAACCAGCCTGGCCGGTGGCGTTGGTCGGGTCAGCGGCACCGTAATCGGGGCCCTTCTCATCGGCGTGATGAATAATGGCCTCGATCTGCTCGGCGTCGAATCCTACTACCAGCAGGTTATCAAAGGCGGACTTATCGTCGCTGCGGTGATGCTGGACCGCTCGCGCCGAACCGAGAGCTGATAACCGCTCTCATCCAAATCGCTTCCGACAAAAACTGTTTCAATCAGCCGGAAGCCATCTTTCCGAAAAGAATGTCATTCAGGGAGGAACCAACATGACATTTCGCAAACTTACCACAACTGTCAGTGCCCTTGTAATCGGCCTGTCATTGGCCGCAGCATCCACCGCTGCCAGCGCAAAGGATGGGGCGATCAAAATTGGCGCTGCCGTTTACGGGCTGAACGCCGAATTCATGCAGCTTTGGGCGGATGCGGCCGAAAACCACCCGGCGGTAAAATCCGGTCTTGTCGATTTGACGGTGTTTGACGGGCGCTACGACGCACTTGTCCAGCAAGACCAGTTTGAAACCATGATCACCCAGGGTTACGACGCCATTGTTTTTGTTCCGATCGACATTGATGCCGGTGCAACCGCCGTTGAACTTGCCCACGAAGCAGGCATCCCGGTCGTTGGATCGAACACGATGGTCAACAGCAAACTTCTTACCGCCTATGTCGGTTCCGACGATGTCCAGGCTGGCTATATGGAAGCAAAATCCGTTTTGGACAAAATGGACTGCAAGGGCAGTGTCGTGATTCTCGAAGGGCCGATTGGTCAGTCCGCCCAGATCCAGCGTGGCGAAGGCAACAAAAAGGCCTTGGCTGAATGCCCCGATGTCAGCGTTCTTGAACAACAGACGGCCAACTGGTCCCGTGCGGAAGCACAAAGCCTGATGGAAAACTGGATTACCTCGCATGGTTCGGAGATCAAAGGTGTGATCGCCCAGAATGACGAAATGGCGCTTGGCGCAATTGAGGCAATTAAATCCGCCGGCCTGAATGTCAAAGACTTTGCCATTGCCGGTGTCGACGGGGTGACCGATGCCCTTCATGCCGTCAAGGAAGGAAATATGGATTCCATCCTGCAAGATGGTGCCGCCCAGGCCCAAGGGGCGATCGACGTTGCGATCAAAGCAGTCAAACCCGACTATAAACCCATGTCGGAAATCTGGAAGCAGTATCCCGAGATGACCTGGGAAGACGGTAAAAAGTCTGAATACAACGTGCCCTGGACCCCGGTAACGCTCCAAAATGTTGATGCGCTGCTCGCCAAGCGCAAATGACACTGATTTGAATTCTGCGCGCCCGGTCGCACATCACGCCCGGGCGATGCAGGACGTAATAGGCGTTATCCCGTTTGAAGAAAAGGACCGGTTATGGCTGAACCTCTGGATTTTTCGCTGGCAGGCAAGACTGCTATTGTTACAGGTGCCGCATCCGGTATTGGCGCGGCCATCGCAGAAGCCTACGCTGCCCAGGGCGCGCGCGTGGCCCTGCTGGACATGAATGTCGAGGCAGCCACAAAGAAAGCCGAGGCGCTGGGAAACGGTGCCATGGCATTTGCCTGCAATGTTACTGATGCCACCAGCATCAATGATGCCGTCAATGCTGTGAATGACAGCTTTGGAAGCATCGATATTCTTGTAAATTCTGCCGGAATTGTCGATTTGGCCCCGGCCGAGGAATTATCGCAAACAGCATGGCAACGCACACTTGATGTAAACCTTACAGGAAGTTTTCTGATCGCACAGGCGGTTGGCAACATCATGATCAAGGCCGGCCGTGGTGGACGCATTATCAACCTGGCATCCCAGGCGGGCTCTGTTGCGATTGATGGCCATGTTGCCTATTGCGCTTCCAAATTTGCCATTGTCGGTGTGACCAAGACCCTTGCACTCGAATGGGGCAAGCACGGCATTACCGTAAACTGCATTTCCCCGACCGTGGTTCTCACCGAGCTTGGCCGCAAGGCATGGGATGGCCCCAAGGGCGATGCGATGAAGGCGCAAATTCCCTCTGGCCGCTTTGCCGAACCCGAAGAAATTGCCGCTTCCGCCGTCTTTCTGGCCTCGGATGGCGCTGCAATGATTAACGGTGCCGATCTGCTCGTAGATGGCGGATATACTGTAAAATAATGAACGATCAGAATGATTTGAAAGGGAACACGTTGGCCATGCAGCGATTCATCAACGATCCCGACGATATCGTCGACGAAACCGTCGCGGGCTTTGTCAAAGCCCATCGTGACCTGGTCCGCAAAGACCCCGAAAACCCCCGGGTTGTCGTGTCGCGCTTTGCCCCGCAAGAGGGGAAGGTCGGCATCGTAACGGGCGGCGGGTCCGGGCATGAACCTGCCTTTGTTGGTTATGTTGGCCAAAACATGGTTGATGCCGTCGCCATCGGCGAACTGTTTTCCTCGCCAACGGCAAAAAGTTTCGCAGATGCCATTCGTGCGGCAGATGGCGGTGCTGGTGTTGCAGTTTTGTACGGCAATTATGCGGGCGACAATATGAATGTTCGCATGGCCGGCGAAATGGTCGCACCCGAAGGCATCGATGTTGCCACCGTGGTTGCAAACGACGATGTTTGCTCGGCCCCGGTTGATGAACGCGAAAAACGCCGGGGTGTCGCCGGCGAGATTTTTATGTGGAAAATCGGTGGCGCCAAGGCCGCCCTTGGCGGATCACTGGCTGAAGTCAAGAACGCCGCACAAACGGCCATTGATGCCTGCCGTTCCGTCGGCGTCGGACTGGGCCCCTGCACCCTGCCCGCGCTGGGACATCCGAATTTCCAGATCGAAGCCGGGACAATGGAAGTCGGCATTGGGCATCACGGGGAACCCGGGGCGCGTGTTGAACCGCTTAAATCCGCCGATGCCGTGGCCGACGATATGGTCAAGATCGTGCTTGACGATCATAATCTGCCCGAGGGCACCGAGGTTGCCGTTCTGGTGTCCGGTCTCGGTGCCACGCCGGTAAATGAACTTTATGTGCTTTATGACCGCATTGAAGTTGGCCTCGAAAAGGCCGGGTTGCAAGTGCATCGCGCCTTTGTCGGCAATTATTTCACCTCGCTTGAAATGGTCGGGGCCACCCTTACAGTCATGGCGCTAACCGATGAGCTGAAATCCCTGCTTGACGTCAGTTGCGCCTCCCCTGGGATGACCCTGCCTGGCGATATCACCGCGCCGATTGGCAAAATTGGCACCCGTCGGCGTCAGGGGCAGGCGGCACAACGCAGCAATCTTTCCGTATTACGCGCCCCCGAAGCGGTAAGGTCGGAAAAGCTTGATCTGACCACCGCATCAGGCATTGTCGAGGAACTGGCCGCCGTCATTGTTGCCAATAAAACCCATCTTTCCGACATCGATGGACTGATCGGTGATGGCGATCACGGCATCAACATGGCAAAGGGCTTTGGCCGTGCCGCTGACCAGATTGCGGGAAAAAATCTCCCGCTTTCTGACGCATTCGAAAAACTGTCAGATGTGTTGATGTCCGAGATTGGCGGGTCAATGGGCCCCCTTTACGGGTTTGTCTTCCGCAACATGTCTTTGTCGATTGAAGACCGCACTGCCATTGATGCAGACGGAATTTCGGCCATGCTCAATGCCGGTCTTCAGGGGGCACGTTCTACCGGGGGGGCAAAAATCGGCGACAAAACCCTGATTGACTGTTTCGTCCCCGCTGTGGAGGCCTTTGAGGCGAGCAAAAACCAGGGCATTGTACCCGCCTTGTCCGCCATGAGCGCGGCCGCCGAAAAAGGCCGCGACAGTACGGTTGATATGGTAGCAAAACTCGGTCGTGCGGCGCGTCTGGGTGAACGATCCCGCGGGGTTCTGGATGCGGGCGCGACATCGTGCTGTTTGATCCTGAATGAACTGGCCGCCGCGATCTCGCGGCGTCTGACATCGGCTTGATGCAAAGGGCCCTTCCTGTTTGCAGGCGGGGCCCTTCGTCTTTGTGACAAAGACTTGCTCCCAACAGGACGGGCATGCGATAAATGCCGACCATGCAAACATTTACACGCCACGACCTCGCTTCTTTATTTCGCAGCTTCGCCGCTCGTATGTTTGACGAGCGCGCCCGCCTAGGTATGCTTGATGGTGAAATTGGCGATGCGGATCATGGTGTGGCAATGGCCGGCGGCTTTGAAGCAGCAGCAAAATCTCTTGTTGAAACCGATGATGGCAGCCAAACGCTGGGCGAAGGTTTTTCGCTGGCGGCGAATGCGCTTTTAAATGCGGTGGGGGCCACGACTGGTCCGCTTTATGCCAGCGCCCTTTTGCGCGTGGGTGCCCTGTTTGGCGATGTCAGGGAAGTGCCGTTTGAACGTCTGCCCGAAATCATCATTGCCATGTGCGAAGGCATTAAAAAAAGAGGACACGGCAAACCGGGTGATAAAACCATGATCGATGCCTGGTCTCCGGCGTCGCATGCGGTTCGCCTCGGGCTGGAACAGGGTATGGGAACACTCGATATTCTTAAACATGCCGCCCGGAAAGCCGACGAAGGAGCCACCGCAACACGTGCCATGATGGCAGCCCGCGGGCGTGCAGCGCGTCTCGGTCCCCGTAGCATCGGGCATCTGGACCCCGGTGCGGTTTCTGCTGCCGCCCTGATCGATGCCCTGGCAACATGGGCTGAATTTGCTGCATCAAAGGACATTTCATGAGCGCGCGGAAACCGCAACGCGCCTCAAACAGTTCCGCGAATGTGCGTCCGCCCTTGCGATTCGGCGACGACCTGCTGCTATGGGCGGCCTGGCTCTATTATGAAGAAGGCCTGACCCAGGGCGAAATCGCCGATCATATGGGGGTTTCGCGGCCATCGGTGAACGCCTATCTGGCCGATGCCCGTGTACGGGGCATCGTCAATATCGAAATTGACCCCGAACGTTTTCGTGCCCTGAGCATCGCGCGCGACCTGCAAGAACATTTCGGGCTTGACGACTGTTTTGTCATTCCGTCGACCGGAAGTGACAGCCCGCTGGTCAACCGCCTGGGGGCTGCCGCGGCCCAGGTTCTGTCCCGCATCACGCGTTCGGGCGATACAATCGCCGTGACATGGGGCCGCACCATGCTGGCGATGGCACAACATCTTGAAATACGATCGCTGCAGGATTTGCGCGTCATTCAGGCCACCGGCGGTACGACGGCAAAAATCGCCTGGACACCCGAAGCCTGTGCAACGCGGCTTGCCGACGCAATTGGCGCGCGCTGTATTCCTTTGTCCGCCCCGGCAATTGTATCCTCGCCGGAAATGCGGGACCTTCTGGTCCGCGAGGCCGTCCTTTCCGAACAAATGGAGGTCCTTGCCGAGGCCAACCGCATCGTTTTGGGGATTTCGTCGCTGCGCCCTGAAAGCACCATTCATACAAGCGGTTTTTTTGACGGCATCGCGATGCACGAGCATTACCACGATGCCGTGGGCAGCATTGCCGGACGGCTGATTTCGGCCACCGGACAGCCTGTTGACGGACCACTGGCAGGACGGGTCATCGGTATCGGCCTTGATCAGATTCTGGCGATCCGCAGTCGGATTGGTGTTGCAGGCGGCATGGACAAGGTGCAGGCGATACTGGCGGCGTTACGGGGCGGCTATGTCAATGTCATGGTGACTGATTTTGACACCGCACGCGCCATTTTAACATCCGAAGGTGTTGAAGGCGGGCGACGGCGGGCAGCAGAAACATCCACAGCGGCCCTGCCCGAACGAACCCAGATCAAGAAATTCCTCAATCGCCCCAAAGACGCGGTTGATGAAAGCATCGCCGGTGCCTTGCTGGCGCATGAAAAATGCCTTGCTCCCATTGCGGGCACAACACGGGCCCTGCGCGCAATTGACGGACCCAGAGACGGCAAAGTCGGCCTGGTTATCGGGGGTGGTTCAGGTCATGAACCCGGCTTTCTGGGATATGTCGGTCGCGGCTTGGCCGATGCTGTCGCAATCGGCAATGTGTTTGCATCCCCTCCGCCCGACCCCATCCTGGCCGCAACGCTGGCGGCCAATGGCGGCGCTGGTGTCCTGCACATCTTTGGTAATTTTTCCGGCGATCTGATGAATTTCGAGATGGCCGCCGAAATGGCAAAAGCGCGGGGCGTGCCCGTCAAAACAGTGGTCACGACAGACGATGTCGCCTCCGCGCCAGTCGATGCCCGCGCGGCGCGCCGTGGTGTGGCGGGCAATGTGTTTGTTTTCAAAATCGCTGGCGCGGCCTGTGATCGTATGTTGCCGCTCGAAACATGTGCGGCACTTGCCCAGCGTGCAAACGAACGCTGTTACACAATGGGCGTTGCCCTGGAGCCTGGTGCCTCGCTGGATACCCGGCGCCCGAGTTTTGTTCTCGGACCCGATGATATGGAAATAGGGGTTGGTGTTCACGGCGAACCCGGCATTGCGCGTGTACATGTTGCATCCGCCGACGAAACAGCTGACTTGATTGCTGACCGTCTTCTTGATGAAATGCGCCCCGCTGAAGGGGATGAAGTGGCTTTGCTGGTCAATTCGCTTGGCAGCACACCTCATATGGAGCTTTATATTCTTAACCGTCGTTTACGGGAAAGGCTCAAGGCCCGCCGGGTCAAGGCCCATGTCACACTGATTGGTCACTACTATACATCATTAGATATGGCCGGGGTTTCCGTCACCATGATGCACCTGGACCCGGAATTAAAAACGCTACTTGATCATCCTTGCAGCAGTCCGGCTATTACGATCGCTTAAGGCTACATTGTAGACTGTCCGTCAATGTTTAGTCTTTGCTTGCACAAGGCTTCATCCAAAAGTTAATTCCGCAGTATGATCCAGGCGAGCTTAGCAAACTCTCTCCGTAAACTGGCAGGTCAGTGTCGGGGCGTGGCGCACGTTTAGGGCGATACCGTACATTGGATCGGTCCACTTATAGGGTGGAACCGCCGTGGCGTTCGCTCAAGTCATGCTCTCGTGTGACTAAGTAAATCGATATCCAACACCCGGTTCATTTTCAATAAATTTGGGATTCAAAGGGTCATCTCCCAATTTTTGGCGTAAATGACCTATGTAAATACGCAAATAATGCGTTTCCTTTTCATGAGCTGGCCCCCATATCTCTCGCAATATTTGCTGATGGGTCACAATCCGCCCGGCATTGCGCGCCAGTAATGCCAGTAACGCGAATTCTTTTTTCGTCAGTTTCAGTTCGTTATCGGCCAAAAACACCTTGTGCCCGGCCAGATCAATTCTCAGATCGCCCGAAACAATCTCGCTGCTGGCGGCCTCGTCAGACTTCCGACCCCGCAATGTCGCCCGCACCCGTGCAATCAATTCGGCAATGCCAAAGGGCTTTGTCACATAATCATTGGCACCATTGTCAAGGGCGCTCACCTTTTCATCTTCGCTGGATCGGACGGACAGCACAATAATCGGCACGTCGCTCCATTGCCGTATTTCCTGCAAAACCGTCTGGCCGTCCAAATCGGGTAATCCAAGATCAAGGATAACAAGCTGCGGCGTTTCAAGGGCGCATTTTTCAATGCCGGACTGGCCATTTTCCGCCTCGACCACGCCATATCCTTGGGCCCCAAGGCTTATTCGCAGAAATTTGCGAATTTGCGGTTCGTCATCAATTATCAGAATTTTGACCTTGTCACTCACTTTGGTTTTTATCCCCAATATTAACGGCGGATTGCGGCATATCCTCGTCCTCTATTGTATCCATGCCCGGCATTGCCGTTACCGGCAGGGTGATTGCAATCGTCGTGCCCTGCCCTTGCAAATTTTCAAGTGCAACAATGTTTCCACCATGCGCTTCGACAAATCCACGGCAAATCGACAGCCCCAGCCCCGTTCCCGCTAGTTGATGGTCGCCGGCACGAACGCGATAAAATACATCAAACACCGCCTGCCGGTCAGCCGGGGGGATACCGCTGCCATTATCGGAAATGGCGAACCTGACCCCGGCCTTTTCCACAGTAACGTCAATCGATATTTTACCTTCAGGTGTCGTGTGTTTAACGGCGTTATCCAGCACGTTAAACAAAACCTGCTCCATCAAGACAGGGTCGATAAAAAGAGCTGGCACATAAGGCGCGACATTGACATCAAAGTTTCGGGTCGCCGAAAATTTGCGGATATGACGGAGGGCACGACCGATAATTTCTGCCACATCGCACCATTCCTTTTTCGGTTGCAACGCGCCATATCCCAGCCGGGTCATATCCAGAAGGTTCTGAACAAAGCGGTTCAAACGCTCGCTTTCCTCAAGAATTGTCGTGGTTAGCTGTCGCCGGTCATCTTCAGTCAACGCCTTGTCATAACCCGACAACGCAGTCGCGGAACCAATGATGGACACCAAAGGTGTGCGCAAATCATGCGACACAGAAGACAACAATGCCGCACGAAGTTGTTCCGTCTCGGTTAACAGGCGCGCTTCTTCAATATCGGTTGCAAGGCGGGTGCGTTCCACGGCAACCGCCACCTGGTCCACCAGTGCTTCCAATAACCGGCGTTGTGACGGACCCAGGACACGCTCGCGCTGGTCAAACCTCACACCCAACAGCCCAAACGGATGCTGCGGTGTGTTTACGGGCATGAAAAGCCACTCGGCAGCTGGCAGCGTATTGGACTGCCAGCCCGCCGGCTTCATATGATCCCACGCCCATTCAGCCGCTCCCCAGTCCTTGTGGCCCAACTGATCCTCGGGTGGGTATGCTGCGGTAATTTCCAGTGATCCATTTTTTCCCGGCTGCAGAACCATCGACTGGCAATTCAGGGTCGCGGCGACATGGTGAACCGCCGCCCACAACACATCATCAAGCGAGGCTGCAGCCGCAATTTTGCGGCTGAAATCATAGAGATTGGCCGTGCGTTTGGCGCTGATTTTCATGGCATCAACCTGCAATCTCAACCGCCCGGCCAGATTGCCGACAATGACAGAAACAATCAGGAAAAAGACAATGGTAATCAACTGTTCCTGATGAAACACCGACAAGGAATAATAAGGAACGGTGAAAAAGAAATTATAGGAAATAAAAGACAACACACTGGCAGCAATCGACGGCCACATGCCACAACGTATGGCGCTGGCCAAAACCGCAAGCAGGTAAACAAGCGATAAATTGCCGAAAGGCAGGTATCTGTCCGCGCCCAGGGCCGCAATCGTGGCAACCACCACGCTTGAGACAACCCATATCAGCGCCTGCCTGTAGCCCCCTTTGCGTTCTCGTAACACACGTGCGGGCCGTTGATCGGATTGATCGGTGCTGTCCTCGGCAATAACGGTAACATCAAAACCATCAGCGTTTTCCAGCAGCTTTTGTGTCACGTTTTCCTGGAAAATACCGATAAAACGGCGACGCCTGCGTCGACCGATCAGCAGACGTGTCACGTTCCGTTCGGCAGCCAGGGCAGCAATTTCGCGCGCCAGATGTGCCTCTGCCTGCATGGTGATGATTTCCGCCCCCAATTGTTCGGCCATTTGCAAAGCCTGGGCAACACCGTCTTTCTGGGCATTCGTCAGCCGGTCATCGCGCGGGGTTTCAACATGCACGGCAATCCACGGTATACGCTGGCGTTCGGCCATGCGCTTTGCGGTTCGTACCAGCTTTTTGGCAACCGGGCTTTCATTCAGGCACACCATCAGCCGTTCCTGGGTGGGCCAGGGCCCGCTGACCGCATGGGTTCGCATATATTCAAGCATTTGCGCATCAATGCGTTCGGCGGCAATCCGCATTGCAAGTTCGCGCAGGGCTGTCAGGTTACCCTTGCTGAAAAAATGCCGCAGGGCGCGCCCGACCTGCTCAATAACGTAAACTTTTCCGTCACGCAGGCGTTGCAGCAAATCTTCCGGTGACAGGTCAATCAGTTCGATTTCGTCGGCTTTTTCCAGAAAACTGTCGGGCAGGGTTTCACGCACGCGCACCTTGGAAATGCGCGCGACAATATCGTTCAGGCTTTCAAGATGCTGAATATTCAGCGTGGTATAGACATTGATACCGGCATCAAGCAGTTCATCAATATCCTGATAGCGTTTGTCATGGCGGCTGCCCGGTACATTTGTATGCGCCAGTTCATCCACCAGGGCAATTTCGGGTTTGCGCCAGATAATTGCATCAATATCCATTTCCCCGAAAACCCGCCCACGATGCAAAAGACGTTTGCGCGGCAGGGTTTCCAGCCCGCGCAGCAGGTTTTCGGTTTCGATCCGGCCATGGGTTTCAACAATGCCGACAATAACGTCCCGCCCTTCTTTCCGCCTTTCCTGTGCGGCCTGAAGCATGGCGTAGGTCTTTCCGACACCAGGATAGGCGCCCAGAAAAATCTTTAATTTACCCCGCTGATCCGTGCGGGTCTGCTCCAGCAGGGCTTCAGGAAAAGGACGGTCCACGTCGTCAGTCATGATGCGATGATCAAAGCCTTTTCTATTTATTCTCTGATATCAGAACCTTTGGCGAATGGCGCGGATAAAGCGCCGACAAAAAACCGGGCGATTAGATGGTGCAGCCATAATGCCCGCAACTGTTAGGCCGAACGCCACACTTTTTCCAGCCGTTTACCGGGCCGCCCATCGGCCGCCCGGTAAACGATATTGTCAATGTTGCACATCGGTTCAGGACGACATGCCATCCAGCGCCATATTCAACATCAGGACATTGACGCGAGGTTCGCCCAACAATCCAAATGTTCTGCGCTGGATATGCGTAGTCACCAGTTCCTCCAGATCGCTGCCCCGCATATTGCGGGCTTTTGCCACCCGTTCAATCTGAAACCGGGCACTTTCAGGCGAAATATCGGGGTCAAGCCCACTGCCCGACGCGGTTACCAGATCAATCGGCACCGGGCGATTGCCATTTTCGGCCGACAAATCCATCGCGCGGGCACGAATATCCTTGACCAGTTCCCGGCTTGTCGGTGCCAAATTGGAACCACCGGAATTATCGCCTTCATACCCTGCCCCGGCATAGGAAGGACGGGCATGAAAATAGCGATCACTTCCAAACTTTTGACCGATCAAACGTGAGCCGATCACAACACCATCCTTTTCAATCAGGCTGCCATTTGCCTGATCGGGGAACAGAACCTGGCTTACCCCGGTTATGGCCAGCGGATAGGCGATCCCGGTCAATACAGTCATAACCGCAATCATCGCGATTGCAGGACGCAACAAATTCAACATGATCACACCTCCTTTATACCAGCCCGACGGCATTGATGATCAGATCGATCACCTTGATACCGACAAAGGGAACAATCAGTCCGCCAAGGCCGTAGATCAGCAGATTTCGCCGCAACAGGGCCGCAGCACTGCCCGGTGTGAACTGCACGCCTCGCAGGGCAAGCGGGATCAGGGCTATAATCACCAGAGCATTAAAAATGACGGCCGAAAGAATGGCGCTTTGCGGACTTGCCAGTCCCATGATGTTTAAGGCACCAAGTTGCGGATAGGTCGCAATAAACAACGCCGGCAGAATGGCAAAATATTTGGCAACGTCATTGGCAATCGAGAAAGTTGTCAAAGCGCCACGGCTGATCAGCAACTGTTTGCCCACCCTGACAATTTCAATCAGTTTGGTCGGATCACTATCAAGATCGACAAGGTTGCCGGCTTCGCGGGCGGCCTGTGTCCCGTCATTCATTGCCACACCGACATCGGCCTGTGCCAGGGCGGGCGCATCGTTTGATCCGTCACCGCACATCGCGACCAGCCGTCCACCTTCCTGTTCCTGACGGATCAGTTCAAGTTTCTTTTCCGGTGTTGCCTCGGCAAGAAAATCATCCACACCGGCCTCGGCGGCAATGGCTGCCGCGGTCAGCGGATTATCACCTGTTATCATGACCGTGCGAATACCCATCTCGCGCAATTCAGCGAAACGTGCGCGAATGCCCGGTTTAATGATGTCTTTCAAATGAATGACACCCATCACATTATGATTTTTTGCAACTACCAGTGGCGTACCACCCGATTTTGCAATGCCGTTAACGATCCGGCCCAGTTCGGTGGCCTGCTGGCCGGGCTCGGCGTATCCACGCATTGCATCCCCGGCCCCTTTGCGGAATTCATCCATACCGATATCCGCACCTGACATCCGGGTTTCGGCACTAAAGCCGATGGCTTTGGTCAGGGATGCTTTATCTCCGTGAAAATCGAACAGTTTTCCTGCCAGCTCGACAATTGATTTACCCTCGGGCGTATCATCTGCAAGGGATGCGATTGCTGCTGCCTCGGCCAGTTCCCGTTCACTGATACCTTTTAACGGCATAAATGCATCGGCCATCCGGTTGCCAAATGTAATTGTCCCGGTTTTATCAAGCAGCAGGGTATCGACGTCACCCGACGCCTCGACAGCACGACCGGATTTTGCAATCACATTGGCCTTAACCAGCCGGTCCATACCTGCAATCCCGATTGCCGAAAGCAGCCCCCCAATCGTCGTCGGGATCAGCGTGACCAGCAACGCGATCAAAAATGCCAGCGGAATGGAGGTTCCGGAAAACAGGGCGAACGGTTCAAGTGTGACAACAACGATCAGAAAAATAATCGACATGCCCACCAGCAAAATATTCAGCGCAATCTCGTTGGGTGTTTTCTGGCGTTGCGCGCCCTCGACCATCGCAATCATGCGATCCAGAAAACTTTCGCCGGGCTTCGCTGTTACGCGAATTTTCAGCCAGTCGGACACAACACGTGTGCCGCCAGTCACGGCCGAACGATCGCCGCCACTTTCACGGATAACCGGCGCGGATTCCCCCGTAATTGCCGACTCATCAACCGAGGCAATCCCCTCGACGATTTCGCCGTCAACCGGGATAACATCACCGGCTTCGACCAGAACGAAGTCTCCTGGAGCAAGGTGGCTGCTTGCAACCCGCTCGATATCGTTTTTATCGCCAGAGGGTAACTTTTTTGCCTCGGTTTCCTTGTTTGTCGAGCGCAAACTGTCTGCCCTGGCCTTTCCACGGCCTTCGGCCACTGCTTCGGCGAAATTGGCAAACAAAACGGTAAACCACAGCCAGACTGTTATCTGAACCAGCACGGATAAATCCGTGGTGCCTGCCAGGGCTCCCTGAATGCTGATGACGGTTGCCATGACGGCCCCGGCTTCCACCATAAACATCACCGGATTGCGCACCATAACCCGGGGGTCAAGTTTGCGTAATGCCTCGAACCCTGCTGTTCGCATAAGGGTTCCGTCGAGCAAACGGGTATTTTCTGTTTTCTTCATTTTGAACACTCCTCCGGTCAATACAGGATACCGGCCAACATCGCGAAATGTTCCGCGATCGGGCCCAGTGCCAATGCCGGGAAGAAAGTAAGGCCGCCGACGATCAGGATGACGGCAATCAAAAGGGTGACGAAAAGCGGGCCATGTGTGGGAAAGGTGCCGCCGGAAACCGGCACGACATTTTTCGCGCCAAGCGAGCCCGCAATCGCAAGAATGGGAATGATAAATCCGTACCGCCCCAGCATCATGGCAATGCCCTGCAAGGTGGTATGAAATGGCACGCTGGCGCCAAAACCGGCAAAGGCCGAGCCGTTATTCCCCGTCGCCGAACTATAGGCATACAGGATTTCAGATAAGCCATGCGGTCCGGCGTCCTGCACGGCCACCAGCGCCGAGGGAACAGTTGCCGCAAGAGCGCCAAAAATCAGAATACCAATCGGCATGGTCAAAATGGCCAGAACAGCCAGCTTGATTTCCCGGGATTCAATCTTTTTCCCAAGATATTCCGGCGTGCGGCCAACCATTAACCCGGCGATAAAAACAGTCAGCACAACAAATAACAGCATGCCGTAAAAACCGGCACCAACCCCGCCATAGACGATTTCGCCCAGTTGCATATTAAGCATTGCAACCATACCGCCAAGCGGCGTCATACTGTCATGCATGGCATTGACCGAACCATTGGATGCCGCTGTTGTTGCCGAGGCCCATAACGTCGAATTAAGGATGCCAAAACGGACTTCCTTGCCTTCCATATTGCCCGGCGACGATATGATTGCGCTATTATGCGCCCAAAGGGGATTGCCCGCCTTTTCAGCCCCATAGGTTGCGAAAAAGCCCGCCACAAAAAGCACGCCCATCACGGCAAAGATCGCAATCCCCTGGCGTTTGTTATTGACCATTTTTCCGAACAAAAAACAGAAAGCTGCAGGTATCAGCAGCAGATAGACCATTTCAAGAAGGTTGCTTAGCGGTGTCGGGTTTTCGTAAGGATGGGCGGAATTGACATTAAAAAATCCGCCCCCATTGGTTCCGAGCTGTTTGATGGCAATCTGGGAGGCTGCAGGCCCCTGCGCCAGAACCTGATGGGTTCCCTCAAGAGTGGTTGCGTCAACATAGGCATGCAAATTCTGCGGAACGCCTTGGGAAATCAGGAAAAGTGCCGCAACAATGGATAACGGCAACAGGATGTAAAGTACCCCGCGCGTCATATCGACATAGAAATTGCCCAATTCACGAATTTTTCTGCTCGCAAAACCCCGGATAACGGCCACAGCAACGGCCATTCCGGTCGAGGCGCTGACAAAATTCTGCGTTGTCAAGCCGACCATCTGGCTGAAATAGGATAGCGTTGTTTCGCCCCCATAAGCCTGCCAGTTGGTATTGGTTATAAAACTGACCGCCGTATTAAAAGCAAGGTCCGAGGACATAGGCGCCAGACCGGCCGGGTTCCAGGGCAAAAAATGCTGTAATCGCAGGATCACAAACAGCACAAGCCAGCCCGCAGCATTAAAGACCAGAAGGGCAATTGCATAGCGCGACCAGTGTTGAGAACTCGACGCATCAATCCCGCAAATCCGGTAAACCGCGGTTTCAACCGGTTGTAACAAGGGGGACAGAAATGTCCTGTCCCCATTATAGACACGATACATATAACCGCCCACGAACGGGGCGCAGACCAGCAGGATTGCGCAATAAAGCGCAAACTGGCCAAGATCGATTGTCATTGGAAGCTCCGTCCTAGAATTTTTCCGCCCGGATCAGGGCATAAAACAGATAGACGACCAGAGCGGCTGAAATCGCACCGCCAAGTATGTAACCAAGCATGATGTCCCCCCTAAATCCGCGCGCAGCCGCGCACGGCCAGGCCAAACAGGACAAACGATCCCAGCCCAAGGGCGAGATAGATCAGATCAGACATGGCTTGCTCCTGTAATGTCCGAATTACCGAACTACAGGCTAGAATTTCCAGGCGTAAAAATGCGATGGCAGAAACTGGCAAATTTTATCTCTCTACGTAAAAATCACGTAAAATTTTTGCCTTCTGGTAATCCCCCACACCTTGTATCACTCGCGCGCCCCCGGACGATGACGTTCCAGTGCAAGCAATTGGCTGCAAGATTTTATACAAGCACAAGCTGATTTACCGAACTCGTTCGCATATTACATTTTCTGTTCGCGCATTTTATTGAACTTTACAAATTGGATCTGCGCTTACCCTGGTCCACTCATCCTGGCTGTTTTTGGTCCTACCGACACCTAACTCGGACCTGTAAAGTCCGGGTTATGAAAACACAGCATTTCACCTCAAAAACGAGCCCGGTTTCACGGACAAATTCCGATTTGGCCAATCAACCACGCAACCGGACCAGTTTGTACGGCGCGTCGATTGAATATGGGCTCCATTGTTTACTGTGGCTAGTTAACGACGATGTAGAACGCGCTAGCAGCCGTGATCTGGCGGAACTTCAAGGAGTTCCCCCAGCGATGTTGGCAAAGATCATGTCCCGTATGGAAAAAGCCGGTATTGTTAAATCCACGAATGGAATTTCCGGCGGTTACACCCTGGCGCGGTCACCAGAGGAAATCTCAGTCTTAGCCGTAATAGACGCGATTGAGGGCAAGCGGCAACTGTTCGACTGCAAGGACGTTCGCGAGGGATGTATTCTTTTCGGTGGCACTCCTCCTGCTTGGTCAAGCGTAGGTGTATGCGGCATCCACCGTCTTATGTTACGCGCGGAGCGGCAGATGCGTGCCGAATTGGCACGAAGCAGCCTTGCCGATCTCGCGCGCAACGTGCCCCAACCCCAACAATTCAATGAGCTTGTAGCGTCATGGATACAGGATCGCAGTAATTCGCGTCATGCCGCACGCAATGCAGCATTGAAGCAGGCGCCGCGTAAGCCGCGCCTGAAATAACACTGAACAGAGAGAAAATCCTTCAGCGGGTCTTCGACCCGCCACGGGAGATCTGCGTCTTCAAGAACCCAAGAGGAGTACACTATGCAGACTAGAATTGTGATTATCGGCGCTGGCTTTGCAGGCACAATGTCGGCACTAAGTGCGGCGCGCCTGCGTGACGCTTATGGCGCAGAGGATGGAATTGAGATTGTTGTGGTTGCACCGGAACCCGTACTCAACATGCGTCCACGTCTCTATGAAGATGATCCTGCGCAGATGAGCGCACCACTCGAAGAACTGTTCCGCGTAACTGGTGTGCGTTTTGTGGAAGGATGCGTTCGCACAATCAACAAATCGGCGCCTGCGGTCATTATTGAACAAAATAATGGCGAGCAAATCACCCTTGGTTATGATCGCCTCATCCTCGCAGCAGGAAGTCGCGTTGTTCACCCGCCGATACCCGGGCTTTCCGAGCATTGCTTCAGCGTGGATCAACGCCACGAAGCACATGAATTGTGGCAACATATTCACGAACTTGCCGAGCAGCCCGTTTCAGAACAACGTGACACAGTAGTGATCGCCGGTGGCGGCTTCACCGGAATTGAGACAGCGGCGGAAATGCCACAACGGCTGCGAACTGCATTAGGAAAGGATGCGAATGTCCGAGTAGTCGTCGTTGAGCGTGCGGAAGCTATTGGCCCGGATCTCGGACCAGGTCCGAGGCCAGTAATTGAGGAAGCGTTGAGTTCGCTCGGCGTTGAATGGATGCTCGGTAAGGCTGTAACAAAGGTCGATGCAACGGGTGTCACTCTTGAAGACGGAACGCGTATTTTAAGTAAAACTGTGATCTGGACTGGCGGCTTACGTGCAACGCCGTTAACCGAGCAGATTGAGGCGCCGCGGGACGAACTTGGTCGTTTGGTTGTTGAGCACGATCTTCGTGTTCCAGGCAATCCGGAAATATTCGCAACCGGCGATGCGGCAAGCGCCGCAACTGACAATGATGGTCACCGTACACTCATGTCCTGTCAGCACGCGATGCCGTTGGGCCGGTTTGCTGGCCACAATGCCGCTGCTGATCTTCTCTGCGCACCAACGATGTCTTATTCACAAGAGCGATATGTCACTTGTCTCGACCTTGGTCCTTGGGGAGCCGCATTCTGCGAAGGTTGGGACCGAAAGGTTATGCTGAGTGGATCGGCCGGTAAAAAGATCAAGGAAGAGATTAACTCGACGTATATTTACCCACCCAAAGCAGAACGCGAAGCGGCTTTAGCCGCTGCAAAGCCCGGAATTACCGCAGACGTCTGAGTTTCCAATGGCCGCAGTTATCAAAGCTGCGTCCGTGCCGGCCGACCGCAGTCCTCCCCCCATCCCCGCTGCGGTCGGCCATTCTTCATTGTACAGTCTGGATAGCTGCCAAACGATCAACGGAACTACCGGGGAATTAATTGAATCAAGGATCAACAGTAACTAAAATCTATCGAGGCAAGCATGAGAAAATTGCTTAACGTATCTTCATTGCCGCCTGGAATTATACTTCGACATGTGCATGGAGAGGATGAGCTGACCGCGTGCTTCCCGGTAGTTTCCCAATTGCGCCCGGAATTAGCGGACGCTGCCGAGTGGATAGAACGGGCGTCGGGCATGGCAACCGAGGGATACCGCATTCTGGCTGCGTGGGAAGGTAATCAGGTTTTAGCGCTCGCTGGATACCGAAGGATGGAAAATCTGATCCACGGCAGCTTTTTATATGTTGATGATCTGGTTACATCCGAGGGAGAACGGGGAAAAGGCCTTGGCACAGCTCTCCTGCGAGAGCTGGCATGTATCGGTGTGGACGAGTATTGTCGTCGACTGGTTTTCGACATTGCGGCAACAAACACCGACCCGCGCCACTTTTATGAGCGGGAGGGACTGATCAGAGAAGTCATTGGCTTTGAAAAGTCACTGAGGTAAGTCGCATGAACATTTTCCTCATCGTTTACAATCTTCTAACAGTGTCACACTGTCGATCGCTCTTATGCGTCTTCATTAACGGAGCATGTGAAATAGAGTTTTGCCACTCGTTCATTACAACGGCTATAATACCTGTAGTTCAGAATTACAAAGAACAGTGCTTCTGAAATTCATGGCCCGTGTATTTATATTAGAATATTCGAGGTAGCGACCCTTGGTAATTCCAGGACAGAGAGAATTTTCTCGAACTATCTGTCATCGGAGGTTCTCAAACCTGCCTCTAGGTCTCAAGTTGCGAAGGAGTAATTTGGCATGACAAAGAGAGTGTTTGTAGCCGGGGCGCCTGGTCGCATTGGTCGTTCGATTATCCCCCCACTTCACGGCACAGGGTACATAATCAATGGCCCGGACCGAACGACCAAGGGACAGAAAGAGCTTACGGCACCAGGCGCGAATCACGGTAGTTCTGGAGCATGCAATATTGCTGGTCCTGAGGGTGCTGTCGTGATCGAGAAGGCCATCTCTGATTTTCGCTGCCACTATCATTTCTTTTTCGCAAAGTATAATTGAACTCATGGAATGGAATGCCCCCTCAACCATGATAGAACTGCAACTTGATCGCGCGAGCTCTACGACGCTTGTCGAGCAAATTGCACGCCATATTGAAGTTGCGATCACGGAGGGAGCACTTCAGCCAGGAGGTCGTCTACCTTCCTGGCGTGACCTTTCAGCGCAACTTGGCGTAGCCCGAGGTACTGTAAGAGCCGCTTACGAAAAACTTGTCGATCGGCAGCTCCTTGTGACATCGCGTTCAGGAGGGACCCGGGTAGTTGATATCCTACCGCCTTCAATCGTTCCCACAATCGGATCGGAAAGTCGTAACTTCCTCCCGCCGGATGCCTCATATCGCTCTGATGATCCATTGGTCTTCCAGATGGGCGTCCCTGCCGCTGATGCTTTTCCTGCCACTTTGTGGGCGCGCCTGTTTCGACAGGCGGTGCAAACTACCGCACTACGCACGGGCCTCTCTGATCCGCGCGGATTGATAGAATTGAGATCTGCAATCGCATCGCATGTCGCCATCTCCCGTGGCATAGAATGCTCGCCAGATCAGATTATTATAACCGGCGGGTTCCGAAGCGGGCTATCGCTCGCTCTTCGCGCCATAGATGCGACGGGCAAAAAAGCCTGGGTGGAAGACCCAGGTTACCCCATGACCCGGCTGGCACTCGAATTTGCTGGCGTCAATGTGGTGCCTATTCCAGTTAATAAACAAGGACTCTCGGTTCAAGATGGTCAAAGATTGGCGCCAGAGGCGACGGTCGCCGTTGTGACGCCCGGGCAGCAAGCACCTAGTGGTGTCACAATGTCACAGGAGCGGCGCATCGAGCTAATTCGCTGGGCTGTAAAATCGGATGCATGGATTGTAGAGGATGATTATCTGGCGGAACTACATTTGTCCGGCCAACCTTCTAACGCGCTAGCGTCAGGCTCCGGAGCAGATCGTGTCATCCACATTGGCACGTTCAGCAAGACTATTAGTCCGATGGTTGGTATAGGCTTCCTCGTTGCACCGTTGCCGCTCGCGCGCAGATTAATCGATATCGCCACCTGGCTCGGGTCGCCGCCGAACGCTGCGGTCCAGGTTGCACTCGCGGAATTCCTGCGTGAAGGCCATTATCTGCGACATTTAAGGCGAACGAGGCGACTATATTGCGAACGCAGAGGTCGCCTTTTGGAGACACTTACCAAGTTTGGGGTACATACAGCTGTTCCTGCGGCGTTGTCAGTGGTTATGCCTATTCCTGAGGGCTTTGATGACCAAAACATATTTGTCGATGCTCGCGCTGCCGGTCTTGGGCCTGCACCATTGTCCCCCTGGTTTAACGGTGGATCTTGCTCTCCTTCAGGTCTCATTCTTGGTGTGGCCAATGTGATGGAACGACGTATTGAACGCGATTGCCGTCAGTTACTAACGATGATCGGCGATCCGCTAAAGAATGGTGGATATGGTCAGAACCCACTCGTTATCTCCGGCCTGATTGACACCGATAATTAGGCACAGGAAATGTAAATATTGTCATCGACCTGTACTGCCGTTTTTAGCTAATCATCCTTGTCCGGCCCCCAAGAAATATCCTCGAAATTTGGTTAATCTGTTCTTCGACAAAAGAAAGAAAGAAAGATCATGAAACGGTCCCGCATTAGTGAAGAAGGCACTTCTCGACCGGACAGATACGTTCTTTCAGGGTTATGGATAGGCTGCGTAGCGATTGCCCCTTCCGGGTCGGGGCAATCGCACTCTTATATAATGTAACATAAGAACGACGAAATATGTCGGTAGGCCGAAGAACCTGGTTGACGGGCACTTCGTGGATCAGGCGGCGATTTCTTCGTCACTCGGGCCGAAAATTTCATAATGAATGTGTTCCGGCTTTATCCCGAGTGTCCCGAGGTCATTGACCATACCGCGCAAAAACGGTTTGGGGCCGCACAAGAAGAAGTCCGCATTTGAAAATGGCGTATTGTCGCGCAGCCATTCGGGCGAGATCAAACCATTTTGGTCATGGGTAATCCCGGCGGAATCCTGCGGGGCCGGGTCGCTATAAAATGTTGCGACCGACATTTTGCCATGCTGGTGTGCGATAGAACGGACATGTTGGTCCATTGCATGTGTTCGGCTGTTTAACGCACCATGCACATAATGAACCTCGATATCGGGATAATGTGTCCCGATGGTTTCAACCATGCTAACCATCGGTGTCAGGCCGACACCTGCCGACAACAGGACAATCGGGCGTTCGGGTTCGTCTGGCAAGAAGAAATCACCGGCAGGCGGGGTTATTTCAAGTATGTCGCCAATTTGCGAAACCTGGTGAAGAAAGCGCGACCCACCCTGTCCCGCGGGTTCAAGCTTAACCGAAATACGGTAATGCAAGGTATTGGGTGCGCAAGAAATCGAATAGTTACGTTTGATTTCCGTCCCGTCGGCCAGGGAAAACCTCAGGGTCAGATACTGGCCAGGCCGATGCGCCAGCACAGGTTGGCCGTCGACCGGTGAGAGAATGAAGGACGTGATTACGTCGCTTTCCCGACGTTTCTCCGAAATCCGGAATTTGCGCCAACCATTCCATCCGCCTGTTCGGCTTTCAAGATTTTCGCGAATGGCGGTTTCCCGTTCGATCAGGATATTGGCCAGAAACCAGTATGCTTCGCCCCAGGCAGTAAGGACGTCGTCATTGACCTTATCGCCAAGCACCTCGGCAATCGCCCCGATCAGGGCACGCGCCACATAGGCATAATGTTCGGGAAGGATATGATAACCGATATGCTTGTGCGCAATCCGTTCAACCACCGGCACAAGCGCCTCGAGGTTATCGATATTGCGCGCATAAGCAAGGATTGCAGCGGCAAGGGCCTTAACCTGCGATCCGCTTTCTCCCTGATTGGACTGATTGAACAGCGCACGAATATGGGCGTCCTGAAACAGTTTGGCATACATGACCTTGGTGATGTCAGTACCGTGCGCACCGAGGGCCGGGACGGTGGCTTTTACCAGTTCGATGGTGCGGGGGGACAGCGATTGTGACATTTCGGAAGTCTCCGTGGTGGTTTTGTTCAAGGCAGCGGGAAGGGTTCGGCCCCTGCGGCCAACACGCAAGGTGCCGATCGTCAGGGCCGGCGAAAAACGCCTGGTCGTGATAGAAAGGAACGTTCAGGAACGTGAAAGCTGGTAGTACCCGCCGTGCGTCGGTTCATACATCACGCTTTTTAAGCGTTCTGCGATGCGGGTTGCCTTTATCTGCATGACATTTGCAATCTCTGGCGGCAGCATTTCATTCGTCGTTTGGGCCCAGATGAGAAGCCAGCGATCATACATCCCAGGCGAAATTGCCGCGACATGAAGGCGATGCATCGCAAGCGGATTTCCCTTGTAGCGTCCCGTCGACAACATCAATGAAGACCAAAAATCTTCCAGTCTTAGCAGATGCTCATCCCAATCTTCGACGATATCGTTAAAGACCGGTCCAAGGTCCGGGTCCTTGCGGATACGGCCGTAAAACCGGGTAAGAATTTCCGGAAGTTTATCGGGATCAAGCTTGTCTGGTTTCGTCATCTCGGCCTCGTAATATAAGCATTTGAAATGCATATATTACGGTAAACATGCATTGTAAATGCTTATTTTAATCTTTAAAAACAGGCTCGTGAGGTTATCTGTTAACTTATTGAGAAGAATTGGTTTTTTCTGAATTCATCCCAGCCAGAATGCCAACAAGACCATGACGCCGTGTCAGGATATCGGCCAGAGTAACTTTGTCGAGAGATTCAAAAAACGACTCTTCTGCTTCTTTAAGCGCACTCGCCAGTCCGCAAGCGGACGACAGTCGGCAGTGACCGCCATCTTCACGCATGCATTCAACCAACGCAGACTGACTTTCAAGTTTGCGTACGAGTTTCCCGATGGAAATATCTTCCGGGCGTTTTGCCAGGGTAATGCCACCGGAACGCCCGCGCACGGTTTCAAGATATCCCTCGCCTGCCAACCATTGGGTGACCTTTGTCAAATGATTATACTTGGCATCGTGAATGGCGGCGATCTCGCGGGTCGACATCAGGCTGCCATTGGCAGCAGCCAAATGCATGATGACCCTAAGGGCATAGTCCGTGAAACGTGTAAGCTGCATAATTTTATTTTACATGTAAAAATGCGCATTAGAAATGTAAATAATAAGTGAAACGACTATAAACCACGATGTTTAATCCCGGCATTTGATGGCTCGCAGCAAGATTGAAACGTTCTGGTTCTTTTGTCCAGATAGAGCCGACGTATACGTGAGTTGGCAAGTGTTTGAGCATTTTTAGCCGCTTGCAAAAATTGTCGGCAGCAATGAAGCCATGGAGATGGCTTCGCAACTGATCATAATCTTTATAATGGATCCGCTGAGCCGTCACTTCCTTGATCGTCCGGGTCATTCGTTTGTTGATGGATGTTGCGGCTTGGCAGTTCGATGATCAAGATCAGCTTTGGCACAGTTCTGTTCGAAAGCATGGGCGTACGCCAGGCAGACCGCTATTCATGCAAGCGTCATCAATGTGCCAATCGTGCTATGCGCGATGCAGACCTGATGGAAGCGGTTATGACCAAAGCCCTGCGGTATAACGTCGAGACCACCAGATAATACCGGATATCACCTACAATGGCCGAAGGAGATTTGGTCAAAAACAGCAATGTACCCTGTGCCATACAAAAAACTGCCGCCCGTTCAAACAGGCGGCAGCGTAAAGATCGCGCGCATCAGGACACGACGTTTAAAACCATGCCAAAGGCGATAAAACCGTAACGCTTACAGCGTTTCGGCGTTATAGGCCCGCGCGGTTTCGTTGAGAATATTCAGCTTGTCCGCATCGCTGCCGTTTTCAAAGGCTTCGCGAAACGCGCTGCACAGCTCGACATAGCGTTTTGCCTGATCTTCGGCAGTTTTACGCGTCAACGGCTGGTCGCGATAGGCATCGATAAAGCGGTTGGCAATCATGCCCAGCAGCAAAAACGGTGCGGCATCGCCCGATTTTTCGGTAATGGCGGTTGCGGCAATGCGGCTGCATTCTTCATAGGCCTGCACGCCCAGGGCATCGCCCTGCATAACCGTGATCAGTTTTTCGTACATATTGGTATCCCTTCTCAAAGCGTAATTTCTGTTGCGCCGCCATGCTGCCCCGACCATTGGGTCGGATTGGTCAGAAAGGCTTCAACTTCATCCAGGGTTTTCGGGTCAAAATAGTTCTGGGCCTTGCACACAGCGAGAACATCCCACCAGGTTGCCAGCCAATGCAGTTCCAGCCCGTGTTCTTTTAACTTTTCGCGGGTTTGCGGAAAGATGTCGTAATAGAAAATCACCAGCGTATCGGTCACATTGGCACCGGCACGGCGCAATGCCTCGCAAAAATTGATTTTGCTGCCGCCATCGGTGGTCAAATCCTCGACCAACAGCACATTGGCCCCTTCGATGATATCGCCTTCAATTTGCGCATCCCGGCCAAAACCCTTGGGTTTTTTGCGCACATATTGCATGGGCAAGGCCAGCTTGTCGGCCAGCCAGGCAGCAAACGGAATGCCCGCTGTTTCCCCACCCGCAACAGCCTGGAATTTCTGGAAGCCGGCATCACGCAAAATTTGCGAGGCGGCAAAATCCATCAGGGTCATGCGAATGCGCGGGTACGAAATCAGTTTCCGGCAATCAATATAAACCGGACTGGCAAGACCCGAGGTAAAGGTAAACGGCTTGTCGGCCCGAAAATGCACCGCCTCGATCTCGAGCAGCATTTTGGCCGTCATTTCCGCCATCAAGGCACGTTCGGGAAAGGCATTGGAAAACATCTCAGGTCCTCGTATTGGTTACAGCATCGCCCGGGTTTGCCGTATCGGCGATATCGGGATGCCAGTAAAGCGGAAATCCCGGATCAAACACCGTTAGCAAACCCTCATCCGTACCGATTTTTGCCGATACCTCAAAGGGCGTTTGCCTTTTGACCAGTCTGATGCGTGTTTCGTTGGGCGCCAAACGGTAAAAGGCTGGGCCATTCAATGACGCAAAAGCCTCCAGGCGGTCAAGCGCGCCTTCTTCCTCAAACACATGTGCCAGACAGGACAGGGTGTTGGGTGCAGTAAACATCCCCGCACAGCCACAGGCACTTTCCTTGCGCGCATCTAAATGCGGGGCGGAATCCGTACCCAAAAAGAATTTTTCATTGCCCGATGTTGCCGCCCTGCGCAACGCCAAACGGTGCTGTTCGCGTTTTGCCACCGGCAGGCAATAATAATGTGGACGAATACCTCCAACCAGCATGGCATTGCGATTAATGATCAAATGATGGGTGGTGATGGTCGCGGCGATATTGGGGCCGCCTTCCCACACATATTGCACACCTTCTTCGGTGGTGATGTGCTCCATGATAATGCGCAGTTCGGGCATCCGGTCAACAATGCGGCGCAGCACCCTTTCAATAAATACTGCCTCGCGGTCAAAAATATCAATCTCCGGATCGGTCACTTCGCCGTGCACACATAACGGAATGCCCAGCAGCGCCATGCGCTCGAGCACCGGCAGGATGCGTTCAATATTACGCACACCAGACTCGGAATTGGTCGTTGCCCCGGCGGGGTAAAGCTTTAACGCCGAAATCAAACCGGCCTCATAGGCCGCGGCCACATCATCGGCATTGGTGGTTTCGGTCAGATACAGCGTCATTAGCGGGGTAAAATCATGCCCGGCGGGTATGGCGGCCAAAATACGGTCGCGATAGGCCCTGGCATCGTCCGCACAAACCACCGGCGGCACCAGATTGGGCATAATGATCGCCCGGGCAAAATTGGCACTGCTATAGGGCAGCACGGCGCGCATCATCGCCCCGTCGCGCAAATGCAAATGCCAGTCATCGGGGCGGCGCAGGGTTAGTTCGGTTATTTTCATGCCGCCTCCGCATCGGTCAGATATTCGTACAGGACCGAGCTTGCGGCCATGAAATCATCAATCTCCATTGCTTCGCGCGGGTTATGCGAGCCGTTCCGATTGCGAATAAAGATCATGCCGGTGGGCACACCATTATTGGCAAACACGGCAGCATCATGCCCGGCCCCGCTGGGCATGACATAATCCTCGAACCCAAGGCGGCGCATGGCCGACGAAATACCTGCCACCACATCGCCATCACACAGGGCTGGTGCAACGCTTAATTCATCATCCAGCTCAAACCGTATTTTGCGATTGCGTTCGACAATCCGCATATGGGCGCGCAACAAATCGCGCATGGCATCCAGGGTTGTCGCATCCTGGCTGCGCACATCCAGGCTAAAGGATATGCTATCGGGAATGCGGGCAATGGCGTGTTTTTGCGGGTCGGTACCCACAACCCCGCTGGTCAGCACCAGGTCATCACCCTTTTGCAAGATGGTGTCCCAGTCATCATCAAGGCGGGTAAACAGGTCCGCCGTGGCCAATACCGGGTCCCGGCGATAGGCGCGTGGCACCGCGCCGGAATGGCCCGGTTCGCCAATGCAGGTAATCGCCTTGTGGCGGAAATTACCGCGAATGCCCGAAACATTGGCAACCGGCAAATCCTTGTTGACCAGCAACGGCCCCTGTTCGATATGCAATTCAACATAAGCCAGCAGGCGCGACGGATCGAACAGCTTTTCCCCGGCTTTTACCGGTGCCATATCAATGCCGATATCGGCCATGTGCTCCGCGAGCGGGCGGTCATCGCCCTTATGGCGGGCCGAAAGCTCGGTCGTGCCCAAAAGCCCGAACAGCGCCTTGGAACCAATATAACACGGGCCATACCAGGCACTTTCCTCGCCGCGCAGGGCAATCACCTTCACCGGGCGGGCAAAATGGCGGCCTTCATTTTTCGCACGGACCAGGCAAATCAACCCGGCAAGAATACCGGCCAGACCATCAAAATTGCCGCCATTGGGCACGCTATCGGCGTGCGATCCCACAAGCACAAATTTCTCTGCTGCCGTGTCTTCGGGCAGGGAAAACAGCGCGTTGCAGGCGGCATCAAATTCAACCTCAAGCCCGTGTTTGCGGGCAAATTCAACCAGATAATCAATGGTTGCGGTTTCAATGCCGGAATAGGCCGGGCGGCTGACCCCTTCGGTATCGGCGGTTTGCGCGCCAATTTCGGCAAACAGGCCCGCAACCATATCGCGATCCTGCTGGGAAAAGGTCGAGGACGGAACGATATTGTTCATGGTGCGGCCTCCATAAAGACAACGGTGTCGGCGGCTTCCTCGTCACGGACACTGCCAATCAGCTCCTGGACCGAGGCCATGTTGTGTTGCGCCAGATAGGCTTCCAGCTCGCCAATTATTTGCACCATCACGGTCGGATGGATGAATGTTGCCGTCCCCACCTGCACCGCAGATGCCCCGGCAATCAGATATTCCAGCACATCATCGATGGTGGAAATGCCGCCACAGCCAATCACCGGAATGTCCACCGCCTTGGCACATTGATAGGCCATGCGCAGGCTGATCGGTTTTAAGGACGGGCCGGAAAGCCCGCCCATCAAATTGCCCAGGCGCGGCTTGCGCGACTGCACATCAATCGACATCGATAACATGGTGTTCGATACCACCAAGGCATCGGCCCCGCCTTCTTCGGCGGCACGGGCCACGTCGGATGTTTCACCGGTATTGGGCGTTAACTTTGCCCATAACGGCAAATCGGTTGCGGCCCGCAATTTGCGCATCACATCCAGGGTCGAGGCCGGACGCATGGCAAAGGCCTTGCCGTCTTCCTCGATATTGGGGCAGGAAATATTCACCTCGATCGCGGCGACACCCGGCACACTGATTTCTTCGCACAGGCGGGCAAATTCATCGGCGGTGTTGCCAGAAATGCTCACCACCAGCGGGCTGTTATAGGCCTGATAAAACGGCACCATATTGGTAATGAAATGCCCGACACCCTTGCTGGGGATGCCAATGGAATTCAGCATTGATCCCGACACTTCGCAGACACGCGGGGTCGGGTTTCCCTGGCGCAGGCCGCGGGTAATGGTTTTCGTGACCAGCGCGCCCAGCATATTGAGGTCAAAAACCGTTGCCAAATCTTCGGAGAATGTCCCCGATGCCGGCATGATCGGATTTTTCAGGCTTAAATCGCCAATTTGAACGGAAAGATCTACCATCCCATTGCCTCCTGAAGGTCAAATACCGGACCTTCCTTGCACACCCGTTTATGAACGATGCCGCTTTCCGCCCGGAAGGAACGTACACAGCATTGGCACATGCCCAGCCCGCAGGCCATTTGCTGTTCCAGGGCGATTTCGCCGGGAATATTGTGTTCTGCCCCCATTTCCTGAAGCAATTTCAGCAAACGGTTGGAGCCGCAGGTATAAAAGGCATCAATGCCCGGCCCGGCGATCAGGCCTTCAATCACGCCCTGCAAATGGGCCAGATCAGAGGTGCCTTCGCTATCGGTGACGGTAATAATCTCCGCGCCCAAATCGCGAAAATAATCAATCGACATCAGCAATTCTGGCGAACGGGCACTGCAAATGGCGGTCAGCTTTTTACCCAGGCGCTGTGCCTCCAATGCCAAGGGTGCAAGGGTTGCCAGGCCGACACCGCGTGCCAGCAACAGCAGGTTTTGCCAATCCTGGGCGATATGAAAGCCCTGGCCTAACGGCCCCACCACATTCAGGCTTTCACCGGTTTTAAGCTCGGCTAATGCCGCGGTCCCCTCGCCTGCAATTTTATACAGGAACTGCAATTCGCCCTTTTCAGGGAAATAGCCATAGATGCTCATGGGGCGGCGCAGATAGGGCTGATGGCCCCCGCGCACCGGGCACTGGATATGGAAAAACTGGCCCGGCGTGCAATTCAAAATCTCGGCCGGGGCATCAAGGATAAGCAACCGATAGTCGTTATTGACTGGTGTATTGCTTTTAACCAGGCATTCACTTTCAAATACCCGTTCGTTCGCCGGAACGGAATCCGGCGTTACATGTAGGACAGCGGCAGTCATTGGACGTTTCCTTACCTAAATAACAGGTTGGGAATAAACAGCGAAATCTGCGGTATGTAGGTGACGATCAGCAACGCAATCAGGTTCGCCACAACAAAGGGCCAAACCCCGGCAATGATCTTGGTCACGGGTTTATCCAGCGTCGATGACGCCACAAACAGATCCAGACCAAAGGGCGGCGTGATCATGCCCAGGCTGATATTCAACGTAACAATCATGCCCAAATGCACCGGATCAATACCCAGGCTGGTCGCCACGGGAAACAGCGGCGGCACCAAAATCAGCAGGGCCGAATTGGGGTCGATAAACATGCCGGCAATCAGAAAGCAGACATTAAGGATCAACAAAAACAGGATCGGCCCGGCATCAATCGCGGCCAAAAAGGCGGAAATGGAGGTCGGCACATGTGCCAGCGTGACAAAGAATGACAGCACACCGCCAAAGGCCAGCAGGACAAAAATCACCGCTGTTGAAATGGCGCTGGCTTCGCAAATTTCGACCAGCTTGGAAAAGCTGAGTTCGCGATAAATCACCGCCTCGACAAAAATGGCGTAAACCACACTCACGGCGGCGGCTTCGGTCGGGGTGAAGGTGCCGGAATAAATCCCGCCCAGAATAATAATCGGCATGCCCAGCGCCCAGCCAGCCGCAATCAGGGCCTCAAGGCGCTGTTTCCAGGGAACGCGCGGACGGGCTGTTACATTTTGGCGGGCGGCATGAAACATCACCAGCAGACCAAAAATCAGAGCCAGCACAACCCCAATGGCAAGGCCACCGGCAAAAAGCTGTGCCACCGACGTGCCCGTCATCCAGCCATAAACAATGAAGGTGATCGAGGGCGGAATCAAAAGGGCGGTTTCCGCACTGGACACAATCAGGCCCAGGCTGAATTTTTCCGAATAACCGCTTTTGCGCAGTTCCGGGTAAACCATGCCGCCAAGGGCAGCCACCGTTGCCGGGGCAGAGCCGGAAACAGAGCCAAACGCCATCGACCCGCCAATAACGGTATGGCCGATCCCGCCCCGCGTATGCCCCAGCATCGCACTGACCAGCCCCATCAGGCGACGGGTGATCTGGCCCGATGCCATCAACTGGGCGGCAAACAGGAAAAACGGAATGGCAAGCAAGGTTGAATGGTTAATGCCGCCCAGCAATTTCTGGACAAACACCACATCGGGCAAACGCCCGTAAAAAACTTCCTTGATCGCAAGTGTGGGCAAGCCCAGAACAAGCAACATCTCGAAGCCAAGCGCCATCAACACGACGGTCGCAGCAATAATGGCGATCAACATCATGCGGCTCCTTTTTCGGGCGTGGCGGCATTTTGGGCATTATCGGTGGAGAAACGGTCGATCACACCAAACAGGCTAAGGGCATAACGCAGCCCCAAAAGGGCAAAGCCAACGGTGGGCGCCAGATAGATCCAGGCCATTGGAAGGTTCAAAGTCGGGCTATGCTGACCGGAGGCAAAAACAAACTGCACCATCTCGATGCCAAGATAGGTGGTGTAAATTGAAAACAGAACACCGACCAGATCGATCAGGGCAAAAACGGCTTTGCGTTTGCCCGGGGAAAGAGCATCGCGAAAGGTGGTGACACCAACATGGCGTTTGCGTTCCAGCGCCAGGCCCAGCGCGCAGAAGACCAAAAACAGATTGAGCATCTGAACGGCTTCCTCGATCCAGGAAAAATCACTGGAATATTGCGGGGCAACTTCGCGCACCACCACACCAAGGGTAAAAAGCCCGACCATCAGCAAAAAGATGGTAACGAGAAAAATGCGCTCGGTCGTTCTTAGAACCTTTAAAAGCGTCGCCATGTGCTGTCTCCCCGGCATCGTTTATGATTATCGCTGGTGCCGATGGTTGGAAAATTTAAAAACAAAAATGGCGGCACAATGCGAAAACCCGCACCGTGCCGCCACTGGATGATTACTTACCTACGACGTCGGCATAGGCCTTTTCATAAAGGTCGATCAGCTTTTTGCCTTCATCACCGGCACGCTCGACATATGCCGCCTTGGTCGCGGGATAAACTTCCTCGCGCAGGGCTTTACGTTCTTCCGGGGTGGCAACACGCACATTCATGCCGTTCTTCTTTACGACTTCAAGGGCGGCTGCAACCTTGTCAGCCTTGTCCTTGACCAGGTCCGGGATCACTTCATGGAAAGTATCGACAATGACCTTGCGATAGTTTTCCGGCAGCGAATTCCAGAAAGCGTCGTTAAACAGGATCACGTCTTCCATTGCGCCGTGGTCGGAAACAACAAGGTTCTTCTGAACTTCGTAATATTTCATGCGTTCGATGGTATCGAGCGGATTTTCCTCGCCATCGACAACACCCATCTGAAGCGAGGTGTAAAGTTCACCAAACGGCAGTGCGATTGCTGATGAGCCCATTGCCTTGAACTGTTCGATCAGGATGTTGGAATCCATGACGCGGAATTTCTGACCGGCAAATTCTTTCCAGTTTTCAATCGGCTGGTTCGAGGTGAACTGCTTAAAGCCATTCGGCCACAGGCCAATGGCAACCACACCCTTTGACGAGAAAGACGCCATCAGTTCCTTGCCAAACGCGCTATCGCGAATAGCCTGTGCCTGCTTGAAGTCCTGAGGCATCAGATAGGGAATATCAAGAACCGAAACCGCCGGGTTAAACCCACCGAGGAAAGCCGCCGGGGAAACCGTCGCCTCGAGCACACCAAGCTGGGTGCCTTCGGTCATCTGGCGCTGGTTGCCAAGCTGGCCCTGCGGGTAAATTTCAAATTCAACATTGCCGTCGGTGCGTTCATTCACCAGTTTGGCAACTTTTTCCAGATAGATGTTCCGGCTTTGCTGCGCTGATTCAAGATGTCCGATCTTTGCAACAAATTCTGCGGCCTGTGCGGAAAACACACTCAACCCGGAAATGCACAACGCGGCAGCAAAAATTTTTGCCGGTTTTGAAAACGTCATTAGTAGAAGCCCCCTGATAGGTTTCGACAGAACGAAAAAGGAATTACCATCTTCCCACCTTCGTCGAACAAGTCAATAATTTTCTCAAAAAAGAGATTTATGAAAAAAAATCTTAATAATTGAGACTTTTTGAAATTTTGCGCTATAGTTGGATATCTAATTTACGCAAACAACATGCGACACAATGACATGAGTGCAGAAATCGCGGGAGAGGATATCGGCCAGCGGATCAAGGCGTTTCGCATGGGCAAAGGCATGTCGCCCGAGGAACTGGCCGAACGAATCGGCGTTTCACGGGCTGCCATTTACCGTTATGAAAGCGGCCATCCCCCCAAACTTGACACCCTGGGCAAAATTGCCGACGGGCTGAATGTCACACTGCCCAATCTGTTGGGCGTGGGGGTGGAATATATTGGGTCTGCCGTCAGTTTTTTCGAAAGAATGCGTCAGCTTGAAGAACAGGCCGACCAGATCAGCATGTTGTTTGACCCGGTATCCTATCTTTTGACCACGGACCGGTTTGACGAAATATTACCCACCATTCTGACCGAAAGCATCCCCGAGGACGCGTCGGACCGGGCAACGGCCCTGCGCGATGTCGATGCGCTGATGAAAATCCTTAAGCAGCGCAAAAAATCATTTCGCGAACGCACCCCCAATACGGTCAGCCTGGTCTGCGCGGCCGAATTGTCGCAATTCCTGCGCACCGGCTTTGTCGGCACATTTGAACCCAGCCGCGCCGACCTGGAATTTCGCCGCGAAATTGCACGTAACGAGATTAAAAACATCGTCCGTCTGTTGCGCGATCAGCCCATTGGCACCCAGGTCGGGGTGATTGTCGATTCAATGCCGGGGGCGACCTTCCAGCTTTTTAAACAGGGCACGGAAACCCGCGTGGTTGTCAGCCCGTTCCGTTTGGGCACCTTCGCCAATATCCGCCTGGGGGTTGCCACCGTCAGCGCAGCACCCGAAGCGATCGAGCTTTATACCGAAATGACCAACCGCCTGTGGCGGCGCAGCCTGAAGGGCGAAGAAGGGGCCGATTATATCGAACGTGAAATTCTGGGATGCAGTCTTTAAAATAAAGGGCGGTCGCGGCCTGCTTCCCTGTTCCTGAAACAGGCGCGTCGGCCAACCGGAATTTTCTTTGCAATCACACATTCGCAATCATGGGCTGCCTGACAGCATCACGCGGCTGATCAGGCTTGGCACAGCCCCTGGGCCAGGCGGGAAGAATGGCATCCTGTAACTGTTTGCTTGCAGGATGTTTCAAACGAACCTCGCCGCGAACCGCGGCTTCCTCGACAATTCTGCCCCCGTCCATCACCATGACGCGCGAACAAAACCGTTCAACCAGCCGCAAATCATGGGTAATGAACAAAAATGACAGGCCGGATTTTTCCTGTAGCCCGCGCAGCAGATCCAGGGTTTGGATCTGTAATAGAAGATCAAGGTTCGACACCGCCTCGTCCAGAATAACAAGGGCCGGTTTCGGGGCCAGTGCCCGGGCAATGCACACGCGCTGCAACTGCCCGCCGCTCATGGTTGCCGGGCGTTTTTCGGCATCTTCGGCACATAACTCAACCGATTCCAGCAATTCAACCACCCGCTGGCTTTGCTGTGCCACGGTCATATCGGTTAAATGACGCAGGGGTTCGGCCACGATCTCGCCCACTGTTTTGCGCGGATTAACCGCCGAAATTGAATCCTGAAACACCATCTGCACACCACAACGCAGGGCAAGCCTTTCGGCTTGGGACAGGTTATTTAAGGGCATCCCTTCAAACCGAATATGCCCGTGCATCGGGGTTTCAAGGCCGATTAACAACCGTGCCAGCGTGCTTTTGCCGCATCCGCTGCGCCCCAACAGGGCAAGTGTTTCCCCCCGGCCAATTTCCATCGAAACATCCTCTAACACCGGATGATAGCGCGACGGACCCAGCAACGAAAAACTGCGATAACCATGAGAAACATTTTGCGCCGATAACAGGGACATCAGGCAACCTCCTGCCCGTATAAGGATAAATGGGCCGCAACCAGATTGCGCGTTACACGATGAGACGGCCGTTCAAAAATCTGTTGAACCGGGCCCTTTTCAACGATTTTTCCCGTGTCAAGCACCGCCACATCATCGGCCAGGCGCGCCACCACCCCCATGTCATGGGTGACAAGCAAAATGCCCATCCCGCGGCGCGCCACCACACTTTCCAGCAGATCCAGGATGTGTTTTTGCACCACAAGGTCAAGATCGGTCGTTGGTTCATCGGCAAACAGGAAAGGCGGGTCACCCAAAAGCGCCATTGCGATCATCACCCGTTGCAACATGCCGCCACTCATCTCGAACGGATGCAGGTTGAGGATACGCTCGGGTTCTTCCAGCCCGACATCGCGAAAGGCGGCAACAATGCCCGCATTGCCACTATCCCGTGCCAGGCCAAGTGCCTTTAAGGTTTCGCGCGCATGGGCCTTCATCGTCATGACCGGGTTAAAGGCACTGCGCGGATTTTGCATGATCGAACTGACAATACGCCCGCGCAGGGCAGCAAAATCAATGCCCGTGCCATCCAGCTTCACCTGCCCGGCCTGGCGTTTCACCCCGGCGGGCAAAACATCCAGACACGCCGCACAGCTAAGCGATTTACCCGAGCCACTGGCCCCGACCAGGGCCAAAACGCGACCCGATATAATATCAAGCGACAGGCCATCAACCAGCTTGCAGGTCTTGCCATGCTTTTGTGTGGTGACTGTCAAATCAGAGATCGACAGAAGTGTCGGCGACATCAATGGACATGCTCCTCGCGCAGGTGGGGATCAAGCCGGTCACGCACTGCATCACCGATCACGTTAAAGGCCATAACACTTAGAAACAGGGCCAGGCCCGGCCATACCATCAATAAAGGATTGGTCCAGATAAATTGACGGGCATCATTGATCATTACACCCCATTCCGGCGTTGGTGGCATCACCCCAAGCCCCAGAAATGACAGCCCCGCGACATGCAGCATGATATGCCCGATATCCAGCGTTGCCAGCACCAGAAGCTGCGACAGGGTTGCTGGCAAAAGATGTTCAACAAAAATCCTGACCCGGCCCGCCCCCGCCAGCCGGGATGCCAGAATATATTCACGATTGCGCAGCGACATCACGATGCTGCGCACGATGCGCGCATACCAGGCCCAGTGCGACAGGGCTATGGCGACAATTACGTTCACCAGCCCGGTTCCAAGCATGCCGATCATGAACAGGGCCAGCACCAGGGTTGGAAAGGTCATGAAAATATCAGTGACGCGCATGATCAACTGGTCCGCACGCCCGCCAAGGAACCCTGCCGCCCCGCCAATCAGAATACCCAATGTCATGATGACAAAAAGCGAGATCGCAACCGACCCCAGGGACACGCGCGTCCCCGCCATCAGGCGTGATAAAATATCGCGACCAAGATGATCCGTGCCCAGCCAATGCGCGGCATCCGGGGCCAGAAGGCGGCCGGCAAGGTCAACCTCGTTGGGGTCAAACGGCATGATCCACGGGCTAAAGACTGCCAGCACCACCAGGACCATCACCAAAACAGCCGAAACCCTGACCAGCCAGCCAGAACCCCCTAAAAAGGCAAAGGTTGCCGCCAGGGGCATTTTGCGTTGTTGCAGCGCGCCGATCATGCCTTTTCCTCCACACCCAGGCGGATTCGCGGATCAAGCCACGCATAGACAATATCAACGATCAGATTGCACAGTACGAACACCAGAACCATCATCAGGGTAAAACACTGGATCACCGGATAATCGCGATTAAAAATCGCCGAAACCGCATAGCGGCCAATACCGGGCCAGCCAAAAATGCTTTCAATGATCAGGGTGCCGCCAATCAATTCGCCAATATGCATGCCGGTTGCGGTGACAATCGGCAAAAGGGCATTACGCAAAATATGCGACCGTTCCACCCTGCCCGCCTCAAGGCCGCGCAAACGGGCATAATATACATGCCGTTGCCCGGTGACTTCCAGCATACTGGCGCGCAACAGCCGGGCATTAATCGACAGTGACATAAAGGCAATGGCAAGGGCGGGCATGATCAGCTGGCTCCAACTGCCACGCCCCATCGGTGGCAACCAGCCCAGTTCGATCGATAACAGCCACACCAGCAGGAAACCAAGCCAGAAATTGGGCATCGACACACCCAAAAACGCCACCAGCCGCACAAACTGATCGGGCAGACCATCCCGGTGGCGGGCCGCCCACATCCCCAGCGGGATCGAAACCCCCAATGTAAGCAACAGGGCAACACCGGCAAGCTGCAGCGTTGCGGGCAAATAATACAGGATATCGGGCAGAACCGGGCGCTGCAGCGCATAGGACACACCGAAATCAAGATGCAGGGCATCGCCCAGCCAGTTAAAATACTGAACCGTAATCGGCAGGTCGAGGCCAAGCATCTGCCGGGCATTTTCAAGTGCCTGCGGCGTTGGCGGGACGCGCGACAAACGCAAATAATCCATCGCCGGGTCGCTCGGCCCCAAACGCAGCATCAGGAAAATGGCGACCGAGGCGACAAACAGCATCGGTATCAAAAACAGCAACCGCCGGACGGTAAAACGAAGCATGGTCATGGCGCGACGGGAACCAGTTTTTCAAAGGGAATTTCGCTTGCCATCGCCCCAAACGGGATGTTGCCCAGTTCGGGTTTGGCAACGGCAATTGCCGTTACATTGGTCAGCGGCAAATAAACCGCTTCCTTGTGCAGACGCGTTAAAATATCGCGATAAAGCGCACGGCGTTTTTCCTCATCCGTCTCGACCAGAGTTTGCGAGATTTTGGCATCGATCTCTGCCTTGTCCGGCAGGCCAAGCTGGGCCTGATAATCGGCATGAGAGGGCACACGCATCGAACTGACAAAAGCATGCGGGTCATAGGGTGCGCCCCATGTGCGATTAAAGATCATGCCAAACCGGCCATCACGCTGGCGGGCATAAACACTGCTTTCTTCCTCGCCAATCAGGGCCACATCAATACCGACCTTGCGCAAATCCGCCTGGATGATTTCGGAAATGGATTTGGCAACCGCATCGGTCCCGACAAAGGAAAGATCAATCTGCAACGGCTTGCCGTCCTTCATGCGGATCTTGCCATCCTTGGGCAAAACCCAACCACCCTGTTCAAGCAATGCAGATGCCTGATCGGGGTCAAATATGTAGGGTTTCAGGCCGATATCGGCATAGGGCACATTGGGGGCGAACAGGGTATCGGCACGTTTTTGCGTGCCATACAGGACCTTGTCGATGATCAGGTCCTTGTTCACCGCATGATTGATCGCCAGGCGCACGGCCAGATCGCGCGTTGGGCCACGATTGGTATTCAGGGCCAAAACCTGGCTTTCAAACGGGGCGGATAATGCGGCAAGGTAACGCCCCGATTTGCGAAACCGTTCAAAGGTATCGGGGGAAATCGGGCCATCGGTGCCATAAATCAGGTCAACCTGGCCGGTTTCAAAGGCAATTGCCCGGCTGTTTGGATCGGGGATCACCTTAACCGTTATTTGCCCATAAGATGGCTTTGGCCCCCAATAATGATCATTGCGGACAAAAACATCTTTTTCCCCCAGGCGGGTTTCCTGCAAGACCCACGGGCCGGTGCCAATCGGCTGCTTGATGCCGTGCATCGTGCCACCATCGATGAATTGCGACGGGGCAATAAAGCGAAACGGCCGCGGCAGGGCAAGCTCCTGCAAGACCGGGTAATAAGCATCCTTTAAGGTCAGGGTAACGTCATATGTGCCATCAGCGGTCACATCGACAATCTGATTGGCCAGTTCCAGCCACGCATGGCGCGCACGATTGGCCAGCACGGCATTAAAATTGGCAACCACCGCATCGGCATCAAATGCCTCGCCGTTCGAGAAGGTCACATCCTTGCGCAGCTTGAAATGATAGGTACGGCCATCCTTTGATACCTGCCAGCTTTCCGCCAGCCACGGACCCACCGTGCCGTCGGCATGGTATTTCACCAACGGTTCATAAACCATGTTCTGGGCGAACATCTGATTGGGTGAATAAAGATGCGGATTAAGCGGACCAACATTTAACGGCCAGGAAAAATTCAAAACCAGCGCGGCATGAACCGGCATCGCGCCGACCAGTGGGGCAGCCAGCAATAAAAAAAGGAAGGAAAACCTCCCAACCAAACGATGCCACATAACTTACCCTTTCCGACCGTATGATTTTTTTCAAAAACTTCATACTATCGCGCTTGCAAAAAAGTCAAGCAACGGATCAAAAGCCGGTTGGCATAGGCAAGCGCCTATCGTCTTTGTTGTATGCTGGCGATCTCTGGGTACGACACCTCAATCATGCAATTTAAGAGAGGTATGTCCGCCAAGGAGGTTCTTTGAACGACAGAGGCGGATAAAACCAAACTGTCTCAAGCCAGGTAAAGGCTGTAGAAATATTAAATATTTGTTGGGGAACACCGTCTCGGCATCACTAGGCTGGCGTCGAAATCGTTGGTATCGGCAAGCCAAAAATCTTAGGAACGTCGGCCAATGTGAATGGTGCAACACTCGGCCCCAAATGGCGCCAGTATGAGGAAATTCCCCCCAAACTTCAGGCATCCAGTGTCGATTTCTTTTCACTCGAATGTCACAACTCGCGCGTTGCCATTGATCTGAGCGAGCTTATTCGTGGCAATAAGGTTATAGTTGGGGCAATTGATGTCTCAAGCAACACCATCAAGACGCCGTAGGGTTCATGGCATGACGGTCAGCGACTACATGCCGGTTTCCCTGGGCAGTCAATCAAGGATGCTTGATAAAGTTCGATACAATCCAGGATATCGAAAAGATCGCCCAGGCAATGCAGCACCTGGAAAATGGCTGTTAAGCATTAAACGATTATGTCGGCGATCTGGTGAGCCTGTCGCATGATGATGGAAACAGCATCGAAACCGCCATTTTCAACACCATGGATAATTTCCAATTTCAGGATATCATCCGCCAGTAGCTTGAAGAGATCCAGCATTCGCTATCTGCGCTGGAACAGGAAAAAAAGATCCTGGCGATTACCAATGACCCGGGTGTGGAGCCGATATTTTCGCCCAGTGCCGTCGGTCGAAAATTGTTGAAGATAGATATGCGGGCGCTATATCAGGCAGGGACCGCATGACAGCCATCATGAAATGATGAATCAGGAAGATGCGGACGAACGAACCGCAGCCAATACCATGATCGAACTATTTTAAAGTGCTTTAAAGATCTTTCGCTGCGCAAAGAAGACCAGTCCGCGCCAATAACCGGGTGGGATGATTAAGGGCAGCGGACTGGCAAGGTCACCCGGTGTTGGCCAGGTGAGGGAGAGGTTAGAGACGGCGCATCGCCCGCCCGCTCCTGTCCTGTTGGGAGAGGCGTATGGGCAGGCAGACGGGCAATACCAGTGATCAGGGATTGTTGGCCGATATTTTCTGTGAAATGGCTTTACCCGCTTTCAGGGCTAGTGCGGCAATTGTCAGCGCCGGGTTTACTGCAGCGGATGTTGGCAGAACGGACGCATCCGTGACCCACAGATTGGCAATGTCGTGGGACTGGCAATCGGGATTGACGACCGAAGTGTGCGGATCAATCCCCAGTCGTGCCGTACCACATTGATGCGATGTTGTTTTGCGGCCAAAGGTGCGAATGGCAACAATCGGAAAACCTGCACGTTTCATCACCTTTTTTGTCTGGGCAATCAGTTGGTGATGCGCTTGCATGTTGGATCGCTGCCAATCGACAACAATGTCATTGCCCCGGATCATGACACGGCTTTGCGGGTTGGGCAGGTCTTCGCTGGTCAGGAACCAGCCAAAGGCACGCCCGGCAATTGCCTTTGCCACAAAGGCCGGTAACATTGGCACCTGTGCCTTCAGAATGTTGCCGGTAATACGCCCCAGGCACTGCACATTGCCCAGCGGCCCTGTTCCTGTCGGGCTGTTATTATAGAAATCATTGAAACACAGTGTTTTTTGATAAATGCAATCGTTTTTCAAAAACGGGTTCATCGTGATCATGGCACTGGTATTGTGGTTCATGAAATTGCGCCCGACTTGATCTGACTTGTTTGCCAAACCAGCCGGATGCGCATTGTTTGCCGAGCGCAGTAATAATGCAGCCGATTGCACGGCACCTGCGGCAACAACAATATGCTTTGCAAAAATGCGTTCGTCGCGCCCGTCATGGGTGACCATAACCGACGTGGCGGTTTGGCCGCTGTTATCAGTTTCAATACGCGTTACCCGGGCATTTGGCCAAAGTTCAACATTCGCATGTTTTAAGGCCTGATCCAGCGGCCCTGATTGCGCATCAATCTTGCCTTTTCCGGTATTGGGGAAGGCATCCCAGCCGGTTTTACCCTCGGCAAGCCAGGTTTTGATGTCGATGGCAAGTGGCAGGCTGGCCGGCGTAACCCCCGCTTTTTGCAAGCGCTGACGAACGCGCGCCATCGCCGGTTCATCGGGTACGGCGGGAAAGGGAAAATTATGGACGCGCGGCGGGTCGGTCGGGTCCTGTCCCAGGGCACCATGCACCTGAAACAGATTTTCGGCCGCATCATACCACGGGGCAAGATCACCATAACTGATGGGCCAGCCCGGCGATTGCCCTTCGGGATGTGGCCGGGGGGTAAAATCCTGTTCACGGTAACGATACATCACCGCGCCATAGAATTTGGAATTCCCCCCGACATAGTAATAGTTCCCCGGCAAAAACCGTTCGCCATCGGTTGCCAGCCATTCTTCATCGGATTGATAAAAACCCTTCTGAAAAATGGCGACATCATCGCGGGCTTCCGGTGTGTGTTGTAAATGGGGGCCACGCTCCAGGATCAGGATTTTGGCACCAGTGGGGGCCAGGGACGACGCCAGCGTCGCCCCGCCAATCCCGGAACCGATAATGATGATGTCGCAAGAAAGGGTCATGCCGGGTCGCCTTAATCGATGCGTTGTTCGGTTTGGGGATCAAACAGCACGATTTTTGCTGCATCAATGCCCAATGATACCACCTGCCCGCTTTTCAGGGTTTGTGGCGGGACGCGCGCGGTAACATCGGCACCGCCAAGGGCAAACATCGCCAGGGCATCGGGTCCGGTTGGTTCAACCACCTCGATGGTGACATTGGCATTTGCATCGGCATTTGTATTTACTGAAAAACCTTCCGGGCGAAGTCCAACCAATACATCCTTGCCGGCATATTTCGCCTTTGCCGCGTCGCTAAGGGGAATATTTGTCATCAGGGCGTCTTCGCCATTGGTTTGGCGCACACGGATAACGGGGGTGTCGCTGCCCGCGGTCATGGTGCCTGGCACGATGTTCATGGCAGGCGAGCCAACGAATTTCGCCACATATACATTCGCCGGGCGTTCATAAACGGTTTGCGGGTCATCAAGCTGCTGAACGATGCCGTCTTTCATCACCGCCACACGGGTTGCCAGGGTCATCGCCTCGATCTGGTCGTGGGTGACATAGACGATGGTCGTGCCAAGCCGTTGATGTAACCGTTTGATTTCGGTGCGCATATCGACACGCAATTTGGCATCTAGGTTGGATAACGGTTCGTCAAACAAAAACAGCTTGGGATTGCGCACCAGCGCCCGACCCATTGCCACACGCTGGCGCTGCCCGCCGGAAAGCTGCGATGGTTTGCGATCCAGCAAATGGTCGATCTGCAACAGTTCGACGGCGGCCTGTGTGGCCTTTTCCCGGTCAGCCTTGGCAGTTTTGCGAATTTTCATGCCAAATTCGATGTTTTCGCGCACCGTCATCGTCGGATACAAGGCATAGGATTGAAACACCATGGCGATGTCGCGGTCCTTGGGCATCAAATCATTGACCCCCTGCCCGCCAATGCGGATTTCACCGTCGGTAATTTCTTCCAGCCCGGCAATCAGGCTTAGCAGCGTTGACTTGCCACAACCCGACGGCCCCAGAAGAACCAGAAAATCGCCTGCCTCGATCGAGATGCTGACTTCCTTGAGGACCTCGAGATTGCCATAGCTTTTTCGTACGCGATCAATTTCCAGAGTAGCCATTTTTCAATCAGCCTTTCACTGCGCCTGCTGTAAGCCCGCGAACGAAAAAGCGGCCAGCAACGATATAGACAAAAAGTGTGGGAAGAGCGGCGATCATGGCAGCCGCCATATCGACATTGTATTGTTTGCGGCCCATCGTCACGTTGACGATGTTGTTAAGCGCAACCGTAATTGGCGTATTTTCACCCGCGGTAAAGGACACCCCGAACAGGAAATCATTCCAGATCTGGGTGAATTGCCAGATGCATGACACCACCAGAATAGGAAGCGCAGCAGGCAGCATGATCGAAAAGAAAATGCGAAAGAAACCCGCGCCGTCGATTTGGGCGGCTTTTGTCAGTTCATCGGGGATGGTGATGAAATAATTGCGGAAAAACAGCGTTGTGAAGCACACGCCATAAACCGTATGCACCAGTACCAGCCCGGAAATGCTGCCTGAAAGTTTCAGTATTCCCAAAATTTGCGCCATGGGCAGCAATACCGCCTGATAGGGCAGAAAACACCCAAATAACAGCAGGCCAAATACGACATTGTGATAGGGAAAACGCCACTTTGTCAGAACATACCCGTTGATCGCGCCAAGGCCGGTTGAAAGGGCAACCGCGGGCACCACCATCATCAGCGAATTGATGAAATAGGGTTTAAGCCCGGTGCAGGCCGTGCCAATGCAGGCCTCGCCCCATGCCTTAGCCCAGGCATCAAAGGTGATGGCCTGCGGAAGGCCGATAAATGACCCTGAATAGATCTCGTCAAGCGATTTTAACGACGTTGTCACCATGACCCAAAGGGGCATCAGATAGACGCTGGCAATGGCGATCAGGCTGCCATAAATGATGAATTTACCGATGATGACGGACTTGCGGGCAGAGCCGGTTTTAGTCGGCATGGCGGCTCTCCTTCAATTCGGAATAAAGATAGGGAATGATGATGGCAGCCACGGTCATCAGCATCATGATTGCGCTTGCGGCCCCTACCCCCATCTGGTTGCGGCGGAATGTCGCGGAAAACATGAAGGTGGAGGGTACTTCGGTAGCGCTGCCCGGTCCGCCATTGGTCATGGCCAGGACCAGGTCAAAGTTTTTGATCGCGATATAGCTAAGCAACACGATGACCGACAGAAATGCCGGGCGCAGCATGGGGATAATGATGCTGCGGTAAATTTTGGGCAGGGATGCGCCCTCGATCTGGGCGGCCTTGATCACGGAATTATCAATGCCGCGCAAACCGGCAAGGAAAATCGCCATGGCAAAACCCGATGACTGCCAGACAGCGGCAATGACGATGGTGTAAATGGCAAAATTGGGCCGCGTGATCCAGTCAAAGACAAAGCTTTCCCAGCCCAGGCTGCGCACCACTTTTTCAATGCCAAGATCGGGGTTCAAAATCCATTTCCAGGCCGTTCCCGTCACAATGAAGGAAAGCGACATGGGATACAGATACACCGCACGCAACGCGCCTTCGGCCCGGATATTCTGATCCAGCAGAATGGCGATGATCAGGCCTGTTCCTACCGTAATGGCAAGAAACAGAAAACTGAACAGGAACAGGTTGATGACAGCCGTGTGCCAGCGCGGTGTGGACCACAGGCGGATATATTGTTCAAGACCGACAAAGTCGTAATGGGGCACCATGCGCGATGATGAAAGCGATATCCAGCCTGTCCAGACCATGAACAGATAAACGCCAACCAGAACCATCACCATACTGGGTGTCAAAACCAGGCGGGGTAACCATTTCGCCAACCGGTCCGTAAGATGTGTGTTTCGAAACATGTATTCCTCGCCGGGAAATCGTGGAAATCGTGGGGGGATACGGGGTGCCGGGCCTGTAAAACGGTGCACAGGCCCGGCTGTTAGGCGTGCTTAGCGGGCGTTGTCGATGCCATCGACAAGCATTTCCACAGCTTCGTCCGAGGACATTTCCGTAACGAAGAACCGGGCAGCAACATCGCCAAAGACAGCGGCGAATTGCGGCTGGCTGGCAAAGCCATGTGTTGCAGCACCCAGCATGGCGCCGTCATTGATGGCTTCGGTCCGTTCCTTGAAACCTTTCTGGGCACAGGCATCAAAATCATCGACCGAAACGTCGCTACGTGCGGGGATCGAGCCTTTGATCTTGTTGAAATCGCGCTGGACTTTCGGGTCCATGATCACCTGTGCCAGGGCGTCCTGGCCTTTGGTCACGTTTTCATCATTGATGTAAAACATGCCAAAACTGTCGATCAGAAACAGGAAGGACGGGGTTTTGCTGGGCGTGGCAAAACACAGGAAATCGGTATCGGGTTGCAGGCCCTTTGCCAGAAATTCACCCTTGGCCCAATCCCCCATCACCTGCATGGCAGCCTGACCGTTAATGACCATACCTGTTGCAACGGCCCAGTCCCGGCCATTGAAACCATCGTCAACAAGACCGCGTACTTCGCGAAGCGTGTCAAAGATATGTTTCATCGTGTCACTGGAAAGGACCTCGTCATCCAGATCGACCATCGCTTTTTTATAAAATTCCGGTCCGCCGATATCGGCAACAAGGGAATCAAACACCACCTGGATCTGCCAGGGTTCATCGCCAATCGCCAGCGGGATGATGCCGGCATCTTTCAGTTTCTTGCCATCTGCAATCAGCTCTTCCCAGGATTGCGGCTGTTCAATACCGACCTTGTCGAAAACCTTTTTGTTGGCCCAAACCCAGTTCTGACGATGCATGTTGATGGGAACGGCAAAAAAGCCGTCATTTGATTCAACAAATGGTAAAACCTGCGGCGCAATGGCCTTTTGCCAGCCATTGGCGGTTGCCATGTCGTTCATATTGCGCAAAACGCCTTCGCTGGCCCAGTCCAGCCCTTCATAGCCCAGAAACTGCATCGCTGCAGGCGGGTTGCCAGCGGCAAGGCGCGTGCGCAGGGCCTGCTGGGCATTGGCGCCCGACATGCCTCCAACCGCACTGTCCTGCCAGCCATATCCTTTTTCGGCCAGTGCATTGCGAATAACATTCAGGGCCGCGACTTCACTTTCCGATACCCAATGATGCAGAACTTCGATCTTGGTTTCGGCATGGGATGGCAGTGACGAGGCCGCAACCAGCAGGCCCGCCACGAAGGCGGATTTTAATTTGTTCATCAGAAACTCCCTGATTTGAAAGATTGAGCGTGAAAAAATCCCGGACCGGCGGCTTTGTGCTCGTCTCGGTCCGGATAACGTGACGTTAGCCGTCTACAGCCGCGCCATACCCGATATTGCGGCCCCCAAAACGGCGAACACGGATGTTGGCTTGTTCGGCATGGCCGATGAAGCCTTCCATGTGGCAAAGACGTGACCCGTAAGCCCCGATTTTGGCCGATGCCTCATCGGTCAGAATGCGCTGATAGGTGCAGGTCTTAAGGAATTTTCCAACCCAAAGCCCGCCGGTGTAACGTGCGGCCTTAAGGGTGGGCAAGGTGTGGTTGGTGCCAATGACCTTGTCACCAAAGGCAACATTGGTGCGTTCCCCCAAAAACAGCGCGCCGTAATTGGTCATGTTTTCCAGGAAATAGTCAGGGTCGCGGGTCATGACCTGCACATGCTCGGATGCAACACGGTCGCCTTCCTGCACCATTTCTTCAAGGGTATCGCAAACGATGATTTCGCCGTAATCCTGCCAGGCCTTTGCAGCGATTTCCGCAGTCGGCAGGATTTGCAACAGGCGATCAATCTGCTCAAGGGTGTCGCGGGCCAGTTTTTCGGAATTGGTGATCATGACTGCCGGTGAATTGGTGCCGTGTTCGGCCTGCCCCAACAAATCGGTTGCACAAATTTCGCCATCAACGGTTTCATCAGCAATAACCAGGGTTTCGGTCGGCCCGGCAAACAGATCGATGCCGACTTTGCCAAACAAAAGGCGTTTGGCTTCGGCCACATAGGCATTGCCGGGGCCTGCCAGCATATCAACCGGTTTGATGGTTTCAGTGCCATAACCCATGGCCGCAATGGCCTGCACACCGCCCAGACAATAAATTTCGTCAGCACCGGCCAAATGCTGGGCTGCGACGATTTTCTGGGCGATTTCACCCTTGAAGGGCGGCGCACATGTAATAACGCGTTTGCAGCCTGCGACCTTTGCGGTCAGCACTGTCATATGGGCGGATGCCAGCAACGGATATTTCCCGCCCGGGACATAACAGCCAACATTTTCAATTGGCACATTCTTATGTCCCAAAACCACACCGGGAAGCGTTTCAACTTCAAGGTCGGTCATGGTTTCGCGCTGCAAACGGGCAAAATTGCCAACCTGTTCCTGGGCGAAATCCAGGTCGTGGCGTTCCTGTTTGCTCAGCCCGTTAACACAGGCGGAAATTTCGGCATCGCTAAGCCGGTAACAGTCGCGATCAAGCCCGTCAAAACGGATGCTTAGTTCCCGAACCGCGTGGTCACCGCCCCCGGCCACTTCGGCCAAAAGCTTTTCAACGGCCTTGGTTACGGCGGGATCTGTGTGGTCGCTGCTTTGAAGGCGTACGGTTTTAAAATGCCTGATCATGCAAATATCTACCCTTTCGGGTGACGCATCGCATTCACCCGCTGTGCAAATTTATGGTTTGGAGATGATGGTTTAGTCGTCGCCGTGCGTCAGGTGAGAAGGGCTTTATCGCGACCCTTCCCTGCCCGACGGGCGATTACAGATGCTGTTCTTTTTTGCGCATCTCGCTATAAGCGGCCTGTTCTTTTTCGTAATAAGCTGGCGACGGGAAATCCCACCAGCCCGTTGCAAACGGTCCTGCCGCATCGCGCGAGACGATGACTTCCACCAACGCCGGACCATTACAATCAAGTGCGGCTTTCAGGCTGCTTTCAAGGTCTTCATCCTTTTCAACCTTCCAGGCCTGCAGGCCAAAGGCGCGTGCCGTTGCGGTCAGATCGGCCGAATATGGCGCACCATTGCCGGCATGATGGTTGAATTCCGATGCAATATGGCGGCCCATGAATTTGCGCTGTCCACCCCGGATCGACATGTAGCCCTGGTTGTTCAGAACAAGGAATACAACATTGATCCCGTTCATGACGGCCGTTCCCATTTCAGGCAGCGACATCATGAAATCACCATCGCCGACAATGGCCACTACCTGCTGGTCCGGGCAGGCCAGTTTGGCGCCCATGGCGGCGGGCACTGCCCAGCCCATCGGCGAAAATGACCCCGATGTAATATGGGTACGCGGTTCGTAAACCGGGAAGCTTTGTTTGACCGACCCCTGCGTATTGCCCGAGCCAACAACAACAATGCCGTTCCGGTCCAGTACATTGCGCAGGGCGCGAAGCGGGCGCTGCGATGTAAACGGGGTTTCGCGGCTGTTTTCACGCGGGGACACCTGTGCTTCCCAGTCCGCCTTTGCCTGTTTGACATCGGCAAGGAAGGCTTCGTTTTCAATGCGGGCCTGTGCTGCATTATCTGCGGGGACCAGGGCCAGCATTGCCTCAAGGGCGATTTTGGCATCGGCGACCACGCCAACTTCGGTCGGATAGGTTTTGCCAATTTCGCGGGGATCAAGGTCAATATGGACCAGTTTTCCCGGCGGGATCGAAAAGCTGACCCCCTGCGCATAGGACGATGCCGACCAGTCGGTAAAGCGGCAACCAACAGACAACACAACATCGGCGGAAGACGTGATTTTGTTGCCACATGTGGTGCCGGTCTGGCCAACAGCGCCAATAAACAGTTCGTGGTCTTCGGAAATGGCACCCTTGCCGTTCCAGGTGATGGAAACAGCAGCGCCAAGGCGTTCGGCCAGTTCCGTCAAGGCCCTGAATGCGTTGGCGGTAATGGCCCCTCCGCCAGCAACAATCACCGGCCGTTTGGCCGATTGCAGCAGTTTGACGGCGGCTTCAATCGCGGCCGGGTCCGGGTGGGCAATACCGATGGGAAGGCGGCTTTGCAACGGGTGGATCGTGACATCGGCTGCTTCAACCTGCACATCCATCGGTACTTCAACATGGACCGGGCCGGGACGACCCGTCATCATCTCGTTAAAGGCGCGATGCATGATGGTTGGCAATACTTCGACCGATTTTGCCTGCCAGGCGCGTTTGGTTACCTGTTCAGTAATACGGGGAAAGGCATTGTCCTGCTGGCGTTCGAGTTCCTGCATCGTGCCGTGGCCATGCATGTAGGTTTGCGGCGAACCAGACACATAAAAAACCGACGTTGAATCACAATAGGCCGTTGCCAGACCAATGATGGTATTGGTTGCACCCGGCCCGACCGAGGTTGAACATGCCATCGGCTTGCCACATGCGCGGTAATACCCATCGGCCATGTGTACGGCACTTTGTTCATGCATGACCTGGATGAACGGAATTTCCGAACCTTCCTGCATGAAGGCATCAAAAAGTGACCAGATGCCATGCCCCGGAACGCCGGCTACATATTCTACGCCATATTCCTTGAGCGCCTTGGCAACGACTTGACCGCCCGTAAGTTTCATAATCTTTGCTTCCCTGCTTGTGTTACGCCCTTTGAGCAAGTGGCGTATCTGCGTTGTTGCTGATCAAAATCTTGCAGACTTGACAGGGTCCGGGCAATTTCGCATATGATAGATTGATGACGCAAATTGACGCACAATGTGCGAAGTAGTGAGAGGCCAAAGATTTGCTACCGCAACATGAAACAACGGCTCGCCTGGCGGCATTTTCGGCCAATCTTCGCCTGTTATGTGACCGTCAGGGCTCCATCTCGCACATATGCCGCAAGGTCGGCATCAACCGGCAGCAATTCAACAAATATCTGTCGGGCAAACATCTGCCGTCATCGGGGAATATTCGCATCATCGCCAATTTTTTTGGTCTGAGCCCGGAAGTTCTGTTTTCCGAACCCGAACATTTCAGGGCGTTGGTTGATGGCAATTTCTTCGATGTGCTGGATAATTTGCGCCGCGCGCCACAGGTGCTCAGCTTCCTTGATACGGTCGCAGTCTCAAGCAAGGTGGATATGGGCGAATATGTCGGCTGTTATGACCGCTACCAGTATTCGTCAATCTATTCGCGCAAGATTTTGCGTTCTGCCTTCTGCATTTTTCAGAATGGCGATTTCCTCAATCACTATTATGTCGAACGATTTCCCAGTTATGACAACCCGAAGAAAACCGAATATATCTTTAAATATCATGGCTTTACCTTCCCGGTAGAAGATCGGGTTTTCTGCATCGATTTTGAATCGGTGCAACGGAACGAATTTACCTTTGGTATTTTTTCCAGCGTGCAGCGCAGCGCCAAACGTTTCATGTTTGGCATTGTCAGTGGCGTGGCTGCAACCATGTTCCGCCAGCCTTTTTCAACCCGGGCCGTTTTGCATTACCGGCGCCCCGGCCTTCTCAGCCGTGAAGAACTGCAAAGCACAACCACCCTTGATATGAACGACAATTCGATTCCGCGCGAAGCACGTGAATATCTGGGCGAAGCGCCCGACATGATCAAACCCAGCTAGTTTTTGCGCAATCAGTGCCAATTTCTGCTTCAAAGTGCGTCATAATTGCTTTTATCGCGAACTGGCCTGCGTCGAAATAAGATGGTTTGCTATCGGCAACTTAACGGAAACCGACAGGCATTGAATCATGACGAATGAAGTTCGCAACCTCGCCTTTCACGACGAATTCATCACGGCACAGCTTATTGATAATCCTTGTGATTATCATGTTAAGGATGGGGTTGTTATCAACCTGTCACCTGCCCCGATGATTACGGGCACGGACCACCCGGCAATTGTCCCGGCATGGAAATCGACCTGGCTTAAGGGGGGCGTGATCAAGTCTGGTGAACGTGCGGCCGTGATCAAGGTTGTCAAACGCACCAATCTGGGCGGTGTTGGCCTGCGTGACTGGGACTGGCTGGGAAACCGTATTCGCAGTTTTCCGCGCGATACACCGCTTTATATTTCCCCGCAGGACCATATCGGCAGCGTCGTTACCGACCCGTTTGTGTTTACCAATGAGCGGCGCGATTCAACAGCCCCGCAGGAATTTGACCTGAAACTTAATCTGTGGTGGTCGCCGGGTGATACGGATTGCTTCATTCATAATGAACATCCGTTTTTGGAAGTTCATACGCAAATTCATGGCCTTGGCCGTATGCAGAAATTTGCCACCCGCGATGGAAGCACACTTTACGAAGATGTTTTAATGCCCGCGGGCTATTCACATGATCCGTTTTGCCGGGTTACGGGTGAAAATGAATGGACCTATCCCTGGCATCGTTATTACGCCGATACCGACTCTGTCTGGCTGGCAATTGAACTGCATCCCAGAGGCTGATTTACCGTTGTGATCATTCCGGCAGAGTCAGTTTGGGCCTGCCGATAGCAAATGCAGGAAAACGGTGATGGAGCCAGATCGAAGCTGGGTGCGCCTGGAAACCGATGCACTGGGCAGCCGCAAAATTCCGCGAGATGCGCTTTATGGTATTCACAGCCTGCGCGCATCGGAAAATTTCAATGTTTCGGGCACAACGCTGGCAAGTCTGCGCCCGCTGGTTAAGGCCTTTGCCCTGGTTAAAAAGGCCGCTGCCATTGCCAATAACCGGTTGGGACTGCTGGCCGATGAAAAGGCCGATGTTATTGGCCGGGTGTGCGACGAACTTTTGGCAGGCCAGCATGCCCGGCATTTGATTGTCGATGTGTTTCAGGGCGGGGGCGGCACCTCCAGCCATATGAATTTAAACGAAATCATCGCCAATCGCGGGCTGGAATTGCTGGGTTATGCCTGTGGCAATTATGAACATTTACACCCGGTTGATGATGTTAATCTGTCGCAATCAACAACTGATGTGCATAGTACGGCCTTGCGCATTGCCCTGTTATTTGAACTGGCCGAACTGGAAAATGCCGTTTCCGGCCTTGCCGAAAGTTTTGCCGCCAAAGGCCGGGCTTTCAAGGATGATTTGAAACTGGCACGTACCCATTTGATGGATGCCGTGCCCATGAAAATAGGCGAGGAATTTGCCGCCTTTTCGCATGTCCTGTTACATGACCTTGAAAACACGCTGGCGATGCGCGCCGGGCTTTCGCAGATCAATCTTGGCGGCACCATTGCCGGGTCATCGCTGAGCGATCAACCGGCATTTACCCACGCTGTGATCAAAGAACTTGAAACTCTTACCAGCCTGTCACTGATGCCAGCGCATGATCTGGTGGCGGCGGCATGGAATATGTCCGACCTTGTTGGGCTTTCAGCGGGGTTAAAGCGCCAGGCGATTACATTATCGAAAATTTGCAATGATTTGCGCCTGCTTGCCAGCGGACCGAATGGGGGTATTGGTGAATTGTCGCTTCCGCCGGTGCAGGCAGGTTCACCGCAAATTCCCGGTAAAATAAACCCGGTGATCCCCGAAATGGTTAACCAGGTTGCCTTTCAGATTATCGGTAGCGACGTTGCTATCAGCCTGGCCGCCGAAGCCGGGCAATTGCAGCGCAACCCGTTTGAACCAATGCTGGCCCATTCGCTGCTCGGCGCGACGGGCATGCTGACAAAGGCGATGAAAACACTGGCAAAGCAATGCATTGACGGGCTTGTTGTTAACCTTGGCCGGTCGCGCGGCATGCTGGAACATCCCGACACCATTGAAAACGGGCTGGTTCCCTTTATCGGGGCGGATGACGCCCATGCACTGGCGCAGTCCATAAGCCCTGATAAGCCCCTTTCCGCCCTGTTAGGGCCATATCTTGCCCGCAAACCCAAATCCTGAAACGAGGACCCTATGAGCCAGCTTGTCCTGGATGCCAATGCCGTTTTATTGCCGGCGATCGATAATCTGGAACTGACACCGGCCCTGGAACAGTATTTTTCCGAAGGCGGCAAAACCCTGCTTTTGGGGGAAAACCGTGCTGAATATGTTGCCCGCAAAATGTCGGAAAGGCGCTGTCAGTCCGAAACAACGGCGGATTTTGCTGCCTTTGCATCGCTGATCCATAAAAAGGCGGGCGGTGCGATCATTGCCCTTGATCAGGAACCGGCCGGAATTTTACGCTTGCATGGTATGGTGCCGCAAATACCGGGCCGTGACGCACTTCTGGCCATGAGCGATGACGAAATTTACGTATCCTCACTTGCAATGGCAAAGGCCGCCCGTGCATTGGGCGTGACCATGTTTCTATCGCCAGTCGTTGATGTGATAACCGGCAATAACCCATGGCTTCAGGGCCGCACACTGGCTGACGACCCGGCAAATACCACCCGCATCGCCAGTGCCTTTATCAAGGGGGTTGAAGCGGCAGGGGTTATCACCGTGGCAAAGCATTTTCCCGGCCACCCCGATATTGATGGTGACCCGGCAACGGATATCGCCACCGTTACCGCCAGCAAGGATGATATTGACCGGGCGATATCGGTTTTTGCCGGGGTCATTTCGGCGGGCCCGCGTGCTATTATGACTGGCCCTGCCCTTGTCCCGGCGATGGATGCTGATATGCCATCTTCCTTATCGGAACCGACAATATCGGCGCTGAAAAAACTGGGTTTCGCCGGGCTTGTCGTTAGCGACGATCTTGATGCGCCAGCTACCCTGCGGGATCGTTTTGATGTGCCCGGTGCGGCCATTGCGGCCTTAAAGGCCGGGTCTGATTTATTGTTATTATCAGCCGCCAATGATCTGCCCGCATTAAATACCCGTATCTGCCAGGCTGTCGAAAATGGTGACCTGCCAGCACAGCGGTTGGCAGATGCCGCAAATCGCGTGCGCAAACTGGCCGGTCAGGCTGCTTCGCAGCTGGCGGGTTGATGATGGCCTATATTGAACATGTCGCGTTATGGACGCGGGATTTGAAGGCATCGGCTGCATTTTGGCAGCAATATTTCGGGGCGCAAATATCAGCAGTTTATAGCAGCCAAAACCGCCCCGGTTATCAATCCATCTTTGTCAGTCTGGAAAAAGGCACCCGGATCGAACTGATGACCGGGCCGTGGGTTAACCGGATTCAAGACTATGAATTTGAAGGCTGGTCGCATATTGCCATATCGCTGGGTAGTGAATTGGCGGTTAACGACAAGGCAGGCAAACTCGCCCGCGCCGGGTTTGATGTTAAGGGAGCACGCCATACGGGCGATGGCTATTACGAGGCGGCATTTACCGCACCGGGGAATATCCTGGTTGAAATATTGATCTGATTTCGGGGCACTGCGTCACCAGATGCTAACGCATGGTGACGCAGTGCCTTTACTATTAGATGGCTTTTTCACCCAAAATCAGATCAGAAGCCTTCTCGCCGATCATGATGCAAACCGCATTTGGGTTCCCCGAAATCAGGTTCGGCATGATCGAGGCATCGGCAACCCGTAACCCGTCAATCCCACGTACTTTCAGGTCTGGTGTGACCACGGCCATGTCGTCCTGCCCCATTTTGCAGGTACCAGCTGGGTGCAAGGCAGCATGGGCCGTATTTTGGCAAAATGTTCTGAAATCAGCCCGTGTGCGAATTTTCATGTCTGGCACATGGCGCTGTTGCAGATATTTGCGAATGGCGGGTTGCTCCATAATTTCAATGGCAAACAGCCCCCCGTCCGTCAGCGTTTCCAGATCATAGGGATCGGCCAAATAATTGGGCGAAATGCGTGGTGGCGTTTGCGGATCGGCCGATTGCAATGTCACCTCGCCACGCGATCGCGGGCGGATCTGGCCCAGATTGATGGTACAGCCATTGCCACCCGGTACAGCCTCGACACCTTCTTCAATGCCGGCGCCAACAACCATAAAATATTGCATGTCGGGCATGGCCTCGTCCCGATTTGCCCACCAGAAACCGCCCCCTTCTATCAGGTTCGAGGATGCAGGCCCGCCTTTGAATAGCAGATAATTTAAACCCGCCAGCGCCTTCCAGTGCAGCTTTTTGTATTTGTCGTAACTATGCGGCCCGTTAAGCTGATAGATCAGCGACATTTCAATATGGTCCTGCAGGTTCTGCCCAACCCCGGGGATATCGGCCACAACCTTGATGCCGTGTTTTTCAAGGGCACCGGCCGCACCAATACCCGATGTCATCAAAAGTTTCGGGCTGGCAATGGCACCGGCGGAAATAATCACTTCGCGCCGGGCGCGCATGACGCAGGTTTTGCCATTCATGACATATTCAACACCCGTGGCACGGCCATTTTCGCAAATGATTTTACAAACGCGAGCACCCGTTTGAACCGTCAGGTTTTTGCGGTTTCGTGCCGGTTTTAAATAGGCTGTTGCCGCACTGCTGCGCCGGCCATTGCGCGCGGTGATTTGATAAAGCCCGCAACCCGCCGGATCGCCTGAATTGAAATCAGGGTTAAACGGCATGCCCTTTTGCTGGCATGCCAAAAGCCAGGCACGGGTTAAGGGGTGGATATGGTCTATATCGGAAACACCAAGTGGCCCATCCGTGCCGTGGGCATCATTGCAAAAGCGGTTATTGTTTTCGGCCTTTTTGAAATAGGGCAAAACTTCATCATACCCCCAACCTTCTGCACCGGCCTGTGCCCAACCGTCATAATCGGCGGGATTGCCGCGAATATAGATCATGGCATTTACCGAACTGCCACCCCCCAGCACACTGGCCTGCACCATTGTCGGGTTATCGTCGCGGGTCTGATCGGCGGTTGGTTGCCAGTTATAGCGTTTTAACAGGCGGCCCTGCGCGGTTTTGTAATAGGCACCGGGAATATGGATATAGGGATTATAATCACGCGGGCCTTCTTCAAGCAGGACAACGCTGCAATCGGGGTTTTCTGACAGGCGCGATGCAATCACACACCCCGTCGAACCGCCACCAACAATAATGTAATCCGCCATTTGCATTTGCCGTTCCCCTGATTGTTCCGACCTGCAAGGCGTAATCAGGCGCAAAAGATGCAACAAGGCGCACCCATTCCGCCGCAGGTATTGACCGAAAATATCAGGGTGCTCGATGCATTCAATTTCGCAGGACAACATGCATCGACGCAAAATGACGCACAAGTTGCGACAATTTTATACCCGTCAATAAGGAACGCTTATTTGCCTCAACGATGTGCCATCGGGATCGGGCCTTAAAACGGGCATTTTGCGCAGTTGCGTCAGTTTGCGCTTTATAAAAACCGGTTGCGCAATTGCCTGTCGGCCTGTTTCACCGAAAAATCGCTGCAGATTTAACGGCTGGTTCGTGCTGGCCACTTGCATCAAAGGGAATATTAATCATGTCCGCAAACGTGCAGAAACTGATCCTTCATCCCACCGTCGCCCGGTTTGCGACCTTTGTTATGGATACTGTCATTGCACGCCAGATCGGGTTTGACGGGCTGGAACTTTCAGCAACAAAACTTGATGCGTTTTTTGCCGCCGGCCTGACGCAGGAAGATTTACGTTCCTATCTGGATGGCCTTGATTGCCCCGGCCTGGGCTATTTGCCCGATATTGAACGCAATGATGCCAAGGCTGCCAGCTTGTTTGCGGATGCAGAAAAGCTCTTTAAAATGGCGGCAATGGCCGGTGCCAAGGGCGTGCAAGTTTTGACCGGCCCGCTTGATGTGCGGCAAGTTCTGGATTGCCAAAGTGAGCCCGCCCTGCGCCGGGATCATGCGTTTTTAAAGCTGGATCACAAAGACCAAATCACGCTTTGTGCGTCCAGTTTGCAAAAACTGGCAGACCTTGCTGCCCCCTATGGGCTGGTTCTGTATCTGGAAGCCCTGGGCTGGTCGCCGGTTAATCGCCTTGCCGATCAATTGGAAATTATTGACCGTGCAGCGCGCGAAAATGTGCGTATCGTGATTGATTACTGGCATTGCCATGTTTCCGGTGACACACCCGATATGGTTGCCAAAATTGATAAATCACTGATTTACGGGGTGCATTTTTGTGATTCAAACCCCTATCCGGGTGGCATCCCGATCGAACCTGTCTTGCGTGATGTGCCAATTGGCAAGGGCGTGATTAACCTTAAACACTGGACCGATGCGGTCAAGGCAACCGGCTATCAGGGCTGGTGGAGTGCCGAGCTTTTTTGCCTGCGTCAGCACCAGCAGGACAGCCTTGTCATCGCACGGGATCTGTATGATTTGATGGTTGAACATATTCGCTGATTAACGGGAAAACAGCATTATGACCGGTGTTTTCGCATTTAATCTTATTTCTTTTCCAAAATAAGCTTCAACCGCGAGGCGAGCAGCGCCTTCACCGGGACCAGATCAACGCTAATCGGCAATTTTTCGCTTGGCGCGGGAATGATTTGCTTCGCAATGCAGTGTGTTGCCCCGGCTCCCAATCGGAGATTGCAAGACGGCAATCACCTTCGAGCCGATATGGAAAGCATCATTGCCGCTGCTGCCCTAAAGCACGCTGGCTGCTGTCGCAGTCTGCGTATCATTATCCGGCCGCTACTAGCGGTGCTCGATATTCCGCGCTATGATCCAATCTGGTTTGGTATCTCTGTTTCGTGGTAGAAGGTGCAGAAAGAAATCTTCAACGGTTTGATGCTCTGCCTCGTTACAGCTTTCGTGATGCTTGGGCTGCTACTTACCTTTCCCGAAGTAGTCCTTTGGCTCCCCGCAAACATGTAGAGTTCAGGCAAACAAACAACATTGTGCTGCTGATCATCACTTTCGTTCCAAAAGTCTCTTTGCAATCAATATCATGGTTGACGGCAGACTAGATTATTACTCGGCCATGTAATGTTACCCATGTATCTGCGAACCTATTTAAAGCAAACATCGAAATAAAGACAAAGCTCGCCATAGCGAACCGAATGCTTGATCGTGATGTAGATGATGATAGTTGCGCAATCTACGCCCGGCTTCGCCGAGCTTGACCTTCGGTTCAAAATCGCTCCAGTGGAGCGATTTATTCACAGCCGAAGCCTTCAAGTTGTGAAAAGGCTCGTAACCAAAGAAAGCCATCAGTTCAAAAATGGATCCTGCGGACGAATAGTCAGCAAAGAGTATCTCATGAACATGTCAACGGGGGTTCTCACAAATGTATCTTCGACAATTGATGGCAAAGAGCAGCGCCATTAGTCAGATGATCGGTAACGTTTGAACCGAAAGCGACGCTAAATCAGGTGGCACAGCAATACGGGTTGCGTCTGGACGATCTTTCATGCTGGCGCAATCTTGCCCGCAACGGCAAGCTGGTTCTTCCGGCAGCAAAGGTCTCTTTGGGCGGTGATCGAGCACTTGGTCGACGGGGCCTATGCCAATTGCCTTGGCATCAGTTCGATCTGCGAATTCGGTAAATCCCCTACCGATCCGATCTGGCCGACATACACGGGATAGTTGCGCCCCCCGTCAAACAGCACATTGCCGTTATCATGATAACTGAAGCTCTGCCCGCCTCGCGCTGTTGCAACCGTATGCGGGCGTCCGCCCGCACCATAGGTAATCGCACCACCTCCCGTCACATCAGACTTGCAGGTGATGTCGCCCAGATGATCGTACTGATAGCTGGTCTACGAAATTTCCTGATTATATTCCGTATCCGTCAGCGTCGTATTGCTCAGACGGTTCAGCGCATCATAGCTGAAGCTTTCATGCCGCTTTTGAACGCTGTCTTCACGTGCCTTCAAATTCCCGACCATGTCATAGGTCATCGCCAGATCTAGCCTGATACCCTCTATACCGCTGCCTAGCACGACCGGCCCGTCACACGTCCCAAAGCATCCTCGGCATCCCGTTCAACAGCCCGTCAGTATGCTTAACTAAGGCGATTAGATATATTGCAGAATATTGCAGAACTGGCCGCAATCATCACAGTGAGAACGACCTAGAACAAAACGTTCCCCTCGCGGCCAGCGAACTGTTAAAACGGCAATGAAACTTCCAACAAAAGGCCCTATAATAATCAGGAAACTGGCAAGCATATGGCTCATCGGCAACGTTTTCCTTAACGAACATGGTCTCGTGAAAGTTAGCATATCCGACATAGCGCCGAACGGCACAACACTCGAGGATCCTTTTCCTCACTCTTGTCGCAAAAACGGCTCTGAGCGGGGCTACGCTTTGCTAACCGTTATGTTCGGCCTTGTTCTGATAGGTATTATCGCCGGGCATTTCTGAAAACTTGTCCGCACCGATCTGGCCGACAGCAGAAACCTGCAACTTGCAGCACAGGCCGATGCAACCGTCGACGCGGTCGCTCTGCGTGTTGCACATGGGTTTCTGGGAGCTTTATAAAGCGCAAAATGGTATCGGTACTAATGGCATACGAAAAAGATCAGGAAAATAAATTATGAGTACTACAATAGGGCTTGGAATTGGGGCGGCCAATACAGGTGATCTAATTGATAAACTGTCTTCAGTTGCAAGAAAGTATGGCTACAATTTAAAGAAGGGTACTCAATATGCTGAAGAGGACGTGCTGCAAGGGCTAACAGTGACTAAAGAGATATTAAGATGGCAAGAAGTAGCTCTTTTAGGAACAAACGACACGGCCTGTGGTGTCTTGGCTTTCGGCATACATAATGAACTCACGACGTATGAGACACAGCGAACAAGACCTAAGTTTTTTGATTTTCTGGATGAAATGTCTCAGTTAGCTTCGGCGTATGTCGATAAGATCACACTTTTTTTTGCTTCTGAATGGAATAGAAGCGACCACGTTAAGTTTAGTTATGGATCAGTTGAGCAGCTAATATGTCTCTTGAGCCTACCTGGGCATTGGGGGGGCAGGTACCTGATCCCAGAAACTGGCCACTTTCAAGACTCTGACGAAGTACCTTTTGTGTATGAGATCGTTCTTCAGGGGTAAGATTGCTATGGCTGAAATTGCTGATGTTTCTATGAAAATGTGGGTGACAAATTGTGACTCTGATACTTGGTGTCTAAGAGGAAAAGTGACTGAGTAAACATCTACAGATTAGATTTTCTTGAGAAAATTTAACTTGGCACGGGCTGACTGGTGTTTCATCTGGCCTTTTCATGGTTGTCAAAAGGTGGTGGATATCCGCAGGTACCCAAGTTAACGAACAACTCAGTCTCTTAGACGCTCGCAACGAATTAAGACTATCATGAACAATCCTTATTCTCGCAACCACATGCTCATAATAATTTTTCTCTCTACTCAATGGATCGCATAACTTAAGCAGCATATTTTTATTTCGCTCATCAACCTTTATTATCAACGCCGTTGTATCGCTGCAAACAAACTCGTTTCCGAGTATAACACATTCTGCCAATCTCAGGTATCTTATGTCAGGCGGAGAACACTATTTCATTGAAAATCTACCCAACAAACAATTTATCAATTAATATATCTAATTTCTTTCCTATAGCAGTCAACTCATAGTCTTCATCAAAACCTATCTCATCAAGCCTTTCTATACAGATATCCCTTATCTCATCAGCCATATCTTCGTTGATGTCACTTGGATTTCTCATAGATTGGAGGCTTTCCCGTATTACAGGCGTTAATTCAAGTTTTTCCAACATAAAAGCAATATCGTTACTATTTACTTTAACCATCTTTCCAACTCACGTTGACGTTCTAAACGTGCTGTTTTCTTCGCAGAGGTTGGATTAACCGACACAATTTTGTTTGTTTCTGGGTTAATGGCCACTTCTGCCTTTGAACCAACGTACCTCTGACTTGGTCGCCCTTGGCTATCAAACTTCACCGGTTTTTTATCCAGCGGACTCCTAATTGCATCCAGTTCGTCTACAGTACGCACGTTCCTATTCATTTTTTGATTCAAGCTATGCTTAGTATGCTGCGGCAATGCCGCTTTTGCTTCCGTAGCGGCCACTTTCGTGCTGCTCGCTAATGGCCCTTTCACATTACGAAGAGACAGCGCCATTCCCACGGCTGAAGCAGCCTCGCTCATGCCGAGATGCCGCTCAAACTCTTCAACATCCTCCGTCGTGAGGAGGTCAAATCCACTAATCTCATGCAAAGAATGAGTCTTTACATCCACCCACTTAGACTTCACTCCAATAGCAGCTGCTATCTGAATACAATGGTTAGCCGTCTCTATCTGCGATACATTTCTAAGGTAAGAATTTACTGCTGTCCGAATTCTTTCTTGCCTCTTAGACTCCTGAACTCCCCCCCGGAACAGTCTCACTTACAGGGTGAGTGGTTTCGTTGATACTTTTGCCACGACGGGGACGGGACCGCAAGGAGCCGGAGGCGACTGGAGGTCGCGTCTCCGTCGATGGAATTGTTTTGCGAGGGCGGTCGGGGTTTCGTCGTCCAGCGCCGAGTGGGGCCGGACGGTGTTGTAATGTCTCCGCCAAGCCTCAATGGTCTTGCGGGCTTCGTGGATGCTTGCAAACCAGTTCTCATTTAGACATTCATCCCGGAACTTGCCATTAACTATTCCACATAGGCATTCTGTGTCGGCTTGCCGGGCTGGATAAACCGTAGCTGCACCCCGGTTTTTTGCAACCATTCAAACATCGTCCAGGAAGTCGGTTCAGGGCCGTTATCATGAACCAGTTCGTCCGGATAGCCATGGGTCATAGCCAGTTGATCAAGATATCGGGTGAGACGTTTTCCGGAGATCGAGAAGTCGACAATCTGGCCAGGACAGCCCCGTGTGCAATCATCGACGATATTCAAGCCCCGGAACCGACGTTCGTTCCACAAGCCATCCGAAACGAAGTCCAAAGACCGGCGCTGGTTGGGGCGAACGGCTGCCGCTAGGGGAATGCGATCCCGATGCGCCAGCCGTTTGCGTTTGCGGCGACACACTTGAAGTCCCTCTTCATAATAAAGGCGCCAGGTTCGCTTGGCATTGACCACGAGACCTTCCTTGCGCAGAAAGACATGCAGCCGCAAATAGCCATAGCGGCGATACCGGCCAAAGCCTTGAGACGTGATCGTGTCGGCGCATCATCCTCTCTTCTGAATGTATAATGCAAAACCGGGCGGCTGATGCCGACAAGCCCGCAAGCGCGGCGTTCGGTAAACTGGTGCTCTGCCGCGAGGTGAGCAACCGCCAAACTTCGGCTTCCAACGGTAAAAAGTCTGCTCCACAATACCATGATGGCGAATGATATCCTTCCCCGCAAATCCTGCGTCCTGTTCCTTCAAAATCCCGATGATCTGTGCTTCTGAAAAGCGCTTCTTCATCTCGAGTTCTCCTTTGCCTTAATTTGGAAAACTCACTCAAAAAATGCGACTGTTTTCGGGGAGAAGGTCAACAGGCCCTAGAACGCCTCCTGTCGCAAATAAATCCACTCATAATTTCCTTTACAGGCTCTTTTTTCTTCCGCTTTTAGCGAAATGGCGTCAGTCCTGACATCATATCCATCTGGACAATGAGAAATAGCAAGTCCTTCAACTTGATCATAATTTTCTACATCCCTTTCACTAATCGCCCCATCAAATACATAAAAAATCCTCAACAACTTGTTTTCCATACAACAAGCTACACCACGTATGTTAGGTGTAATCATATTTAAAAGAGACACCTGCAAAATAAGACGTGCCCTCCAGTTGGTATCGAACTCATTCTCCATTATGGCCTCGCCGGAACAACATGGACTTTTCCATTTTTATCATAATGTATGGTTCCCTTTGATGTTCTTTGCTTTATTTTTCCTTTGTCATCGACATAAGAACAATCTCTGTTGTTATGACTGAAGACGATACGGTAGCTTTGTGCTCGGCCAAAATCCATGCCCACCAACGACAACTCAAGGTCAGGGAGGCTTACCACTCATACCAACTTCAACAAAACTGACGTGACCGAACGCCGATTGGCGAGACTCATCTTAAAGGCCACTGGCTGATTCAGGCCGGATTCGAGATTGATACACCGATTAGGGTCAGGGTAATGGTAGGCTGTCTGGTTGTGACGATAGCGTAGATAGAACAAAGCCCGCGACTGCGGGCTTAATCAATTTCGGAAAGATTAAAAAAGAGACTAATAGAGTTACAAACAACCTCTATTTCACTTTTCAGGATATCTGTCATCTTCTGCAACTAAATCGTGAGGTATGCGAACCAAAGCAGGATCAGCCAAATTATTACCCTTCATTTTCAAAAAATAAGGATCATCAGAACCAGACAAACAGGCCGCAACCGGAAGATAACCAAGATTTAAAACCACTTTTCCTGGATAGGCAGATAACGCCTCCTCAATTATTTGATCAGCGGTAAACCACTTTAAATCAGCTCCCAACCCAGATTCATCATCGTCCTGATCAAGCCAAAAACAAACACCCGATAAAGGGTAGTTCTGTAAAGCTTCCATCAACCACCCTCGCAACAACTCTGGCGGCATATTTTTAGCCAGATCAGCCGCTTCGGTTATTGTTATTTTTGAACCATTGAGAGACGATTCTATTTTCTGCAACTCTGTTAAGATGGTCATTAGCGCTCCAGAACTTTAGCAAGAGGTCCATTCTTTGTAGCCAGAATAGACCACCCTGGCTTTTCTCCATCGACTAAAATAGCGAACAGTTCATCGTGGATAAAAACATTTGCCTTTACTGCTCCTTCAGATGAGCCCCACTGCACCCTAATTTCTGAAATGTCTTTAACAGGAGAAAAATCTTCGTTGGCTTTTACAAAACCAACCGGATTAGCAAATGGCATTTTTTCCGGGTCTTTCCACTCTGGTTCTGACGGAGAGGCACAACAATTGTATAGCCAAACGTCGCTAACAATCGCCTCGCTTTCATTGAGAAGATAGGCGTAAGCCACACGCCCATCATCATCAAATACAACAGAATAACCCGAATCTGGATTTAAGAACTTTCCATCACATGTCATCAAAGCGCCCACTATCCCATTCGTTTTTCCAATAGTCTTTTTGTTCTTTACGCCATGCAGGGGAATTTTTACCAATAATAGCTCCCCCTTGGGTCGCTATCATATTATATTTGTGCCCCATCATCTCTTCTAAACACTCCGCTGCCCGACGTTCCAATCTCCTTATGATTGTTGTCAGTTTCCTTCTCCTTTCGCAGGTACACCCATTCATACCCTTCTTTACAGAACCTTTTCTGACTCATATCAAGGGAAATGGCTTTTGACTCGAGGTCGTAATCATCTGGGTACTGTGCTATGGCTTCTGTTTCAATTTCTGTATAGATATCAAAATCTTCATCACTTATTTTTTTCTCAAACAAAAAAAATAGCCCCAGTTTCTTATTCTTAACCCGACAAGCAATCCCCCTCATATTAGGAGTCACCATATTTAATAGGACGCCCTGTAAAACAATCTTCGCAAATAGCTGTGAGTGTATATCAAGTTTCATCATGGCCTCGCAGGAACAACATGAACCCTTCCTTTTTTATATCATTCCTTTCGTCGTCGGTAGCTCTTCCTTGGTATCTTTATTTTTAAAAGTGCCAATTTCCTCCCCAAAATCCACTCTCTCCTTAAATCCCGGCATCCCTCTTTCCGTTGGTCCAACTTACACGCCAGTACCAGCGTATTTGTCTACGAGACCTTGAAGATTGGCGTGATCTACCGTACTGCGACCAAGTCCATAGTTTTTATGGCCCTCAATGTGCTTACCTTGTTTATCTTCATCAATTTCAGGACCAGCACTTGGCTCTGCCTCTTCATTAAGATCAAGAAGTCTTTTATATTATCGATCACAGCAGAAATAAAACCCGCACCACCAAGCGCGACAGCAGCACCGCCAATCGAACCACCTCCTCCCCCAGGACCTTCCAACCTTCGATTAACACCTCTTCCCATAAACATATCATTTGTAGCCATACCGGATACATAATCACCCTTTATCCCAGCACCGAGAGAGGCATTTTTGCTAGGAACTGGCACAGCCTCTTTATTTTTCACATTCCCGTTTATGGTTGTGCTTTTGGCGGGAGTGCCATCTCCCCGGTCATTTCCTCCGCCCCAGCTTCCATAATCGTTTGCTTCCCGGGTACCTCCTCCAAGCTCCCCTCGACGTCCATTCTGAGAAAGAGAGAACCCGGTCGGATCGGTATAGGAGAGGGGATTATCATGCACATAGGCGTAACGATTAAAGCTTTGTGTCACAGTCGGATCGGGCACATTGGGATCAGGGCTGAGCATGCGGCCCAACTCCGGATCATAAATCCGCCCATTCATATGGATGATGCCAACTGCATCGAGATGTTCATGCCCGGTAAAGCCTCGTGGCGTATCAACCGGACGCACCGGTAAAAGGACGGCCTCCCAGCTCGCTTCCCGACGCGCCCCGTGCGCGTCATAAGACATCGCTTCACTCACATTACCACTCGCATCTGTCGTCAAAACCACCGAGCCAATATGATCAAGGGAGTATCACAGTGTTTCTTCCGTTTGCGTACTGTCCGGTACAATCTCGATCGTATGGATCACCAGGCTGACATCGTCGGCCCGGATATAATGCAGATGCCGATCTGTACCTGTAATATGACCCTGCGCATCAACGACCGTGCGCCGCTCGTAATAATCCCCCACCACCCGTCACATCCGACGCGGCAGTTACACCAGTGTCCGCGATCTCGAGACTGCGATCTACGACTATCTCACTCGGCACAACGAGACACTCAAATCCTCCAGGTGGAGCAAAAGCGCTGAAGATATCCTCACTCACGAACGTCGGGCACTCAACAAACGCCATGATATCAAGGGGAATAGTTAGGATATATCAGAATCGGAACACTATCTATATAGAGAGAACAATATATCCAAATACTCTTGTCAGTGATAAATAAAAAATTATGAGCAGCCTTTTATTGAAAAATATTTCAATAAATACTCCGACCCAACTTATCATTATGTTTAATAGGCGATCACAAATTAATATTTTTTATTTCAATTTAATACCTACAACATTTACAAAATCAAACTATCTGATCAACAGAAAACTCCACCTCATCGAAAGCAAGATAAAATCTATCACCAGTCTTTATATCTTCAACATAAATATAATCGAAAGGCGACCAAATTCTAATACATCCATCATCTTTTGTCACGAACTTAAAGAAATAGTACTGGGACTTCGATTCTCCCTTTTTCTTGCAAGTCACACGATGAGTTAACACTCTACCCTTATCTGTATAACGACATTCTGATGAGCTATTGCCGCCATAAGGGACAAGGAACTGCTCAGATTCCAAGGCACGCTTTTCGACGAAAAACTCCCAGTTCGCCTGCATCCAGTCGTCAAGAAAGTAAGGTGAATTATCCCAGTCCAAGTGCTCCAAAATCTCCATAACATTTGACCAAGACGAAATTAGAAAACCACGGAAGTTAAATATTAATTGATTAATATTCACACCTAATCACTCCTTGTACGAGAACTTTTTCTTACCAAGAGGTACCCTTTTGGCCAAACTTATAATCGCTCACGGACGTTCTGCTGACCAAGCCAAGGCCAACGCCAATGACATAATCGCCATCTCGCAAAGCGCCAGAAGCCCCCTTAAACAGGATAATTCTACATCCCCCGCCAAGATCGACAGCGATGAGAGGAATTCAAGGCGGGCACAGCTTTTGTCAATTGACGGCATGGACGATGAACTCGCCAACAGCCTCATCCATATTGTGCCAAGCCTCTCCACCTCATCGCCTCCTGTCAGTCAGACACCACAAAACGAAAAAATCATCGAACCTTCCTTCAAAAACAAGGTTTCTGAAACCCAAAATGGAATTGTTAGACTAGCTGACGCCAACAAAACTCCAGAATCACCGCTCTCGGTCATTAAGATGAAAATACGACTTCAGCAATCCGGGAAAATCGTTCGGGACGTCACTGTTCGGATTGTTCTGACCGGACCCAAGAAAGCACCAGTGAAGATTATTAAGATGTGAAGTGGATCTCGCACTCGTTGTAAACCGCCGCTCCATCAAAAAAAAATAAATCTGTCCCGTTTTTTTCACGACTAATTTATTAGCTATTACCTATATAAATTTCTCCATTCAAAAACTGCATTTCCCACGGCTCTAACGAACTACATGAAAAAATTTCGACAATCTTATTACCAGACATTATAAAAACGGGGTCCACATTAATCCTCTCACATTGAATATCTAGTGAAACAATTTTCTCTCCGACCATCTCCTTTATCAAGATTTCCGATTTTTCATCCCAACAAGCATATTTAATTTGACCTTCATTCAGCACTCGCCAAACGCAACTTGTAGAGAACCGCCAATCTTCACCCAAAATAACAAAATTATCCCCATCCCACGAAATATCCCGAACATGTAGCGGAAGCTGCCTTCTGACTTTGTCAATGAGATTATTCATAGCTTTTATTGTCCCTGAATTATGTGGCTACGCTCACGCACAAACTGTTTCCTCTCAGCTCGGCTCAACCCACTTTGTGGCTGAGGAGGCTTGCTAATGAAAGGATCAATAGCTCCGCCATTCCTATTGGTAAACGATGCTCACTGCGGATTTCGGCCATCTGCCGACATTGTGCGCGTAATGTTTCCATCCGGCATCGTATGGGCCTTGCCAACTGAGTTTCCGCTTGTAGGTGACACGACATTCATAGATGGGAAACCTGCATCATCAAATCCTTTCCGCATTTGACTTTGACTCGTTGAAACAACTGTTCCTCTTCCGTCTGCAATGAAATCTACACTTTTCCCCTTACTTGAATCTAAGGGAAGATCCGATTTTGCTACAGTTTTCCGAAGCCCCAAAGTTCCCGCATTCGCAACTCGATTTGCGGCACCAATCTCCGCCGCAGCCAGGCTCAGCACCCCACCAACTACCTGCCCAAAACCTCGAGCAGCCTGTTCCTCTAGAGATATAGGCAGTCCAACTTCAACATAATCCAGTAAATCCTGCGTTAAACCAAACCGAAAATTCGTGCTGGTCAGCCCCAACACTGCATTGATAGGAGAGTTTATAAAGTTGACAAGAGACCCTAGGGAATACTCATATGCACCGGCAAGAGCTTGCGTTCTTATTGTTGAAAAACTTGAGTTTTGCCCAGGCACAGCCTGTCAATTCTTGACCTCGGCATTGATACTGTCACTTCTTCCTGGTGAATTATCCCCGGATGGCCGATCCATCATAGGACCATGCTGCCCTCCTTCTATCGGGCTTCCATCAGGATAGCTTTCTCCCCCAAAATCCCGTCCAGGTCCGTAATTGACCTTCTCCCTGAAAACAGTCGCATTTTTGGAGTGAGTTTTCCAAATTAAGGCAAAGGAGAACTCAAGATGAAGAAACGCTTTTCAGAAGAACAGATCATCGGGATTTTGAAGGAACAGGAAGCAGGATTTGCGGTGAAGGATATCATCCGCCGTCACGGTATTGCGGAGCAGACTTTTTACCGCTGTAAGTCGAAGTTTGGCGGGGTGGAGGTATCGGACGCCAAGCTGGCGTTCAGAACGAACACCAAACAGATAGCCAATGAAAAAGGCCCTGAACATCATGATCGGCGCAATAAAGCCCGGCAACCCGGTCATAAATAAAGCTGAAATCGATGACGGCATCGATTTTGCGAAGCAGATGGTCTGCTGGAACCAGACTGTTCAGCGTCACCATCTCGAGTTAGGTTTGTTGGGCGGAAGTTTTTTTTAGCACGGCCTATTGAATCAAAACTCCCCGCCAAAGGCGAGGAGTTTGTCAGCAGTCTGAAGCCCCACGTTAGCGGGGCTTAATATCTGCCTCAGTGAATATTCTCCCTATAGCTAAAACACGATAGCCATTAAGCATTTCAATTAGCTCACCATTTTTTAACCATTCGCTTGGCAAAGGTTCATCTGAAGTCAACCGACAAGTAGCCTCTCCCTGAGAACCCATGGGATCAAAATCAATCGTTTCCCACTGGACATCCCTTGCACATTGTAAAAACTCATTTAAATATTTCTGCCAACGAATAGTTGTGCGCAGACCTTCGTATGGTTCCCCGTTATGCCCACCTAGAGAGCTTGGCACCCAGATAAAATTAAATCGTAATTTTGTGCTCATCACTGCCCCGCCTTCAAGCGACTCAAATCATCGCAAGCAACACAAAATCCTGGGCCTGTATTATCTATATTTGGATGTTTATAACTCCGCTCATATACGTCTTTTGGGACTTTAGCGCTAATAACGTCCTCCAGACCGGAATAGTTCTGCTTGAATGTTTCAGCACCCTGACGGGTTTCAGAAAACCATTTATCCTGCATCGATTGACCATTGGGGTTAAGTCGGAATCCATGCTTGGCAATATCATCAGTCTCGGCTTTTAAAACAGCTCGGTATCCATCTACAAAGTCGTCTGCGCCCTTTGGAACCTCATCCAGCACCCTTATCCGAAGCCCCAAAGTTCCCACATTCGCAACTCGATTTGCGGCACCAATCTCCGCTGCACCCCACCTACCATCTGCCCCGCCCCTCGAGCAATCTGTTCCTCAATAGAGGTAGGCGGCTCAACGCTGGATATAATCCAGTAAATCCTCCGTTAAGGCAAATCGAAATTTCGTGCTAGTCCGCCCCAACACCGCATTGATAGGAGTGTTTATAAAGTAAACAAGAGCCCCCAGGGAATACTCATATCCACTGGCAAGAGCTTGTTTTTCTATTCTTAAAAGACTTGAATTTTTCCCCGGCACAGCCTGCTTATTTTTGACTTCAGCATTGATACTGCCACTTCTTCCCGGTGAATTATCCCAGTCCCATAAAACCTCCATAATACTTGATCAACAAGAACATATATACCTGTGAAAATTATGATTTAATTGATTAATATTCACACCCAATCACTCCTTTCACGAGAACCTTTTCTTACCAATAGCCCCTTCCTTCATGTTTTATTACCACGAGAAATTCACGAAAAATTCTACTCTTCACCCTAAAGTGGGTCCGCTTATAACTTTAAAAATGCACTCCTTTTGCCAATCATAATCTGGAAAAATTTAACCAAAAATCCTAAATCGACCAGCGAGAGTGATTTTATCACGCATAACTATCAATAAACTTTTCAAACTTCTCGCTCTCTTGAAATTCGCCATATGCATAATATGCCGCGGCTTCTTTACCACCCAACAATTCTTCTCCATAAATATTCATAAAATTCTGCATTCTTATAGCATCTTTGAAGGCGCATATACCAATATCTGCATCACGGTCGCAGTAAATAACAAAATCTTTTTCAGGCGAAAAAAACACAAGCAGATTTGCATTATGGGCTAGTGCATCTGCGAAACTATTTTCTGGATAGTCGTTTAATGCTGATATATAGTCCTCTTCTGTATCGGAAGAAAAAAATTCAACAGCCCCAAGATAATTATAGTTTGCCCCAAAATAAAGATATGGGTCCGGATCAAGAGACATCATCCAAAACCTGTCACCTTCATTCTTTCTCAAATATTCCGTAATTTTCTTGAAAAAAAACGGCATCATAACATCATCAAATGCAATAAAAAGAAACTCAATTAATTCTTTACTGAATACCTTTTCGGGAAGCTTCCTATCCAAAAAAACCGACTCACAGATATAACTGTATGCATCTTTTAAATCATCGACATCTCTAATAACTCTCATTTATTTTCCTCTCAACCTTATTTTAAACACAGGACTTCCGTCTTTAAAAAAATCAGCCGTCGGCCCTCTTGTAGATTTTGAAAATACACGTGTAGTATATTTACTATTTCCCTTAGAAAAAAATTACTAACATTTCCATCAATAGACGTTGATTTTTTAAATCTATTTTTAACAAGATTTTCTTCAAACTCATCTATCGGAACATCAGTCTCAATATTGGCTAACTTGGAGTTTTTTTCCTTACATCTGAAATCTTAGATACCTTGCGAAACCTCCTAATAAACTTATCGATCTTTTTTGGTCTTCGAAGGAATTTGAACGCGACCTTTATCGCCTTAACACCCCAACCTGCCGGCGTAAACGACAATACCAGACTCCCCGTCGAAAGTGCCATCATGGCATAATTACCACGTTCACCTGCCTCGATAATATCCCTGACATCTCCAAGAGGACTGATGTCAACAACAATATCAAAGGCTAAATCCGAATAGTTGTGTTCTCCCCCGCCGTCACCGCTATTCGGATATCCATCCGGTTCTTTTCCATTTGGAACATAATCTCGGGTAGCTGACACAACAACCAGCTCAGTCATTATCCCGATATCTGTCTGAGAATATTTGTCACCCACACTTATCGTGTCTCTTTCCGAACTACCCGCAACGTGGTCTCCGCCTTCGCTTCCATGAACCGGAGAATGATCACCTCCCCGGTCATTTCCTCCAGAATAACCTCCTGAGGACCATCCGCCATCTCAGAAGATATAAAACCCGGTTGGATCAGTATAGGACTGGGGATTATTGCGCACATAGGCGTAACGGTTAAACTCCTGCGTCACAGTCGGATCGGGCACATTGGGATCGGGACTGTGAGCATCCGGCCCAGTTCCGGGTCATAGATGCGGCTATTCAGATGACCCCAGCCGCATCAAGCTGTTCATGCCCGGTAAAGCCGCGCGGCGTATCATGGGGGCGGAACGGCAGAAGAACTGCTTCCCATGTTACTTCACGGCGTGCCCCGTGCGCGTCATAGGACATGGCGTCACTTACCGCACCTGCGGCATTTGTTGTCAGAACCACAGAGCCAATATGGTCAAGTGAATACCAGAGAGTCTTTTGCGTTTGCGTTGTATCTTGCGCAATCGTGATTTTATGGATCGCCAGACTGACATCATCAGCCCGGATATAGTGCAGATGTGTATCCACACCCGTCGTATCACCACCGTTACCATCAACTACCGTCCGGCACTCGTAATAGCTCCCGACATAGGCTACTTCCGTGGTAATATTGTTCTCGACAATCTTCTGACGAATGCGCGCACGATCCGGCCCATAAACAAAGCGCGTATGCGTCACTGCCGAAGCCGTCAGCATCGTGCCCCGCGACGGCTTGTTAAAGCTCGTCCAAGCACTCCTGCCTCCCCATAAAACTACACATTTCTATAACTTCTTGAAAACTCAGCCTGCAGGGACACTTAATCCTTGTTGAAACCTATGAGCATGCAAGCCCCCCAGGAGGATCATCCCTCTCACACTCGAGTGTTGTCCCTCAAAATCTGTTTCTTAAATCATAAAAAATAAACCACACTCGACTGAAAGCTCCCGCTCAAGCCCCCCCCACATGTACATAAAATAACATACGGCCAACACGCCCCATGAAATGGATAAATATATTATAAAAATTTTATTAATCTAAAATAATTTCGACCTTGAAATAGAAAATAAATCAGGCTGATTCTCTTGCAAAACATCTTCAAACATACCCCAACCGTTTAACTCAACAAATTCCACTTCTGATTTATATATTGGAATCAACCAAACCATAATTACAGGCGGATCAACCTTATCGAAGCTTGAAAATCCATCCTCTTGCAACATAGGAATTGAACAGTAAAGCGCATCAAACCCCATATCCATAGCGACTTCAGCAGGCAATCTAATATATTCTCCTCTTAAAACAGCTTTTTTCCTAGCAATAACAGCCTCACAAACCAACATCAAAAAATAACAAATTAAACTATCGTTGTCGAACGAACGCACTGAAAACAAAAACTCCTGCCGAACTTTTTTCCTCGGTGAAATCGAGAGAATAGAATCACTCAACCCAAGAGATAAAAAATGATTCAAATTTTCTTCGAGCTCATCATTACAGCGAACAATTTGAATATTTAAATTTGAATCTCTATCCTTCCAACCTTCCTGTATTGGACCGATGTATTTTTCTATGTGATCAATTATGTTCATAATTCAACCTGACCAATTATCTGATCTATTGCAACCTGGACAACGCAGACGTGTATTTTTATTTTACTCATCGAGAATTCCCTTTCGGTCTAGGCCACGAGGATCTCGATCCTTCCATTTCGGCTCATGATCCACATCCCATCCATTTGCACCATTACGTCCTTCCCACAACTTACACACCTTTTCATACCAGCAACAACGCCATCTTCAGCCAAATCCCAAGCATCTTTTACTGTTCCCTTTCGAAACGACCTCGACCTTTTCTGGTTGTTTTTAGATTTACATCAGCTGGTACATTTCCCTCATCAATTTCAGGACGAGCATCCGGTTCTGGCTCTGCCTCTTCATTAAGATTCAAGAAGTCTTTTATCTTATCGATCACAGCAGAAATAAAGCCCGCAGCAGCCCCCCCCCCCCCCTTGACCAATCAAAACTCGTTGACGATCATATCAGGATAGCTTTCTCCCCCAAAATCCCGTCCAGGTCCGTAGTCACCAAAGTCCTCCCAAAACCCTGTTGGATCAGTGTATGAAAGTGGGTTGTTACGGACATAGGCATAACGATTAAAGCTTTGCGTCACAGTCGGATCGAGCACATTGGGATCAGGGCTGAGCATCCGGCCCAGCTCCGGATCAGAAATCCGCCCATTCATATGGATGATGCCAACTGCATCAAGCTGTTCAGGCTCGGTAAAACCGCGCGGCGTGTCATAGGGGCGGATCGGCAGAAGAGCTGCTTCCCATGTTACTTCACGGCATGCCCCGTGGGGATCATAGGACATGGCCTCACATACCACACCTGCGGCATTTGTTGTCAGAACCACAGAGCCAATATGGTCAAGTGAATACCAGAGAGTCTTTTGCGTTTGCGTTGTATCTTGCGCAATCGTGATCTTATGAATCGCCAGACTGAAATCATCGGCCCGAATATAATGCAGATCTGTATCCATACCCAAGGGATCGGCTTTTGGCATTTACCTTGGCGGGGATCACCGGCAAAGCTCCTGCATTCTCTATCTCTTTACGGATAAGTGCACTGCCATAGACCTTTTCGACAACAATGGCCAAGGGTGGTTTTGCCCAATTCAGAAAACATTCGATTATTTTGCCGTCATGGAGCTGTCCACCACTGATCGCAAGGCGCAACGGGCGACCGAGTACATATACAACGGCGTGAACTTTACTTGTCCTGCCGCCGCATGAGCGTCCAATACCCTCTGCGAGTTCCCCTTTGTTGACCCAGCCGCTGCGCGATGAGCCTTCTCAATCGAACTGTCGGTAAAGACAAGCACATCTTCATCTTCTGATGCCAGGGCCCGAATATATCGTACCATATGCCGCGTTCTCCCCAGCGGACATAACGATTATAGTGTCATAGGCGCGCCATACCTTCCCGAAATATCCCGCCTGAGCGCGCCGGTTCAAAAAATGTAAGAGATGCCCTTGAGAACTATTATGCCATCGCAACGCTTCGGTCCCCGACCGTTAACCGGAAGAAACGGAGCAATGATCACCCATTCTTTATCGCTCAAACCAAATCGTGCCATGTGATAACTCCCTTTCCCAAAGGGTGAATCACACTTCGGCTGTAAGTTTCAAGCATTCCAATTGGGTTCAGACCCTAGCTTAGCTGAGAACGAACCTGATCAACTCTTTTAGCCCAATCTTTTGAAGCGACAGCAATCTCAGATAGTAATTCTTCAGAGTAACGAACGTCGCCGACATCATGTTTAATGATCGCCAAATAAACCTTCTCTATCAGCATTAAGCATTCTGTATGAACTGAATAGAATCTAAAAACTTCATTCTGATCCAACATAGCATTTAAGAACGGTAAACACTTTTCTCCAAGTATCCCCTTAATTTCTTTACCAATACCACTATCATTAGTGTTCGCATCATACGTCCACCAGTGGTCCGTTGGTTTGTTTAACAACCGGCCAACTCGCATACGTGGGAAGCAATCTTCTTCTTTGATAACTTTTGGCGGCTCCTTTCCCCAGCATTTTTTCCACACCTGCGAATTAAAAACACCAATATTTATCGTGAAATCCTTTTCCACATCGCTGTTAAAACGGCTCAATTGAAAATTCACAACCTGAACAAATCCATCATTAGATTTATTCCATGTTAAACCCTTCTTTTTAAAGCCATGCTGTTTCAAAAGCGGAGTAACGTAATTTTTTATCAAGTCTGCTAGCATTACTTCTCCTACCTCAAAGGACTTCAGCAAACCAAGCGACCATTATTACCTGTCGCCTCTTTATATTTTTCGATTTATCTAGCGCCGTACGTCTTCGACCGTCCAATTAATGCCGAACGGTTTTTGGCATGGGTTCGACAGTGTCTCGTACTGATCCACAACTCCGGAGATGCTGTTATTCTGGACAATTTTTCATCTCATAAGGGCAAGGCTGTCCGCAAAGCCATTCGCCAGGTAAACGCACATGTTTTCTTCCTGCTGCTCTACCGTCCTGATCTCAACCCAATTGAATAGATCTTTGCAAAGCTCGAAAGACTACTACGTAGAGCCTAAGAAAGAACCAAAGAAGATACATGGCACACGATTGGTTCTCTCCTTGATGAATTCCTGCCTCAGGATTGCAGAAACCACTTCAGAAATTCCGGTTATGCCTCAACCTAATTGGGTAGGACTCTAAAGGAGAAATCAGATTTCATCATGAAATTAAACCGGTCACATCATCACAATCATAAAATGGCAGCGAAGTAGGTTTGGTAAAGTTTCCACCCATAAAGACGTATCACAACTCCTGGCGGTCAAGAGGAAAATCGTTCGGAACGTCAATGTTCGGATTACCCTGAGAGGCATCAAGGAAGAACCGGTACGGATTATTAGGATATGAAACGAACCTCATAATCATTGCGAACCATCGCTCCATCAATAAAAAACCCGTCCCTGATTTTTCTGCTTTTTGTGAAACATAAAAAACCTATCCTGTCAGATAAATTCAGACCACATCCAAAATATTATCATTTCCCTGATCCTTCACTATCCACTCTTCACTGTCAAACGCATCAATAATCACTTCACATCCCTCATCCTCTCCGTTCAATATTCTATTTTTATCAAACACTTGATCCCTTTTGTATCCAACGACGACGCAATCAAATGTTTGCTCCAATCCCTGAGAGAACGCAAATAACTCAGCCCAATCCATAGTAAATCCTAATTCTCCTATTTCAATTTCTCGCTCAAACTCTTCCATCGAAAGTAAATTAGGTGCTCGGCCAATACCCTCGAAGTACAGCACCGACCACATCAGTTTATTTCTCTCCAACTTCTGCAATATATCAAAAAGTTGAACGATAGACCCATCTGGCTGAAACATAGATTCTTTAAATATCTTCATTACGGTTTCCCCAACAGCTCTACTGGACCATGTCGTTTTGTTCCACCAGTGGGATTGCCCACCTGACCTGAGCCCTTAAAACTCGTCCAAAAATGAGTAGAGTCTGTCATGAAGAAGGAGACAAACGACATGAAGCGATCACGGTTCACGGAAGAGGCTAGCCATCTCCTTGACTTCCATGCTTCCATCCCATCCATTCCAACCATCAAGGTCATTTTTAGGCATCCCATACCCGTTCGGCCCCGATACTATTGAACCATCGGAATTAGACAACGAAAACCCGGTTGGGTCGGTATAGGAAAGACGATTATTATGTACATAGGCGTAGCGATTAAAGCTTTGCGTCACAGTCGGATTGGCAGAAGAGCTGTTTCCCATGCTACTTCACGGCGTGCCTCGTGCGCGTCATAGGACATGGCCTCACTTACCACACCTGCGGCATCCGCCGTCAGAACCACGGAGCCAATATGGTCAAGTGAGTACCAGAATGTCTTGTGCGTTTGCATTGTGTCTTGCGCAATCGTGATTTTGTGGATCGCCAAACTGACATGGTAATCCCCCCATTTTTAACGGGGCTGTCAGGTAGAACTCACGGTTTACTTTTATGTCGACACACCAACCGCATCCCATTTTTCCGGGAAAGCCTATAAAACCATATACTGGGGACAACACTCTCTGTTTAACCCATTTGAATACTTCCGCCCCATTCAACCTCAATCCTACGAAGGATTGCTCATTTCCACTGGATCCTGTTTTCAGGGCGCAGAGCGAATAGGCGAGCACAAATTAATTTTTCTTTATTTCAATTTAATACCTACAATATTTATAAAATCAAATTATCTGATCAACAGAAAACTCCACCTCATCGAAAGCAAGATAAAATCTATCACCAGTCTTTATATCTTCAACATAAATATAATCGAAAGGCGACCAAATTCTAATACATCCATCATCTTTTGTCACAAACTTAAAGAAATAGTACTGGGACTTCGATTCTCCCTTTTTCTTGCAAGTCACACGATGAGTTAACATTCTACCCTTATCTGTATAACGACATTCTGATGAGCTATTGCCGCCATAAGGGACAAGGAACTGCTCAGATTCCAAGGCATGCTTTTCGACGAAAAACTCCCAGTTCGCCTGCATCCAGTCGTCAAGAAAATAAGGTGAATCATCCCAGTCCAAGTGCTCCAAAATCTCCATAACATTTGACCAAGACGAAATTAGGAAACCACGGAAGTTAAATATTAATTGATTGTTATCCACTTACAATTACTCCTTGTACGAGAAATTTTTCTTATCAAGAGCCCCCTTGTAACCTCGAAGTATATTTGCATTAACATGGTTTGGCTCTCTGTATTTTACAAATTCTTTCGGATCAATATGATATGAACGTTGATTTTTTAAGGGGCTCCCTAAAACTTTCCCTTTTTTATTTAAAACCCTTACCGGCGATTAGATATATTTCAAAATTTGCCGCACTATTTCCACCTGCAGCATCTATGAACTCATATATACCTTCTTTTACGTCCTTTTATGTGTCCTTTTGAATATCACCACATTTCTTTAGATTAACGATCAAAACCTCACAACCCGCTCCCTCATCGGTGTAAAACAAAGACATAGCGTAAAGGGCACCCAACAATGAATTACTAGCCGTTCGATGAACTCTACTTTGGCTCTCTGTGGGTGTATTTATGATAAAAACCGTTTCCACGCCATAACCGCATCTCATAAATTTTTTAATGCAATCTTCAAATTGCTCAACTCGCCGTGGAACATGATTAGCATCATGCCAATCTTCAAACTCACCTATGAATTCTTTATCTACAAATTCAAATAGCTCAAGTGAAGGCCCATTATACCGTCGCAGATAATTAACTTTTGCCGAATCAATTTGGTCTTCATACTTAACTTCACCGTCCCAAACTTCAGAGAGGATTCTGCACGCTTCACTTGGCGCTAACGATCCAGAAGATCTTCTAACAGCGACTAACTGGGAGCAGTCAAACGAATATTCCATATTATCCCCATTATATAGATGATTACATAGCTGCCTCACACCTTTAGTTGAAGGTGAAGTTACACCCCCAGATTTAGTTTTTGAACTAATTTCACCTAAGGAGCCCTTCGATATCACATTTCGAATTGACTGATGAACATGAGGCACAATACCAACGTGCGATTTGACGCTAAATCACTTGAATTTCTTTGAAGCAATCATAAAAAATCCGGAGGAATTTTCATTTAAACGAATCTCTTTTTTCTTTGCTGCATTAAAGACACAGCCATTCAAATTACCTCCTCCAGGTTGAGACTTTTAACCACTTATCTCAAACCCTGCCACATTCTTTGAAGTACCTTATTATTGTTATTTCAAGATCCAACATGTTTAAATTTTAAAATGTTACGCACAGCGGACAATTCCCCTGCCGCACGGGTCATAACGCCCCAACCATCTGCAGCCCTCGAGCAACCTGTTCCTCTACAGAGGCAGGGGATCTAATCTCGGGATAACTCTGTAAATCCGGTGTTAAGCTAATCGAAAATTCGCGCTGATCAGCCCCAACACCGCATTGATGAGAGCGTTTATGAAGTCAACGTGAGCCCCCAGAGAACACTCACATGCACCGGTAAGAGCTTTCGTCCTTATTATTAGCTTTCACCAACACAGTCTGCTTATTCTTCGCCTCTGCAGTAATACGAACACTTCTTTATCGAGGATTATTTCCTCCTCGATCATTCCCACTACTCCAACCGCCATAATCATTTGCTTCTCAACCTCGTCCTCCAAGCTCTCCGCGTCGTGTATTCTGAGAAAGTGAGAATCCTGTTGTATCAACATAGAAGAGAGGGTTGTTACGTATATAGCCGTAGCGATTAAAGCATTGTGTCACGGTCGAATCTGGTACATTGGGATCGAGTCAGAGAATACGGCCCAGTTCCGGATCATAGATGCGACCATTCATGTGAACGATACCAACCGCACAAAGTTGCTCATGCCTAGTAAAGCAGCGTCGCGTCGCAGGACGAACCGAAAGCACTCCCGCTTCCCAGCTAACCTCCCGACGGGCCCTGAGTACATTACAGGACATCACCTCACTCACTGCACCAGCGGCATCCGTCGTCAGAACCACAAAGGTGACATGATCAAGCAAGTAGCAGAGTGTCTTTTGCGTTTGCGTTGTGTCTTGCGCAATCGTGATCTTGTGGATCGCCAGACTGGAATCATCGACCTGGATATAATGCAGATGCGTATCCACACCCGCCATATCGCCATTACCGTCAACCACTATCCGGTGCTTGACAACATGTACCTGAGATTATTCTGCAAGATTTTCAATTGGATTCAACACTCCATATGCCATCGACATCTATAACGGCAAACTGACCTTGCTGTTTCTTAACACAACAAGCCCCTCGTTACCGAGATTTATTCATTCAAGAAATCGCAGCAGAAATTTGATCCCTTTTGTGACTATAATGGCTTCTGTCGGCAAACCACATTTTTTTCAACTTGGGAATTTCCAGAATGGTTGCCAAATCCCCATCTTCTATATTTGTATCACCATAAAATATTAAATTCTCAAGATGCCTACACTTCGCAAGTGGCTGCAACGACCTGATCGTACCACAATCATTGATAAATAATTCTCTTAAGTTTAGCAGCTCACCAAGACAAGAAACGTCACCTACCTTCTTACAGTTTTTCAGCTCAACCATTTGAAGTTTCTGGCACCTTTCAATACCCGTCAACGACCCCAGTTTAGGGCAATAAGCCAAATCCAATGTTATCAGACCTTGCAACGAATCTATGCCAGCAAGAGATACAAGCCTTCTGGATGTTAATTGAAGACACTTCAAACCGGCCAAGGTCGCCAGAACATTCAAGTCTTCACCTGGATAATTAACAACGTTCAATTGTTCCAAACTAGAGCAGCTAAAAACAGATTTGACTTTTGGCCGCCAAAACAATTTACATATTTTTAAATGACTAAATTATGAAAAATCTGGAGCCTTATTAAACTCACATTGAAGCCCCAAATACTCCAAACTCGGAATAAACTGCAAAGGCGTTATGTCTTTCACTCCCCTAGCGTATATCTCAACACCGCGTAATCCAACGCTTTGGAGTTTCTCAAGAAAATATATATCACCATCTCTCCACCCCATTGAATCCGTCAACCTCAAAACAGAAATTTTTTCTTTATGAACAACATCAATAAAATCATCCGACCACGACACTTTCGGAACGAGACACCGCCCCATACCGTTTTCAGATTCAGCAATAAAATAAAAATCGTTAGTCATCGAGCAAATAACTCCTATTCATTCCGATAGGATCAACCTTATTCGACACTGCACTAGAAAAACGTGCAAGAACGTTACCATTTATCTCTTGAATTCGCCTATGCCCTGCAATTTCCCTAACAGTTTTTTTCGCCTAAAACTTCCATTTTCGAAACACTTTAATTGAGATATAATACCAATCTGCTGAGACTTCAGCTCATAAAAATATTCCCAAACGGCTGAAATTCTGAATCTATGGAAGCCTTGTTATAGAGGGATTTACCAAGGAAACAGAAATTAGCCTGCAAGAAGATTTTGACGGGCAAGATTGCAGCTATTAGCGCGAAGCTCAAAGAGTGCCAACCAAACACGCCGAATTGTTGGTTTTGGCCGAGATTTACGACAGTCAAAGGCGGATCCCAGCAACAAGAGCTTCGGCCTTTTCGACTGACTTTTCATAGGTGATGGCAACGTCTGCGCCATCTTCGGCCAGCTTCAGCGCGATGGCTGCACCAATGCCGCGTGCGGCCCCGGTGACAAGCGCGCGCTTACCCGCAAGAGGAAGGAAAGGGATGTTATCCATGATGGTATACCTCAAAATGTTTATGTGTCGCTCGGTAAGGGAACAGTTATCTGCCGGTAATCGGCAGAAACGGTAGGAATAGTCACGCCGTTAGCGGGCGCGCCGATAACTGGATCAATCGATATTTTTGCTCATCGGGGTAATTCTTTGTTCGTTGTCAAACCGATGGAAAGCCATCCTCCAACGAGAAGACAGATTGCTATCGCTGTTGCGGCAACGCTATATGCGCGCCCCGTGGATTCAACGTCGGTTGCCGTTCCTAAAACGGTGAAAAACAATCCGCCAATGACAGCCGCTGCCAGCGCACCACCCATCTGGAACGTTGAATTGACCAAACCGGAAGCCAATCCTGACTGCGACCTGTCGACCCGTTGCACGATGCTTTTCACAAGATTGGGAAGAGCAACTCCCTGCCCTACGCCAACAACAAAAAGCGCAACGAAAACAAAATGTGAGAACCCGAAAGAGATAAGAACGGCCGTTGCAAGCAGACCGATAGCTTGTATTGCCATACCCAGGCCGGCGGAAAATCTTCCGAAGATGCGAAGGAAGCGCTCACTTGCCAAAGGGCCAAGGGCAAAGCCGACTGCCGCCGGAAGGATCGCCAACCCGGCCTCGAACGGCGTCCGACCAAGGCCGCCCTGCTCATAGACCGAGAATATCAGCCAGAAGGCCGCAACGGCGTAATAGAGCAATGCAGCTAACAGACCCCGCATTAACCCCGGATTTTTAAGCAGGCTCGGCGCCAGAATGGGATCTCTTCCCATCGACTCAATGTGTTTTTCATGCCGCCAGAACAGGACAAACAACGGCAAGGAAGTGGCAAGCATTAAAATAAGCCAAACCGACCACCCCTGCTCCCGGCCCTCTATCACCGGCGCGATCAGTGCAAAAAGTCCAAGCGCGATCAGCAATGCTCCGCCGATATCAAGCGTGCCTGGATGTTCGGATCTGGTTTCGCGTAACAGAAGAAATGCCGACGGCGCGGTGATCGCGATCACAGGAAGGTTGATGATGAAGATTGCCCGCCATCCAAGAGCAAAAATGTTCAGCGCAATCAGCGCTCCACCAAGGAAAAGGCCGGCCATTGATGCCACCCCGAACGTAAGGGCATAGAAGCTAAGCGCCTTTGATTTTTCGTGGTCGGGAAAAATTGCGTTAATTGACGCCAAAGCCTGCGGCGCCATGATTGCTGCGGCAAATCCCTGAAGGACACGACCGATGATCAGAACAACAGGAGACCACGCAAATCCACATAAGGCAGAAGCAGCAGCAAACCCGAGCATTCCTGACAGAAAAACATTTCGACGACCATATAGGTCTCCCAGCCTGCCCCTGTAATCAGCATAACTGCGTAGGTTGTGGCGTAGCCCGAAATAATCAGTTGCATTGCCGCCGCTGAAGCACGGAAGTCCTCCCGGATTGAGGGCAGCGCCACATTCACGATGAAGAAATCAAGTGGGGGCAAAAAAGCCCCGACTAATAAAATAACCAGTGCAATCCAGCGACGCGGATCGGGATTGTCTTTGACGTCAAAGCTATGTCTCACATGTGCCTCTACATCGCCCTGGAGAAACGGACGACCAATTTGCGGGAATAGAAAAATTTGGAACCAATTAGTTCCAAATTAGAGTTAGTTAAGCGCTTTTAGCACCAAGTCGACCATAGCCCTCGTTTCATCGCGATCTGCTCCTGCCTTGCCCAGAACACGCATACCCTGAAGCTGGCACACAAGGAATCTGGCAAGCGTTCGATCATCGAGCCCGGGATCAATTTCCCCCAGGGATTGAGCTCTTATGATCGCTGCCGCATAAAGATCTTGCAGTCGCCGAAACAGGCGGGAAATTCGGGCTGAGACCTCCTTATCATCAGGAAGCATCTCAAGAGCCGCAAAGACAACAAAGCACCCACGTAAACCGAGCGTGCCAGACGAATAATCAACATGCTGCAAAAATGCTTCCCGAATTGCGCCTTTTGGCGACGAGTGCGAATGCAGCGTCTCTCCAACCGAGCGAATGGCATCCTCGATATAGAGATCAAGAGCGCGCAAATAGACGCCTCTCTTGTCTACAAAAGCCTTATAGAAACTTCCCCTCGACAGCTCCATGCCTTTAAGCAAGTCGGGAAGGGATGCATCGTGATATCCACGGTCCCAAAATACGTCCATCGCTTTTCGAACTGCATCATCAAGTTCAAATTCGCGAGGGCGACCAACGGACGCATATGTCTGAGTGCGTTTTATCATGGCCCACTTATGGAACCATTCGGTTCCTAATGCAAGCATTATTTCCAAGCTACAGGGACGTGGTCATGAAGCGATGCATACCTGCTGGTTTACTTCCGGGTTTTTAACAGACCTCAGCGGTGCTGACGCATGGCCTGGTCCCGCCTGTCATAGCAACAGTCAGGGCCGGGTCCTGTGGGCGGGTCTTAACCAATAAAATCTTTGACTTACTGAAGAATCTGCTCAACGAAATTCGCAAACGCCCTTGCCTTGGCACTGACCAGACGCCCCGTCGGAAAGACCGCCCAAAGGTCGATATCGGGAAGTTCCCAATCCTCCAGAACGCGCTGCACGTCGCCACTCCGCAGTTCCGGCCAAAACATCCAGTCCGACGTCACGGCCAGCCCCATGTCTGCCTTGACAGCCTCGCGGATGCCTTCGGCGGCAGTGAAGCGGGTCCGTCCTGCCACGACGACAGAGGCCTCTGTCCCATTCCTTTTAAAAATCCAGCTATTTCCGAGCTGGGTGTAGACGACCGCCTCATGCATGGCAAGGTCTGCAGGCACTTGAGGTACGCCGTGTTTTTCGAGATAAAAAGCTGTCGCGACCACAGAACGACGCCCCGTGGCGATCTTGCGCGCAATGGCAGAAGAATCCGCAAGGTCACCCATGCGTAACGCAATGTCGATGCCCTCCGAGACGAGATCGATGACACGATCATCTAGAACAACATCCACTTCCAGCTCCGGATGAGCGGACAGGAACTCTGGCAGGCGCGGAATAACCATGAGTCGAGCAAATGTCGTCGCTGCACAGACCCGGAGACGGCCTGAAAGGCCTGCACCCGCCCCCTTCGCTTCAAGCTCTGCCTCATCCGCCTCCTGAATGGCCACCTTTGCTCTTTCATAGAAACGAATACCGGCATCTGTTGGCGACAGGCCATGGGTGGAGCGAATGAGCAAGCGGACCTGAAGGCGATCCTCCAACTGGGCAATGGTCTTGGAAATAGCGGGCTGGCCGACACCAATCCGCTTGGCCGCCCCTGAAAACGATCCCGTTTCAATCACGCGCACGAAGACGGTCATCGCCTGAAATCTGTCCATTGCTCATTCTCCTTGGGAATAACCATTATCGCTTCAAGCGACCTGCCGCAACATTAAAGGAATGGTCATAACTCTCTCTAGCAAACACGATCCGATGGAGACGAACATGATCGAAGTCTACGCCTTTGCCACACCGAACAGCATCAAGGTACTGGTTGCGCTCGAGGAACTCGGCCTCGCCTATGACCTCAAGGCAGTCAATGTCCGAAAGGGCGGACAAAGGGAAGAGGCTTTTCTTTCGCTCAATCCGAACGGCAAGGTACCGGTCCTGATAGATGATAACCTTGTCCTAACGGAAAGCGCCGCCATCCTCGTTTATCTGGCGGAAAAAACCGGCCGGTTCCTGCCAACCCGCGGAGCAACTCGCGCGCGCGTCTTCGAACAGCTCTTCTTCCACGCCTCGGCCCTGAGCCCCGCATTCGGCAATGCTGGTTTCTTCAAACGCTCCTCGCCCGAGCCACAGCCAATCGCCGAAGCACGTTTCACGGCCGAAGCGGAGCGGATCCTCGGCCTGCTCGACAATAAGCTTTCCACACAGGCCTTCGTTGCAGGCGACGAATTCACGATCGCCGACATAGCCCACTTCGGCTGGCTGTGGCGCCGGCAGTTTCCCGGCTTGACCCTCGACAGTCATCACAATCTTTCACGCTGGTACGAGGTTGTAATGGCGCGTCCGGCCATCCAGCGGGCCATCGCTCGTGTCGAAAGCCTCCTACCCACCGCCTGACCTTACTCTCCCGTCATTTCCATACAGACCAACAGGAAAACCACCATGTCTCAATTTGAATCCTACAAGAACAGCTTCTCGAATGCTCGCCTGACCCGTTCGCCGAGCGGCGTTCTCGAAGTCACCTTCCACACAGACGGTGGCAAACTCGTCTTCGACGGCCATACCCATGAGCAATTCGTCGACCTCTTTCACCAGATCGGGTCCGACCCCGAAAACCGCGTTGTCATTCTCACCGGCTCGGGCGACGCCTTCATGGATGCGATCAGCCCCGAAGGCTTCGACTTCTTCTCACCGCGCGGCTACGACAAAATCTATCGTGAGGGCAAAAAGGTCCTCATGAATATCCTAGATATTGAAGTGCCAATGATTACTGCGTTGAACGGACCGGTCCTTTTGCATTCGGAATATGCGTTGCTGACGGACATCATCCTTGCCACACCGGATACAGTGTTTCAGGACAAGCCGCATTTCGACTTCGGCATTGTCCCTGGCGATGGCGTCAATCTATTGTGGCCGGAAGTAATCGGCAGCGTCCGAGGCAGGTATTTCATCCTCACCCGCCAAATGCTCGATGCGCAAACCGCCAAAGATTGGGGCGTCGTCAACGAGATCGTTCCAGCCGACAAGTTGTTGGACCGGGCCCATGAGATCGCCGAAGGTATTGCAGCCCTACCACCACTGACCAGTAGCTATACACGCATCGCGCTGACCCAGAAGCTGCGCCGGATCATTGATGAAGGTGTTGGCTACGGACTGGCCCTGGAAGGCATCAGCGCCGCCGAGGTTGCTCGTTCAATGGCCGCCAACGGCTGATCCCAAAACGCCGTTTGATTGGCGCCGAACGGCAATGCCTAAGTGGAAGGATTAAGCACGGTGCGCCCGATGCCAGCACGCCATCATCGAACTGGCCGGCCCGCAGACTGTCGGCGAGTTCCGATAGGCACCCACCTTGCCCGTCGTCGGTCGACATGCCGCCGCCACATCCCATCGGAAAATATTAACAAGAAGGACGATAACCATGACACTTCAAGCCAAACTGGACGCTTTCAAAGCCGATTTCGAAGCTGGCAAGCCACCCTATAAGGTCCCTTATTCAGTCATCGAAACCATGCGTCGCGCCACAGCCGAACTGATCGCTTCGGGCGCAGCTGAGCGAGCCCTGAAGGCCGGAGACAAACTGCCTGCCTTTAACCTTTCCGACCCCGAAGGCAAGGCAGTTTCCTCCTCAGATTTGCTTGCCCGCGGACCACTGGTCATAAGCTTTTATCGCGGCGTCTGGTGCCCATACTGCAACATGGAGCTCCAGGCCCTTGAAGAGGCGCTGCCGAAATTCCGGGAACTGGGCGCAAGTCTCGTCGCCATCTCGCCGCAGAACCCGGTCAACAGCCGCAAGTCAGTGCGCCAGAACAACCTGACATTTCCGATCCTGTCGGACCCGAACAACGAGGTTGCAGCTGCCTTTGGCCTGCGCTTCGAACTGCAGGACTACCTGGTCGATCTCTACAAGTCGCTCAAGAACGATCTGCCAGCCTTCAACGGTGATCCAAGCTGGACCCTGCCGATGCCCGCCCGCTACGTCGTCGGCCAGGACGGAATAATCCTCTACGCCGAGGTGAACCCGGACTACACCCACCGCCCGGAGCCGGAAGACATGGTGCCAGCACTGCACGTCGCAGCAGGCCGCACCCCTGCCTGATCCGTTCAACCAGTAATGGCCCTGCTTCTTCGGAGGCGGGGCCGGGAGATTTTTTGATGAATAGAACATTCCTGATCACCGGTGCCAGCAAGGGCATCGGTCTGTCTGTCGCACACCGCCTGGTCCATCAGGGGCATAAGGTAATCGGCGTTGCCCGCAATGCAACCGACGGCTTTCCCGGCGATCTTCATTTGCTAGATCTATCCAACCCCGCCGCCAGCGACGAGCTTGCTACCATCGCACGCGAAAATCAGATCGACGGCGTTATCAACAACGTAGGTCTCGTTCGGGCGGAACCGCTCGGAGATATTAGGGTCGAGACACTTGAAGAAGTTATGCGTGTAAATCTGCATCCGGCGCTCGTTGCCGTGCAAGCAGCACTTCCAGCCATGCGTACACAAGGCTGGGGACGCGTCGTCAACATCTCCAGCCTCACTGTCCTTGGTAGCGTGCAGCGGACCAGCTACGCGGCGGCGAAGGCGGCGCTCGTCAGCTTCACTCGAAGCTGGGCCCTCGAACTCGCTACGTCCGGGATCACGGTCAATGCCGTTTCGCCAGGACCAACGGAAACAGAGCTTTTTCGGACAAACAATCCCATCGGCAGCGGTGGCGAAGCCCGGTACCTGTCAGGCGTTCCGATGGGGCGTTTTGGCAAACCGGAAGAAATAGCCGGAGCAATCAACTACCTGCTCTCTGACGAAGCCGCGTTTATCACCGGGCAAACACTTCATGTCGATGGCGGGGCGTCGATCGGGAAATCCGCGATCTAAAGCAATAAGAAACAGGCCAAGGCAGTTCCCGGGCCCGCTCCAAATTTCCCGAAAAAAGCAGCGGCATCATCGCTCGTATCTGTTCAGCAAACGCCTCTCACGGCTACCTTGACAGGGCCTGCGATACCCTTTCAGAGAGGCACTCAAACTTGGGGGGCGATGTTCCAGGGCAGGAGTTCGTCGATCTGATTGACCGGATGATCTGCAATACGGTCGAGGATGACAGCGGGATATTTTCGCAGGTCAAGCTCCTGCATCTTTGCTGTTTGTTCTCGCTACGCTCGCTCAGCTTCGCGAACAATCAGGCTGTAAATCGCTACTACCCGATCACCTCCGGCATCAGAACCGGCGAACATCCCAGTGCGGCATCCAAGTGCGGCGACCGTTGACAATGTTATCACTGCATCTGTCAGCTAAATCTCGATTTCCCGGGCTGTTCGGAAACACCGTTCCCTCTTGCTCCTAAAATCCGGTCATTCACTCTCTCCTGCGAGGTAGCTCTGACTTCTGGCTGTACGCTTACAGAGCATCACCCAGGAACCCGGATAAGCCGGTTTCGCCTATAAAGCAGCGCAATGCTGTCAACGGCGGCCACCAACGGGATTAAGCGCCCTGCCTGCTTCCAAAATGGCCGTAATGTCGATCCGGCGGAAAATCCTGTCACAAGTTTTTTCTGCACCTAAGTGATTGAAGACGGGTTCGTTTTCTTAAAATCGGGCATCGATCTTAGTTTCTCCAAACATCAGCATGAAGAAGTAAATTTTTGCCCCATGTGTTGAGTTTACACGGTAGCCGCACGAAGTGACATGTATGAATACGGCGTCCAGTCCATAACCGCGGCAAAACTGCTAAAGCTCCGTCTTTAACACCAAAGAGGACTCAAACAGGATATCAGGTCATTTGCGGCGGCGGGGTTGCGGCCGGGGCGCCCATATTCATCGCCACGTCGCGCCCGCCATAACCTTCGATCAGGGCATCCTGATCCGCAAAGGCCAAGTCGTTCATCGCGGCGGGATCACAGATGGCCTTCAGCTCCGCATAAAGATCATCAAGGATCTGTTTACAGGCCGGGTCTGCGGCCCGGTTTTCGGTTTCCTCGGGATCGTTGGCAAGGTCGAAAAGCTCCGGCTCGAAACCGTGATAATGGATCAGTTTCCAGCCTCCCTTGCGCAGCATATAGCAGGCCGAGACCGCACCGACCGCGTGATATTCGCTGAAAACCACACGGTTGGGGTCCTCGGGTTCCGATGCGATATCGTAAAGCGAGCGGCCCGGTCGATCGCCTTCCAATGTCGCGCCAAAATGGCTGACGATGGTTTCCGACACGTCAAGCAAACTGACGGGCGTGGCGCAGACCGACGGTTTGGCGCCCGGCTCGGCCACGATCAGCGGCACGGCGACCGATTCCTCATACATGTTTGACTTGCCCCACAGGCCACGCGCCCCCACATTGTCGCCGTGATCGGAGGTATAAATAATGGTCGTGTCCTCAAGCAGGCCTTGCGCTTGCAGCGCGGCAACGATCCGGCCAACATTATTGTCCATCCAGGTACAAAGCGCGTAATAGCAGGCCCGGGCCATTTGCCGTTCGGCCTCGTCTTTCATCGCGATGTCGCCGGCAAGGGCGGTATCCTGCTTGGCGACCCAAGGATGATGAACGTAGCCGTCGCGCGGATGCAGTTTCAACGGCGGCAGGTTGTCGGTCGGATAAAGATTGAGATAATCCTGTGGCACGATCAGCGGAAAATGCGGCGCGACGAGACCGACATAAAGACACCACGGGTGTTGGTCTTCTGTCGCGGCGGCCAGCCATTCCTCCGTGCGTTCGACAACAGAGGTATCATACCGGGTATAATTGCTTTCGCCCGGACCAATATAATCGCCCAGCATGCGGCCGTCCTTTACCACGCGCTCGTCCTCGCGCCGGATGGACCCCCAAACCATGCCATGCCCGCCAGCCACCTGCATCGGGATATGCTCGACATCGAAACCAGCCGGGTCCTCGGCAGCGCGATAATGCAGCTTGCCAATCGATTCAACCCGCGTTTTCTGGTCCTGTAACGCATGGCCCCAGCCGCGCGGCTTGCCGGTATAGGGCATGGCATTATCCCAAAGCCGTATGTCATGAACGTAACGGCCCGAGGCAAAGGCGGCACGGGCTGGCACACAAATCGGCGAGGGCGTGTAAGCATTGGAAAACCGCACGCCGCGCGCAGCCAGCGCATCAAGATTTGGCGTTTTCACGAACGACCCTGCGCACCCCATCGCCTGGGGTTGGTGTTCATCCGACATGATGACGAGAAGGTTCCTGGAACGGGTCATTATGGTCAGTCCTCGGTGCTGGATGTCTCAAGAAAATCAATGGTGTCGGCGGCCTCCGCGAGAGCGTGGATCGCCGGAAAAATCACCGCGCGCTGTTCGGGCGTAAGCGCTGCCATCAGGTGCCTCTGACGGGCGTCAAGTTCGGGGGCGAGACGGTCATGCGCGGCCTGCCCCTTGGCCGTCAGCGCGATTTCGAACTGGCGCTGATCCCCTTCATTGGGAAGGGTCAGGATATAGCCCTGCGCGACCAAGGCGTTCACCGTCTTGCTGAACTGGCCTTTGTCAATGCCGGTACTTTTGCGAACAGCGGTCGAATTCCTGGCAACGCCCGCAGCAACGATGCGGATAATCCGCCATTGGGGCAACGTCAGATGCCCGTGTCGCGCGATAATACGGCGCGCCTGAGCGGCCAGCCGGGTGCTAAGCTGGGTGATCTGAAACGGCAGCAACAGGTCAATGTCGAAACCGCCTTTCACTGGTCCCTTTTTCGTTGGCATGGTTTTCCTCCCTGGTCACACAGGCTGCCCTCAGGAAAGTGGACATGTCAACCTTATTCGTTGACATGTCCACTTTCGTCTGCAAACCTGATCGCAATCAGGGAGGAAAAAATGAAAAAATTTCTAAACCCGCTCGCACTGGCGGCAGCACTTTTATCACTACCCCTTTCCGCACACGCAGAAGGCTGGACACCCCCGGGCCCCATCAAGCTGATGATCGGTTTCGCCGCCGGCGGCGGGGCCGATACCCAGGCCCGATTGATCGCACAGGCAATCGAAAACAAATATGGCTGGAAGATCCTGCCCGAGCAGGTCACCGGCAATGGTGGCCTCAACCTTGCCAAGCAGCTCATAAAAGAACCTGCCGACGGCACCGCAATCGGTATGGTCGTGACGGAAACGCTGACCTACAGCGCCTTGGCCGCACAGCAGCCCGGCCTGACCGCCAAGAACTTTACTCCGCTGGCGTCAACCGTGGAATTTCAGACCGGGCTTGTCGCCATGAAGGGCGGCGCCTTTGACAGCTGGAACAAGATCAAAGCGGCGGCCAAGGCTGGCACGCCGATCCGTTTCGGCGTTGCGACGGACCGCTGGGCTGACGTGACCTATCTTTTAGGCAAGGCCGACGGGATAGATTTCAACATTGTCCAGGTCAAGGGCGGTGCCGGCGTCATGAACGGCCTGCGCGGCGGCGATCTCGACCTTGGCTGGGTCGCAGGGGCACAAGGAAAACCGGTACAACAGGGCGAAATGGTCAATGTTGCCAGTGCTGTGTCGCACAAGCTGGCAGACTCACCCAACGCACCGCTTATCACGGATCTGGGCAGTAAATATTCACTGGACGGTTACTTCATGTTCATAGCACCCAAGGGGCTTGCCCCGGAAGCGCGCAAGGCAATCGGCGATGCCATCGCCGACGTGCTGAATGATCCCGCAACGCAGGCCCATGCTTTGGTCGTCAAAAGCTTTGGCGGACCCGCCGTTCTGACCGGCGCGGCGCTGAATGACAAGCTAAACACGCTGATGACAGAATCAAAAGACCTGCTTGCCACCGCCTCGGCCAACTGAGCCGAGAAGGCAGGCAGGGGCCGTTCGCCCCGGAAAGGGAATGGACATGCGACGTATGAATACTGACGTGGTGCTTGGCCTTGGCGTGGTCATGGTCGCCCTACTGGCGATCTTCGCCTGGGTGCCGGACGACACCGCGACCGGGCTGATCGTAAAACTGCGCGGGCGGGTCTCTATTGGGGATGCGCTTGCACCTACCGCCGCCTTCGTCCTGATGGTCGTGGCCGGATTTCTTATCGTCTTTGAAGGTCGTGGAAAAAAAGGGCTTCCACACCTGTCCCTTGCCAATCTGCGGTTTGTGGGGCTGTTCCTCGCATTGTTTCTTGTATCGGTGATCCTGATGCGCTGGACCGGCCCCGTTCTTGTCGGGCTGGCGCACATGGTCGGCAGCACCGACCACAGCTATCGCGACCTGCGAGATACCGCGCCCTGGAAATATACAGGCTTCGTTACCGGGGGCACCTTCCTGGTGACGATGCTGATTTCGTTAATTGAGCATCGTCTGAGCTGGCGTGCCCTGCTCATCGGGTTGGCGGCAACCGCACTGCTGATCTTGATCTTCGACGTCCCCTTCCCTGACCTTCTGCTGCCCCCGAATGGTGACGTATGACCGAGATTCTTCACTATATCTGGCTTGGTATCCTCGCCGTATTCGAAGGGCATCCTCTATTCACACTCGCCGGCATCGCGATCCCGGCCGCCCCGGTGATGGTTCTGGGCGGCCTTTTAACCGGCATCGCCGTCGGGGCGACACCGGGTCTGGCCGGGCCGATGGCAATGGCGATTGCTTTGCCAATCCTGATTTCCGTCTTCGGTTTCACCCCCGATGCCCTGTTGCCGGTTTTCGGCTTTCTGATCGGCATTATGAAAGGGGCAACGGTGGGTGGCGCCGTGCCCGCGATCCTGTTCAATATGCCCGGCACGCCAGATTCCGTGATGACCACGCTCGATGGTTATCCAATGGCAAAGGCCGGTCAGCCGCGCCGGGCCCTGCGCATCGCACAACTTTCATCAGTGACCGGCGATACCTTCTCGGACCTCGTGCTGTTTGTTTGTGCGCCTTTCCTCGCTGTCGCGGTCGAGGCCTATCTTGACCTTCCCGAAAAGACCGCCCTTCTGATCCTGTCTATTTCGTTCATTGCGGCGGTTATAGGCAATTCAAGGGGCAAGGGGCTGTTATCGGTCGCACTGGGGCTTATCGCCGCCTTTGTCGGAACGGGACAGGCCCTCACCCCGCGGCTGACATTCGGGGATGCAGATCTCTCAAGCGGCTTTTCGATGGTCTCGGCGGTCCTTGGCGTTCTGATCATCGGGGAAATCCTCATCGGGATTGAAGGTCTATGGCGCGAAAGCCGCTTTGGCAAAAAGGACGAGAAAGTCCCGCATGACCCGGCCAAAGACGACCTGCAACCCGGCGATATCCGCCGTATCGCCCCCTATGTCGCGCGTTCTGCCTTCATTGGTACAATCATCGGCGCACTACCGGGTATCGGCTCCACCCTTGCGGCGACGCTGGGCTACACCCTGGGGGCACGGCGGCATTTCAAACGCAGCAAGCCCGGCGACACCCCCTTTGGCGAGGGCGCACCCGAAGGGATCGCCGCGACCGAAGCCGCCAATTCTGCGGTTTCCGGGGCCAACCTGATCCCGGTGCTGTCGCTGGGCATTCCCGGCAACGCTGCGGCGGTTTTCCTGATCCTTGCCGCCGACAGCATCGGCGGTTTTAATCCCGGCCCGCAAGTCTTCCACTTCACCGCCCCGCAGGTAAACCCGGAGCTGGTGACCGCTTTCGGCATTTTTACCCTGATGTCGATCGGCAATATCCTGAACTGGACCATCGGCGGCCGCTTTATGCGATCGATGGGGATACTGACCCGCATCCCCGGACCAATCCTGCTGCCCGTGGTGTTACTGGTCACGCTGACGGCGATTTACGTTCAGCAGACCTCATTCTTCGCGCTTTGGGTGACCTTGGGCTTCGGCGTTCTTGGCTATGTGTTCCGACGCAGCGGTGTCCCTGTCCTTCCCTTCGTCATTGCATTCATTCTTGCAGGACCACTTGAACAGAACGCGCGAGAAGCCTTCTCGGCGACAGGGGGAGACCCGTGGTTTTTGTTCCACAGCGCCACCTCAATTGCTTTGATATTGGCCGCGATCGCGTCGGTCCTGTTCCTTGGACGCAAGCAGGTAAAACGGTAGAAGCATCGCAAATCACCGCTATCCAGCCATCCTTGTTGTTTGCGTTATGTGACGTGAACGACAAGGATGTGGCGCATCTTCAAGAAGCTGAGCCCTGCGTATGTTCGACACGCTAAGCGTTGTTCGGTTTTTGAAATTTTTTGATCAATCATCTAAAGTCGATTTCGTCTTAGGCTCGGCAGCGTTGGAGTGTTCTTTTGCCACTCTAAAGCGTCATCTGGGGGCTTTGCCTAAAGCCCGTGAAACAACCAACGTTGAAGATATATTAGAAAAATAATAACTAATTGATTGCGGGGTTCTGTCAACTGATCGGGCCAAATGCCGAAAATATATATTGGAGGCAGAATAGGATGTCAGAAGATGGTTTTAGAAAGTTCGCTGTACAAGTCAGAGAACACTTTATTGGAGACCGTCTGCAAATGCATTTTGGAGGAAGCTGGGGAAACTTATGGGGACGATGATCTTCCCAAATTATATAAGTTGCCAGCCAAGGTGCTGGTCCTTTCCATCCCCCCGCATACCGAACAGCCTTTCAAGTCAATCCTTGGTGGAACCCAAAGCATAATTTGATGCGCTGTAGTTCACTCTACCAGCTTTCTAAGATGCGGTGCTTGCCTGAAGCTTTTTTCGATATGATTTCGCCATGAAGAGCCGTTCTCCTGCGCTTGATGATAAGCATCGAACAGGTCACCAGGCCGGGTCTCATGGAGAATTTCCATCAGGAGCGTAGCTTGCATCAGATCTTTCCTGGATTTCAACAAGCCTCTATCGGCGCGTCGGGACGCCACGATCAGTTTGTGGATTGCGTATCTTTCAGGCCTGGGGATCTTCACCAGAACACCATCCCGATACAACAACGCTGCATCAATCGCATCTCTTAAAAGGAAGTTGAGATAATGCAGCGATTGAGCATTTACTTTCAGTGCCTGAAGGTATTTGACCCCCTCAGTCTCATCAAAGGACGGGGTGAGAAACTCTACCTCACCAACAGAGCTATTGCTGTGATTTATCCACCTCCAGGTATTTCGGGAATCCAGGGATGGCGCCGCGTCATAACCAAGCGCTTTCAAGGCAGAAGGAATGTCTGGTATGGCAACATCGTCAACAGCAATCGAGAACCTCTCGAAGCTTGCAATATCGAGATCCTTTGTGCCAACTGCATTGCTTGAATCAAAACGCACCCCAAGTTCCAGCTCGTAGGCACGGAATGCGTTCGTACCGATCAATGCTCCGCCTAAACGAAACGTGCCTGAAGCCGAAAGGGCGAACAAGACTTTGCCGGTTGAAACATCGGGCGAAAGAACTCGCTCGGTCCTCAATTTTTTGACAAGGTCAGAACGAGCTTTTCTGCGATTATCGCGCTTTTTCTTCAGTTCATTCATGTCTGACAGGCGTTCTAGTAGTTCGTCGGTTTTCAGGCCGATGAACTTTTGGACCGTTTTTCCGCCAATACGATAATTGTCATAAAGATAGACCCGATTGCCCTTTTTTTTCTCAAGAACAGACCCTCTGATTTCAGAAACTTCTTCATCCAGAAGCAACGAAATCAAATCGTAGTACCACCCTTGTGCTGCCATTGAGAGGCTTGAATACTGGGCCATGATCTTACCACACGAAATAATGTTTGTGTGGTAAGATAGATTGTTCTTATCGAAAACTCAATACCACACAAACATTATTTCGTGTGGTATACGTCTTTGTACTTGCAGCTACCCGAAGACTGAGCCTGGAGATATGCCATCGATGGACAAGACTTATTGTTTAAGATGTCACGCTCCCGGCGTCGCGCCAACTCCTGCTTCAATCGCCTGATCCAGGCTGATTGGTCATCCTTTGCCGCGCCGCCGGGAGACGCTTAATATTGCTTCCCCCAAACATAAAGAGAATGAGTGCTGACGCTCAATCGTTGCTAAACATCACGAACGGAATGTCCCCGCTCGGTAATCTGGTTGATCGCGTCAATCTTGAAATCTTCGGTAAACGGGGGGCTTCATAATCCTCTCCTTGTCCTCATTTTTAAGGGCAAGGTATCTACAAATCTCGGCTCTATTCAAATTGCGGCCATTGGCTGCTAGCACCCAAGAACCTATCGGGATAACCCGCTGTCATACAGACTCTTTTCCAGACTGATCTGCTCTTTGTTTGACGGAACCGGCCACCGCTAGCATCAAGTGCGCCAACAAGCGCAATAATTGGCGTATGGCTGCTGAACGGAAAAGGGTCGCATCAAACTGCCTGTCTTCCCAAAGCACCCTTGCAGCCGGATGTCGCCAGCGTATATGCAACAACCTCGCTAAAGAGCCGCCTAAACCACACCTGCCCCTCATCGGCAAGATCGAGCCGACGATAAAGCATTGAAATTGGTTCAACCGGCACTTGCAGTGGTGGGGAGAAGACCTGCAGTCCATATAGACGTTCCATGCAACGCCCGATGGTCTCCGGGATCGTCGCAATTGCAGGGATTGATTGCAACAACGGCGCCACAGCAGCATAGCGCGAGACGCTTGCGACAATATCTCGCCTTCTGCCGCTCGCATTCTCGATCAAAGATTCGACATCCGTCGTTAGGTTCCCTTCGGATGAAACGACAACATGTGGCGCATTTGCGTAAGTCGCCAGACTTACCGGCGTTCGCAGATTTATTTGCTTTTCGTCGTATACACAAAGCAAATGCTGATCGAACAAGTGTTGTCGGACGTGCCAGGAGGCTGGCTCATTATGCACAGCAACGCTGAAATCATAAGCTCCTTGTTCAAGCAACTGCACTGAATCACGTTTCGATGCAGCGATTGCCACGACCCGTGCTCCCGGGGCTTCTTCCCGAAGGCGCGCAGCTAGCGGGCCCAAGAAAACCATCTCCAGATTGTCACACATGCCGATACGGAATTCACCGCACCATGTGGCAGGATCAAAAGCTGTCGGAGGGCGAACCGCCCTTTCAATGCCTGCCAACGCATCTTCAATGGCAGGAGCAATCGCCAATGCTCGCGCAGTTGGTTGCAACCCTCGTCCCACGCGCACGAATAATTCGTCTCCAAGTGTAACGCGCATACGTTTCAACGCCGTGGACAGACCAGGCTGACCAATCAGCAAACGTTCAGCCGCACGGCTGACGTTCCTTTCCTCCATGAGCACGGAAAAAGCGTGCAGGAGATTAAGATCAAGGTTTCGAAGGGTCGTATCTCTTATCTTCATTAGAGATACCTATCATAGCTACTATCAATTTGAAAATGGGTTTTGCCTGGTCCATATATCGGTCAATCAATATCTCATTAATCGCACTGCAACGCAGTAGCCTGAGACTCTGTGAAAGATATTCGACATGATCAGACAGTTTGCATACTCATCTTCACTTGCCGCGTTCGTAGCAATAGCTTCGCTGGGAACACCTACGCTTGCGCCGCCGGCAAATGCCGCAGCACAGATGCAACGGACCCAGGCTCCAGGATATTACCGTCTCATGGTTGGATCCTTCGAGGTGACGGTGGTGAGTGATGGAACTCTTGACTTGCCCGTGGACAAACTACTTTCCGGCTCCGGGAAAAACACTCGCGCATTGCTGGCTGCATCCCATCTTGGTGTTCCCGTTGAAACCTCATTCAACTCTTACCTCATCAATACCGGAAAGCGTTTAATTCTCATCGACGCTGGCGGCGGAGCTTTGTTCGGACCCAGGCTGGGCAAACTTGTCGAGAACATGAAGGCGGCCGGGTATAAGCCGGAACAGGTCGACGACATCATGCTAACCCATCTTCATCCCGATCATGTGGGTGGACTTGTAAAGGAAGGCGCCGCAGCCTTTCCAAATGCAACTGTTTATGCCGACCGCCACGATTCCGAGTTTTGGCTGTCTGAAACGAACAAGGCAAAAGAGGGCGACCCCGACGGCTTCTTCGCGGGCGCAATGGCGTCACTCAAGCCCTACGTGGAAAGTGACCGCTTCAAGGCCTTCGACGGCAACACCCAATTTCTGGAAGGCATCTCCGCGACCTCCGCTTACGGTCATACGCCTGGCAGTGTCGTATACAAAGTGGAGAGCAAAGGCGAACGGCTGCTGGTTATCGGCGACCTGATCCATGTTGGCTCCGTGCAATTTCCAAAGCCAGATGTGACAATCGCGTTTGACAGCAACCACGACCAAGCCGCAGAAACCCGTCGCGCCCTGTTTGAACACGCAGCACAGTCGGGCGTACTTCTCGGGGGTGCACATCTTGCCTTTCCGGGACTTGGTCGAGTACGCGCAAGGGAAAATGGCTATGATTGGATCCCGGTAAACTATTCGGCCGGGTATTGAGAGGGTCAAAATAGCAATTCTTGATGATTATCAGGATGTCGCGCTGGAAAGCGCAGCTTGTTTTCCTGCCGTCATACTCGCCGGCCTTTAACCCGATCGAAATCGCTTTCTCAAAGCTCAAGGCCCTCCTGAGAAAGCAGTTGCCAGAATTGTCAATGAACCATGGTCCATCGTTGCGGCCTCCCTCGCAGCGTTCACGCCAGAGGAAGACAGAAGCCAATTCGCAGCAAGAAGTATGTCGAATCTGCTCTGGCCATTTCTGGGGTCGACGATTTTCGATAAATCCCTCAATCAGCTCGGGGGAGTGCGCATCATCATTGCGCACTCCATCCGCTTAGCATGAACCGCTACGAACACCGCGGGAAGCAACGCACATATAATTTTTGTGCGCAGGCTTCCTCGATAATGCCCTAAAGTCGTTAGAAAAATGTGACTTGTGGTTAGAAATCAAACGAGGTCGAAATTAGAAAAGTGCGTGGCGCCCCGCGAGAAATTCCCGAAACCTGACCAGTAGACGCCGAAGACCAGTAATTCAGCCCCAATACGTTTTCAACACTGGCCCGCAGGACAATCGGGTTACTATCAGGACGGTCAATTTCGTACCGGGCACCAATATCAAGACGTGTCCAGTCGGGCAGTTTTTGCATGTTCGCGGCATCGGCATATTGTTCACCCGTATGGATAATCCGACCCGAAACACTCAGCCCTGATACCAACGCAATATCCTGTTCCAGTCCCAGTACGGCTTGCCAGTCTGGGACACCAATGGGCTGGTTTCCGTCAACCATTCCCCCGGCCGATCCCGTTAGAATGGCGTCATAAACTGTTACGCCACCAAGGACACGAAGATCGTCACGGAGTTCTCCTTGCAATGTTAACTCGACCCCGCGATTGCGCTGTTCGCCATCCAAACCATAATGATTGGTGGCAGCATCGGTAATGCCGGTGGGCTCGTGAATAGCAAAATAAGCAAGTTGCCCGGCCCATTTGTCTGCATCGTATTTTATGCCCATTTCAACCTGACGGGAAACGACAGGGGCAAAAACCTCGCCTGCATTTGTCGTACCCGCCGGAGCTGACGGCCCTTGCTGGAGGGATTCTGCATAATTGCCGTAAACAGAGATATCCGGGCGAACGCGCCAAACAGCACCTATCGCTGGCGTCAAGCGTGTTTCATCATAGCTTGATTTTTGTTGCCCGCTGGTCGCGTTATACCCCTTTGTCACAATACGTTGCGAACGTGCCCCAAGGGTAAGCAAAAAACGATCATCAGCAAAACCCAGGGTATCGGCGACAACCACACTGGTAAAACGGCTTTCTGTGGTTTTACCAATTTTATCCAGGGTCAGTTCCGATCCCGATGCTGGCCCGGCAAAAGCCACCGGCGCATAAATATTCGAGCTGCCGCCAATCCCCAAATTGGCAAAACCCGCCTTCAAATCCAGGTCCCAAACGGATGTCGCCACAACAAGGTCGTGTTTTACCGGCCCCGTATCGAAATGGTTTTTTAAGCCAGCTTCGGCATAGCGATGATTTCCACCCGATGGAAAGCTGGTGCCGCCAACGGAAAAGTCCCCGTTTGACTGCAAGTTTGACGGAAAGGCAATTGTCCCCTCTGTCTCGGTATGGGCGTAGCCCAGTTTGGCATATCCCGTTGTTACAACAGAAATGTCGTACTCGCCGCGCACAGCGACGAAATAATCCTTGCTATCAAAACCGGCCCAGTCCTGTGACAGGTTTATTGTGCTATCGGGGGCGTCGGGCACATTTGCGCCGGGTGCGAGACGAAAGGCCCAGTCCGGGTTTTCGGTATGGCTTTTCTGATAGCCCATATCCGCCGAAAGACGCAGCCGGTCGCCTTGATAATCCAGCCCCAGCGTCGCAGACCCCAATCTCTCACTTTGATCATCGACAGCCAAATCACCATCGCGGAAAGTAAGATTGGTTCTTGCCCCAAATGCGTTGTCTTTGCCAAAACGCTGCCCCATATCCAGGCTGATCGATGGTTGTGCATCTGAGCTGTAACCAAGGGTTAACCGCCGCGTTGGTTCATCTTGCGCCCGTTTGGGAACCACATTGATGCTACCGCCAACGGCACTGCCAACCACCACGCCGTTGAGGAAGGTATCTGGCCCCTTTAACAGTTCGAACCGTTCAAAATTTTGCGGCACAATACGTTGTTTGGGTAACATGCCCGGCATTCCATCCAGCAGCACATTATAGGTAAAGTAATCAAAGCCACGAATTCGAAACACATCGCGGTAGCTGCTTCGCGGGAATGTCTGGGAAACAGACGCATCATTTATCATCACGTCACTTAAACTGCGCGCCTGTTGGTCCTGCGCCAATTGGGACGTAAAGGCCCGCGTACTAAAGGGTGATTCAAGATCGCCCCGATTGCCCAAAATACCCAACCCGGCCCCCGCCGCGACCTGCCCGCCAGGATAAACAGGCGTAAGATTTGACTTCTGCCTATCCACTTCAATCACAATCGGCTTTAATTCCACGGCGTTGTCTTGTGCAATGGCAGAAACGGGATCAGAAAAACAAAGGACAGCCCCCGCCCATACAGCAGGAGGCACTGCCGCAAGCAGGTGCTTATTGTTACGAAAATTCATTTTATTGGCCCTTATCGCGCCGTCGCCGCCCACATGCGGTGCGACTATCGGCTGGGTACTTCCCCTAAAAGTTGGCAACACCCCATAAATCGCTGTCGGCTGACAGGGATGTGCCGCTATATCGCGATGGGGCGATAAGGGGGATCACGCACCGAGCGCAAAAGAACAATGCGCGGCAGGTAACATTGGGCCTTTGCCGATTTCAAAAACGGCATTGTGTAAAATTCAACAGGGCCAATCATTGTGACAAAATTGGCGGGAACCGCTGAATGACTGATCACGGACCAGCCACAGAGCGTTTGTGGATCCGGCGTATTTGAATTTTTCTGTGCCGGATGTGACGTCGCGTTCACATGTCCAATGATTTCCACCGGGCCGTGGCCCGAACAAATCACAATACGCATGCCACCATCGCTGGCGGGAACCGGCATGGTGCCGGGCGCAACAAGGGAAAGAACAAAAAATGGCACAATCAGAAGAACGCGGATCACGACATGCAAAGCCTTAACCTTGCCTGGCCATATTCCAGCCTGCCGTAATTCTGATTTATGCGACGTCAACCACGTCTCCTGTTGGTCTGAATGTCGGACATTGTCACAAACAATCTGCTGCGGAATTGACAAATATCAGCCCACCGCAACAAATCAGCCATTTACGGTCAATGATGACGGCGCATTTAAAAATGAATAACCCCGGTTAGGGATGATGCGGGGTAATGCGTTAAACAGCCTGGCGTTAAGAATTTTCCATAATGCAAAATTGTTTTTCTTCATCCTGGCGGGACGAATGACCTCTCAAATATCAAGTTCTTATCTTAACCATAAAGATTTCCGCCCCTAACGTGCTTGCCGCTTAGAACCGCCGTTTGAGGCAATACATGCAGGAAACCGGCAGGCAAAAAAAACATGAAAGTTCCCGTTTTTCGCGCGTGATTGACGTTTCACATTGTCTAACGGCGAGGGCTGTTGCCAAGTAAGCCGACGACCTTGTCAACGCTTCCGGAGAAGACACATGGATGAAACCATTAACCGCCGCACTTTCATGACCCTTGCTGCGGCGGGAGGGATGGCAGCGGCCATTCCCGCAACGGTCCCCAATATTGCCCACGCAGCAATCGAGGAAGAACATCCAAAACACATGATGGAACTTCCCGCAGATGCGCCAACCGTCGCGATATTGGTGCATCCGAAAATGGTTGCGATTGACCTTGTCGGGGCGATGACGGTGCTTAAAATTCTTCGCTGCCGGATTTTCCTGGTCTGGAAGGATAAAACCCCGGTGCCAACCGAACTCGGCATTCCAGTTCCACCGACACATACATTTGCCGAATGTCCCCGCGATCTTGATGTATTGCTTGTGCCAGGCGGCACCATGGGAACAGTTGCCTATATGAACGACCCTGAGGTCATCAATTTTCTGGCCGATCGCGGGTCCCGCGCGAAATGGGTGACAGCTTTTTGTACCGGTGCCATAACGCTTGCCGGGTCTGGGCTGTTAAACGGTTACAAAGCCACGACATTTTGGCCGCTTACCCGTTTTCTACCGCTTATGGGCGCAACATATGTGAATGACCGCGTTGTTGTTGACCGCAACCGCATTACCGCAGGCGGCCCCACAGCAGGAATTGATTTTGCCCTGGTTATTGCCACCAAATTAAAAGGCGAAGAAGCCGCCCGCCGGGTCGCCCTTATCCTGGAATATGCCCCCAAACCCCCATTCCATAATGGCACACCAGAAGAAGCAGGGCCCGAGCGCACAAAGGCAGCTCTTGACGGCCGTGTCTGGATGGATGGGCAGGTCGAAAAGCAGGCCAAAATCGCCCAAAAACGTTTGGGAACATAAATCGAAACGATCTCGTTATTTTGCCCTTGATAAAGGCCGGTCGCGGTGCCGCCCGGCCTTTAATCTTTGCCTCTGTCGTTCTCCTTGCTTGCCTTTTGTCCAATCCGTGAAACGCAGTTGCAATTCTGCCGACGCCAGAGCACACCCGCCATAATAATACCCGCAAATCGTCCTCTGGGAACAAGTGCGACTTGATCTTTTGATGACGGATTTAAAGCGATTTGCGGGCTATGGAAACGACATTAATTTAATATAAACATGCACTTTCAAGCTGTGAAGGCGGTGGGAGATCCAGAAGGATAAAGTAAGTCTTATTCTTCTCTCAACGCGTTTGGGTGTGCCCATTATTGGTGACAGACTTCAAAACTCACTAATACCAGACACTACATTCGATTTGGCACCTGCGTTCCCAAGATCGTCGGCAACATTACGAAAATTGCCGCAAATTCTCGAACATACCGTGCGGCCTCGTCACGAACGCTGGTACGTGACTATAACTACGTTATAAAGCGCAACCAGCCCGCATGTCCGGGAATTCTCTTGTCGGGATTGCACCGGAACCGACCTTCGAGCCGGTGGAACGGGCCGAGGAGCTGCTCAAAGAGGGCGGAGTGCCGATCAGCGAGATCGCGCCTTTTACCGCCCGATGAGTGATGAAATTCATCTGCCGCCGCAAGATGCCTTTGGCAGCCCATATGACTATTACGCAACCGCGCTTCATGAGCTTGGCCATGCCACCGGCCATCAATCCAGAATGGCTCGCGAGTTCGGGCCGTTTGGCTCGGAAGTCTATGCCAAAGAGGAACTGCGCGCCGAGATTGGCAGCTACATGCTGAGCACCGAACTGGGCCTTGGCCATTATCCGGAGCGCCATGCCAGCTATGTCAAAAGCTGGATGCGCGCCATCAAGGAAGATCGCAACGTTCTCTTCACCGCTGCACGTGATGCCGAAAACATCAAAAGCTGGATCATGGAACCGGACATGCGCGAGCAGCTCAAACCGGTTCTGGCGCAAGACAAGCGCAAGGAGGCCGCCAACATGGTCACGAAAAACAGAATTGTACCCGAACACAACGAAGACATCCCGGGCTGGAACGAAAAGGAGGTCAAGCAGAACTGGCTGCTGCATGCTGGCCGGCTTGAAAACTTGATCAACATGGATATCGAAAGAATGATCGAGGCCAAAAATGCCTTTGATCAGATCGATATCGCCGGACAAGGCTCTGGCGATCCGGCCATCCGCGAACGCGCAACACGGCAACAGCAGGAAGCCTTTGCCCGCATGGCCAAACCGGCAGAGTCCTCCTCGCGGTGTGCCGAACTGCTTTCGGTGATGTATGACGCCCATCCTGATCAGGATCATTTTAAACCGCGCCGGCCTGACTGGTTCATTCCCGCCGATCAGCGCTCAAACGATCTGGCCAAAAGCCTCGGCACGGATCCGGCGCAGAGGGTTGCGGATCGGGTCTTTGAGCGGCAGGCGGAAAACACGGCGGTCAAGATCAAATCAGACTGGATGCTGCATGCCGCCCGTCTTGACGGCCTGCCCGATACCGAGGCCCGGGCCTTGAATGACGCCGGGGCCGCGTTCAAACGCATCGATGTCTGGTGGCAATATTCTGATGATCCCGACAAGAAAGAACGGTCCTTTAACCAGGAACGGGAAACCTTCTCGACCATGGCCGAGCTCGCAGGCCGGTCTTCCAAACATGCCGAACTGCTCTCGGCCATGTATGACGCCCATCGCGATCAGGACTATTTTAAACCGCTGCGCCCGCAATGGTTCGTCCCGGAAGCACAACGCACCAGTGACCTGATCAAAAGCCTCGGTGCCGATCCGGGACAGACGATGGCGGAGCGGTTCATCGCCGAGCAAAAACAGGCCCGGCAGGAAAGCCGGGCGGCAGCGCTGGCCGCAACGGCAACGGTGGCACCAGCCCCCCAGCCCAAAGAAGATATGGCAAATGATCTCGCCCCGGGGACAGAACCAAATACCTCAAAGAAACGCCATTACCTGAACGTGCCTTACAGCGAAAAGAACGATGCCAAGGCGCTCGGGGCCAAGTGGGATCGCCGCGCCAAGTCCTGGTATGTCCGCGACGATGCCGATCTCAAACCCTTTGCGCGCTGGAATGAAACAACAACCAAACCGCCACAATCCCGGATGCGCCCGGAAGAAGAGTTTGCTCTCGCCTGTCGGGAAAACGGTCTGGTGATTGACGGCCTGCCGACAATGGATGGCAAATGGCATCGGGTGTCGGTGGAAAGCGACCGCAAGGGCCAGAAAAGCGGCTCCTATCGCGGCTTTATCGAGGGCATTCCGGCCGGCAATATCGTCAATTACAAATCCGGAAACGATCCAGTGAAATGGGTCAGCGCGGCGGCCGAGCGCAACCCGGCCGAGATTGAACGCAGCAAGGCCGAAGCTGCCGCCCGCAAGGCGCAAATGGAAGAAAACCTCAAGGCGCAATACAAGCAAGTGGCCAAACGCGCCTATGCCATGGTTCAGGGGGCCGATACGGCCAGCGGAGATCATGTCTATTTGCAACGCAAGCAGGTCAGTGGTGAAACGCTGAAAGAAGACATTCAGAACAATCTGTTGATGCCGATGACAAATGCCAAAGGCTTCATCGAGAATGTCCAGGTCATCACGCCCGATGGCAGCAAACGCTTCCTTAAGGATGGCCGCAAAACCGGGCTGATGCACATGATCCCGGGTACAAAGAAAGGCCCGATCCTGATTGCCGAAGGATATGCCACTGGCAAAAGCCTCAATATGGCAACCGGCTATCAAACCGCGATTGCGATGGATAGCGGCAATCTCGCCTCGGTCGCCGAAGCCCTGCAAAAAGCCTTCCCCGACCGGCCTTTGATCCTTGCTGCCGATGATGATCACGGGGTCGAGGCCAAACAGGGCATCAATCCCGGCCTCAAAGGAGCCGAACGGGCCGCCGCCCGGGTGGAGGGGGCTGTTATTCGTCCCAACCTCTCCCAAGCCGAAAAACAGGCGGGCCTGACAGATTATAACGATCTGCATGTCGCCCGGGGCATCGACAGCCTGGCCAAAACCGTCAAACAGCAGATCAAGGAACTGGGTCTGACGCAAAAGGTGCAAAAGGCCCGGACCCTGCCTGCCCCCAGACAACAACAGCGTCACCAGGGCCAGCAAGTGGCGATCTAACGCTCAACCAACATGACCGGCACCAAATTGATATTGCCGGTCATGTTGCTGCCTCCCACAGAAAACAAAGAACAAACACATGGCCACCACCCGCAACCTGGTTAAAACCTATCTGGATGACACCGAACTGGCCCGCCTCGACCGGCTGGCAGGCCAGTTACGCCTGAGCCGCTCCGAACTGCTACGCCGTCTTCTGATGAACAGCAAACTGCCCGATCAGCGCACGTTTGAAGCCTCCCAGGCCATACTTGACCTTCTCAAGGTCAATGCCGACCAGGCGCGCCTCGGCAATCTCTTTAAACTCGCCCTCGATGAACCGCTGAGCGCCGATCTGTTGGCCAAGTTTGATCAGCTGATCGTCGAGATCGAGGGGACCCAGAATGCGTTAAAAGACCTGGTGCGACAGATTGATCATTCCATCCGGCACAAAGCCCCATGATCGCCAAAAAGATCCCCAAAGACCCGAAGGTCGCAGATAATTACAAGGAACTGGCCCATTATATCGCAGCGGCCAAAGAGGCCGGCGAAAAGCTCGACCATTTCTGGATTGCCAATTGCGGCGCGGGCGAAAAGCGCGAGGATCTTGATCTCGCGCTCGTCGAAATTGACGCGGTTCGGCGTTTGAAGCCTGACGTCAAGGACAAGTCCTACCACATGATTGTTTCTTTCCGCCCCGGGGAGAAAGAAAGACTGTCTGAACAGGACCTCAAGGACATTGCAACGGCCTATGCCAAGGGACTTGGCTTTGCCGAGCATCAATATGTCGCCGGCACCCATATCAATACCGACAATTTCCATATGCATATCGCCTTTAACCGGGTGCATCCAGAAACGCTTCAGCTCGTTACCCCGTATCGCGATTACAAAGTTCTGGATCGTGTCTCGCGCCAGCTCGAAAAGAAATATGGCCTGTTTGTGGATAACGGCATGGCGCAGCGTATGGATAACAGTGCCAAACTCTCGCCCTCAGCCCGGGATTATGAATCGCAGACCTGGCAGGAGAGTTTTCAAACCCATGTGCTGGATCATCGCGACGGGATTTTAAAACAAACGGCAGAAGCAAAAAACTGGCCGGAACTGCATGACGTTCTTGCTGAATACGACATCAGGATTAAAAAGCGCGGTAACGGTTTTGTTCTGATGGGGCCGGATGGCCAAGGCATGAAAGCGTCGGCGCTGGATCGTTCCATGAGCAAAGCCGCGCTGGAAAAGAAACTCGGGCAATTCAAGCCACCTATCGATGAACAGAAAGCGACACAGGCAAAGCAATCTCGCCCCAAACGGCGCTATAAACGCCGTCCGACCCTGCGTCATCCGACCATGCCGCCGCTCTGGCGCAAATATCTTGGCACACAAAAACTGACCCCGGCCCGGCCCTCCAGTCTGGTGAGCCGGTCGCTGTCAAACTGGAAACTGTTTCTGGTCAGTGAGGCCTATCGTGATCCGCTGGCTGCGGTGTTCCTGATCGCCCATCAGGAAATGCTGCATCTGGTCTTTGGCGAGGATCGCCCCACACCAGTAACAAAACTGGCCAATCCGGCACTAAAAGCCTGGAAAGAGGCCGGACACTGGGCCAAAGCCAAATCGATGTCCTGGCTGTCAGAGACCCGCGCGACCGGTCGCGGCTGTCGCATGGATGATGAGGGCAACCTTCTGGTGCCGTTCAGGGATCGCAATGGCCATTTGCAAGCCGTGCGGCTCTATTCGCCGGACGGCAAAAGCCTCGATATTGGCAATGAACGGACACGCGGGCTGGTGCATCTCATTGATACCCGAAAGCAGATCGACAAAGGCCCGGTGATCTTTACCGCCGATTATGCTGATGCCGTTAAAATCCATGATGCGACACGGCGACCTGTGGTGGTCCTAGCCGATCCCAATGACATGCGCCAGGTACTTAAAGAGCATCAACGGCGATACCCGGACAGTAAAGCAATCATTGCCGATCCAGATATACCCCGCCAACCCAATGTCCCACTTGTGTCCCTGCCCGATCAGGATGATGCTACCGATATTCGTCGTGCATTCGCTCAAGCGACTGATGACAAAACCTTCATGGTCTGGGATGGCTGCCCCGACTGGGCCAAACCCAAAAATTCAGCCTGGCTGAAAGCCACTGGCCTGCACAGCTATGGCGTCAAGCTCACAGCCAAAGGCAACATTGCCGTGCCAATGCGCGACCGCTCCGGCAGGATTGAAAATATCATGCTGATTGATAAACAGGGTCGCCAAAGCCTGGTGCAGGAAAGCCCATCCGATCAGATGCTGACGCACAGGATTGATCCGCAAAGACGCGGGGATCGAGACACGCTGATCATCGCCCGGGATTACGCCGACGCGGCTACCCTGCATCGGGCGACAAACTGCCCGGTGATGGTCCCCGCCAGACCGGAGGACTGGGCGGATCTGGCCCGCGAAATGCGCGAGAGGAACGATGACGCCGAAATACTGGTCGCACTCGGCGCAACAGAACAGCCAGACGACACGGAAAAAGCCGCCAAGCTGGGCATGGAGATTGTGCGCCCGAAAATGGCAACTTCGTTCAAAGACTATGCTGCGCCCCATGACGGCAACAAGGCGTCACGCCTGATCGCCAGCGGTGCAGCACCTTACAAGTTCGATCCCGAGAAGTCGGATTCCAGTTTTGTCACCCTTCAGGATACCAACGGCGTCGAGCGCACCCTATGGGGCATTGATATTGCCCAAAGTGTGGACCAGACCGACGCCAACCCCGGCGACTGGATCACGCTGGAAGTTGCGGAAACCAAAGAAGTGGAGGTCGAGGAAGAATATCGCGACGAGACCGGCCAGATCAGAACCCGGACCATCAAGACCCATCGCAATGTCTGGAAAACACAGATCAAGGATGATCCGGCCAAAACACCAACCATGACCGCCCTGCGTACTGAACTGGCCCAAAAGGTGGGCGATGATGCCTGGTCCATCTGGCAGGCAGCCAACCCCGCTGACAAACGGACCATCAAGGCGCGACCGGAATTGGACACGACAAAAGCCTGGGCGCAATATCGTATCGATCAAAACGGCAAGGTTTTGATCCCGTTGCGGGACAGCGGCAACCGTCTGGCCGCGCTCTACCGGGTCGATACCGATGGATCAGGCGATATGATCACGGGGCCTGGCAGCGACAAGGGACTGCATCACGTCGTTGGCGGCAAGCTCTCAAAAAGCCCCAAAGAGCCGATCATAATTGCCGATGATCTGGTTAGCGCCATCGAACTTAACAGACAGACCGGAAAACCGGTGGTGTGGACAGTAACGACCGAGAACCTGAAGGCTGTGGCTGAAACCATACGTCGACTTAATCCCAAGCATGAAATCGTGATTGCGGCGACGGATGCGCATATGACCAAAGAAAACCGTCCGATGACACTGGCAAAAGAAGCTGCGGAAGCTGTGAAAGCAAAATTACTTGTGCCGCCACTTTCAGAAGATGCCAGGAAAGGAAATGTGACGTCATTTGGAGAAATTTTGCGCCAAACCGGGGCAAACCAGGTCAGAAAATCACTACAAAAAAATCGGCATTTGTAATATTGTTTATCCCAGCATGACCCTTAAAAATTGCCGGAATATCTGTCAATCTGCCAAAAGCACTTGCAGCGCACTTTCTGCGGGGGTTTGCTCCAGGCTTTAATCAACTGGTTCAGTACCTGTGTCGCCCGCGTGATAGTTTCATGCCAAAGCAACAAAAAAGTTGGCTGGTGACCTGCCCACTTCAAACTCCACCAGAAATGAGTAGAGTTTGTCAGGAAGAAGGAAACAGTTGCACATTTGCAAAACCATTAAAAAAATCGACTTTTGGGTTGCGCTTGTTATATAAAAAGCATCCGCATTCTAATACGAAATTCTAACGTATTAAGAGTTAGGATTGAGCAGGAAGCGAGATTAAATTAGTGTCGAACGCAAAGCAAATATTAGCGATGTTGCGCAGCCGCGCAGAGGATGACGATGAGCAATTTTATTCAATTGCTTTGCAAATTGCTGCGTCCGAAGCTCGACAGGGGCGCCGTACAACAGCGGAAGCACTTCGTGGAGCTGTAGAAGAAGCACGTTCCCGATCTCGATCCGGGGTCCCCATTCAATTTGCACAGCCACGTGGTGATCTGGAAAGTATCATCGAATTTCGTGAGCCACGTTACGTCCTCAAAGATGTCGTTCTGAACTCCCGACTTTGTGATCGACTTGATGATCTGGTACGTCAACAGACGCGGCGGGATTGGCTCCGAGAGCATGGAAAAACCCCCAATCGGCGAGTTCTGTTTCTGGGGCCTCCAGGGTCAGGAAAGACCATGACGGCTGAAGCGCTCGCTGGTCAGCTTCGTTTACCTCTCTTTGTAGTTCGTCTTGAAGCGCTTATTACGCGATACATGGGGGAAACAGCCGCCAAGCTCCGGCTTGTTTTCGATGAAACAGCCAAGCGTCGGGGTGTTTTTCTTTTCGATGAATTTGATGCTGTAGGCGGTCGACGTAGCGCCACGAATGATGTAGCTGAGATGCGGCGGGTCCTGAACTCCTTCCTCCAATACATGGAAGAAGAAAGTTCAACCGATAGCCTCGTTGTTGGGGCAACCAACCATCCAGAATTGCTCGACAAGGCACTACTGCGACGTTTCGACCTAGTGCTAACTTTCGACATGCCGTCAGAAGATGACATTAAGCGGATAATTACAATCGGGTTACGGCCCTTTAAGGTGGGGCGGCTAACGTGGACGAAAATCTTTCCTGCAGCCGCGGGACTTAGTCAGGCCGAAATCGCTAAAGCAGCTGAAGATGCCGTCAAGGCTGCTATCCTTGATGAAAGAAACTCTGTTACCACCGAGCAACTTTCACGACGTTTACAGGAACGACGTGAAATGCAGGAGGCATTTTTAACGACACGATCAACATAAGAAAGTCTCATGCCACCTGAATTTAACCGGACTCACTTTGATATTTCCGAATTTGCCGTTTCCAGGCGTTATAGCTCCCCTCCCCAGAATGTCGGTGACGGGCAAGCGCCAAGGATCCGGCAAGAGCACGGCAGAGTTCTGGAGGAGCAGCTTCGAGTAACTTTTCGTGAGGAACACGAAGCGCGTGCAAAGGCGAAACTCCCAGAAGGTTTGACGGCAAGCGACGGTGCGTATTACGAAGTCGAACTGCGAAAAGGTGCGAAAGCAGAAAAACTCGAACGCCAGCGGGATCATATTGTCGTTGGCGCCACAAAAATCGATCCGGTCTCAAAGCGAGTCTCTACCGTTGTTTTCATTCCCGATGCATCGGTGCCCGTTCTAGAGAACATTTTTCAGGATTATGCGACCGGAGAATTAACAGAGAGAGGCAATAAGCCCCCGAATAACAATTACGTTGATCCCATCGAAACGATCCGGCGTGCCCGCCTTTTTTCTTTTTGGACAGATAATCCCACTGCGCTACCAGACAATCCGCAGGATCGCATCTGGTGGGAGGTCTGGTGCAGACCCGACGTAGCGGATAATGTTGCCGCTGTCTATCGGCGTATGGAATGCCGTATCGCCGATGAGGACCGTTGGCTGAAATTTCCGGAATCCACAGTCATTCCCGTACTTGCGCGCCGCGCAGATATTGAGCTTACGCTTGTTGTCGCAGACGGGATCATGGAATTGCGTCGCGGTTCCGACACGCCAAATTTCTTTCTGGAGGATGAGCACGACAACCAGCATGACTGGGCGGAGGATCTTGCCGAGCGCACGATCTGGCCCGGAGCGGATGTGCCACGCGTGTGCCTTCTCGACACAGGTGTTAACAGGGCGCATGTGCTGATTGAACCGGCACTGGCTGAAGGAGACCTTATGGCTGCTCGTCCAGGTTGGCCATCTGCAGATAACGTCCGAGAAAGCCACGGCACTCCAATGGCCGGTCTTGCCCTGCATGGCGATCTGTTTGCGCGTCTACAAGACCTGCAAGAATACCGGCTTAGACACCGGCTAGAATCTGTGCGGATCATGCCAGCGGATGGTTTCGATCCCAATGAGCCATCCCATTACGGATCAATCACATTGAACGCTGTGGCGCAGGTGGAGATTCAGAATCCCGCCAACTCACGCGTATTTTGTATGGCCGTCACCAATGACGACCGCTCAGGCGAACGGGCGAGCAGTTGGAGCGCTTGCGTTGATCGCGCGGCGGCAGGCCTCCTTGCAGGCGATGAATCCGACCGGCCCCGCCGACTATTCTGTATATCCGGCGGCAATGTTAGGAACGCGATGCAGGTCGACCGCTTGGGGGAACTGGCAGATCATCCTATTGAAGACCCGGCCCAAGCATGGAATGCTCTCTCAATCGGTGGCTATACCGACAAGACGGACATTGATCCCGCTGATCCCTATTTTAGAGGGCACCGCCCTGTGGTGGAAGCTGGCGATATCAGCCCCTTTTCCAGAAACTCCACCGGGTGGCATTCAGGCAAGTCACCGATAAAGCCGGAAGTCGTATTCGAGGCCGGTAATCGGGCCGTCTCACACAATGGCCGCGACCTGATTGATTGTCCATCTCTGGAATTGCTGTCAACCGGTGCGGAGGTGGATCGACTGCCTATCGTCAATTTCGCAGCAACTAGCGCCGCGACCGCTCAGGCAGCGAGATTGGCCGCACGCTTACAAGCAGACCATCCAAATTTATGGCCTGAGACAATTCGCGCGCTCATTGTTCATAGTGCTGATTGGACGGAGCGCATGAAAGAGCGTCTCACGAATGAGGGGCGTTTGCGGGAACGAAAACAGCTTGTACGGACCTTTGGCTATGGCGTGCCGTCCTATGGACGTGCTACAGCATCGGCTACCAGCGACCTTGCGCTCATGGCTCAAAGGACGATCCAGCCTTATAGGCGTGAACAAAGCGTTGTCTTTAACGAATGCCATTATTACCCACTCCCTTGGCCACGAGAGGTCCTTGAGCAATACGGCGATCAGGAGTTCAAGCTCAAGATCACCTTATCATATTTCGTAGAGCCCAACCCTGGAAAGTCGGCTGCAATTGATCCGCATCGCTACCAGTCCTTTGGCCTTCGGTTCGATCTAAAGCGCCCCCGTGAGAGCACAGACCAGTTCAAACAGCGTATCAATGCTCAGGAACGCGAAAATCCTCGCCGGGCAGGAGCACCAGCCGAGCCAGATAGCGGCGAATGGTTATTGGGTCCAAATAGTATTTCAGCCGGTTCGCTGCATTGCGATGTTTGGCGCGGGACCGGTGCACAGCTCGCTGCCCGCAACATAATCTGCATCAAGCCTGTCTCTGGCTGGTGGAAGGAGAGAAGGAACCGTCAAATCTGCGAACAACAAGGGCGTTATGCGCTCATCGTCACTTTAACAGCTCCTGATGCCGAAATAGATCTGTATACCCCGATTAGCAATACCATCAGACAAGGTATCGAGATCGAGGTTTAAGTGTCTCCGCCCGTCTATAAAGGTAGCGGTGAAACGACATTCACTCTCTGAAACCTGTTACCTTCTAAAGACAGTAACCTTCCTCCCAACGTTCTTCCTGTCATAAGTAGAGACGTTAGGTAAGACCGTATGTCCTTCATCAAGTGAGCGCTGATAGGGGCCGACCTGCGCCCCAAGGTTCCTCCAGTCATAAGTAGAGGCTTTGGTTAAATTGCTCTGAGACCCAATTCTGGACCGCCGGAGATGAGAGTTTTCCGGCTTTTATCACGGTGACAGGCTGGTAGCATCGCCGGGATAATGCAGTGAAATTGGGACCTTGTACCCGATTGCCGAATGAGGACGATCCTCGTTGCAGTGTCTACGCCAATTCTCTAACTTTTCACGAGAATCTGCAAGGCTCATGAACCAGTGGGTGTTCAAACATTCCATCCGTAGCTTGCTGTTAAAAGCCTCAATGAAGCCGTTATCCGTCGGTTTTCCAGGACGTGAGAAATCCAGTGTAACGCTATTTGCATAGGCCCACAGATCGAGATCACGAGAGATAAATTCGCAGCCATTATCCACCCTGATCGTCTTTGGATAACCAGCTTGCTTGCATACTCTTTCGAACGTCTGAACCACGTCCTCACCCCGATAGGTAAACCGAGGGTCGATCGCAGGACAATAGCGTGAATGGGTATCGACAACGGTCAGAATGCGTAACTTCGTTCCGGTGGCAAGCTGATCATGCACAAAATCCATCGCCCAGATGTCGTTTGGTCCGACTGCAATCTGCCGGTCCTCGCGCAGCTTGGCCTTGACCCGCCGCTTGGGATGCCTGTTTCTGAGTTGGAGACCCAACTCTTTGTAAATTCGACGCGTTTTTTTTCACATTGATTACCCAACCTTCCCGGCGCAACAGGATGTGAACACGTCGATAGCCATAGCGAACACGCGCTTCGCAAATCTCCTTGATCCGTCTTTCGACGGCGGCCTGATCCGTCCGACGGGATTTGTAGTGATAGGTCGATGTGTCAAACGGCAAAACCTTGCAGGCCCGCCTGATTGATATTCCCCAATCCACCAACATCGCGTCGACCAGCTTGCGCTTCCAGGCAGGCCTTAAAGCTGTCGGCGAATAACATCCTGAAGCATTTCACGATCAAGTGTCAGGTCAGCAACAATCTTTTTCAGCCGATTATTCTCGCCTTCAAAAGCCTTCAGCCGGCGCATCTCGTCGGGCAACAAACCCGCATGTTTCTTTTTCCAGTTGAAATATGTCGCCTGACTGATACCGGCCTTGCGACATATTTCCGCAACCGGCATTCCACTCTCGCCCTGCTTCAAAATAAACGCCTTCTGTGCGTCCGAAAAATTCGATGCTTTCATATGTTCAGCTCCTTTTTCCAACCAGAAATCTAGCGCGGAAAACTCCAATCAAAAACGATCCAGTTTAAAGGGCTCAGAGCATTGGGGCCTTAGATCACGGTTAAATCACCCAGTTCAACGGTGTCCTTATCCATACCGCCTAAGTGTGCAACGTTAAATTTCGTGCTGCCTCCTGACTAAACGGTGTGATGTAAGGTTTAACATTTAGCTCACCTCCCCAACAGTAACCTGACCGTTCATGAGCAATGGGAGAAGCCAGTCGCGGAGTTTGGCCAATTGTATATTTTCTTTTTCGATATTATCTTGCTGGCTAAAAATAGGTTTAGATTTCTCGGTAAACGCATCGCATATATTTCCACTAGGTAAAACAACCTTAACCGTTTTCAATGTACCTCCTGAAACCTCTTTAAACGTCGATCCAGAAGCGTATTTAGTAATCGCTTTAAGAGAGTTTTTAACCGTGTAATAGATGAACTCCGTTGAATATAATTTATTTGGTATAAAGGACTTAAACCCCTGATTCGTTGTTACTTCATTTCTTGATATTGCCATGTAACCAATTGGCGCTCTTGAACTAAGCAAAACAGTACCTGCGGGGTACATTTTCAACGAAGCGTTTTTAATACCCTCAGCAGAGACATCTTGCCCACCTCGGGAAATGAATTTGTTGCCTTGATTATTAGATAAATCGTTAGGCGTTATCCAAGGCCTGCCATCAGTCGAGAAATTTTCAGGATCTTGGGTCGAAGGTGTACTGCCACCAACAATTTGGCCAAGATCTTCCAGTGTGCCATCACTCCACCCCTCCGGTATTTCCCGTTTCAGGGCTGGGTTGTAGACCATTTTGCCGCCGGAGGATTTGTAGGGTTTGCCTTGACCTTTTGGTGAGTCGTCGGGGAAGTCGAACTGTACAAACCAGTAGTCGTACAGGGTTTTGGCCATGGCTTCCAACTCGGCGTTGATGCGGTTATTGAGTGCAATTTTTTCGTTTAAAAGATAAAGAAGATCACCCGCTTTCACTTGGTCATCATATTCGGGCAACAAAAGATCCAAATATGAGAATATAGCCTCATTCAGGCTTGCTCTAAGCGTCATGACAGCGTTGTTTGTCATGGTTTTCCTGAACATTGGACTTCTTAGGTAGAAAGCCATGAATTTCGAGTAGGTGATATCAGCTTGTGTTGCACGAAGTCGTTTCAAAAAGCCACTATATGAGGCATTCGGGTAATCCTTGATAGCTACGCAGCTCATCGCTAGTTCATCAACCACTTCGCTGGTTCGAGTAAGAAAAATATCACCACTCTTTATTGAGTAGGTTTCTTTTTCTTTGTCAGATGTGTCCATCAAGTCGGGCAGTGCATCTGGCACGAAATAGTTATTGAATACCACAGAGAACGATAGAAATGGGCTACCATGCCCTGCCTGGTCTTTCGTAGAGGATATCCCGGAAGACATTGTGTATAGGTCACAAAACCGATACTTCTTGAGGTTACTCATACTTCAACCTCGCCAACTTCTTTTTAATCTCAGTTTCCAAATCACGAGACTGGCTAAACAAGCTATCCAGATTTCTGGTAAAGCTCTGCATCTTTTCCGAAAACTGTTCTGGGGTAATATCCACATATTCAATTTTGACATCGAAGTATTGGCCAGCACTTAGTGAGTAGTTCTTGGCTTCGATGTCGTCATAGCTCACCGCGACGGAAAAATCCTCCACCGCCTCTTTGGCGTTAAAGACATCGATAATCCGTTGCTCTTCCTCCGACGTTAACACAGTTTTTTGGTTTTTGCCGTTTTTGACTTTCTCGCCCAGGTTTGAGGCATCCACCAGAACCACATCGCCATCGTTGCTGGCGTCGATAAACAGGATGGACACGTTAGTGCCGGTGGTGGCGAAGATATTAGATGGCATGGAAACCACACCCGCCAGCATTTTGTTTTTCACCAGATGTTCGCGGATTTTCTTGTTGATACCTGATTGTGCGGTAATAAAGCCGGTAGGCACTACTACGGCCGCTTTGCCGCCCGATTTAAGAGAGGCAATGATGTGCTGCAAGAACAATTGGTAGATTTCCATCTTGTCCTTAGCTTTGGCTTTGATTTTGGGAATACCGGCAAAGAAACGCTCTTTATTTTCTTTGCTATCTAGCTCGTCTCTAAAATCGCTGAAATCGAGCTTAAACGGCGGGTTAGAAACGATATAGTCGAAGCGTTTTAACTCTTTGCCATCCTTATGGTAAGGATGGAGCACGGTATTACCTTGGATCACATTCGGGATTGAGTGCACCAAGTTATTTAAGATCAGGTTTAACCGCAGCAAGTTGGAAGATTTCTGCGAAATATCCTGGGTGTAGATGCTACAGCGGTTTTCACCAATGGCATGGGCGACATTCATTAACAAAGTGCCCGAACCAGCGGATGGATCATAACAGGCCACGTTGCGCACGGTGCCGCGCTGTTCTTTGGGCACTAAGATTTCCGCCATAATGCGTGCTACAGCATGGGGGGTAAAATACTCGGCGTATTTGCCGCCGGAATTACTGTTGTAGTCTTTGATCAGGTATTCAAAGATGGTGGCGTAAAAATCGAATTTTTGTGTAAAAATACGCTCAAAGCTGAATTCCACCAGTTTATTGATAATGGCGCGGCAGAAGGCATCACGCTTTGAATCATCAGCAATGTATTGGCTGATGCGGTCAAACAGCACCACTTTTGCACCGCCATCGGTTTTTACCGCGAACACATCGTTATTGGTAATGGCAATGTCGATAAGGGTATCGTCAAATAGTTTGGCAAAGTCTGGCGCGTTTTGTTGGCTAAACAAGTAGCTGATAAAGTGCTGCGGTTTTAGCCTTGCGGTATCGCCGCCCATTTGCAGTTGCAGCATGTCGAGATCGTCTTCGCTCATGGCTGCTAGGGCTTCTTCCCACTTTTCCGCTTTGGCGATGTTGTCGTCGAGCTTTTTGGCTTCAAAGGCAAACTTATCGTTTAAAAACTTATACAGAAACGTTTGGGTAATGATTTTAAATTCGTTACCGTCGTTACCTAACCCGTAGTTAGCACAGATGCTTTTTAAGCTATCAATCAGGGTTTTGGTTTTTTGCTGAAATTCTAATTCAACCATTTTGTTTTTTTCTACTTACTAATCAGTTTTACTCGCATTACCACGCTTGGCTGCCAGTATTAAATTCTTTTGAATATTCCGCGACGACGAGGTGATTAATATACCGTGAGGCGTCGGCGTTGAGTTTGATATTCTGCTCTTTCATAAAGCGGCCAATCACCAGCGGCATCATTTGGCGCTCGAAGTAGCTTTCATTGTCGAGCACCTGGCTGTTGTTGAGCACTTGCTCGTCGGCATCTTGTTTTACGCCCGCTAAAGCTGCAAAGATTTTACGTTCTGACTCACTGATGTCGCTTTGGCTTTGCTGGCGCTCTTGCAAGCGCTTGTGAATACGAGTGTATTTGGCGTCGCCCATGTATTTTTGCCGCAGTTGGTTGTTTTGGCGGTTGAGTTCTTTGACGCGATCGTGAATTTTATTGAGCGCGTCGATGTTGGCAACCATTTCGTGTTGAGTCACTTCGCTGAGGTTTTTCTTTTTAAACAGGCGCTCTAGCTCTTCTTTTAAGCTGATAAACTGTGGGTCTTGCTGGTCAAAATTGCTGGCCAGTGCTTCGCGGGTTTGGCGCAGGGTGTTTTTCAGTTTGTCGGCCAGTACCAGCTCTTCTTCGCCGATTTTTACAAACTTGAATATCACGTCTTCTAAGGCGCGGCTGAGCAAGGTACTGGTATCTTGGCCGCTTTCCAAGTCGTTTTTAAGGTTGAGTAAATCAAGATGGTTACTGGTTTCACGGTAAAGCACATTGAGCTTGGCAAAATCCAGGTCATCGAGAAAGTCATACTCGCCTTGCAAGCGGATCAAGTTATACAAGCTGCGCGCATCACCTAAGGCTTTCTTTAGCGCTAACACGGTGTCGCGATCTTGTATTTGGCTGATCTGATTGCAGAACTCTTCCATATTGTCGGTATCAAAACGGAACAGTACGTCTTTGATATGCTCGATTTCTTGTTTGATTTCTTCCTGCGACTTAAACAGGTGTGAGTAGTGCTCCATCTCATCGCCAAGTTCCGACTGCAATTCGTCGAAATAGGCTTTGTTGGTGGCATCAAACTCTTTACGAATATCGGCGAAATCCACAACATAGCCATAGCGGAAGTCTTTGTAAGTACGGTTCACTCGTGTGAGTGCTTGTAGCAGATTGTGCTTGCGGATCACTCGGCCCAAGTAGAGTTTTTTCAGTCGTTTGGCGTCAAAGCCAGTGAGTAGCATGTTGTACACGAACAAAAAGTCGATTTTGCCCGCTTTGAAGTCTTCGACCCAGTTTTTGCGCTCTTCTTTGGTGCCGATGTCATGCAGGATCAGGGCGGCGTTTTTTACCTTTTGTGCTTGTTTAACAGATTCAGAATAAGCGGCTGGCGCAGGTTCAGCGACTTCGAGTACCTGGCCACTTGAATTGGTTGTTTGCGGCAGAATAGGTGCATCGGCATAAACGCCATTGAAAATTTCAAACATCTGTTTGGCTTGATCTGAGCTGTCGCAAATTACCATGCCACCCATCATGGAATCGTTTAATGCGCCACGGCTTTTTTCAAAATCGGTCACAATGTAAGTCAACATCGGCTCAACAAAGCTTGGGTGGGCATAAATCAGCTTACGATCAACATCGCCCATTTTCACTTCGGCTTTTTCAAGAGCCTTTTGCAATTCGATTTTGTATTGAGTGCTAATTTCTTCACGGATTAAGCGCAGGGTGTAACCGTCGGCAATGGATGCGTTGTAGTAGTACTTATGAATGTAGTCACCAAACAAGGCGCGTGAGTTGTAGTCATCCCCCAATAGCGGCGTGCCAGTTAGGCCAATTTTGATGGCGTTGCTATCTGACTGGCTCAAGTTGGCTAAAAAACTGCCTTTGGGGTTATAGCTGCGGTGAACTTCGTCTAAAAAGTACACGCGCTGTATCGCGACGTTGTAATCTTTAGTGCTGACAACATCTGGATCATCTTTAAACTTCTGAATGTTCACCACGGTGATTTCTGGCCTGCCAGAATGGTTATGGATCACCTGCATGGCTTTGATGTCACGGGTAAAGGCATCCCGTGAGTTGATAGTGTGTACGATTAAGCCACGGGCGATAAATTCACGTTGCGCTTGTTGCAGCAGGTCTAGGCGGTCAACTATAAAGTAAAACTTTGCAATAACCTGTTGCTTTTGAAAGTAGTCGGTTAAAAATCGCACGTTGTAAAATGTCAGGGCGGTTTTACCGCTGCCTTGGGTGTGCCAAATAATGCCTTTTTTAACACCTTCGCTTAACTTGCGTTCGATGGCTTTGGTAGCAAACAGTTGTGGGTACCGCATAATTTGCTTCTGTAGCCCGTCGGCTTCTGACACATAGGCCAGCGCATAGCGCAAGATGAAGGCAAAGCGTTCACGGGATAACAAAGAGGTGCAAATGCGGTTGGTCGGACGCTCGGGCTGTTTGTTGGTCAGAAACTCTGGGTTACTACGAATCACTTCCAGATTGGTGTCTTTTAAGACTTTCCGTTCGTCTTCATCCGACAGAGGCTTAAGTAGTGCGGTTAGGTTTAAGATTTCTTCTTCACGGAAATAGTTAAATACAGGCTCATGGTAAGAACTACTGGCGTAAAAGGCACCTTGTACTGGTTCTGGATCGCCATCATCATACTCCATATTATTGGAGAAAATCATAAACTGGGTAATATTGGCAAAGCGCTTAAATTTAGGGTTTTGAAAGCGCTTGTTGATCCGGTCACGCTCGGCCAGAATGCCTTCCCGATTGTTTGGCTTCTTCACCTCAATAAACACCAACGGCATGCCGTTAATTAGCAAAGTGACGTCAGGACGGAATTCTTCATCACCATTTTGACAAGTCAGTTCTGTGACAACATGGAAAGTGTTGCGATCAAAATTTTCATAATCAATCAGTTTAGTATTGGAACGTTCAGACAGACGCTCAAAGAAGGCACGACCTAGGTCTTCGTTATCAAGCAGCAACTTGACATCTTCCAGCAAACGCACTGCATCCGACTCTTCAATACCGGGATTGATTTTTGTGATCGCTGCACTGAATAAAGCTGGAAATATATTGGTATCAAGATCCCAAGTTTGGTCTTTAAGTGAAAGGTATTGATAGCCCAAACGCATCAGGTGAAGAATGAGTGGGATCTTCACTCGTGAGTCTTCATTAAACGCCATAGCATTCCCTTATAAGGCAGCAAATCTGGACCCATCTTATTGGGTTAGCTTGGTAGACAGCGGGCTTAACATTCAGATAATTTCTAAACCTATTCCATCATCGGCCCTCTACCCTTCTTTAAGACCACGTTAAGCATGGCACCGCCATGCGAATAAGCAGGATGCCCATTCTCGGGCAGTGTGGTGGGCCCACCACACCTATCCTGCCAGACCAACGACAGGGGAGAGTTATACAACTTCGTGCAATCTTCTGCAAACTCCCGCATTGTCGTGCAAACTTCTGCAAACTTCTGCAATCTCCTGCAAACATTTGAAATGTATATATTACATGGCGGATTTCCGCCAAAAACCTATCCGTTTTGCAGGTTGCACCGTGGCATCTCATGTGGATGATTGGCGGCCTATCACTCCCTCCTCTGATTACCTTTAAGAGCAATAGGCCGGAATACGTGAGAGTTGCCATTTATGCCCGTCATTCGACGGATCGTCAGATCACAAGCAGCCATGACCAGATATCCAGATGTGAAGCCTATTGCCTGGCAAAGAATTACCAGATCACCGATATTTATCACGATGAAGCCTTTTCCGGCGCAATGATGGAAAACCGGCCCGGAATTTCCAGCCTGCTTATGGCAGCATTCGACAACCGGTTTGACCGCATCATCTGTGAAGATCTCTCGCGCATCAGTCGCGACCAGGCAGACGTAGCCCATTTCTTCAAGAAAATGGTTTTTGTCGGCATTGAGGTCGAAACCATCAGCGAAGGTGTGATCAACGAGCTGCATATCGGCCTGAAAGGCACAATGAATGCGCTTTACCTCAAGGACCTGTCGGATAAGACCCATCGAGGCATGGTCGCCGCCGTATTACGCGGCAGCGTACCGGGTGGCCGCACCTATGGTTACGAAATCGTCCGGGGGCTGGACGAGACTGGGGGACTATTACATGGCAAACGCAAAATTGTTCCAGACGAGGCCGAAACCATCCGCAAGATCTTTGCCATGTATCAGAGTGGCGAAAAACTGCGCCACATTTGTAATGCACTGGACCGGATGGGCATTGCAGCCCCCTCTGGCGGAAAATGGGCACCCACCACACTGGTTGGCACACGGGTACGCAAGACAGGCCTTTTGCGCAACACACTGTATCGCGGCATTGTCACCTTTAACCGGATGCAATATCGCAAGAACCCGGAAACCGGCAAAAAACTCTCGGTCATGCGCCCGGAAAGCGAATGGATTCATGTGCCGATCCCGGAATTGCAAATTATCGATGATGCAACTTTCGATGCGGTGCAGGCGATGCTGGATGAACGTTCCAGCAAGGCCGCCGAATATCGTGCCACTGTGAAGTTACGAGATCCGGTCGAAACAGACACCATTGCCAAATCGCGCATCCGCGACTGGCGGGAACGGCAAATCAAAACCGGCGGCAAAGTTTTTGCCCTGTTTGCCGGTCGCCTCAAATGCGCCCATCACAATATTCGCATGGGAGCACACTGGGCAGACCGCTATGCCTGCCGCCATCATCAATGTGCCAATCGGGCTGTCCGCTATGCCGATCTGATGGAAGCGGTGCTGGCCGCAGCCCTGCGGCTCAAGCCCGAAGACATTACCGCCTATTATCAAAGCGACAAAATAGAGCGCAAACGCCAGCGCCATGTCCGACATCTCGAAAAGTCACAGCAGAAACTTGAGGACTTACGCAATCGGGCCGAACATGCCCTGAGCACCTTTGGCGTTGGCAGCGACACCAGCGAACTCAAAGCCTGGTTCGAGGACAATACCGAACAAATGCGCCTCACCCGCCTTGACATTGACCGGGAAAAACGCGCTCTGGCGGAGCTTTCTCCCCCTACCAACATTCGGGAAATCCATGCGCGCTTCACCAAAAACATTGAAAAACTGCGGGTCTGGAGCCGTGACCCTGAAGCCGTCACCCAATTGCGCAATACGATGAAAAGCTACACCATCACTGCCCATTGGGACCCTGATGGCAAACGCTGGTATCGGACCTGCGAAATTGAATACGACATTCCAGCAATGGTGCGCATTCTCGGCCAACAAAAGTAAACCGGCAAAATTTTGCCGGTTTAAAAATCGTATCCTTTCAAAACTGAAACCCGATTTGCCCGGTGCTATCGATCTTTGTAAGAACACCCGGAAAGTCGCTGCTGGAAATCTGAACAAAATCCGGCATCCGATCCAACCTGCTTTGACGATATTTCGGGTCAATATTCGTCATCTTCCCACTTTAGCATATTGGCAAAAAATGATGTCGGCGGCCTCATTCACGCTCATAGGCAGCCATTCTGCATAAAAATACGACAGGAACCCCGTTTCGGAGATAAACGGCAGATCAAGGTAAGCGCTGCGTGCAGCCCACCTTAACTTGATAAGAGCAATCGAAGATATAGAGTAAGCGTCCACTCACGCCTACCTTGCGGGAGAGAGTAAAAGACCGGATTTTAGGAGCAAGAGGGAGCGGTGTCTCCGAACAGCTTGGGAAATCGGGATTTGGCCGACATATGTAGTTCTGACATTGTCAACGGACACCGTCTGACGACAGAGGAAAAGCAGCGTCTTGTTGCCGCGAGCTTTGCCTCTGGTGTGTCAGTGCGGGAATATGCGATCCGGCAGGGGATTGGGCACAGCACCCTGAACAAATGGCGTCGACAGTACGGCAGGTCAGCAGGTCGGCAGATAGTAGTCCGGCTTTTGCTCCGGTCGCGCTGACGGACCGTCAAGATGTTGCGGATTATTCTTCTCATCGCCCGGAAGACGCCTCTTTTCTGTGAAAAACCGCCGGAGGGTTGCGAGCCCGTTGATGGCGGTTTTTCTATACTCTGTCGTCGGCTGACATCCGTCAATATCTCTCAAGGTTATAGTACGATGCTCTTGGACGTTCATCAGTGAGTGCCTGCTAGTTGGATCTTAGGCTGGCGATCAACGTCAATGCCGTAGATGAGCCTAGGATCCGTCGAAGTCGAGAGAGCCTGCTAGAGCGTCTCCCTGTTATGACATCAGCAGTTGATGGAGGGCCAGGTGGCTGCCGCCCCCATGCGGCATAAATGGGAGCGAATGCATACGGAAAGCCGCCATCCAATTCGACGGTTTCCTCCAGTTGAACAAAAGTGCCTGATCTGTTGATTTCTGCGTATAGATGGAATGGCTCACCCTCCTTCATCACCAAAGTGGCAGCCAAACCTTCTTTTCGGTCCGGCATATCGACCGCCCTTTTGTAGGCATGCTTCCTATCGAATTGGGCCCGCCAGATTTCACTTATTGTTAGGACCGCATCTCCGCCCAACCGCAGCACGTCATGTGCAAGGCTTCGCATAAATACATACTTCTGGCCGTGCTCCTCAATTCGCACCTCCCTCATGTCGATCGGCTTGCCGTTCTTAAAAATTATGATCATGAAAACGTGATGGCCGTCGTGCAAAAATAGCTGACGGGCCATCTTAAAGAAATGTCGCGCATGGCTACGAACATCCAGATCATGACTGCGATTCTCGGTCATCTCAATGCCATAACGCTTGGCGGCTTCCTTTGCCTTTTCGACGTCCAACTTCACGCGATGCGCCTCAAACTCTAATAACTGCCCGGTCGCGATCCAGATGTCCAAGAGCCTGTTCTCATGGTGCCCAATCATGCATGGCATGCGTCCACCGGCCATAGCTCGGTCGTAAGGAAGCTCACCCTTCTCGGTTGAGACCGTTGGCTCCAGTAGACCCATATGACGGTGAGCATCCGCGACCAGGAGCGATAGATGCCCGTACGCAATGGCCACGGCATCCAGCAATTCGTAGTCCGGTAGTGAGTTTTCGACCCATCGTCTTTCTATCCGCAGCACGCCATCTTTTAGTATATGCGCTCCGAGGGCGTTCTTTGGGACGTTTTCAAGGATGTGCTTCGCACCATCGAAAAGGTCTGCACGAACGTCTTCCCTTGGGCCTTCATTGAGATGGGAAGCAAGTATCTCTGCTCGAACCCAGCTATGGCTCTCAAGGTCGCCTTGCTTCTCAATACGATTCCTTGCATCGACCATCCAGCGCATGAGAGGTATCGCCTTTAAACGTTCCTGCCACGCTTGATACCAAACATCAAATTGCGGAATTATCGCTTTGTTACTCTGAAGAATGAAGGAAACCGTCCTAGCCGTCTGTATCGCAGTCTGGATGGCAACCCGGAATGCTTCTGGATCAAAGTAAGCTTGCTCCGCCTGATGCCACTGCCGATGCAAATCTTCTAGTCGCCGATCAACTGCATGAAGAGGGCATTTGTAGTTGTGCTTGGTATCGGACATCTACATCCTCCTTTAGCAACATCGATAATCATCATCGGTACTGACTTACGCCACGTGAGTCCAACTGAACTTTCCTTGCCGACATTCCGCATTGCTCGCGAGTGACAACAAATAGTTGACAACGGCATTATCTGAGAATACCCGTCAACCTACCGAACGTACGAAGGTTGAATTAAAATATCAATGGGTTGTTGGCAACTTGGTAGAGAGTCCCACCCTCTTCGCCATCTTCCAGATAAAGAACTGAAAAACATAGATTATAGGCTAGCACTGTAAGCGGCGGGTTTAAAAATCCTGTGTATCACGATTGTGTCACAGTCGCCAACGCTCGGCTACCAGCCGTTCGCAGTTTAATGCTTTCAAGAAAACACCTTCCATTGCTATGCTATCGCCATAAAGTTGAAATTGAAGATTGCATCTCTCGAGGGGCCTCAAATGTTTTCTTACATAGCAGTCGGTTTACTCTCTGTGTGGATCGTTTTCATGATCCTCATCTGGACAAAAGGCGGACTGCGCAAAGGACGCAAGTTCGGAAACAAAATTGCCAAGCATCTTGGCCTTACAAATAACTTTTTTCACTCGGTTTTGGACAACGGCACATCGGGTCCTTCCCTTCAAGTTTTAGCCACTCTTGAAACTGGCAACCTCTCAGTTCACCAAGCAAGCGTTGAGCTTGGTCCTTCGTTGAATCGTGGACTAGCCCAGTTAGAAACCAAGTTTGGGCCCCAAGAAATGATTGAGAACGCTAAGCCTGTCGTTATGAATCTGGTAAGGGAATGGGAAGAGCTTCGGAAAAACAGCTAAAGTAGCCTCTTTCCCTCCCCCAAAAGACGAGGCGCTTTCGCTGTCGCGCCGATGGATTTCGATGAGTTTTTTGAGATTTTCAATGCCATGGGCTGTTAAGGCTAGCCTGTATTCCTCGTTGCAGCCATGCACATGCATGAAGCCGTCTTCGGCGGCAAATGTTCCTGTCATCGCCGCTCCAGCCCCGTCCGGGGCAAAACTGCCAAATTCACCCCTGTCACCATTGGCTGACACGATCAAAGCCCTGAAAGCCTGTGCAGCTTTTTGCGCAGCATCGCTCTCATTTGCCCGGATGGCGGCATCGAATTGGCGGGCAATCTGTTTGGCAGTGTGAATATCGTGATCTGTTACCGTGTGCATCTTGGGTATCCCTTTTCTGAATGACAACCGAAGGACCGCTCTGGCCGGTTCAACTTCTTCCCGTCGTCAAAAAAGGGTGAATGCCGTCAAGCTGAATATGGGATGTTCAGGCCGTCAAGGCCTGAACCGGGACCCTGATTCTGCTTTACGGCAGAGGGCGAAGTCCTGGCTGCGGCCTATCATCAAGATCAGCCTCACAATGAAACACTCAGCATATCAGAAGGCAAAACCAATAAGATCCTCCTCCGGCGCAAAGCTGATGCCTTCGACCGTCGAGAACTCATTCATCACCACACCAAACTGTCTTACGTGCCAACCAGGCCTTCCTGCCTGGATACCAGCGTAGCGCCAAACCTTCTGCCAAAAGAGTGACAGCTACATCTTCACCGTCGAGATACAAACTTCCCAATTTGCGTCCATATCGATCATCTTGGTCGGCATAATGGATCGCAATTTCGTGCGCACTGTGAACAAGTGTTTGAAGCCTCGCCTTCGCCTTCAAACCAAGTTGCAGTTCCGACTTACAGCGTGGACTGTAAATTTCCGGTGTATCTATATCGAGAAGTCGCACGCGATCCCCGGCCACCATCACGGTATCCCCATCCACAACCCAGACATTAGCGGGTTCAATAGCGAGAAAGGCAGCCATTGAGACGTCACCTCAAAACTAGCTATAATTTCATTGTAACAGACACAAACCAAGCTAATGTAGCACCTACCGTTACTCGAGAAAAAAACATAAATCTCAATTTAACTGTTGCCCCCAAAATTCTGAATTATACTATATTTTTAATAAAACCCACTTAAAAATAGGAGCACGCCATGAAAAAACGAAACTTGGAACTCAAGGTTCTTGATTTAGCAAAAACAGAATTAGATAAATTGTACGGATTCTACAACATAGATGAAAGTCAAAATGATAGACCAGATGCCGCAATAAACGTAATAGAACCCCGCTCTGATTTTGATGAAAAAAATCCTTCATTCAAAGTTGGCATAGAAATCACCTCCGTGGACAAAGAAGATGTCCAAGCATATTTTAACGATCAAACGTATGGAATAAACAAAATCAACGAAGCATTTGCAGAAAACAAAAAGAACGGGGGAAAAATCAACCACGCCAACAAAAAAATGGAAATATTCGTAGATGAATTTTATATCTACGAAGGAGCGATGAAAAAATTAAAAAAACATGAAGACTACGCTAAATCCAATATTTTCAAAGATATCATTCTCATCTGCCACAGCGAAAACACAAACTCAAACAAGCTACTTAGAGAATGGACAAACTTCTTATTAAGTAAAGAAAATTTCCCGTTTGATAAAGTATTATTCACCGCCCTTGAAACCCAAAAGTGTTTTTTAATCTATGAAAAGAAAAAACCTCTATTAACTGAACCAAGACCCTTTAATCACGTTCGCCACCAAAGGGCCGAAATCACCATACCAATTGGTCACCACAACATCCTCGGAGCTTTATTAAACGAACCAATAATCCAACCTAAAAAATCAGCGAAGCGAACAAAAAAACACTAAAAACAAGAAACAACCAAATAATCTTGAATAATTAAAAATTTTGATCATCTGCACTGGTGCAACTCACAGCTCTTCTGCTAGTTGTGAGCACCCAGCCCAGAGATCTAACGGAAGTTAATAGTTAAGAAAACCACATTGAATTGGCTGAGGACCTTTCAAATTCACTATAAAATTCGACACTGGGCAGGGCTTCGGCGAGTTTGTGGATTGCACAATCCATTTTTCAACCCTCCCATGCCGGAAACAGCCGCCCGGCCCGATCCATAAACCCGGATCCGTCACCAGATTTTGGTGTTATCCTCATTTTCGCAATGATATCTGGATGTTAGAATGAATTCCCGGTTTCCAAAAAATAACAGGGTGTTTTTTCGATGCAGTTCTCGGATTTCGGTCGACGGCGGGTTCTGGCGGCATTCGACGGGGGCGAGATAACCTCTGACGCGGGCGGATTATTGCTGCGCGAAACCGCCGCTCGATTGAACCTCTGGTCGCGCATGGCGCGGTATGTCGACGATCACCGGGACCCGGCCCGGGTGAGGCATCACCTGCCCGATTTGCTGGCTCAACGCATCATCGGCATCGCGCTGGGCTACGAAGATCTCACGGATCATAACGATCTGCGCAACGATCCCTGCCTGAAGCTGATGGCGACAGCAAACACGCAGCAGGGCCATCCGCCAAGGCAACGAGCCGGCGCGTCCACCCTTGGGCGGCTGGAGCAGGATTTCATCGAAGGGGATCGCCGCTATCACAAGTTCGCGGCAAAAACGTCGCAACTTCAGGATCTCTATGTCGAGCTGTTTGTGGAAAGCTACGATGTCCCGCCCGACCACATCACACTCGACATCGACGCGACCGACATCAAGACCCACGGCCATCAGGACGGCGGTTTCTTCAATGGCTATTACGAACACCGCTGTTTCCTGCCCCTCTATATTTATTGCGGGCCCCACTTGTTGTTATCCCGGCTGCGCGCGGGCAATGCCGACGGGGCGCGCGGCGCGAAGAAAGCGATCAAGCGGATCGTTGGCCAGATCCGCGCGCATTGGCCGAAGGTGAAAATTCTGATCCGGGGCGACAGCGGGTTCGCGCGCAAGAACCTGATGAACTGGTGCGAGGCCAACCGCGTGGATTATATCTTCGGCCTGCCCCGCAACACCTGGCTACTGCACAAGGCCCGCAAAATCAGGAGCCGTGCTGCCGTGGCGATGGTCGACAGCAACGCTGCCGTAGAGATATTCGGCCATTTCTCTCATCAACCCAAATCGGGAAGCTGGCCGCGACCGCGACAGGTCATCTGTAAAACCCTGCACCGCCCGGGTCGGGACCAGAGGGTCCGCTTTCTGGTCACCTCTCTAAACTGGAACACCCCGCTGGTGATCCGCGAAGTGAAGGCATTTCCAAACGACCGCGATGCCATGGCCCGGGCAATCTATCAGAACATCTACTGCCCGCGCGGCGACATGGAAAACCGGATCAAGGATTGCCAGCTCGACCTGTTTGGCCACCAAACCTCGGCCCATGGCTTCAAACCCAACCAGCTGCGCCTGATCTTTGCCGGGTTTGCCTATGTGCTGATGACACAACTGCGCCTGCGCGCCCTGAAAGGCACCGACCTGGCCCGGGCCGCGCCCGATACCATCCGACAAAAACTGCTCAGGATCGGTGCCAGAATCACCACCTCGATACGACGGATCAAGATCTCCATGCCCAACCAGAATATCTTCCTCACCGCCTGGCAGGCTTTGCGCGCGCCAACATAGACGCACGACTTCGCGACAACATCACAGAACACGCCAAACGCCACTCGGGCGAAGGGTTTCACATGCCTTGCCTCAGGCAAAAAAAATACCACAGGTTGCGTTTTCGGCACAATATCTTCTCCTGACCCTCACCGCGCCCGAACAGACGAACTGCTCGCCGGAAAATCAGACCCGGCAGGCCAAAATCAGCAGGAAACCGCAACTCAAAAAAAGCTGGTGACGGTTCCGGGACCAGGTTCCGATCAACCGCATCACGATATTCCGTCACCTGCAAACGCTGGTCGATGTCGGCAACTTCCGCCACCACATCGGCGGGCCACGGCCAGCACAGTCCCGCCAGTTCCGTGTAAAACTTGCGGATCGGCAAAACGATCTCCGCTTCAAAGCGGTGCCAGATTCCGAGTTCGCGCATCTTTTGCTTCACAGGCGTAAGAAGATCCCCGGTTTCATCTTCCTCGATGTCATGGATCAGGCCATAGGGCGCGGCCCGACGCGAAACGTTATCGCACGCCATCACACAATACTGGGCAACAGAGACATCACAGGCCCCGTTCCAGCGCCGTAAATGTGCCAGACCCCGGGCTTTTCGGGCAAATAAAAGCTGGCAGTCAGAAGGCTGGTGAACGGCAGGAAGAAAATCATGCATGACCACTCTCCTGCTGCTCGATGGCCCGTAAATTGTGGCGCACGGTATCGCGCAAACGGGCCGATTTGAGCATGGCATAGAGATAGCCAGCTGGGTCGCGCACGCCCTGACGGTCAACCGCCACCATCACAGCGGCCAGCGCCGCCCAGCCATGTTTGGCCAGCGCCACCTGCCAGACAGCGGGCCGCAATTTGATCTGGCGGGAAAGGGTCGATTTAACAGCCGTCGCAACCGCCTGAATGGAGGCACGAGACGGTTCCGGTCCCATCAGGTCACACAGTTCGGCTGCCGTAAGCTGTCTTTGCAAGGTCGGGGATGCCTGAACCATCAAAAACAGGATTTCCCGATCCACATCAAGACTGGAAATTGTCGGGCTCGATCTCTGCCCGGGCATTGCCTGCGAAGCCCCGCCTTGTACAAGGTTCGTAGAACCGGGATTTAACTTGTAGGATTTAAGGTGGACAGAAGCGTCCACCACCCCGGACTCTTTTGTCACCTCTTCTGACACATTCATCATCGCCAGATCATCTCGTTCGACCTTCGCCTGTTCGCGGGCGGACTCTATCTTCTGTTCGAGAAAGTCTGCCGCCTGGCGCAACTCATGCAGACGTGCCGCGACCGGACGCAAATCAATCCCGGCATTGCCATCCGAACGCCGGTTCGACGCGGAATACCGCCTTACAATCCAGTGATTGGCCTCCAGCAAACATAATGCCCGCCGGATCGACCGTTCATTCTTACCGGTCAATTCGGCCAAACGCCGATTGCCTGGCCAGACCGTCAAGCGGCCACTGCGCCAGGTACGCACATCATAAACATGCTCGATCAGCAGAATGAGAACACGAACGGAAAGATCGGTCAAACAGGGGGATAAACAGGAAATGCCTCGGCTCACGAGACCGACTACCGAAGCCGTGGTCACATCATTGCAGCCGGTAAAACCGTCACACAAGGCGAGTAAATCGCCATAACTTTCCGTCCGTCGGGCAAGGCCTGGAACGGATTTGGGCCCCGAAGGGCAGACAACAGAGTCGTCCAGATTCATATTTTTGTCGGCACAGGCCGGTTATTTGCTTTTGTTCTTGACAAAGCAATCCCGTCGCCTAAACTGATCCCATTATTAGCGAGGGCAGTTTAAGCCTTTTCAAAGACCCGTTGGTTGCCGCCAGCGGGTTTTTTGCATTTTTAAGCTATTGAAAAGTCAGGAAATAAATAGCCTCGTAAGCGCCGCCTCCTCTTAAAGGCGATGCCCGACTGCAAATTTCTCTTGTGACGTGAATCCTTGGAGTCTATATCTAAGACTTGCCAAGTGAGAGAGAAGTGGTTGCGGGGGCCAGATTTGAACTGACGACCTTCAGGTTATGAGCCTGACGAGCTACCGGGCTGCTCCACCCCGCGATTGTGGGTATATTGTATCTATTTAAGGATAAATAGATAACGCCGCAT